>CABKMN010000010.1 GCA_902373525.1 uncultured Bilophila sp. | reverse complement strand
GTGATGATGATGGTGATGGTGAACAGAAAAAGACGACAGCGCAGGTGATGCCGGCGGCGGAGAAGATGGAGTCCCTCACCGGTCCCGGCCTTCCGACACGCAGGCCCCCCAAAAGCCTCGCCGGGGAACTTCCAGCAAGGGACGGCTTACGCCGACCCCACGACCGTATTCCGTCCCGTTTGGAAACGTCTTTGAAGAAGAGGGGGTGAGGTTTGGAGAGGGGGAGGAGAAACTTTCTCCAGAAAGTTTCTCCTCCCCCTCTCCAATCTTCATTCCATCAATCGCCCATCATCAGACGTTGAATATAATATTCAATGTTTTATTTAGGCATGTAACTAATTGTTTTTTCTATGTAATGGGCAACGGATATGCTGTTCGATGTGTCGACTTATGCCCAAAATATGACCACAGCCTTTTTTTAATGCCCCTTTGGGCCTTGGTTTGCCATCTCGAATGTGCGCCCGCACGTTCCTTTGCTCAGGTGAAGACTCGTGGAGTCTCCGCGTCCTGCAGCTTCAGGAACTTGCGGGCGCTTCCTTCTCTTGAAGGCTGCGCAGCAGCCGCCATCGTTACTCTTCCCCTTTCCCCCTTACACCAAGATACATGCCAAAGCTCCCAGGCGGCCCCTGCGTTTTGGGGTCCTTCCTGGACTTTTGCCGCCGCAAGGGTGCGCGCATCCCGGAGTTTGGTCGCGATCTATGGAAAATATCGATGGAAAAATGCACAAATTCCCGGAGTGAGAACATGACTGACGAATCGGAAATCGTGGCTCAGGTCGCAGAGCGGGCCGCGGCGATAGCGCAGGCTGCCGAACAGTCATCGGCGTTGGCCACCATCAATCCGGGAGAGCATAAGCTCGACCCGTGGTTCGTGATTGACCGGCTCCGGCGCAACCGCGTTGGCGACGCCGATCTCTTCGTGACGCTTTTTCGGGGACGGTATGCCTACGTCCCGGAATGGGACAAATGGCTGTATTGGTCCGGGCATCATTGGGACATCGATCTGCTTTGCCGGAGGGCCTTGGCCGACGTTGAGCAAGTATGCGCCGCCTACCAGAACGCCATAGCCGAGACGGCGCAAGACGAAAAGTCTCCGCTCTATAAAACGATGCGCTCACGGATCGACAAGCTCCGCACGGCCGCCGGTCGAAAAGAGGTGCTCGAGTGCGCGACGTCCATCTACAACCCGACGGTGGTGACGGCCAACGAGCTGGACCAGCAACATTACTATCTGGCGACTCCTTCCGGCGTCGTGGACTTGCGCACCGGCGAATGCAACCCCGGCAAGCCCGAGCAGTACATGCTCAACGCCATACCGACCGAGTGGACCGGGCTTGATACCCCTTGCCCGAACTTCAAGGAGTACCTGCTCTCGTGCATGAACGATGATCAGGAGATGGCCGACTTCATCGTGCGCCTGCTGGGATACGGTCTTCTGGGCGACAAATTCCTGAACATCTGGGCCATCATGTATGGCCCCCTGTCGCGCAACGGCAAAGACACGCTGATGAATACCGTCAAGGGCATCCTCGGCGACCAGATACACGTGCGCATGGGGGTATCACTTCTCATCGAACAGAAATTCCCCAGAGACCCCAGCCGCCCCGAGCCGGAATTGCTGGCCCTGCGCGGGGCACGGATCGCCTACGCCTCGGAAGCCAACCCTCGGCAGGCACTCGATCAGGCCAAGATTAAGGACCTCACCGGCGGCGGTTTTATCACTGCGCGCGGCATCAACGATAAGTACATGACCTCGTGGAAGCAGTCAGCATTGATGATCTTGCTCACGAACTATGTTCCGAAAATGGATACGGACGATGACGGCTTCAACGCCCGTACCCTGTTCATCGAGTGGCCGGTCAAGTTTGTGCCGAACCCGACCCGGGACTGGGAGAGGAAAATCGACCGGCACATGGGGAAGAAGCTGGAGGCCGAGCGTTCGGGCATCCTTGCACTGATGGTTCGCGGCTGCATGGACGTGCTCGCCAACGGACTACGCATCCCGGAGAAGGTCCTGCGCTTCACCGAGGCCCAGATGGCGGCTCAGGACGACATCGGCCGCTTCCTGAAAGAGTGCTGCGTCATTGAGGAACCCCCGACCGGCTCCCGCGACTATGAAACCCGCATTCAGGCTTCGGAGCTGCTCAAGGTCTGCAACTGGTGGTGCAAGAAAGTTCTGGGCAACTCCTACCCCTATTCGCCCAAAAAGTTCACGCCGGCCCTGGAGAAGAAAGGCATCTTCACCAAGAAAAGCAGTGTTACCTACTACATGGGCGTGACCGTCAAGCCGGACCTCATGGACGAGTATGACGACGATCTCAAGGCGGAACTGGAAAAGAAAAGCCGGGGGAATGCATGATGTACGGTTCGATCCTCCCATCCTCCCACGAAAATCCCACGTTTTATTTTTATAACATGTTGATAAGTCATATACTTTTCCAAAAATGGGAGCGTGGGAGGATATACACACAGAACCCCGCATGCGCACATGCGCGATCATGCGCGTATTTGCGTGCTGTGTGTATATCCTCCCATCCTCCCATAGAGAGAAAGAAAGATAAGAAAAGAAGGATATTGAAGGCAATTCTTGGTTGGGAACTTCATGGGAGCGTGGGAGGATTGAACCGATGAGCGACGTCATTCTCGACATTCTGCGGCGTTTCGTAGACGGAACCAAGATCAAGAAGGCCAGCGCCCGTTTCGGTGGAGAGTATCATTCCCCTTGCCCGAAGTGTGGCGGTAAGGATCGTTTCTGCGTCTTCCCCGAGCAGCCCGGTGGGCACATCGCCATGCAGAACGGCATCACCGGGACGTGGGCTTGCCCGCGGCATTGCGAGGCTGGTGGCGACGCCATCGAGCTGCTGATGTGGGCCGGAGGGCTGACGTTCCGGGAAGCGTGCGATGAGCTGCGGATTGACCTCCCCGAACGCACGCAGGAGGAACGCCGGAAGTACCGCCCCCTGCGCCCTCTGCCTGCCCGCAACACGGACACGTGGACACCCACGTCCTACGCTACGCCTCCGGATGCATGGACCACGCAGGCCACCAAGCTGGCCTCAGAGGCCCACACGCGCCTTCTGGAGACGCCAGCCGTCCTGAGCTATCTCGCCAAGCGAGGTTTGCCTCTGGAGGCCGTCCGCCGCTACGGGCTGGGCTACATCGAAGGCGAGGACAAGGAGGGGACGTGCATCTATCGGCAGCGTTCCGCGTTCGGCCTCCAGCCCAAGGAGCGCGACGGTAAACTTGTCCGTGCGCTGCGCATCCCTCGCGGCATCACCATTCCCTGCTGGAGCGACGATACCCACACGCAGGCCCTGCGCATCCGCATCCGCAAGCGCAACACCGATCTGGCAGAGGGCGAAGACAAGTACATCCTCATCGCCCAGCCTGCGCCGCCGTACTCGGCACCGCTGCGGCTTGCGCCCATCGGCGTGGTTCCGGAGCTGGCAACGTGGGCCGTAGTCGAATCCGAGCTGGACGCCATGCTCATCCACCACGCCAGCGGCGGCAAGGTCGGCGCGCTCTCCATCCTCACGGCTTCCGGAAAGCCCGATGCCGCAGCCCACGCCGCGCTCTCGGCGGCGGCAAGAATCCTCATGGTCATGGACTGGGACGCCAAGCCGGACGGGACGATTCCGACGGCGAAGAACTGGCTCTGGTGGCGCGACCGCTACCCGCAGGCCCGGATTTGGCCCGTTCCCGACGGTAAGGACCCCGGTGAAGCCTTTGCCAAGGGTGTGGACATTCGTGAGTGGCTCCGCGGCGGCTGTCCGGCATCATGCCCGATGGATGATACCCACGAGGCCCCCGTACAGCCGCAACCGGGGGCGGTGGGAGCTTTGTCCGATGGCAATGCCGTTGTTGGGGGAGAGGATGGTCTTTCTCTCCCCGACTACCTTCCCCGTTCCGCCATCCCTGCCGATGTCCTTTCCTTCGCTCGGCTCTGGCGGGGTAAGCCGATTCGGTTCGTCCGCGACGGCAACGGCGGCTGGGAATGGCGATATGACCACAGATGGGCGGCGGCACATCCGGATGACATGCAGGCGTTTCTACATCTGCAGGACTCTTCCGAATCCGTCTGGGACTGGTTGTCCGGGCATAAGGACAGTGAAATCACGTCCCGCAACTTTTTGTTTATTTGGGGGTAAATGTGGACCCTGTAATCGAACAATGGCCGATTGAACGCCTTGTCCCCTACGAAAACAACCCACGGAAAAATGATGCCGCCGTACCGCGCATGGTGGCTGTCATTCGCGAATTCGGATTCCGCGTTCCCGTGCTGGCCAAAAGTACCGGCGACCTCGTTGATGGGCACCTCCGGCTCAAGGCGGCGATGGCTCTGGGGCTGGACACCGTGCCGGTCATCACCGTGGACGACATGTCTCTGGAACAGGTGCGGGCCTTCCGCATCATGATCAACCGCTCGGCAACGTGGGCTGACTGGGACGACGAAGCACTCTTGCGCGAACTGCAAGCCCTGCAGCTCGCCTCATACGATCTCAGTCTGACCGGCTTTGACCAGCGCGAGCTGGACGAAATGCTCATGCAACTCGACGGGGGCACGGATAAAGACTCTGACGATATCCCCGAGCCTCCGGATGAACCGCAGGTACGCGACGGCGAAGTGTGGCTATTGGGTCGTCATCGGCTCATGTGCGGCGACTCGACCAGCCGTGCGGACATGCGCCGCTTGATGGGAGAGGAGCTCGCCGACATGATCTGGACGGACCCGCCCTACAACGTCGACTACAGCGGCAAGGCTGGCAAAATCAAGAACGACAAGATGTCCGCCGTCGACTTCGACCAGTTCCTGCTGGCCGTTCACCGTGTCATGTTCGAAACGGTGCGCCCGGGCGGCGGGGTTTACGTCGCGCACTCCGAAGCCGGAGACGGCATGGCCTTCCGCCGGGCGTTCATCCAGTCCGGCTTCAAGCTGGCCGCCTGCCTTATCTGGCGCAAGCAAAGCGCTGTGCTGGGCCGTGGCGACTACCATTTCCAGCATGAGCCGATCCTCTACGGCTGGCGTCCCGGGGTCGCGCATCGCTGGTACGGCAACCGCAAGCAGAAGACGATCTACGAATCCTGCCTCGACGCGCTGACGCCGATGGCCGACGGCAGCTGGCAGCTCATGATTGACGGAAAGCTCTACCGGCTGCGTGGGGAAGCCTTATCCATCGAAGAACTGGCCAGCTCAATCATCTCCGTCCCCAAGCCCGCCAAGTCCGATCTGCACCCCACGACAAAGCCGGTGGCGCTCATCGAGCGCATGGTGGCCAACTCGTCTCCGGCCAAAGGGCTGGTGCTGGACCCGTTCGGCGGCTCCGGCTCGACGCTGATGGCCTGTGAGCTGTTGGGCCGCAGCTGCCGCACGATGGAACTGGACCCGCGCTTCGCCGAAGTCATCATCCGCCGCTGGCAGGACTACACCGGCGGACAAGCCCTGCGCGAAGCTGACGGCGCAATACTGCATTGAGGAGTATAAAAATGGAGTGGAAAACAATCCCCTCGGCCAGCGACTACGAAATGAGCGATTCTGGAGACATCCGCAGAAAGAAGGACCGGCGCACTGTGGAAATAGGCGTGCTCGCCTTGCTATGGTGTCGCGGACGCCAAGAATGGAAGGACGTCAGAAAGCTGTACGATGTGACGTTCGGCGTGAAACTGCCGGCACCTCAGCAACATGACACCGAGGCTCTGGTGACCAAAATACGCAGGCTCGAGACGGAACTTGCGGACATGCATGCGCGGATGAATGCTGCGGGGAGCATATGATACGCTATTTCTCCGTCTGCTCCGGTATCGAAGCGGCAACCGTCGCTTGGAAGTCTTTGGGATGGGAGGCAGTGGCCTTTGCCGAGATCGAAAAGTTCCCATGCGCCGTGCTTGCGCATCACTACCCCGACGTGCCCAATGTCGGGGACATGACAAAAATTGACGGGAGGGAATATCGTGGAACAGTTAACCTTCTGGTCGGTGGGACTCCCTGCCAAGATTTCTCCGTCGCCGGAAAGAGAGCCGGGCTGTCTGGAGAGCGCAGCGGATTGGCCCTCGACTTTATCCGCCTGGCTCGTGAAATCGCACCGCGCTGGCTGCTTTGGGAAAATGTTCCCGGATGCTTGTCAACGAACGCCGGGATCGACTTCGGTTCCTTTGCCCAGGCGTTGGCTGACTGCGGGTATCATCTTGCCTACAGAATCCTGGACGCTCAATTCTTCGGAGTTCCCCAGCGCCGTCGTCGAGTCTTCATTGTCGGATATCTTGGAGACTGGCGACCTGCCGTCGCGGTACTTTTTGAGCCCCACGGCCTGCGCCGGGATACTCCGCCGCGCAGAAAAACGGGGCAGGACATTACCAAGGCAATTACACGAAGCCTTGGAGCGGGTGGCGCGGACGACAACCGAGCACAGGGAGGATTCTATGTCCCCGAGATCGTAAATCAGGCAATGTCGTGCAAGTGGAGCAGGGGAACCAGTGGCCCTGCCGGAGACGAACACCACAATCTGATTTGTCCTCCTCTCACGACACGACCCTATGGTGACAACGATGCCCAGCAAGAAAAGTTGGTTGTTTCCCAATACGGGGGCATCACCGGCTCGCTGACCTTGCGACACGACTCTTCCCCGTGCGCGGATCGGGGAATGACGGTTGTCGCGATTCACCCGCATTGCATCGGGCGCGGCCCCGACGCTGGCCCCCAGGGCAAGGAATACCTTGAGGACGGTTCAGTCTACACGATTGATACGAAAGCTCCCCAGGCCGTCGCCTTTGCGCAGAATCAGATCGGCGAAGTACGCACTGGAGACATGTGCGGAACGCTGAACCGAAACAGCAACGCAAGCGGAAGAAATACGCCAATGGTTTTTACGGAAGTTGCACCGACGATAGGAAGCTCCGGCCCGTCATATAGCCGCACAGGCAACAGTAGGGTGGAAGCCGAAGCACTCGCAGGAACAGCCTACGGCGTCCGCCGGCTCACTCCCCGCGAGTGTGAACGTCTCCAGGGCTTCCCGGACGATTATACGCTCATCCCCGGAGCCTCGGATTCCGCGCGATACAAGGCACTCGGTAACAGCATGGCGGTCCCAGTTATGCGCTGGATTGGCGAACGGATACAGAGATGGGAAAACATTCTGGAGGGATAGGTATGCCGCAGTACGAAGGGGAGGCAGCTATGACGTAGCGCAATAAAAAAGGGGCGGTTTGACGCTACCGCCCCGGGCAGAGGAATCAGGCTAGGCCCAATCCCACCATCCACCGTTGTGTCTAGCCTCCCGGCAACGACCAGTCAAGGGAGGCGTATGGAAACCATAAGCATCAGATAGGAGACCGAGGCATGTCCGATAGAGAAGAAAACGCCGCTGGCGACCGCGCCGCGCAGATTGAAGCCATGCTCGAACAGAGCAAGGGCACGGATATACTCGTCCTCCTGAAAGCCAAAGAAGCCGCAAAGAAGGCGGTCAAAGACGACCCCAGCAATGCCAATCTCGCGGCGCTCCAGCGTGCAAACAGAATGCTGGAGGATGCTCAAATGGGCACGACGGAAAAGCGCGAAACGCTGAAAACGGCAACGGACGTACTCGAACACCTGCTCAAGAACGGCAGGAAGATCAAAAAAAGCAAACTGTATCAGGATATACGGAAGGGCATCCTGCGGCGCAACGCGGACCTTACCTTCAGCGTGGTCAACGTCAACAAGTATGGAACCACGCTGCCGATGGCCGAGACGCCGGAGATGGTGGCTCAGGAGGCCGAGGAACGGGTCCGCCGCAAGGACAATGCGGACATCCGCATCAAGGAAGCCGAGGCCAGGCGCAAGGAACTGGCCGCCGACGTCGCCGAGGGCAAGTACATTCCCCGCGATATGGTGGAGCAGGAGCTGGCGGCCCGGGCCGTCACGCTCAATTCCGGGCTCAAGTCGGCGTTCGAGGCCAGCGCGCTCGATCTCATCGACGCCGTGGGTGGCGATCCGAAACAGGCGCATCACTTCCTCCGGAAGGTCGAAGCGATTATCGACAACCTGAGCAACCGTTATGCCCAGCCGATGGAGATAGAGGTCAACCTTGACGATCCGTCCCTCAAACCCGAACCGGAAGAAAGCTGACGTCAGCGTCCGGCTGGCGGAGGCCCCTTCGTGGCTTCCCAAAGGACTCGCCCGCGCTCTTGCGGGCGGGTCCCCTTACCGCTTTGCCTTCTCCAAGGCGGAGCGGACGGTCATGCGCCGTCAAAAGTGGCTGCCGCCCAGCAAGTGGGTGGAGCGGTACCGCGTGGTCCGCATGTCGTCTCTGCCGGGGATGTGGCAGAACATCTTCACGCCGTATCTGGTCGGCGTGATGGACGCGGCCCGTTTCCCCGGCGTTGAAGTTGTCATCCTGTGCAAGACGCCGCAGACGGGCGGCTCCGAGGCCGCTCTCAACGTGCTCGCCCAGATGATCGACCTCTCGCCCGGCCCGGCTATGGTCGTCTTCCCGGACGAAATCACGGCCAAGGAAAACGCCAGGGACCGTATCCTGCCCATGATTCAGGACTCGCGGCACCTGCGCGGCTTCCTCTCCGGCGCCGTCGACGACGCCTCAAGCATCCGCATCAACCTCAAGCACATGCCCATCTATCTGGGCTGGTCCGGTTCCGTCTCCCGGCTTGGCAACAAGCCCATCCGCATCCTCGTGCTGGACGAGCTGGACAAGTACCAGAACCCCCGCAAGGAGGCGACGTCGGAAAGCCTCGCCGAGAAGCGCACGATCACGTGGAAGGAACGGCGGTTCATCTTCAAGCTCTCGACGCCGACAACGGAAGACGGCCCCATCTGGACGGCCTACTCGGAAGAAGCCCATGCCCGCTTCGAGTACCACGTCATCTGCCCCTGCTGCGGAGCCGCGCAGCTCATGACGTTCGACCGGATACGCTGGCCGGAAGGGGAACGGGACCCCGAGAAGGTGCTCGCCGGGCGGCTGGCCGTATACCAGTGCGAGCACTGCGATGCGCACTGGACGGACGCCGACCGCGACCGGGCCGTGCGCAAGGGCTTTTGGGTGGAGAAATCGTCCGGGCTGGAGCTGTTCGCTCACCTGCACCAGCACAGGCCGGTCAAGATCGGCTTCCACCTGCCCGCGTGGAACAGCTATTTCGTGTCCCTTTCCGAAGTGGCACACGCCTTCCTCAAGTGGAAAAAGACGAACAGGCTCGAAGACCTCAAGAACTTCATGAACCAGTACAAGGCCGAGCCGTGGAAGGAAGTCCGCTCCGAGCGCAAGGAAGACGGCATTCTCGCCCTGTGCGACACGCGTCCGCGCAACCGGGTCCCCGGTTGCTTCGACGGCGTGCCCCGCGTGGCCGCGCTGGTGGCGGGCGTGGACACGCAGGCCAAGTATTTCCGCTACGTCATCCGGGCGTTCGGCTTCGGCGAAACCGAGGAAAGCTGGCTCATCAGCTGCGGGACCGTGCCGACGTTCGAGGCTCTTTCCCAGACCCTCTGGCGCAATGTCTATCTCGACGCCGAGGGCAACGAATACCGCGTCAGCGCCTGCGTCATCGACGCGATGGGCGCGCCCGGACGCACGAAGCAGGTCTACGCATGGTGCGCGCAACAAGGAGGCCGGGCCATGCCGTTCAAGGGAGAGCAGAGGATGGCCACGCCGGTGAGCTACTCGCCCATTGAGTTCTTCCCCGACGCGAAAGGCTCCAAGATCAAAATCCCCGGCGGCGTGCTGCTCCGGCGCGTGGACACTACGTTCTTTAAGGGCGACCTTGCGGAAAAGCTCTCCGTCAAACCCGGCGACCCCGGCGCCTTCTGGCTGCACGCGAACACGGGGCAGGGCATCGGCGAAGGAGGGGGACTGCTGGCAGACTACGCCAGGGAGATGTGCGCCGAGGTGTTCAACCCCGAAAAGCTGGTCTGGGAGAACCCCCACCAGCGCCCCAACCATTTCTGGGACTGCGAAGTGATGGCGCTCGTCTGCGCGTGGGAACTCGGCGTCCGCAACTGGGAACGCCCGGAACCGAAGCATTCGGAAACGGAGCCTGCGCCGATGGCGGTCCCCGCCGTCCCCATGTCCGCGCAGCGTCCCGGCCCGCGAAACGTGGCGGACAGACTGGCTCGACTGAGGAGGTGACGGATGGCAGGCCGCGAGGAAGACGGTTTTGTATTGGACTGGCGGGAAGCCTGCGCTCTGCTGGGGTGCAGCCAGTCGCACTTTTATAATTTGGTGAATGCCGGCTTGTTGCCCGCCGTGCGCAACGGCAAGATGCGCGGCGTGAGGGTGCGCCGCAAGGACTGCCTGCGCTACCTGCGGGGCTGGCGGGAACGTGTGGAGTAGAAAATACACATAAAATACACATAAGACCTTGACAGACGGCAACGATATGTGTATTTAATACACATCGGAACGAAGGAGGCACCGGATGACGAGCAAAGAGCTCATCAAGCGGCTGAAAGAGGATGGTTGGATTGAGGTTATCCCCCGGACGCCCGGAAGCCACAGGCACTTCCGGCACCCCACAAAGCCCGGAAAGACAACGGTTCCCGACCCGAAAAAGGAAATCCCCCTCCCCACCCTCAAGAGTATCGAAAAGCAAAGCGGCCTGAAACTTCGTTAATCCACGGCTGGGGGCAAAGGCCCCCGCCAACCCCATATATTCGAGGTGTGTATGGCTCACCACTACATCGCACAGTTTTTGCCGCAGGAAGACGGCACGTTCTGCGTATTCTTCCCGGATTTGGAAGGCTGCAACACCTTCGGCGACACGCTGCAGGAAGCCTTTGAAGCGGCACAGGACGCGGCTACCGGCTGGCTCGAGGTCGAGGCGGATCGCGGCACGCCCCTTCCGGTCCCTTCCGGTCTGGCTGCGGCCAAGTCCAAGGCGGAAGCGCACTGCCGCGAGCTTGAAATCGACGTCCCGGAAGGCACCTTGTACCAGCTCGTCCCCGTCGACCCCCAGCCGGAAAAGCCCGTGCGCGTGAATATGACCTTCGCGCCCCGCGTGCTCCGGCTCATCGACAGGGCGGCGGAAGAAGAAGGCATGACCCGCTCCGGGTTCCTCGCGGCGGCAGCCAAGGCGTACGTCCGCAATCAGGCCAACGCGTAAACGTCAGGATAACAAAAATGCCATATGGCACGAAAATATTGCCATATGACAAAACGCTTGCTATCTTAGCAAACACGAAGGGCGGCAAGTGCGTCAACACTCACCGCCCCGGCAGACTCGGAGAATTTATCGAAGTCTTCTTTCCGGTTAGGTCTTAACCAGATTCAGCCCCGGCAGTGTTCCTAGCACTGCCGGGGCCGCTTTTTTTATCTGCTCTATTTGCCAACCGCTCGAGTGTGTAACTTCCTGTACCATACTCCATTCTCAACATTTTGGAGAATATCCGCACAGTGTGGAAAAAGGTCATCTGGTTCTTTTTATTAAGCATTCATTATAGATAGTTATATTGCAATTATTGGAAAAAAGATATATTTATATATCCCTTTTACATTTTATTTAGGGAACCCCGTATGATGCAACGTTTGGCCATAGCATGTATACGTTGGTATCAACGCAGAAGTACATCTTTGCATGATCGATGCCGATTTGAGCCGACCTGTTCGGAGTATATGCGGTTATCCATTGAGAAATATGGTACTTTCCCCGGAATATGGAAAGGAATCAAGCGAATTCGTCGTTGCCGCTATCCCAATGGTGGCACCGATTATCCTTAGATATGGAGGAAAAAATGGCTTACGAGTACAAAACCGTCCCCGCGCCTATGGTATTGAAAGTGAAAAATGAACAGGACGCCCATGCTTCGATCAGAAGCTACGGAGAACGTATCAATGATGAAGCCGTTGATGGATGGGAATTTTACTCTATGGAAACCATCACTACGGCACAAGCTCCGGGCTGTGGTGGCGGGGGGAAAGAGGTGATGACAAGTTACAACATGTTCGTCTTTCGGCGTGCTAAAGAGGAAAAAGAAAGCGCATAGCGTTCCCGCTCCTTTTGACAAGCGTTCCTACCGGGGCTACTGCCTGCTCACAGCTGCGACAGCCAAGGCGTATATCACCCGGCCAACGCCTAATCGCCAGAGATGAAAAATGCCATATGGCACGAAAATATTGCCATATGGCAAAACGCTTGCTATCTTACCAAACAAGAAGGGCGGCAAGTGCGTTAACACTCACCGCCCCGGCAGACTCGGAGAGTTTGTCGAAGCCTTCTTTCCGGTTAGGTCTTAACCAGATTCAGCCCCGGCAGTGTACCAGCACTGCCGGGGCCGCTTTTTTAGTTCTTCGTGGTGAAGAACCAATCAATCAGACGCTTGAGGGCGTAGATGCAACGACTTCGAGCACGTGCCAGAGTCTCCTCATGAGCACATCTCCTTTTCCGGGCCTGCCTAAGTTGGATCGGAAAGAAGGTTACCCTTGCGAACAGGTTCTTATGGCAGAAGAGATGGATGTTGCCATATTAGGCAACATTTTATCGGAAAAAATATCTTTTTGAAAAGTCCTTTTGCTTCCATTCGCAATATATAAATATACATTTTTTAATAAAATTGACTCGCTCTTCAAAAGTCTTACATGGTTCTCCATCGTATGATTTATATTTTTCTATCAGGTCAAGCTTATCTATTCTGCTATATAAGTATGATAGATAACAATCAAGCTCACAGTCATCGTTAAAAAGCATAATATATTCGTTAGGTATACCTTCTAATTCTTGACAAGAAGTATCTCCATTTGGATTCATTATTCGATGCAAAAGATAATATATTGTATTTTTTTTATAAAAATAAATAGGATGCTTATTATTTATTAGTCTTGACTCTGGACATACTATTAGCGTTCTAGCGCCGTCACAACTGACGCATGGTATGCGATGGAGTCTTGTTCCGTAAAAATATATATCTGCTTCAAAATAATTAAAAGTTGTATCGAGGTATGAACATATATAAGCCTCGCCAAAACGTTCTTCACTTTCAGAATATGTTATTCTATATTCAGGGAATAATTTATGATAAATATAGCTTCCATCAATTGATTCAATATGTTCCCAATCACTAGGGGATTTCATTAAAAATTTTACACGCTCTATCCCGCTAAGGTCTATTCCAAAACGATGTTTCCATATTTTTTCAATATCATAAAATGATGCAGAACTATCATTTGGCGTATTAGAATCTCTTTTTCGTATATAAATTGTACCAGGTGTTAGTCGTTTTCCTTTATTGTATTCCTTTTCAAGAAAATACGGTTTATTATCATCATCTTTTATTGTTAGTACATCTATTCTTTTATTTTCAATATATATTGTATCTAAGAATATATCTGGATGAATATTGGAAAAATGAGCGTTTCTGAGTAAATCAATTATGTCTGCTTGTTTTTTACATTTTGATTCATCAAGACCGACAATTCTAAAATCATCAGTTATTCCATATATGATATATCTATCGCCATTATGAGTTATGGTATTTGCAAGACATATAATATCATGGATTAATGAACCGTTGTCTCCATATTTTTCTTTAAAATCCCAGTAGTCTCCTTCTTTATTTTTAGATAACAATTCAGTAACTATATTTATTAGTGTGCCTTTTTTTGTATTCATATAATCTCCTTATTTTATTAAAATAATGGCGGCAAGTGTTTAACACTGCCGCCTTACAGAATATCTTCTGGAAACAACTTATTTTTTAAGGATATCTAACCGATAGAAATCTTGAATATCCATTCCCGTGGTCTGCCACGCCTCAGCTAGTTTTTCCTTTGAGACTTTCATCAGCAACTCTTTGGCTTCTTTCATACTCCTTCCGACAGAAGGCATACCCAGAGCAGTACCTATAGATCGAAGTTCATACATTTTCAAGAAATCCAGCATGTCATACTCGAATGTATCACAAACATTGGCGATATCACCTCTACGCAATACCTCGAAACGAGGGTGGTAATGATCGGATGGGGGAGAATAACAAAGCGTCCGCCCGCGGTTCACACGGGATGCGTACATTCTGAAATTATAGAGGCATTCTTGATCGCCGCCAAAACGGTCGCGTAAGGATATTTCTTCACTTTCAGAAGGTTCTTTTCCTAAATATGAGGTTATTTCTTCAAGCCATTCTTCTTTCCATAGCTCGTTATTGTTATCATCAAAAAATAAATCATCATTATATTCTTCTATTTCGTCATTTTCTTTAAGGGGATTTTCGGTTTCAACGCTTGGCATAATAGTTTCTGTAATAGGTTCAGCAATGCCAAGGGCACATTTGGCTTCTTTATTTTTTTCTTCAGTATCAGAAAAAATATAGCCCTTTTCTACAAGGCCAAGAGTATATTTTTTGTTATATACGAATGCCCAGATGATACCAGCAACACAAAAAGTCAGACAGTTCAGGACGATCACAATTAGGCCGATGATAATGCCGCCTCTGAACAGAGCCGGAAATCCTCCAAAAAAGAAAGTTGTCCAGCTGAATCCGTATAAACCTTTCTTCAGGATGCCGGTATTGGGGTGTTTCATCATGATACTTTTAGCCATCTCGTCCTCCTCTTGGATAAAAGCGTATGTTCTAACACACTTAGTGTAGGGTGAAATAACTGTCAATAGATTTTTCTATTTTTTGGATTTTCTCCGGCTCTCTTGACTTCCCCCGCCCTCTTTGGCAAGCTCCCTACAGGTGCTACAAACACCATACCTGCGACGGTGGCCGCGTTCCGTTCATAACGTGGTTTTATTATGCCCAACATCCAGCCAAGTTTCACGATAGCGGTGGATGAAAAGGGTCTATCGGAGAATTCAAGCTCCGGGTGTGGACTAATACAATACCTCGCAAGAGGGAATACGTCCGCTGCTTCGCAGGCAGTTTGTAGCACCCGGAGTTTTTTGCGTTCTGCTGACTCCGAAATACAAAAAAACTGCGAGTTTCATCATGTCGGCTATCGTGAGCCTTTCCCGTCCCGGTTGTTGCGCCGGGTGCGTTCCGTTGCACCTGCTTATTTCCAAGCTCCTCCGTTCCGGCGAACACCTCGCCGCCCGCGCTCTGCAATCCCTCCCCGAATGCCGCGTCCGCTGGACGCTCTACGGCACTTCCCTGACCGTGGAGGTGGCATAATGAATGCCTCCACCACCGCCGTTGTCGTCGCCATGACGCTTTCTCCCGCAGGGCGGAGCGTCCGTATTCAGTTCCGGCGTGCGGGTTCCACCACGCTGGAAGCCTGCTCCCTCTCGCCGGATGAAGTCCGAAACCGCGACATCCGCCTTGATGATGTTGTGATACTCGGCACCGCGCCGAACGGACGCCCCGTAATCTTCCGTACTGTGCTGGAAGAACGCCGCCCGGAGCAGGAACCCTACAAGGCCCCCTCCGCCAATACCGCTACCATCGTCGCCATGACCGCCTCTTCCTCTGGCCAGCGCGTCCGCGTTCAGTTCCGCCGGACGGGTTCAAGCCGTGTGGAGGTATGCTCCATGTCGTCGGATGAAGTCCGAAACCGTGATGTCCGGGTGGGCGATGCCGTCATCCTCGCACGAGCGGAGAGGAGCGGGCTGCCGGAGGTCCGTCGGGTGATGCTGAATATGCGCCGCCCATTCTCCGAAAATCTTCCTCTGGAGGTGGGACGCAATGGCTAACCTCTTCCACTCCCCAGAATGGCACAGCGGCCTGTGCGCCCGTGTGGACAACGCGCTTTCCGTGGTCATCCTTGCTACCGAACATCTGCGCTTACTGGACGAACTGGGCGAGGAACCCGTCGCCCTCGGCGGCCTTGCCCGCGTCCTTGACGACGTGTCCCACGAGCTGATGGACATTCGGGATGCGCTCAATCCGAACGTGGGGGGTGAGTGATGGCCCTCCGCGTCATTGACCAGCGGTACTGGACGGACCCGTATGTCGAATCCCTGAGCGCGACCGAAAAGCTCGTCTACATCCACCTGTTCTCCAGCGCCCACACCAACCTCGTGGGCGTGTTTCAGGCGTCCCGGCGCATGCTCGCCTTCCAGACCGCCTGCCCCGGCCCGGACGTGGACGCCGCGCTGGAACGCTTCCGGCGGGACGGCAAGGCCATCATCGACGGCGGCGAGGTGTGGCTCGCCAGCTACATCCGGCACCAGTGCACATCCTCGCCGAAGATGGTGGCGGCCATGCGCGGCCAGCTCGCCAAGGTCGAGTCGGATACCATCCGCAAGGCCATCATCGAACGCTATCCACACATCATGGAAGCCTCCGGCTCGCGCCCGCCGAGGCCGAACGCCTGCGGCGCCGATACGGTATCGGTATCCTCGCGATATAAGATAAGAGAAAAAGACAAGATATCAGCGGGCGCTGCGCCTGTGGAAGGCGCGCCCGCGAAGGCCCCGGAGAGTGGTCCCGCCCCGTTGGTCGTTTCCGACGAGGTGGCCCGCATCCTCAAGCGGGATTTCCCCGGCGTGGACTACGCGAAACAGATCGAGCGGGCGCGGACATGGTGCGCCATTCGCGGGCAGGATATCCGCAATATCCTGCTGTTCCTGCGCAAGTGGTTCGCCAACGCCGCCAAGCGGGCCGACCATATCGCCGGGTCCGGCACAATGGCCGCTTCAACCGCTTCCGTTCCGTCACCGACTGCGCCGGTTGCTGAGGCCCGCTTGACGGCTGACCCCTTACGCATGCCCACGCCGGAAGAACTCGAAGAGAACGCCCGGCGCGGACTGGAAATGCTGGCCCTCTGGAAGCGGGGCAGGGGAGTGGCGTTGGCGTGATGCGACGAAAAAGGGCCGCCCTGCGTGGCGGCCCTGCTATCATTCTTCTTCTGGGTATTCCTGAGCATTTTTAGCGTGAACTTCCTGCCATGTTCGTACACGGGCAAGAGCGATGGAAGTACATACTTCCAACATTTCTTCTTCATTGAGAAAATCATCAAAGGAGGGGCCGATGTGCTGGTCGTTCATAGCTACATTCCCTTGCTGATGGCCTGCCGGAGCGTTTCTTCCATGCGTGCCTGCCAGCCTCTGCCTCCGGCCCTGAAATGCTCGACGATGTCGGCGTCAAACCGGACCGTAAACTGGATTTTGGGCTTTTCCGCCTTCGGGCGGCCCCGGCGGGGCGTCAGCAGCGCGTCCACGGTTTCCGGCGGGAACAGGTCGGCGAGGGCTTCATGTCCGACCTTGCCGGGGCAGGGCGTGTCGTCTTCCGGCGGTGGCGGGGTGTCGGGATCGGACAGGGCCGCCGCCGTGATTTCCTCATCGGTCATCTCCCGACCGGCTCCGGGAAGGCGCGGAAGTTCCGCAAGCTCATCAGAGGAGTACACGACAATCTCCCTGCCGTTTTCGTCATAGCGTCTCATAGTTTTTTCTCTCCCGGCTGTTTGCCTTGCGGTAGCTGATGATGCGCATTCTTCGGCCTCGCGGGGTGAACACGAGACACATGAGGCGGGCGTCATCGCGCGGGACAAGGGCGGCATATCGGGGTTCGCCGTAGTCTCGGCGCGTATCCGGCTCGATATGGGCGCGGCTCCAGTCAAGCCTGTCCGCGTCGGCAAAATCTTCGCCGTGCTTTTCGACATTCAGGCGTCGTTTCTCTTCGTCCCATTCGTATTGCATGGAATTTTTGTAACTACAATTATTCTGGAGGTCAATTTTTTTCCACTTTTTTTCTCCACGAGCTCCACGAGCCCCACGAGCTCCACGACTTCGCAATTGAGAGCTGCTAGATTGCGAGGCTATGAATGCCCGCACACGAACCTATCGGGGATACACCCTTGCCGAGGCGCAGGAAGAATTGCGCGTCTGGAAGACCGCCAAGCGTTACGCCGCCGTCGGCAAGAGCTATTCCATCGGCACGCGCAGCCTCACCCGCTACGACCTTGACGAGATCAACCGCGAGATCGCGTTTTTCTCCGACATCGTCGGCACGCTTGAAGGCGGCGAACGCGGCCCCGTGCGCGTTCAGGGGGTGGTCATCCGATGAGCCTCCTGAGCAGGTTCAAGGTCACGTCCGGCGGTGCGCGGGCGGTGGCTCCCGTGAACACGGCAAGCCCCTCCCTGCGCCCGTCCCGGAACGCCGGTTCGTTTCGCGGCGGCATGTCCGGCTACCGTGTGCCGGTCATCGGCAGCGTCGAAAGCTCGGCGCAGGAGCGTGCGCTCATCCAGAGCCGTTCCGCCGATCTCACGGCCAACGACTGGGCGGCCTCCAGCGCCGTCAACGCCATCGCCACCAACGCGGTGGGGCAGGGCCTCCGGCCGCAGTCCGAATTGGACTGGGAACGCCTCGGCATCTCCGAGGCTGATGCGCTGGAGCTGCAGGACGCTATCGAGCGCGTCTGGGAAGAGTGGACGCCGACGGCGGATGTCCGCGGCATGATGCACTTCGGGGATTTGCAGTACCTCGGCCTCCGGTCCATGCTCCGGCATGGAGAGCTGCTGCACATCCCGGTCATGGTCAACGAACCTCTGCGCCCGCTTTCCCTTGCCATTCAGGCCATCCAGCCGACGCGGCTCATGACGCCGTCGGACATGCGCCTGTCTTCCTCCGTGCGGGACGGGGTCGAGTACGATGCGGCAGGTATACCCACGGCCTACTGGATCGCCACTCCGGCCCCGTCCTCTCTCGGAAGCTGCGTTGCGCCGTCCAGCCTGACCTCACACGATTTCACCCGCATTCCCGCCCGCATCGGGCACCGTCCCGGCGTGTTCCACCTTTTCCGGCATCTGGACGAGGAGCAGGAACGCGGCGTTCCCGTGCTTGCGCCGGGCATGAATCTGTTCCGCCACCTTGCCGACTCCCTCGACAATGAGCTGCTGTCGCAGGTCATCACCTCGAGCCTGTCCATGTTCGTGGAGCTGGACGAGGGCAACAACATGCTGCCCGACTACGTCCGCTCCCGGAGGAGCGAGCCGCAAAATCCCCGCTACTACCAGACCGTCGAGCCGGGAACCATCATGTACGGCAACGCCAACGAAAAGCCGCACATGCTCGAAACCACCAGCCCCTCCCCGAACTTCGAGCAGTTCTGCCGTTTCGTGCTCCGCAGCATGGCGGCCTCCGTGGACATGCCCTACGAGGTTATCGCCAAGGATTTTTCCCAGACCAACTACTCATCCGCCCGCGCCGCCATGCTCGAAGCGTGGAAGGTCTTCACCATCTACCGCCAGTGGCTGGTCACCCACTACTGCCGTCCGGTTTTCCGCATGGTCATCGAAGAGGCGTGGCTGCGCGGCAAGCTGAAGTTCCCGGCCTCCGCCCCCGATTTTTACGATGCCCCGCAACTCTATTCCGCAGCCCTCTGGATCGGCCCGGCCCGCGGCTACGTTGACCCCGTGAAGGAGGTCAACGCCGTGTGCAAGGAAATCGAATACGGCCTCAAGACCCGCCGCGAAGCCCTTGCCGAACGCGGGCGCGATCTGGACAGCGTGGTCAAGCAGCGTCGCCGCGAAGCCGCCCTGTTTGCGGACACAGAAACCAAGGTGCAGTGAGATGCCTGATTTTCATCCGAATGTTGCCGAGCTGATGACGGAGCGCACTTGGGCCATAACGCCCGAGGCGTTGTCGTCGCTCGACGCCATGCTTGCCTCCTCCCCAAACGGCAAGGACACCGCGCCCCGGGCCGTCGCCTCCGCCTCTCAAGGCGACGGCCCCCTCCTCTACACCGTGCGGGACGGCGTGGCGGTCATCAGTATTTCCGGAATCATCTACCGTTACGGTGAACCCGAGTGGGGCCTCACCGGGCATGACACCATCAAGGCCGCCGTGATGCTCGCCATGCGGGACGGCGGCGTTTCGGCCCTGCTCCTGAGTTTTTGCTCGCCCGGCGGCGTGGCCTCCGGCGTGCCCGAGCTGGCGTCGTGGCTGGCCTCGCAAACCGCCAAGCCTGTCTACGCCTACGCCGACGGCCTGTGTGCGTCCGCAGCCTACTACCTCGCCTCGGCTACCGGGCGGGTGTACGCGCCTGCCTCCGCCACCGTCGGCAGCATCGGCGTCATCTCCCGGCACTACGACTGGTCCGGCTATCTCGAAAGGTTCGGCGTCAGCGTCACCCATCTGACCGGCGGAAAGTGGAAAGCCGCCGGCAACGATGCCGAGCCGCTGACGGACGAGGTCAAAGCCTACCTCCAGCAGACCATCGACGAGCTGCACCGCATGTTCCGGGCCGACGTCGCCGCGCGCATGCCGGTTGATGCCGCATCGCCGGAAGCATGGGGCGACGGGCAGGTTTTTTTGGCTTCTCAGGCCCGTGAGCTGGGGCTTGTTACGGGCATCGTGCCCGACATGGACGCGCTCATCGCGCTCATCAACAGCAAAAAGGAGAACATCATGGATCGTGCCGAACTGGCGTCCAAACATCCCGAGCTGCTCGCGCAGATCGAAACCGCCGCCAAGCAACTGGGGGCGGAGGAAGCGCGTGCCGCAGCCGCCAGCGCAGTCGAAGCGGCCGCTGCGGAACGGCAGCAGGACCTCCAGACTGCCCTTGCCGACCGCATGTCGCTGGTCATCGCCGTTGCCGGAGCCGAAGCCGCGCAGAAAGTCGAGGCTCTTGCCGCCGCCGGCGTTACCCCGGCGCAGCTTGAGGCACTGTCCGCCCTGAGCAAGCCCAAGGCCCCCGCCGGAACGCAGGCGCAGCAGGCCATCCTTGCCCATCTCGTGTCTGCAACCCCCGCCGCCCTCAATACCGGAACGGAACTCAAGGGGAACGACATGGCCGCAGCCATCGACCGCATCGCCTCTCTCTAGGAGCCGAACATGCAGGAAATCGTATCGTACAAGCGCACCGTCTTTTTGAAGGATCATCCCGTCATCACGCAGCGCGTCATCCTGTCGAGCACGGGCGCCGCCCAGACGCTGCTCGCCGGAACCGTCATCGCCGCCAAGACCGTAAGCAAAACGGAGTCGGGCGCGACGACGGCCACCACGACGACCGGAGCCTACGCCAAGGCCGGAGAGGGCGAAACCGTCGCCATACTCGGCGTGCTGGCCGAGGACGTGGTCATTCCCGCCGAGGGCGACGCCTACGCGCTCGTCTACGTCCATGCCGCCGTCGTCGCCTCCGCGCTCGTCTGGGATGACGACGTATCCGCCGCCGATCAGCAGGCGGCCCTCATCGAACTTCGCAAGTCCGGCGTCTTCGCCGTCGAAGCCTAAAGGAGTTTTTCATGGCCGACATCGATTACTTCGATTCCCGCGTCCTGACCGGCGTCATCAACAAGCGTCCGGTCCGGCACGATATCTTCGGCAACATGTTCCGCCGGCAGGCCCCGAGGGCCACCGAGCTGTTCGAGCTGCACGTGTACTCCCGCGGCGTATCCATGCTGCCTTCCGTCACCAACGCCGCCGGCGGCACCATGCGCGACGGACGCGAGCTGTCCGCCTTTGCCGTCAAGGCTCCGCGCTTCCGCCCCAAGCGGCTGTTCAAGGCCGCCGACCTCCTCAAGCACGGCGCGGGGCAGACGCCCTACGACCTCAACGTCAATCCCGTGGAGCGCGCCATCGCCGAGGACATGGACGATCACCGCGCCGACATCGACGCGATGGTCGAGATCATGTGCGCGCAGGCCATCGTCCACGGCAAGATCGACCTCTTCGATTCCGTCGAAGGGCAGCTCGTCAAGACCTTCACCGTCGATTTCAAGCGTCCGTCCGCGCACACCGTCGTCCTGACCGGGACGGCGCAGTGGAGCAACGACGCTTCCGATCTTCAGGATTCCCTCCAGGTCTATGACGAAATGATCCAGGAGGAAACCAACCTCGGCGCGACGGACCTCTATCTGGGCCGCAAAGCCTACGCCGCCTTTCGCAAACATAAGGACGTGCGCGACGACCTCGACCGCAACAACATCAACATCGGCCAGCTCTCCCCGACCATCCAGAGCAAGTTCAAGGGGATGTGGAACGGCCTGCGCGTCTGGCTGGTGACCGGCACCTACAAGGACATCAACGGCGCGGTGAAGCACTACCTCGATCCCGAATATGCGCTGTTGGCTGCCGGCGACGCTCAGAACGTCATGGAGTTCGGCCAGCCGATGGACGTGGATTGTTCCGGGCCCGTCGAAATCTTCGCCAAGCAGTTCAGGCAAGACGACCCCTCCGGCATCTTCACCATCGCCGAATCCCGCCCCCTGCCGTGGCCCAAGCAGCCCGGCGCGACCGTGCTGGTCAAGGCGGTGGCGTAATGGGCGCGCAAACGAAAGACGTGCGCCTGAGCGTCACGCTTGATGACGGCGAGAACCTGCTCCTCCCCGGAGAAGCGGTCACTCTGGACGCGGACAAGGCCGACGCGCTCATCCGCATGGGCTACGCCACGCCGCTGTATGCGGGCATTCCCGCCGACGCGGCGGCATCCGCCTCCGGAAAGGGCGAAAGGAAGGGAACGGCTTCTCCTGAAAACGTTGAGGGTTCCGTCAGCGGCGCCGAAGACGGCACGCCCGACGCAACCGAAGGGGGCGAAGCATGAGCGCCGAATTTGAACTGGCCTATGCGCCCGTTCGGAAGTTCGAGGGGGACTGGTGCGACGTATCCGGTGACGCGGGCGGTGAGACGTATGCGGGCATTGCCCGGAATTTTTTCCCGAGCTGGCCCGGCTGGCACATCATCGACGCCGCGAAGGCCCATCCCTCGTACAAGCAGGGGAGCGGCGTCTTCTCGCGTCACCTGACGAGCATCCCCGATCTGGAAACGCACGTCACCGCGTTCTACCGCGCCGAATGGTGGGACAGGATGGGCCTCGCCCGCTGGCCTCAGCTGGTGGCCAACGAACTGTTCGAGCAGGCCGTCAATCTGGGACGGGGCGGCTCCGGCAGGCTCCTCCAGCGCGTGTGCAACGCCATGAACTACATC
Source organism: uncultured Bilophila sp. (assembly GCA_902373525.1). Taxonomy (GTDB): domain Bacteria; phylum Desulfobacterota; class Desulfovibrionia; order Desulfovibrionales; family Desulfovibrionaceae; genus Bilophila. Next base: position 36,553 of record CABKMN010000010.1, on the reverse strand, counting down.
CGGCGCAACGGCAGCGAGCAGCATCTTTTCGACGACCTCACGGAAGACGGGGCCGTCGGCCCCAAGACGGTCAAAGCCTTGGCGCTGGTGCTCCAGTACCGCTCGGACAAGGACATCGTGAAGGCCCTTAACGCCGCGCAGGGCAAGAAATACCTCGACATCGCGGCGGGGAGCTTTTCAAAACGCAAGTTCCTCGCGGGCTGGATGACGCGGGCCTAGGAGAACGCCATGACCGAAGATCAGATCATCGACATGCTGACGCAGCTTGCGGCGTACCTGCCCGTGTGGGGCTGGGGCGCGCTGTTTATCGTGGCCGCCGTGCTCTGGTTGGCCTCGAAATACATGCGGGCTCCGACCGAGTCCGGCTCCGGCTGGTACCGGGTTCTGTACGCCGTCGCCACCGGGCTTCCCCGCCTCGTGCGCAAGGTGCTCGAACGCCGGAAGCGGACCATGTCCTCCGATGGGCAACGGTAGCCGGCTCGTTCTGGCGTTGAGGCTGCTCTATGCCGCATGGGAATGGTTCCGCACTGCCCGCCGCGCTGCTCGCAACGATGCTGTGCGTGCTGATGCCGGCGCTGCATGGCTGCGCCGGCACGGCGGCGCCGACGAGCGCGTTTCCCCCGGCTCCGTCGACGCCGGGAGCGATAGTGACAAACACTGAGTGGCGTTTCCTCCGTGGCGATGGATGCTGGGATTCCAGAGCCGGAGAATGGATACACCTTCCGGCCGCCGAAGCCGCCGACCTGTTCCTGTGGATCGAAGCCGCAGAGGGGATGTGACGAATGTTGGACATGACGCAACTGCTGCTTATGGCGGTCTGCGGGCTGCTGGCCCTGCTTTTCGGCTTTCTGGCATGGTGGGGAGCGGGAGTCTCCCGCAAGATCGACGGCCTGATAATGCACCGAGAGGGCTGCATCAGCCGTTTTGCGGACAAGGAAAACAATTCCAGCGACCATCGCAGGATGTGGAAAGTGCTCGACGAGCAGAAAGCCACCGTGCACGGGCACGGAATCCGGCTGGACGACCTTGAACAACGGCTGAAATGCCGGGAGCGGACATGAGCCTTTTTGATGAGACGCTCGCCTTCGATGTGCGGCATGGTTTTCTGAACCCGGCCGAGTTCGGCGGGGCCATGAGCGTCGACGGCCTCGAAACCGTCGGCATCTGGGATGACGGCGTGGACCCCGCCGAAAGTCATTACGACGATGATGTGGACACCTGGGGCGTCAATCAGGTCCGCCGCACGCTTTACCTGCCTTCCGGCGGTGACGGCGGCATTCCGCTGCCGTCACCGAGGCAGGAACTCGACATCGACGGCGTCCTTTGGACGGTCGCCGACGCCGACGACCAGCACGGCGTCGTCAAGATTGCGCTGTACCGCAACGAGGCATGATCATGATCGAAATACAATTCGATATGAACGAAATCCAACGCGCGTTGGACAGGCTCTACGGCAGTAAAAAACTGTTGAGCGAGGCTGTTTCATCCGCACTTATCGTGACCGTACCGGAGGTGAGGAAACGGGTTATCGGCGTTTTGCAAGACAAGGTTACGGTCGGAGATAAATTTATCAAGCGTGCGGTGAAAACGGCACAGATTCAAGCCGGTCTTGGACAGTTTCGTGTCGTTTCCAAACGTCTTTTCCTTGACGATTACGAGCTCTCTCCGCGTGTCCAGACGGCAAAACCGGGGATGCAATCCCGGAACTGGCCGGGGTTTTCCTACAAGCTGCGAAAGGACGGAAAGACCTACCACAGTTTTGACACGCCTACAGGAAGTGACGGAACCGGCAGCAAGCCGTTCATCGCCATGACGTCAAAAGATACGTTGCGTGTGATGTACCGACGTAATTCTGGACACATTGATGAAGGAGAACGAGACGTATATCTCGCGTATGCTCCGCCCATTCAATATCACGCCGTTGCCCCTGAAGTTGAAGAGGCCGCAAGGGAGACTTCCATGCACATTTTTACTGAAGCTCTTGAAAGAGCCGTAAGCAACATGCTGAACGCGAAAGGCAAGGTTCGCAAACGATGAATACCCGTATCCTTCCTGCTTTGAAAAAATACCTTGAGGAAGGATTGGACGTCCTCCTCGTCGGACAGGCCGAAGGCGGCGACGCCGTGACGCCGGTACGGGTGTTCATCGGCGACCTGCCCCCGCCCGAGAAGGGCCGGAAGCCTTTTCCGTGCATCATTCTCGTGCCTCTCGGGGGGCACCACGAAGGCGGTATGGAAACGGCGACCATCGCGCTCATCTGCTGCGTCTATAACCCGGAAACGGGCGACGCCGAGGGCGCGGAGCAGGACCTCGCCAGACTCATGTCGGATACGGGCCGCGCGCTTTGCTTCTGTCGGGAGACGCCGTTGCAGGGAAGATTCATCCTCACACCAGACAGTCAGGGGCGGCTGTTGCCTTGGGAAAAGACCGAAATGAAACCCAGACCTTTTACACAGGCCGTGATGCTGTCGTGTTGGCAGATGAAGGGCTGGGAATAAGAGGAAATTGTATGGACACGGACAAGAAGGCGAAAGCCGCCGTTCCGGTAGCTCCGGAAACGCTCATCTATCTGGGGCCGACGTTCCGCCAGCCCGTGCTGCTCATGTACGGCAGCGTGTTTTGCGGCGGGCTGCCGAAGCACCTTGGGGAATTGCTTGCCGATCCCGACGTCATGGCGTGTTTCTTCCCGCTGGGCAAGGCGGGCGAGGCGTTGCGCGACATGCGGGAACGGAAGGGGTTCTTTGAACGCCACGAGCGCGTGAAGCGCAGTCATATCAAGGAGTAAGCATGTACAATCACGGCGTCTGCTGGGAAGAGACCGCCACCGGCATCGTCGCGCCGGTGCGCGTCGACGTCTCGCTCCCGGTCATCATCGGCACGGCCCCGATCCACAACCTGCCCGAAGGCACGGAGCGGCCCGTCAACAAGCCGCTGCTCATCTTTTCCATGACCGAGTTCGTGGCCCGGCTCGGCGCGCCGAAGGAAGGCGAATCCGGCTTCACGTTGTATGATTCCGCAAAGATTTATCTGTCCCGCTACGGCGTTGCGCCCGTCGTGTGCATCAACGTCTTTGACCCGGCGAAGCACACGACGCCGGAGCAGGGCGAGGCTCCGGCGACGCCGGACGTCTCCAAGGTGACGAAAACGGACGTCATCGGCGGCATCGATGCGTCCACCGGGCTGCGTACCGGACTGGAGCTGGTGGAGGAGGTCTTCCCCCGTTTCGGGCTGGTTCCGGGGCAGATTCTGGCTCCCGGCTTTTCTTCCGATCCGGCGGTGGCCGTGGTCATCGGCGCGAAGTCCGTGGGCATCAACGGACATTTCAAGGCGACCGGCATCGTCGAGGTGCCCGCCGGCGTCATGAAATACACGGAAGTCCCGGCATGGATGAAGGAAAACAACCTCACCGACCCGGCTCTGCAGATCATGTTCGGCTCGCCGGTTTTCGGCGACGTCGTCGAATCCGGTTCCGTCCATCTCGCTTCCGCCGTTGCCGGCCGCGACGCCGCCAACGAGGGCGTGCCCTACTGGTCGCCCTCGAACAAGCGGCTGCTCTGCAACGGCATGAGCCACGCCGGAAAGGAACTGGCGCTCACGCCCGCCGAAGCCGCCTATCTCAACGGACAGGGCGTCGTCACCGGCCTGAATTTCACCGGGCAGATGGTGGCGTGGGGCAACCGTACTGCGGCCTATCCGGCCGTTACCGACGTCAAGGACACCTTCATCCCGGTACGCCGGATGTTCAACTATATCGGCAACACGCTGGTGCTGACCGCGTGGCAGTTCGTCGACTCGCCCCTGCGCCGCCGGTTCGTCGAACAGATTTGCGACACGTTCAACATCTGGCTGAACGGTCTTGCGGCCCGCGAATACATCCTCGGAGGCAAGGTGGCCTTCCTGTCCTCGGAAAACCCGAGCACGGACCTCATCGACGGCATCGCGAAGTTCCATGTGTACGTCGCGCCCCCGCCTCCGGCGCGGGATATCCGGTTCATCGTCGAGTATGACCCCTCGTACCTGAACAACCTTTTCGCCGCGTAAGGAGCCGCCATGAATCTGCCTTCCGCCAACGTCATTCCGGACAAGCTCGTCAACGCCAAGGTCTACCTTGAGGGCAGCGCCGCGCTGCTCGGCATGGCCGACATCGAGCTGCCGAGCCTCGAATACGTCACCGAGTCCATGTCCGGCCTCGGCATTGCCGGGGAACTGGACACGCCAACGCTCGGGCATTTCAAGGGTATTACGCTGAAATTCAAGTGGAATACGGTGAACGAAAAGGCCGTCTCCCTGCTGGCTCCCAAAACGCATCAGCTCGATATCCGAGCCAGCGTGCAGAAGTTCGACGCCGGAAACGGGGAGTTCGCCACCGACGCCGTGAAGCTGGTGGTCCGCACCGTCCCGAAGAAGCTCGGCGTGGGCAAGGCCGAGCCGGGCAAGAAGATGGATTCCGAAACCGAGATGGAAGTCAACTACCTGAAGCTGTCGCAGGCCGGGGTTGAGCTTGTGGAAATCGACAAGCTGAATTTCGTCTGTGTAATTGCCGGAACCGATTATCTCGCCAAGGTCCGCAGCGACCTCGGCATGTGAGGAACCCGATGGAAAAGACCGCAAAGATTACGCTTGAATACCCGGCGCAGCTCGCCGACCGGACCTTGTCCACTCTGACCATGCGCCGCCCGACCGTGGGCGACATGCTGGATTACCCCATCACCAGCGGTTCCCTCATCGAAGAGGCCGCGCTCATCGGGGCGCTCACCGGCCTGCGCGTCGAGGACCTGCGCGAGTTGGACATGCACGACTACGAGCGGCTGCAGGATCAGCTGCTGGCCTTTCGGGGCCAGAAGCGATCCGGACGGGACGGTGGAGAAGCAGCTCAGGATGCTGGTGATCAGCCTGTCTCGGCTGACGCGGTGGCCTCTCGGCGAAGTGCTGGCCCTGACGCCTGACGAGGCGTCGGCATGGCTGGACACGGCCTGCGAGCTGGAAAAACGCCTCAACGCCTCATGAGGTGGAGGATGACCAGCAGCACAAGGGCCGTGACCAGCCCGGCATCCAGAGCCGCCGTCCACGTCGGCGCGTCGAAGAACCACTTTCGGGCGCAGGTCACGGCGGCGGCAACAGGTATGACCCACGGGAAGGGGCGCACGGCCTTGCCGAAAAACGTCAGCGCAACGGCGCACAAGGCGACGAAAACGCCGTGTCCCGCCGCCGTGGACCAGTCGGCGGCGCCGAGAAGCCACTTGTCGACGCAGGCGGCGACGGCGGCGACAAGCAGCATCAGCAACCAGAACAGGGTGCGGTCGGCGGCTTTCCGCTCCTGCTCCCGCATCCGTTCAAGAATATCGTAATCAGGGGATTTCATGGGCACTTCCTTTGGCGTGACGTTTGCGGTCGGAGCCGCCGTCGGAGCTTCCGTCGCTTCCGCTTTTACCAGCGTTTCGTCGCGTGTGAAAGGCCTCAAGTCCGACCTGAAAGGTTTACAGACCGTCTCCCAGAAGTCCGGCGCGCTGGTCAGGGCAAATGCGGAGCTCCAGGCGGCTCGGGCAAGACTCAGCGCGGGACCTCACCTTCCTGAAACCCGCGCCAAGTTGACCGAGCAGGTGCGGACTGCGGAGCGGGCTTTCCGCAGCGCGGAACGGGCGGCGAAAAAGTACGGCGTCACCGTCGAGAACATGGCGAAGGCGCAGAACGCCACGGCGGCGGCCATCGGGCGCACCGAAGCCGCGCTGGGACGCCAGCAGAAGATGCTGGCCAATCAGACCAAGCGGAAAGAACTGAACAGTCAGATACTGGGCACTGTTGCCACTGCCGCCGCCGTTGTCCAGCCGGTGAAGCTCGCCATCGACTACGAAAGCAACTGGGCCGACCTCAACAAGGTTGCCGAGTTCCGTCGGCCGGAGGACGAGAAGCGGGTCAAGCAGGACATCTTCGCCGTTTCCGAGCGCACCGGGCTTGGTGCGTCCGAAGTGACCAAGATCGCGGCTGCCGCCGCCGAGGCGGGCGTCGCCAACGGAGCCGACGGCAAGCTCGATCCCGAAAAGATGAAACGCTTCCTGAGTGACGCCGCAGAAATGTCCGTGGCTTACGGCATCACGGCTGAGGAGGCCGGGGAACGACTCGCCACCTATCAGTCGCGCATGGAGCTGACGGCGGAACAAACCCGCGGCATGGGCGACGCCATGAACTATGTGGCTTCGAAAATGAACGCCACGGCGGCGGACACATCTTCCGTGGTGGCGCGGATGGGCGCGGTCGGGCGTACCGCCGGGCTGTCCGAAAAGTCCATCGTCGGGCTGGCGGCCGCAATGGTGTCGACTTCGGAAAACAAGGAAACCGCCGGAACGGCCATGAAGAATTTTTTGCTGACGTTGAGTCAGGGCAACGCCATGACCAAGCAGCAAAAGGCGACCATGCGCCAGCTCGGATTCCGAAACGTCAGTGAAATCGCCAAGGGTATGAAACAGGGCGGAAAGAAGGCGGAAGAAACCCTGCTCACCGTTCTCGGTGCGATCAAGAAGATGCCCGAAGCGGAGCAGGCGGGCATCGCCAAGGAGCTTTTCGGCACGGAATCGTTGGCATCGCTGGCTCCGCTCATCAACAACCCGCAAAAGCTGCGCGAAGTGTTCGCGCTGGCCAACGCCAAAGAGGCCACGGGTTCCCAGCTCAAGGAATTTGAAACCCGCTCGAAGACGACGCAGGGAGCCATCGACAGACTGACCGCCTCCGGCCAGATTCTCGGCATCACCATCGGCAGCGTGCTCCTGCCTCCGCTTGCCGATGCCGCCAACTTCGCAACCAGCGTCATCAAGCCCGTTCGGATGCTTACGGGCGAATTCCCCGGCGCCACCAAGGCCGTCATGATGGGCGGCATCGCGCTTGTCGGACTCAAGGTGTCCGCCTTGGCGGGAGGCTACGCGGCGACCGTCTTTTCCGACGGCTGGCAGATCGCCAAGGGCATTTTCAACGCGCTGAGGCCCAGCGTCATCGCAACGGCGGTGGCGCAGAAATATCATGCCGCCGTCTCTATGGCCTGCGCCGCCAAGACAAAGGTGTTTACAGCGGCACTGATGGTCCAGAAAGGCGTTTCGGCTGCTCTCGCCGGGGGTACGACTGTTCTGACGGGGGCCGTCCGTTTGCTCGGTTTGGCATTCGCAGCCAATCCTATTGGCTTCATTATTACATCCGTCATCACGCTCGGTACAGCCGTTTATGCTCTGTCCAGAAGATGGGAGCCGTTGCGGGTAGTCGTTGACAAGTGTGTCTCGTGGATTGGTGACAAGCTTCAATGGGTAAGTGAACTGTTCACTCCGGTTTTGGACAAGCTCAAGACCGTGGCTCAGTGGATGGGCATTGTCGATAACGGGGGCGAGTTTAACGACGTGTCTCGGGTGTCTGATGATGGTTCAGCCGTTTACGCAGGCATGGGTGAACTTCCGAAGCGCGAGACCTCGTTCTGGGATGACTGGTTCGGCTCGAAGCAGGAACCGGAGAAGGCTGCCGTCGCTCCGGCGCAGCCTGCCGTCACCCCGCAGAAACCTCTTGTCGGCCCGGTACAGCCTGTCTCCGCAGCTCAGGAAGAAAAGAAAGATGGATTTTGGCAGGGTGTCGGGAATTTCTTCGGCGTTGGCTCCGAGTCCAAACCTGAGAAGGCAAAGGCGGGGCCTGTCCAATCCCGTGTTCCCGAAGCGTCCGCCCCGGAGAAGGCAAAACGCGAGGCACAGATGAAGCCGCAGAGTGCGGGAGCGCATCCCGCCGGTGGTGCAGCGCCGAACGTCGCCCTGCATTTTTCCATGCCCGTCACCGTCAACGGCATTCCCGCCGCAGACATGGGCGACGCGCTGGTGAGGAGCATCGACAGCCGCAGCTCCGAGATCGAGACGAGGCTGTCACGCATGCTCTCCAACATCGTCGGCGATCAAAGGAGATTGGCCTATGGCCACTGAGTACGTGACCGTACAGGGCGACCGCTGGGACGCCATTGCGTTCCGGCTGTGGGGTGACGAGCGGCTTATGGACCGGCTTGTCGCCGCAAACCCGGACTGCATGGACATGCTTGTCTTCCCCGCCGGGGTGAGTCTGCGCGTCCCGGACGGCGTGTCCGCCAAAGATATGCAGATGGAGCTTCCGCCGTGGATGTAACCAATCAGCAACAAAGATCGGAGCTGGCCCGCCGCGTGCGGCTCGCCGTGACCATCGGCGGACAGGACGTAACCGGAGCCATCAATCCGTACCTCATCAGCGCGACCTATACCGACAACGCGGCGGGCAAGGCCGACGAGGTGCGGCTCGAGCTGCATGACCGCGATGCCGTATGGCTGGAAGCCAAGGCTCTCAAAAAGGGATTGCCGGTGACCATGTCCATCCGTTGCGAGGACTGGCTCGGCCCCGGCAAGCACCTTTCGCTGAACTGCGGGGCGTTCAAGATCGACGAGGTGGAGCATTCCGGGCCGCCGGACAAGGTGAGCATCAAGGCCGTTTCCGCCGCGCTCACTGACGAGCTGCGGGAAACGCCCCGGACGCAGGCGTGGGAAGACTATTCGCTGCAGGCCGTGGCCTCGGAAATCGCCGGGCGCAACGGTCTGGAGCTGCTTTACAACGCCGATCCCTATCCGTTCGGGCGTCAGGACCAGCGCGAAGAGTCGGACCTGCCCTTTTTGCAGCGTCTGGCCTCGGCGCGCGGGGTCAACGTCAAGGTGCATGACGGCAAGCTGGTTTGCGAGGCCGCCAGCCGCGGCGACGCCAGAACGCCTCACATCACCGTCAACCGGACCGGAGACATGTTTTCGCCGGAACGCTACACGCTGAAGGACCAGTCGCAGGACACGGCCTACAGCGGTTGCGACGTCCAGTATTGGGACGCGGAAAAAGGCGAGATGGTCACGTATTCCTTCGGCGATCCCGGGAAGGACGGGGAACGGCGGAAAGTCACGTTGATCAACCGGCGCGTCGAATCCCGCGCCGAGGCCGAGACGTTCGCAAAAAGCGGCCTGCGCGACAAAAACGAAAAGGAGGGCGCCGGCTCCATAGACATCATGGGGCATCCCGGTCTGGTGTCCGGCTCCACCATCATTCTCGCGGGGTTCGGACGGTTTGACGGCACGTATTTCGTTGAAAAGGCCACGCACAAGATCAGTGGGAAATACACGACCAGCGCCGAGCTGCGCCGGACGCTGGGGTACTAGTATGAGCGGATTCGACTACGCGCAACAGGAACGCCGGATCGCGGCGCTGGAAGCCAACCGGGGAGCAAGCCTGCGCTTCGGCACCGTGACCGGGGTGGACGCTTCGGGCACGGCCCGCGTCCGGCTTCCGGACGGCGACGGCATGGTCACCATGCCTCTGCGGCTGCTTCAGCGCCGCACGCTGAATGACAAGGCGCAGTGTTTCCCGGACATCGGGGAGCACGTTGCCTGCCTGTTTTCCGGGCAGGGGATGGAGCAGGGCGTCGTTCTCGGGGCCTGCTACTCCAGACGCGACCCTTCCCCGGCGCGGGACGTGCCGCAGGACTATGTCCGCTACGAGGACGGAACGGAACTCTGGTATGACCGCGTGGGCCACAAGCTCGTCGCCAGGGTGACGGGCGACGTCGAAGTCGAGGCCAAAGGGCATGTTTCCGTCATGAGCGATACCTGCATCAGCCTGAAGGCTCCGGACATAGCTCTGGAGGGCAACCTCACGCAGGAAGGCTATGACGGCGGGCCCGCCACCAGCATCCTGCGCGGTTCGTTCACCGTGCGCGAGGGCGGCGTCGCCGTTCCTGACAATGATGTTACGGCGGGTTCGGTGTCCGTGCGCAAGCACGAGCATGACGGCGTCGACTCCGGCCCGGACACTTCCGGTTCGCCGGTCGGGGGCTGATCATGCATATCGGCACGCTCGGCAAGATCGTCTTTGAAGTGTCCGACTCGCGGGTGTTCACGCCGTCGCAGGTCACGCGCGAACGGAAAGCCCGCATCGAAGAGCACCATGTGCAGGGGAATCTTCCCTGCGTCGAGTTCCTCGCGCCGGAGCTGGGCACGTTTTCGCTGACCATGACGCTCAACGCCGGCCTCGGCGTCAACCCTATGCAGGAAGCGGACAACCTCGCGTCCATGTGCAAGCGCGGCGAGGTCAACCGGCTCATCCTCGCGGGCTGGAACTGGGGCAGGGTCATCATCGAAAGCGTGACGCAGAACTGGCGCAACAGCGGCCCCGGCGGCGTCCACACCATCGGCCTGACATTGGCCCTCAAGGAGTACCACTGATGCCCGTCGTCGACATGCGCGAGACGGTCCCGCTCGTCATCGGGGCCACGGGTATGGAATCCATCGTGCAGAATATCCGCATGATTTTGACCACGTTCGCCTATTCCGTGCCGCTTGATTGCCGGTTCGCTTCCGCAGGCGGCTACATCGATGCGCCCGCCCCGGTCATATCCGCGCTCCGGATCGCGGAACTGACCGACGCCATCGAGGAGAAGGAACCCCGCGTCGAGGTGATCGGCATCCGGTTGCGGGAAGGCTCGACGTTGGACGGACAGCTCCGTCCGGTCGTGACCTTCAAGCTGCGCGAGGGGGTGACGCCGTGAGTCTGCTCGACGACTTCGCCGCCGTGGATTTTTCGGGACTGACGCCTTCGGAGATCGAAACGCTGGTCATCAACGCCTACGAAACGGCCTCCGGGAACACCGTCTATCCCGGCGATCCCGTGCGTCTCTTTTTGGAGTCCAACGCCTACGTCATCAGCCTGCTCGTCGCCTACATCAACGAAACCGGCAGGCAGCAGTTTTTGGCGCACGCCGTGGGTCCGCATCTGGACCTCATCGGAGCGATGGTCGACACGGCGCGGCTTCCGGCGAGCGCGGCTCGTACCGTGCTTCGCTTCAGCGTTGCCGAGGCGCTGGCGTGGCCCGTGTTCATTCCGCAGGGGACACGTGTCAATACCGGCGACGGCAACACTGAGCTGACCTTCGCCACCGACGAAACCGCGACCATCTCCGCCGGCGCGTTGTCCGCCGATGTGCCCGCAACCTGCATGGCGGTCGGAGCGCAGGGCAACGGGCTGGTTTCCGGTCAGCTCAACAGGCTGGTCGATCCTCTGGCCTACGTCGCCGACGTCCGCAACGTGGAAACGAGCCGCCTCGGGGCCGATATCGAGGACGACGCCGGGTATCAGGCCCGCATCCGGCTGGCCCCGGAGCGGTTTTCCGTCGCCGGTCCGACCGGGGCCTACCGCTATCACGCTCTCGCGGTCCATCAGGGTATTTCCGACGTCGCCGTCTGGTGCCCGACGCCGGGTACGGTCGACGTGCGTCCGGTCATGACCGGCGGAGAGCTGCCGCCGGAAAACATCCTTGAGATGGTACGCGAGCGCCTGTCCGCCGAGGACGTGCGTCCGCTGACGGACACGGTCATCGTCGCGGCTCCGGAGCCGGTCGAGTATGCCGTCGCCGGGACCTGGTGGCTGCGCAAGGCCGACGAACCGCTGGCCGCCAGCGTGACGAAGGCCGTTGAAGCGGCGCTTGAAGAGTACCGGGTGTGGCAGCGCAGCGCGCCGGGCAGAGACATCAACCCCACGCGGCTGATTGCGCTGCTTGAGCGGGCCGGAGCCAAGCGCGTCGAGCTGGCTTCTCCGGCGTACCTGAAGCTCGAAAAGAGGCAGATCGCCCGGGAAACCGCCATCAACCTCATGTTCATGGGGATTGAAGATGATTAGGCTCGGAGACCTGCGCGTTTCGCCCCTGCTGACGCCGGGCCTCTCCGGCGATCCTGCGTTCGGGGCTGCCGGGACGGCGCTGGAAACGCTTCTGCGCGGCGTGGTCGGCAGTACGCCGGGGCTGCTGCTCTGGCACCGGCTCGCGCTCACCGCAGGGAGTGACGTCCCCGCCATGCTGCCGCCCATCCGGCGAGTGACCGAATCCGCCGGCGGCCTCGCGCCGCTCTCGGAAGCGGAGCTGGAGCTGCTTGCGTGGCAATTCCATGTCGACTTCCGCGAAGTCGCCAGCACACGCGAACAGCTTGCCGAACTCGTCCGCGACGCGATCCCCTGGCACCGGATCAAGGGCACGCCCGCGAGCATCCGGGCGGCGCTCGCGCTGTTCGGGATTGACGCGGAGATCGAGGAGGGCGGGCCGGGACCGGACTGGGCGACGTACCAGCTCAGGTTGCGCAACGTGGATACGCTGGAGCGCGCTCGGCTGGCGCACCGGGTCGCGCTGGAGATGCAGCCTGTGCGCTGCCGTCTTGGGCGCGTGTACAACGACCTGTACGACGGCAGGCGCATCGTGTGGTCCGAGTTCAGCGCATGGTCCGACTACGTCTGGTCCGACGACACCGGCGTCGTCGACCCGGAGACGGGGATGGTCGTGTCCTTCGGAACGCGCCATGCGGCCAGATCGGCGTCTCCCGACGTCCGTGTCCTTGCCGTGCGCGGAGACGTGGTTTCCCGGCTGATCCGGTACGTCGACGCGTGGATATGGAGCTTTGCGCCGTGGTCAGAGGTGTTCCCGCAGCCGTCGGGCTTCGTGCACGGGGAACTCGGATCACGCCTTGTCCGCAGGAAGGCGGCCCCGTGGTCGTTCATGGGCCGTGACGTCGCCCGCGAACAGCTTGTGTGGTCGGAAGGGGATGCCGGAGGCGGGGCGTGGGGCGACGTCAACTGCGTGTGGACGGGAGGAAGCCTCCTTTCCTACGAGCCGTGGAGCTGGGGCGCGAGCGCGTGGAGCGAGGGTAAAGGCCCTTTCTCCGCCTGCACCGACGCCCGGGAGCTGGAGCCGCGTTTTCGGCTTCTCGGCGGAGAACTTGTATCCACCCTCGCGGGCTTCGGAGAGGACTTGCGAGGCTCGCTTTTGACGCTCTACCCGGAGCGTCCGTGGAGCGGAAGCTGGGATGCCCGCCGCTGGACGCCGTATCCGCCGATACTACGGTTCGCAACGGATTTTGAACACGAACCAACCCTCTGGAGCGTCTCGCCGTGGAGCGGGACGGTCTGGTAACAAGGAGAAACCATGTCGAATCTGGCAACACTGTCGCAGTCCGGCAGAGCCGCCCTGCTCAAGGCGCTCATGGAAAAGCCCCTGCATCTGGCCTGGGGCGTCGGTAGGCCCGAATGGGATGAAGACCCGTCCGGCATCCCGAGCTATGACGCGGCTACGGGCCTTGTATCCGAAGTGGGGCGCAGGCTGGTGACGCAGGCGAGCTTTGCGGTGAAATCCGAAACGGGCGACATAGTGGTGCCTGTCGGCAAGGGGCAGGACGGGCAGGTGCTGACGGAACGCTATCAGCTCGTCGCCGAGCCGACGCCGAACCTCTATTTGCAAGTGAAGTATGACTTCGGGGACGCCATTGGGCACACGATCCGGGAACTGGCCCTGTTTTCGGGTTCGCGGACGGATGCGGGGCTGCCTCCGGGGCAGCGGTATTTCCTGCCCGGAGAGGTGTCCGATCCGGGGATCATGGTCGCGGCGCAGGCTTTGGACAAGGAGGATGTGATCGTGCGGTCGGCGTCCAAGCGGCACACCGAAGAATTTGTTCTGGCTCTCTAGGAGGTTTCCGTGGATTCCCTCATTACCGGCAGGACGGCGGCGGACAACGCCCTCGGAATCGATCTGGTCAACTATTACAACAGGTTCAATGAAAACGACAATTACGAGGAGCTGTTGTACCGCGACGGCAACTTCGGGCAGGGGGCGGAACAGAACGAGGTGCAGACGGGGTTGCGCCAGCGGATCAAGAAAATCGCGGACGCGCTGTTCAAGGACGGGGACGTCATCCGCGACGCCCAGATCGTGGTCGATCACGAGACGGGGGAGGTGACCGCCCAGAACGGCGAAGTATACGCCTCCGGCGCCGTGCGCGGGGTCCCGCAGGCCCGCTTTACCATTCCGGTGCGGGGCACGGTGAACGTGGGCCTGTACCTGACCCGGCGCGTCGTCACCGAGCTTGAGGACCCGAAGCTGTACAACCCCGCGAAAGGCTCGAAGGCCGAGGGACTGCCCGGCGCGGCCCGTCTTCAGGTGGCGGTCGCGTGGGGGTATGCCGGGGACGGTCATGCGGGCGATTTCTACCCCGTTTACGCGGTGGACGACGGGGTGGTCCGCTCGAAGGAGACGCCGCCCAACCTGTCCGCGGTGACGCAGGCGCTGGCGGGCTACGACCGCGACGCGACCGGCGGAAGCTACATCGTTTCCGGGCTGACCCTGCTGCAGGACAGCGACACTTCCGACGGGCGGCAGGTCTATAATCTGAAGGAGGGCCGGGCGCGGGTGAACGGGTTCGGGGTCGACTTGCCGACCTCCCGCCGGGTGATCCACAACGCCCTGCCGGAGCTGCGTTTCATTGAGAACGAGGGGCAGCAGGCCGCGGGTGGGACGCAGCGGGTGGACGTCTCCTTCCCGCCGCTCAGGAACATCACGAACGTCAGCATCACGAAGCAGTCTTCCGCGACGCTGACGCACGGGGCTTTCTCGAACTGTTCGGACACCATTCCGATTACGAGTGTGGTCGAAATTCTGTCCGTACGGCAGGGGGAGACGCTGTACGTGCAGGGAAGCGACTACGCGCTCAAGGCCAATGCAGTGGATTGGTCCCTGTCCGGCGCGGAACCGGCTACGGGAAGCACCTACGAAATCACGTTCCGGCACCTACTCACCGTAGCCCCCGATTCGTGGGACGAAACCGGCTTCACGGTTTCCGACGCCGTGTCCGGGACGCTCGTCCGCTACAGCTACAACCAGATGCTGCCGCGCATCGACACGCTGGCGATGGATACGGAAGGCGTGCTGACTTGGCTGACGGGCGTCTCCACCACCGGTACGCCCCGCGCCCCGATGGTCCCGCAGGGTCTGCTCGGTCTCGCCTCCGTGCTGCAGACATGGACCGCTGACCGGACCGTCAGAAACGACGGTGATCGCATCGTGCCGAACAGCGACATCCTCGCGCTGGCGCAGGAAATTGAATCCGTGCGGCAGGAAGTCGCCCGGCAGCGGCTGGAGTCGGACATCGCCACCCGCGAGGCCGGGGCGAAAAAAGGGTTGTTCGTGGACCCGTTCATCGACGACAGCCAGCGTGATCAGGGCGTGGAACAGACCGCCGCCGTGGTTGACGGCGAGCTGACCCTACCTGTGGTGGGGATTGTCGCCTCGGGGGTCGGGAACGATGTGAAGAAGCCCAGAAGCCTGCCCGTTTCCTACACTTACGCCGTGACGCAGCCGCTGCGGACGGGAAGCATGAAGGTCAATCCGTATCAGGCTTTTGCCCTGACGCAGGGAAAGGCGGTCCTGACGCCCGCCGTCGACCGCTGGACCGAATACCGGAGCATGTGGACAAGCCCTGCGACCATAGCCCTGACCAAGGGGCACGGCAACCGCAGCAGCACGAAGAGTTCCACGACGACCAGACTGGCGAATCAGATCAAGACGGACATCGACTATCTGCGCCGGATCGACGTTCGGTTCGACGTGGAGGGGTTCGGAGCCGGCGAAAACCTTGTCCGGGTCATGTTCGACGGCATCGAAGTCGAAGCGGAACCCGTAACCCTGGAGTAGCGCATGTTGACGGCAGACAAAAACGGAAAGGTTTCCGGGATGTTCACCATCCCCGCGAGCGTCCCTTCCGGGACCAAGGCGGTGACCTTTGAAGGACAGGGCGGAGCGCGCGCCGAAGCGCAGTTCGTGGGTCTCGGCACGCTGGTGACGGACGTCCTCCAGCAGGTCACGACCCGAGTGACGACGTGGTATCAGTACGACCCACTGGCCCAGACCTTTACTGTGGACGAGGCCATGCAGATCGCTGGGGTCGATCTTTTCTTCACCGAAAAGGACGGCCCGGTGACGGTGCAACTCCGCGAAACCAGCAACGGGTTTCCCACCCGGACCATTCTCGGGACAGGGCGCGTCGAACCGGAGGACATCGTGGTGACCGGCGGCGGGCATACACGGATACTGTTCGACTCGCCGGTGGCCGTCGTCGCGGGTACCGAATACGCCGTCGCCGTCCTGAGCGACACGCCGGGCAACGCGGTTGCCATCGCCGAGCTGTCCGAGTTCGACCCCATTCTCCAGCAGCACGTCGCGCAGCAGCCGTACCAGATCGGCGTCCTGCTTTCTTCAAGCAACGCTTCAACGTGGACGGCGCACCAGTCGAAGGACCTCGCGTTCCGGCTGCTGCGCGCGCATTACGAAACCGTCGAGGAAACGGTGGAGTTGGGCACAGTGGCCGTCAGCGGAGCCAGCGACATGTTGTTGACTTCGTTGGCCGAGGAACCCGGAGCGGCGACCCGCGTCGAATACCGGCTGACCTTGCCGGACTCGGGCAAAACCATGCTGACGGTGGCGCAGGGACAGCCCGTGCGCTTTGCCGAACCGCTCACCGGAGACGTGGCAGTCACGGCCCGGCTACTCGGCAGCGAAAAGCTGAGTCCCGTGCTCTGGCCCGGGGCGCAGCTCATCCACGGCGCGGCCAGGCAGACGGCGGACTATGTCGCCCGCGCCATCGTGGCCACGGGCGGCACCCGGGTCCGGCTGCTGTTCGACGCCGCCATTCCCTCCGGAGCCTCCGTGACGCCGAGTCTTAGCGGCGATTCCGGGACCTATGCGGCGATGGATGCGGACGGCTCCACGCCGCTGGACGACGGCTACCGGGAATACGGCTACAGCGCTTCCATCGTCGATGTGGATACCGTCAGGGTCAAGCTGACGCTGACGGGCACTTCACTGGCGAGGCCGAGCGTCAAAAACCTGCGGGTCATGGTGATCTGATGTTCGACGAACGCACTCCCGTCCTGCAACTTCCGCTTCCGCACCCTGAAAACCGGCTCGAAGACGACGTGCTGCGCGTCCGTGAGGCGTTCGGAACCGTCGATACGGCGGTGGGCGACGCGGTGGCCTCGGTCGAGGCCGCCATCGCCGAGGCCCGGACGGAGTTCGACGCGACCCGGGAAGAGGTTTCGGCCTCCATGAACTCGACGGTGGACGCCGTGCGGCAGGCGTTGGATGCGCAGCGGGCGGACATTGACGGAAAAATACGGCTCATGCGGCTCAATCAGCTGCTCGGGCTCGACATTTAGGAGAAGAGTATGGCTTTTTCGCACTCCATGAAAACGCAGATCGCCGCCATTCAGGCGCGGATGGCCTCGGTCACGGACGCGGCAACCCCGGAAGACCTCGTGATGCTCGCCAAGGCCGTGGAGGCCGTCGGCGGGCAGGCGACGGTGTTCGACGTGCTGGAAGCAGGGGCGGAAGCCGGAGAGCAGGCGCTCGCGCTCATTGAAGCGGCGAAGAACTCCGCTTTGACCGAAATCGTCAAGGCCGTCGGGATCACCGACGAACTGAATGCGGAACACGTCGCGCTCAGGGCCGACATGGCCGGCCTGTTTGACAGAACCGATCTCACGCCGCTGGTTCTGCCTCCGGGCGGCGCGGTCCTGCCCGACCCCGCGCGGGGCGTGTATGCGCTGACGCCCACAGACTACACCGCCTCGTCCGTCACCCTGCCGGACTATGCGGACGGAAGCGGCGCGCTCAAAAGCCACCTGCTGCTCAATGGCGGGGACGTGCCCGTTCGGGTGTTCGATGCCTCCGGAAACGCCGTCGGGACCATTCCGGCGCGGGGGGCCTCGGTCGTCTTCGCCGTCGAGTCCGGGGGCGTCTGGAGCTGGCTTGCCACCCGGTCCGCACCCGGCTCCCAGTCGTTGATCATCGACACCCCGCTGATTCTGCTCGACAACAAGGGAGTGGATTTTTTGGAGCTCCGGGCCATGAACGGCGGCTTCCTCGCCTGCTGGACCAAAAGTTACATCCCGTCGGCATGCTTTCTGAAGTGGGCGGCGGGAACGCTGGTTCCCGGCCCCATCTCGACCCGCACGTACGGCGATCCGGGTGTCTACGCCCATTCGCTTGTCAAAATTCATGAAACGCGTGCAGCTCTTTTCTGGAGATATAGCAACGTCATTTATTATATCTTCCTCGACATCGGCGCGGACGGCGCCGTGACGTTCGGCGAGGCCAAGGCGTTGCTGACGGGGCTAAACAGCTCACACAACCTGTTTTCCGTATGCATGGAGTCGGAAACGTCCGGCATGGTGTTTTACGGCGACTACATCAACAGCAGTCCGGCGCGCCACAGCACGTCGTGCTCCCGGCTCTCCGTTTCGAGCGACAGCATCGGCATTTCCAGAGGAAGAGTCGAGATCGACACCGTCTCATCCTCCGTCTCAAATAGCAAATGGCTATCGTACATCCATTACAAGAACGCAGACATGCGCAAGGGAAAGGCTCTGTTCGCCGGGATGTCGCCCGAGCCTCCGCGACGCCTTTACGCCTACGACTGCACCCCCTCAACTCCGGTCCTGCTTTCCAATGTGGAGTATTCGTCCACCTTCAACGTGAAGCCGTTCAGTTCCATGGTCCGGTTCCTGCGCGACGATCTTGCGCTGGTCTGCTGGGTGGGAGACGACAGCGCCGTGTTCTGGCGGCTGGTCGCTCTGGAAAACGGCACGCTGAAAACCAGAGGCGTCGGCATCGTCAATACCGTTGGCTTCCATTGGGGTGACGATCATAACGACCGCATGGCGCTCCTTGTACTTTCCGAAAGCTCCGTAGCTCTCGTCATCGCCGCAAGGGAAACCGCCTTCCCAAAAATCGTTTTTGGAACCGTCTCCGCAGACGCCGCCGGGGTCTTCTGGTCTGAATGGACGGAACTGCCGTTCCTCGTCACCTTTAACAGCTTTGTCGACGCTGAGTACGATCCGCAAACGAAATCTTTTTTGGTCGCCGAGTACAACGGCAGCACGTCGCCGATAGCCCTGACGGCCAAACTCTAGGAGGAAACATGATTCTCATCGATACCGAAGGACTGGCGCAGCTTGTCGGCGTCACGGCGCTGGACGAATGCGTCCGTGGCCCAGGCTGGACCTGCCACCTCTGGAACGCGCAGATTGCCCGGCTGCTCGATGCTCCGGCTCCGGAGCCGTGGCAGCCCGGATGCTGGACGTGGGACGCCGAGAACGTGCGGTGGCGGCTGGCTGCCATTCCCGAAGGCTACGCCGACTGGATGGCGGCCCGCATCAGCTCAGAGCGCGACGCCCGCATCGCGGCGGGGATGCCGTACGCATTCCCGGACGGCAATGGCACGGTGCAGCTGCGCAACGAGCGGGACATCACAAACGTCATCGGCGTGGGCACCTCGGGCATGATGCTGGATGCCGCCGGTGACGCGGAAACGACCGTCGGCTTCCGGGATCAGGAGGACGTGACCCACCCGCTCACCGGCGCACAGGCACAGGCGCTCGGGCAGAAGGCTACGGCATGGATTTCCGCCCACTACACGGCGGCATGGACGCACAAGGATGCCGTAAAACGGCTCGCCGAAGCCGGGAACCTCGCCGCGCTTGACGACTACGACATCGGGGCGGGGTGGCCGGAGGTTGGGGCGGCAGCTGCCGCCTGAGTCGGCAGACTGAAAAAGGCCGGGACGAATCCCGGCCTCAGTTTTTACTGGAACAATCTGCAGATCGGCGGCCAGCCTGCGGAACACCAAGGGCATCTCCTCGCGATTGCGCAAGGCCCCCCTCAGCCTCCTCGTCCCGCTTGGCGAGCCTCTCGCTCAACCTCGCGTTCGCCTTCCCCATCTCCGTGTTCGCTTCATGTGCGGACAGCAGCGCTTCTCTCAGTCTGCCGATTTCATGCTCAAGTTCGGCTATTCTGGCATGCAGGGCCGCAGTATCCGACGTATCGGCATGGGCGGACGCATCTTCATCAAACGGATCGCCAGTCCCCGTCACCAGCCAGGAGTATGAAAATCCCATCTTTTTATGGAGGGCTTCAAGGTCCTCAGCGCTCGGCCATTGTCCTTTGGACCATTTTCCGAATTTTCCTATGGTGATGCCAATAAATTCCACAAAACCTTTGTTTGTGGGTTTAACCTCCTTTGAAGATGCTATATCGATAAAATTTTTATAAATAAAATCAAAGTGTTGTTTCCAATTTCGTTTTGTATGTTTAGTTGGTATCTTCTTTTCAAGTTGACCTTTGTCAGCAAAAGAAGATAAATTACTTTTCATAGTGAGTTTCCTTGCATCGACAGAGGTGGAAATGAGTCTAGTGCAAAATGGTACACGATTTGATTTGACTCGGCAAGAAAAGCTCTTGCTTTTTATCCGGAGAGACGAAAATCTTAAATCAGTATCGAATGTTGCAAGAAAATGCGGCCTTAGCATCTCCGGAATGCGGCGTATCTTTTATGCGGAAACGGCTCCCCCGAATCGTGTGCGGGAGCTTGTCGATCTCGGGATACCTGAAGTTCTGCTGCCGATACCTTTTTCGCAGCCATTGGGGCCGAGGCCGAAAAAGAATATCAAAAACTGACAAAAGAAGATGTGCAATGCAATGAGGTGAAAGAGCATGAGAGGCACTTGCGACTTTCCTTCCCTGCGCAAGCAGGTACACGCCAGCGTACTCGGATGCAGCACGCTGGACGGCAGGGGCATCGCGGGCAGGCTGGGCGTCAACTACCAGACCTTCATGTCCAACGTTTCCGGGCAGCCGAAGCACAAGCTCGACGCCGACTGGCTGCTCCCGATCATGGCGGCGACCGGCTCGGTGGAGCCGCTCCAGTTCATGGCGCGGGAGATGGGCGGCGTCTTCGTCAGGGTAAGGCCCTGCTCTGGGACAGGCGACCTTATGGATACGCTCATCAGTAGCGTCAAGGAGTTCGGTGAGTACGCAGCCGAGTGCGCTGCGGACATCGCCGACGGCAAGCTCCCCCGCGACCAACGCGACCGGATATTGAAGGAAGGACAGGAGGCACTGTCAGCCATTGCTGCCATGATGCAGATGGCGCGGGACGTACACGCTGAACAGTACGGGGGTGGACAATGAGCTGGACGTTTGTGGTGCTGGTGGCTGGGTTTGTGTTCGGGGTTGTTTTTCTGAAGGCGTAAAGGAGGATGTTATGGAGAGTGAAGTGACGTTGTTTGCCTTTGAGGATCATTTGGTTCGTACCACGACCGATGAAAAGGGTGATCCGTGGTTTGTCGCTAAGGACGCATGCAGGGTGCTGGAAATCGTGAACCACAAGGATGCGGTAAGCCGACTTGATGAGGACGAAAGGGATGGGGTCGGCATTACCGACCGTATCGGAAGGCAACAGACACTCACAGTCATCTCCGAGTCCGGTTTGTATGCGCTGATCTTTCGGAGCCGCAAGCCAGAAGCCAAGGCTTTTTCAAAGTGGGTACGGAGTGAGGTGCTTCCCGCCATTCGGAAGACCGGCTCTTACGCTGTGCCGCAGGCCTCGGCACACAACTTGAGCTTTACATTGCCCGAGTCCGGACTCGGCCTGCCTGCCCACTTGCGCGGCAAGGTGTTGTGGAGTGCCGTGCGCACGGCGGAAATGGACGGAACCGGTGCAGAGGGCGTGGCGGCCTATTTCAAGACCTACTGTGAGTTGCTGGGAACGGCACCCAGTGGCGCAACAGAACCGCTTATGCGGTTTATGGCGGAATGCATTGAGGAAAAAAGCGGCGTTTCGACGCCAGCCTCGCGCATCATGGAGGCCCTTCGATTTTGGTGGCATGAGAAAGGGAAAGGGCCTCTTCCGTCGTACAAGGCTCCTGCGTCCGTGCTGTCCTCCCGTTTTTGCAGCAAGAAGAGCAATCTTGTCAGATACCGGAACTGTGCCCTACGGGAGGGACGGAACGCATGAGCCAGAGTGTAGTCGTTATCTCCCCTGACGAGCTGCGGAATCTCGTTTCTGATGCGGTTGTCGCTGCCGTGGCCAGAGCGCAGTTTGTTCAGCTTTCGCGGAAAGCCATTCTTTCGGAGAAGGAGGCGGCTGATCTATTGGATGTAAATCCCGGCACGCTGAAGCGTTGGCGTTCCGAAGGCAAGGGGCCTGCATACACGAAAAACGGTAGCGTCCGTTACCTTCGGAGCGATATAGATCAGTACCTTGAGCGGATGCGGATCAGCACAAGGGACAGCTACTGATGCCAATCGAATGCTTCAGTGATCACGCGGCTGGTGCGTCTGCGGTTTTCGGGCATGATGTGTGCGTATCGCTGCGTCATTTGGATGCTGCGATGGCCGAGCATATCGGCGATGAGCTGCAGGGGAACTCCGCCTGCAGCGAGCCAGCTTGCATAGGTGTGCCGAAGGGTGTGGAAGACGACTTTCTGGCGGCGGTCGGTAATCCCCGCGTTGAATCCCAGTTTCCTGATGATTCTGGCGAACGTGTGCGAACATGCCTTTACGGAGTTCTCATTGTGCACACGGAGACACGGAAAAAGAGGCTCATGAGGGAGCAAACAACGATACTTTCCGAGAACGTCCTCAACGGCTGGCGTAAAGTAGGCGTGTCTGTCGTGTCCGTTTTTGGGATCGCGGATAGCAATGAGGCCACGCTCAAAATCGATATCGGAGCGAATCAGCTTGGTGATCTCTCCGAAGCGCAGGCCGCAGTTCAGGGACAACAGCGATGCGGTGAACCAAAATGGATCACTCCGCTTCGAGAGTTCATCAAGCAGAGCCTGCGCTTCGGCTCTGGTCAGATAGCGCAGGCGCTGGTTGTTCAAGGGACGCAGCGGAGCTTTTCTGAACGGGTTTTCGCCAGTGACGTATCCCCAATCGGTCATCTTGGACACGATGCCTCGCAAAAGAGAAACAACCTGGTATACGGTACCCGGAGCGATGCCCTTTGCGTTGAGATAGGTGATGTACTCTTCGACGTCTTTTCGGGTGATGCATGCGATGGTCCGCTGGCCAAGCCGGTCGGAGATGTGAACCTTGAAATAGGACCGGAAGGTGTCCGATTTCATTCCATTACGCTCGATCCAGTCTTTCAGGTACAACTCCCACCCTTCTTGGATCGTCGGGGAGTGTCTTCGCTTTTTTCTGGCGTTGACTTTTTCGGAGAACGGATTGCGATCCGCAATGCAGTCGGCTCGGATGGAGGCCGCGAGCACGGCGGTCATTCCCGTGCTTTTGCGCCCGACGACGCGACGGACGCGTGCGCCTTGGGCATCGTAGTAGTCGATGATGTACGAGAGGTCAGGCTTGCCCTTGAACGAGCGGGCAGGGCATTCGCGCTGGAAGACGCCATCAAAGCGAGTTTTATTCTGGCCTTTGGACATGGTATAAGCCCCCACGATTGGCTTTCGGAGTATGTCCGGAATATGACCGGACTTTTCCTTTTTGTGTCTGAAATCTGCCTTGACCTATACACGAGGTGTGGAGGTATGGCATCCGATTTCAGCCGTAATCGTGAGGGCTTATACGTTATGATACCGTTTGTGCCAAGATATGCCGGGGGAATGAATTACACGTTGAACAGGAAGTGCATGACGTCCCCGTCCTTGACGACGTAGTCCTTGCCTTCGGTGCGGAGGACGCCCGCGGTGCGGCAGGCGGCTTCGGTCTTGTACTTGACGTAGTCGTCAAAACCGATGACCTCGGCGCGGATGAAGCCGCGTTCGAAGTCGGTGTGGATGACGCCCGCAGCCTGCGGAGCCTTCCAGCCGTCCTGAATGGTCCACGCGCGCACTTCCTTTTCCCCGGCGGTAAAGTAGCTGGCGAGGCCGAGCGCCTTGTAGCCGGAGTGGATGACGCGCAGAAGGCCGCTTTCCTCAATGCCGTACGCGCCGAGCATCTCGCGCTGCTCCTCATCGGACAGCCCCTGCAATTCTTCTTCGATGCGGGCGCAAATCTTCACGACCTCGATGTTGCGGCCCGCCGCGAATTCGCGGAGACGCTTCACATGGTCGTTGTCCTCCGCGAGGCTGTCCTCGTCCACGTTGGCGCAGTAGATGATTTTTTTGGCGGTCAGCAGGCCGAGTTCATGCCACGCGGCGGCGAAGGCCGGGCACTCCTTGGCCTCGAAGGCGGAGGCAGGGTTGCCGTTGTTCAGATGCTCCAGCAGGCGGCCCATCTCGTCGGAAGCCACGCGGGCGTCCTTGTCGCCCTTGGACATCTTCACCATGCGCTCGTAGCGCTTGCTCACGCCCTGAATGTCCGCGAGCAGGAGTTCCGTTTCGATGGTTTCGATGTCGCGCAGGGGATCGACGGAGCCGTCCACATGGGTGATGTCGTCGTCCTCGAAGCAGCGCACCACTTCAAGAACGGCGGCGCACTCGCGGATGTTGCCGAGGAACTGGTTGCCCAGCCCTTCGCCCTTGCTGGCCCCGCGCACCAGACCGGCGATGTCGATGAAGTCCACCGTGGCGTAGATCGTCTTCTGCGGATGCACCAGTTCGACCAGCGTGTCGATGCGGCTGTCCGGCACGGGCACCGTGGCCTTGTTGGGTTCGATGGTACAGAAGGGATAGTTGGCGGCCTGCGCGTTCTGCGCCTTGGTCAGCGCGTTGAAAAGGGTGGATTTGCCGACGTTGGGAAGGCCGACGATGCCGATGCTCAATGCCATGAATATATTCTCCGGGCGGTTGGTTGTCGTTGTCGCAATACATTCCGGCCTGTCGCCGGAACGGGCTCCCTCCCCGTCAGCCGAACGTTTTGGGAAAGGGGAGGGGGCGGGGAAGAGGGGGCTTTCTGGAGAAAGGGTTCCTCTTCCCCCATTCCACATCAGTTCTTCTTAATCCACGTTTTTTCCTCGCCCTTGGCGAGACGGCGGATGTTTTCGCGGTGGCTCCAGTAGACCAGCCCGAGGATGATCAGGGAGAGGGGCAGGAGGCCGAACTTCCCCGACAGGACGAGCAGGATGGGCATGGAGGTCACGAGGGCCAGCGAGCCGAGCGAGACGAACCCGGAACGCCAGATCAGGAACAGGCAGATGATCACCGCGATGAGCAGTTGCCAGAAGGCCAGCGGGATAAGCACGCCGATGGAGGTCGCCACCGCCTTGCCGCCCTTGAAGCCGAGGAAGCAGGAATAGAGATGCCCGAGGATCGCCGCCAGCGCCGTAAGCGTCCACACGAGTTCGGACGGGAAGGCGTGCGTGGCGATGAAGACCGGGATCGCGCCTTTCAGCAGATCGCAGGCGAGGGTGGCGAAGCCCCAGCCCTTGCCGCAGAGCCGGGCCACGTTGGTGGCCCCCACGTTGCCGCTCCCGGCGGTGCGGGGGTCGATGCGACAGAAGGTTTTGGCGAAGACCAGCCCGAAGGGAATGGAGCCGATGCAGTAGGTGAGGGCGATCCACAGGATGTCGAACATGGCGTTTCCTTAGATTTCTCTGGTTTCCACAAGCTGGAAGTCGTTGTGCAGAGGATGCACCTTGCCGAGGCGGATTTCAAGTTCCTGTCCGGGATGCGTGCGCTCACCGAAGAACTGGCGGCGCGCCCGGACCACCATCTGTTCCTTCGGCATGTTGACCGTGACGAAGGCGTCGTTCTCGTCGGTGATGACGGCGGGCCACCAGCGGTCGCCCTGCTGCCGGAAGTACAGCAGCTTCCAGTAGCGGGGCCGGAAACGCTGCACCTGTCCGGCGGCGTCGAGGTGCGCGTTGAGCAGGGGAAGCAGGGTGTCCAGTTCCTCCCTGCTCCAGCGCGGCTTGCCTTCGCGGAGCGTGGTGATGATCTGCGTTTCGTTGATCATGTCGGGGTAGCGGCGCAGGGGCGACGTCGAGGGCGCGTAGAGCGGTTCGCCCAGCCCGGCGTGGGGCTTGGGGCCGGTTTCCAGCACGGCGGGGGCCAGCGCCTTGACCACGCGGGCGACGTCGAGGGGAGCCTTCCAGATGCCTGCGAATTCCTTGGGGATGGCGACGTCCTGCGTCCGGTGGAGCAGGGCGACGCCGTGTTCCTTCGCCCATGCCGCCAGCGCGGCGTTGGTCAGCACCATCAGCTCGGAAACGAGCAGGTGGGCCTTGGGTGCGGGGGCGTCTTCGCTCAGGGAGACGGTGACGTCCTCGCCCGTGCCCTCAAGCGTGATGTTGAGGTCGGGGCGTTCGATGATGACCGCGCCGTTTTCGATGCGGCGCTGCTGGTGGAGTTCGGCGAGGGCGAGCGCCTGCCGGAGCTGTTCCAGATAGGGCGAGGCCGGGGATTCGCCGCCTTCCAGCGCGGTTTCGCAATCCTCGTAGCACAGGTTGGCGGCGAGTCTGGCGAAGCCGAGGCGCGGGCGGCAGGAGATGACGAGGCCGTCCGCGCCCACCGTGCATTCCACGAGCATGGACGGGCGCGTCCTGCCCGCCAGCAGGCTGTAGGCTTCCGTGCCGAGCGTTTCGGGGAGCATGTGGTGGGTGGCTTCCGGAAGATAGATGCTGGTGGCGCGGCTGAAGACCGCCCTGTCCAGCTTGCCGCCGAAGGGCCAGCGATAGGCGGGGCAGGCCAGCGCCAGCGTCAGGTTCCAGCCGCCTTCGGGGCGGGCCTCGATGAAGAAGGCGTCGTCCACGTCGCGCGTGGTGGGCGCGTCGATGCTGATGACGGCGCGGTCCGGGAAGGTCGGCTCCCGGCCCTCGTCCTCGTCGGCCTGAGCGAGCAGGGCGTCCAGCTCTTCGCGGTGCTCCTCGCTCCAGCCGTCGCCGGACGCGTATCCGGCCCGGTCCAGCCAATAGTTGTGATGCGGCTCCACGAGGCCCCACGCCTGCGCGAGGTGCAGCGGCATGAAGGGATCGTCGGGAAGCCCCTTGATCATGAGCTTCCACAGTCCGTCGTCTTCCGTCGTGTCGGGATCGGCGATGCGGCTCATGATGGTGTGGCGCAGCCGGTCGCGGACGCCGGGTTCCAGCGCCTCGGCGGCCTTTCCGGGGGACTGGGTGCTCTTTTTCTGATGGATGTCCCAGAGCAGGCGGATAAAGGCGCTGCCCTTGTTGACCAGTTCCTCGCGCTTGCGGGCGGCTTCCTGCTCGGCGAGGCGCTGGGCGACGACGGTTTCGGGATAGACCTCGAAATTCGGCGGATTGAACTTGAAATGGCTCTTGGCCTGCATGAGCGCATGGCCGCAGGCGGCTACGGCGTCCATGTCGGGATCGCTCAGGGCGAGTTCCGCGAACCATTGGGCCGGGGCCTGTTCCACTTCGCCCTGCGCCATTTCCCAGAGTTCCAGCGGGTCCACGTTGGCGACGTCGCGGCGGCTCTTGTGGCGTTCGAGGATTTCCAGCGCCGCGTCCCGCGAGCAGCTTTTTTCATAGGCCGGTCCGGGCCACGGCAGGATGCGCGCCGCCTGAATCGCCGTTTCCCTGCGGTTCGGCAGCAGCAACCGGAGCCTGCCGTTCTGCTCCTCCAATACCCATGCGATCTGGGGCGCGTTGCCCTGCATGAACTCCACCACGCACCCCGCGCCGGGGTAACGAACCAAACCCTGAACCATTTTGAATCCTTGGTTGATGTCTCGGAGAAAAAGGGAAACCCTTCCGAAGAAGGCCGCTCCGCCGTCGATGCCCGTAAGACTGCCCCGTCGTCGGGCGCGCTCCCTGCGGGGCCGTTTCCTTCCCCCCGAACCTCCTTCCTTTCTTCTGCCACTGATGCCCGTGCATCGGGGGCCGGAAAGGCGGCGGTCTGTTCATCTTGAAATAAGGTTCCGTACACACAAGGGCTACAGCCGAAAGGCTGTAGCCGCAGAGAAAGCCATCCGCGCCCCGCCCCTTGACGGACGTTTCAGGGGCGCGGGCCGCGATGCCGTTTTGGGGGAGGGAGCCGCCTTTTCAGAAAGGGCTTCCCTCCCCAAGCATCCTTTAGTGCTTGAACGAACGCTGACCGGTGAAGACCATGGCGACCTGCGGGGACGCCTCGTTGACCGCGCCGATGACTTCGTAGTCGCGGAGCGAACCGCCGGGCTGGGCGATGGCGGTCACGCCCTGCGCGATGCACACATCCACGCCGTCGCGGAAGGGGAAGAAGCCGTCGGAGACGAGCACGGTCCCGGCGAGGCCGCCCTTGGCCTTCTGGGTGTCGGCCTCGATGGCGGTGAGCTTTTCGGCGGCGTCGGCGTCGTCCTTCGCCTTGAGCTTGAGTTCGTAGAGGGTCATGCCGTGGCGGGTGAAGGCCAGCGTGTCCGCGTACTTGGTGTACGCCTTGAAGATCGCCAGCTCCACGCAGCCCACGCGGTCCTGCTCGCCGGTGCCGATGGCGACCGTCGCGCCGTTGTGGGCGAAGATGACCGAGTTGGAGGTCACGCCCGCTTCCACGGCCCACGCGAAGACGAGGTCGTCGGCTTCCTGCGGGGTGGGCTTGCGGGCGGAGACGGTCACGCCGTCCTTGGTGGTGGCGACGGCGGGGATGAAGTCCTCGGCGGAACGGATGCGGTTCACGAAGGACTGCTGGAGGATGATGCCGCCGTCGGCCATGCTCTTGACGTCGAGGAAGGGAACGCCCGCGAGTTCGCCGAGGCGGGCGAGGGCGGGCAGCTTGAAGATGCGGAGGTTCTTGCGGGCGGCGAGCTTTTCGAGCACGCCCTCCTCGAAGTCGGGGGCGGCGACCACCTCGAAATAGTTGGCGGCGATGAGATCGGCGGCCCGCATGTCCAGCGGACGGTTGACCACCACGGCCCCGCCGAAGGCGGCGATGCGGTCGCACCAGAAGGCCTTGTTCAGGGCGTCGCCCACGCTTTCCTTGGACCACGCCGCGCCACAGGGGTTGTTGTGCTTGAGGATGACGGCGGCGGGACGTTCCGCGAGGTACTGGAGAATGTTGCAGCCGTTGTCCACGTCGGTGAGGTTGGTCTTGCCCGGATGCTTCCCGGCCTGCAGCATCTGCGCCTCGGTGAGGGCGGACATGATGCCCTGCGGGCCGCGCCATTCCATGCCGTCCACGACCAGCTTGCCGGATTCCATTTCATACAGGGCGGCGGGCTGGTCGGGGTTTTCGCCGTAGCGCAACCCCTTGGTTTCGCCGTCGATGTGCCATGTGCGCTTTTTGTATGTCAGCACGGCGTCGCCGAGCGTGATGGTCATGGTTTCCGGGAAGGTGTCCTTCAACACGGTGCGGTACATATCTTTGAGGCTGGGCATGGCGTCTCCTGTTTGTGATCGGGTGAAAGCGAATCGCCGTACCTATCACAACCTGCGCTGACGGGCAAATTCCATTTGAACCCCTCGGCGGATTGGCGTAGCATGACGGGCGTGTGCGTCAAGGGATGGGGCCGCCGTCCCGACGCTTCGGCCGTTCGCCCGGCCCCGATCCCGCTTGAGGAGGAATCCCCCCTATGGAACAGTTGCTGATCAAGATGGCCCGCCAGCTCGATGCGCTGGATGAGGCTTCCCTGCTGGCGCTTTGGGACAAGTACGCCGTCATCGTTTCGCATTTCGAACCCACCAAGCGGTGGGAGGAGGCGGCCCTCGTCTTTTCGTTCATTCAGGCCAAGCGCTGGAAAAACCAGCTTTTCAACCACAGCTGGGCGGCGCAGGTGCACCCCGGAGCCGCCGCGCAGCCCGCCGCCGGGCCGGAATTTTTGATGGAACCGCCCGCGGAGAAGCCGGTCCCCGCCAAACCCCGCCGCAAGGCCACGATCCTGCCGTTCCGCCCCCGCCGCCGCCCGGAAGAGGGGACCGGAACGCCCGACGGCGCGAAGTGATTCCCGGAGCGTTTTTTCGGTCCGCGGCACGTTGACGAGTCCGCCGAACCTTTGTAGACTGCAAGCTGGTTTTTCATGGGCTGTTTTGCGGGTTCTCCCCGGCGTCCCGGCGGATCGGAAGCGCGAAGCACAGTGAATACAGGTATCAAGGAGTAACCCATGTCCAATGTGGTGATCGTCGGCGTCCAGTGGGGCGACGAGGGAAAAGGCAAGATCGTCGATCTTCTGGCGCAGAACATCGACTATGTGGTGCGCTTTCAGGGCGGAAACAACGCCGGGCACACCGTCATCGTGGACGGCAAGAAGGCCGCGCTGCACCTCGTTCCCTCGGGCATTCTGCACGAAGGCAAAATCTGCCTGATCGGCAACGGCGTCGTCCTTGATCCCGTCGTGTTCGTGCAGGAACTCGAAACCCTGATCGGACAGGGCGTGGACGTTTCCCCGACCCGCCTCAAGATCAGCGCGAAGACCCACCTCATCATGCCCTACCACAAGCTGCTGGACAAGGCCCGCGAGAACAAGCTGGAAAAGGGCCAGAAGATCGGCACCACCGGCCGGGGCATCGGCCCCTGCTATGAGGACAAGGTCGCCCGCGTCGGCGTGCGCGCCTCCGACCTCGCCGATCCCGAGCTCCTCCGCGCCAAGATCGAAGCGGCCCTCAAGGAAAAGAACGTCCTGTTCACGGCGCTGTACGGCGCCGAAGCCCTGACCGTGGACGCGGTGTTCGATGAAGTGATGGCCGTCGCGCCGCGCATCATCCCGCACCTTACCGACGTGTCGTCCGAGCTTGAAGAGGCTTGGGCCGCCGGGAAGAGCGTGCTCTTCGAAGGCGCGCAGGGCATCCATCTCGACGTCGATCACGGGACGTATCCCTTCGTCACCTCGTCCAATACGGTGTCCGGCAACGCCGCCGCCGGTTGCGGCATCGGCCCGAACCGTCTGGACCGCATCGTGGGCATCCTGAAAGCCTACACCACCCGCGTGGGCGAAGGCCCGTTCCCCACGGAACTGAACGACGCCACCGGCGAACTGCTTCGCTCCAACGGCGGCGAATTCGGCGTCACCACGGGCCGTCCCCGCCGCTGCGGCTGGCAGGACATCCCGGTGCTGCGCGAGAGCGCCCGCCTGAACGGCCTGACCGACATCGCCCTGACCAAGCTCGACGTGCTGTCCGGCTTCGACGCCGTGCAGATTTGCGTGGCCTACGAATACAAGGGCCGCCGCATGGACTATCCGCCGCAGGAACAGGGCGCGCTCGGCCTCGTGACGCCCATTTACGAATCCATGCCCGGCTGGAAGGAAGACATCACCGCCTGCAAGACGTGGGACGAACTGCCCGAAGCCGCCCGCGCCTATGTGCAGCGCCTCGAACAGCTTTCCGGCGTGCCGGTCAGCATGGTGTCCGTCGGTCCCGACCGTAACCAGACCATTTTCAGATAGAAGGGAAAAGGCACGGGGAGGAACCGTTCTGAAGAAAGGTTTCCTCCCCGGTCCCTCTTCCTCAGGCTTTCGACTTTTGGGGAGGTTGCTCGACGGCAATCTCCTTTTTCTTTATACGGGAGGGAAGACGGAAGGTTCCCGGCGGACGGCGCCGGAGCGCCGGTCGTTTTCCCGTTTTTCCCCGTCAGAAGGACTTCTCCATGACCATAGCCGTAGCCGTGAGCGGCGGAGCGGACAGCCTGTACGCGCTGGCCTCCCTGCACCGCCAGTATCCGGGACAGGTCCTCGCGTTTCACGCCCGTTTGCAGGACGCCCCGCCGGAAGACGATCCGGTTCCGGGGCTTGAGCGCCTGTGCGCCGACATGGGTGTGCCCCTGCATGTGCTTGATCTGCACGAGGCGTTTTCCCGCCGGATCATCAAGCCGTTCGCGGAAAGCTACGCCCACGGCGAAACGCCCAATCCCTGCGTTCGGTGCAACGCGCTGGTCAAATTCGGCCTGTGGCTGGACGAGGCCCGCAGGCTCGGCGCGGACAAGCTGGCGACCGGGCATTACGTCTCGCTGGTCGAGCATCCGCGCTACGGGTTCTCGCTGCGTCAGGGTGCGGACGAAACCAAGGACCAGAGCTATTTTCTGGCCCTGACGCCCATGAACCGCCTCAGGGACGCGGTGTTCCCCCTTGCCGACGTCCGCAAGAGCGACGTGCGCGCGGCTCTTGCGGAATGGGGCCTCCCGGTGCCCATTCCGCGTGAGAGTCAGGAAATCTGCTTCGTGCCCGACGACGATTACCGGGGGTTTCTCAAGGCGATGGGCGTGCGTCTGCCCTCCGGCGGGCCGATGGTCCTCATGGACGGGCATGTCGTGGGCAGGCACGGCGGCCTGTGGCAGTACACGGAAGGCCAGCGTCGTGGGCTTGGCGTGTCGTGGACGGAGCCGCTCTACGTCATCGGCAAGGACCGCTCCCGCAACGCGCTTCTGCTCGGGACGGCCGCCGAGCTTCCCGTCAATGCCTGCGCGGCGGGCGAACTGAATTTTCTTGTCCCCCCGGACCGCTGGCCTCACGAGCTGCGGGTCCGCACCCGTTACCGCCAGAAGGCCGTTCCGGCGGACGTCCGGCTGGTGGGCGGCGGCGAGAGCGGCATGGACGCCACGGCCCGGATGCTCATCCGCTTCCATCAGCCGCAGCTTCCCTCCGCTCCCGGCCAGCTTGCCGCCGTTTTCGACGAGCACGGGCATGTGCTCGCCGGGGGGATCGTTTGCAAGGAGCGCTAGAAGCGTCGAACGAAGGGAAAGGGGGCCCGTGTGGCAGAGGCCGTTTTCCCTTCCCCGGCTCTTCCCGTCGCTCTCCGCTCATGCGACAAGGCAAGCGGTTCGGCGTCAAGGCCGACGAACTGCTCATCCCGCTTTCCGCGCGCACGATGGGACGAGGAACAACGGCGGCGGGGCCGCTCGCTCCGTTCTCTACGCACATGATAAGACCCTTGACCCGTGTGGCGAGCGATAGTATTCCTTTGCATTACCGCTATTGTGGGCGACCCCTGCGGAGCGGCACGACACGGTTGACAGACACCCCGGAAGGGGCGTTTTTTCTATGCTTTTTTTTGTGAACCATCTCAAGGAGTTCCCATGATCGGCATTTCCAAGTTGTACTGCGGCCAGGTGGAGCCTTCCGACGCGCTGCGCTACGGTCGTCATTCCAGTCAGCTCCCGTCCCACCTGCTCCAGTTCTCCGAAGACAAGAAGCCGGTGGTGGTCTGGAACATGACCCGCCGCTGTAACCTCAAGTGCGTGCACTGCTACGCGCAGGCCGTCGATCCCGAGGGTCAGGACGAAATCTCTACGGAACAGGGCAAGGCCATCATCGCCGATCTCGCCGCCTACGGCGCTCCCGTCATGCTGTTCTCCGGCGGCGAACCGCTGGTCCGGCAGGACCTGCCCGAACTCGCCAGCTACGCCACCGAAAAGGGCATGCGCGCGGTCATCTCCACCAACGGCACCCTGATCACCAAGGAAAAGGCCCGCGAGCTCAAGGCCATCAACCTTTCCTACGTCGGCATCTCGCTGGACGGCGCGGAAGAAATCCACGACAAGTTCCGCGGCGTGCCCAATTCCTTCAAGAAGGCGTTGCAGGGTCTCGAAAACTGCAAGGCCGAGGGCCTCAAGGTCGGTCTGCGCTTCACCATCAACAAGCGCAACGTGGTCGAAATCCCCAAGGTCTTCAAGCTGCTGCGCGAACTTGAAGTGCCGCGCATCTGTTTCTACCACCTCGTCTACTCGGGCCGCGGCTCCGAAATGATCAAGGAAGACCTCAACCACGCCGAAACCCGCGCCGTGGTCGATCTCATCATGGACGAAACCCGCGCCCTGTTCGAAGCCGGGTTGCCGAAGGAAGTCCTCACCGTGGACAACCACGCGGACGGCCCCTACGTCTGGATGCGGATGAAGAAGGAAGACCCCAAGCGCGCCGAGGAAGTGTTCCAGCTCCTCCAGTACAACGAGGGCAACAGCTCCGGGCGCGGCATCGGCTGCATTTCGTGGGACGGCAAGGTCCACGCCGACCAGTTCTGGCGCAACCACACCTTCGGCAACGTGCTCGAACGTCCGTTCTCCGAAATCTGGGATGACCCGAACATCGAACTGCTCCACAAGATGAAGAACAAGAAGGCCTATGTGAAGGGACGTTGCGCCACCTGCCGCTTCCTGAACATCTGCGGCGGCAACTTCCGCTCCCGCGCCGAAGCCTACTACGGCGACGAATGGGCGCAGGACCCCGCCTGTTACCTGACCGACGACGAAATCCGCCGTCCTGAATAAGCGACGCGGGCGCGGGGAAAGACGGCTTTCCCCGCGCCTTTTTCCCGAGGGGGATGGCGACGGCGTGCCGCACGGATGGGGCGCGGTGACGATGCTGAGGCAGGACGGTGTCTTGCCTGTTGTTATACCAAAAGGACGAAACGTTATGAACGAATTCTATCGTGGGCGCCGCCTGCGCCGCAATCCCGTGATCCGCGAAATGGTGCGCGAGACGAAACTTTCCGCCGCCGATCTCATGATGTTGTATTTTGTGGTGGACACCCCGGACGAGGATTTCATGAAGGAAATCCCGTCCATGCCCGGCCAGTACCAGCTTTCGCTCAAGCAGCTTGAAAAGAAGGTCGCCGACGCCGTGGACTCCGGTCTGCGTTCGCTCATGCTGTTCGGCATTCCGAAACACAAGGACGCGCTCGCCAGCGAAGCCTACGCTCCGGACGGCATCGTGCAGCGCGCCGTCCGCATGCTCAAGGCCAACTGGCCCGATCTTCAGGTCGTGACCGACGTGTGCCTGTGCGAATACACCTCGCACGGCCACTGCGGCATCCTCAGGGAAGGCGACACCTGCGGCGAAGTGGTGAACGATCCCACGCTGGACCTGCTCGCCAAGACCGCGCTCAGCCACGTTGAGGCCGGTGCGGACATGGTGGCCCCCTCCGACATGATGGACGGCCGCATCCTCGCCATCCGCGAGGCGCTGGACAAGGCCGGGTACGTGAACATCCCGATCATGTCCTACGCCGTGAAATACGCCTCCGCGTTCTACGGCCCGTTCCGCGACGCGGCGGATTCCGCCCCGCACCACGGCGACCGCAAGACCTATCAGATGGACCCCGGCAACGCGATGGAAGGCCTGCGTGAAGCCGCCGCCGACATCGACGAGGGCGCGGACATCATCATGGTGAAGCCCGCCGGTCCCTATCAGGACGTGATCCGCATGGTGGCCGACAACTTCGACGTCCCGGTCGCCGCCTATCAGGTGAGCGGCGAGTACTCCATGATCAAGGCCGCCGCGCTCAACGGCTGGATCGACGAGGAACGGATCGTGCTCGAATCGCTGCTCGGCATCCGCCGCGCCGGGGCCAAGATCATCATGACCTACTTTGCCGAGGACCTGCTCAAGAAAGGGCTGGTGAGCTGATGATTTGTCATGAACCGCCCTGCGGCATGGGGCAGGAAGAACACGCGGGCCATCCCGGAAAGGGGCACCCCGGCGGCCAGCCCGGCCATCCGGGCGGCATGCCCGCCGGACCGCGCACGCTTGAGGACGGCTCCCCGGTGTGCCGTCTCATCGCCTGGGAAGTGACCCGTTCCTGCAATCTGGCCTGCAAGCATTGTCGGGCCGAGGCGCACCCGGAACCCTATCCGGGCGAACTCTCTACGGAAGAGGCCAAGGCGCTCATCGACACCTTCCCGAGCGTGGGCAACCCGATCATCATCTTCACGGGCGGCGATCCCATGATCCGCCCCGACGTGTACGAGCTGATCGCCTACGCCAACGCCAAGGGCCTGCGCTGCGTGATGTCCCCCAACGGGACGCTCATCACGCCCGAAGCGGCCCGCAAGATCAGGGAAGCGGGCGTGCAGCGCTGTTCGATTTCCATCGACGGCTACAACGCGGAGACGCACGACGCGTTCCGCTGCGTGCCCGGCGCGTTCGACGCCTCCCTGCGCGGCATCGAATGTCTCAAGGCCGAGGGCGTGGAGTTTCAGATCAATACCACGGTCACGCGCAACAACCTGCACGACTTCAAGAAGATATTCGAACTCTGCGAGCGCATCGGCGCGGCGGCGTGGCACATCTTCCTGCTGGTGCCGATGGGCCGAGCCTCCGGGCTCGCGGATCAGGTGATCACGGCGCAGGAATATGAGGACGTGCTGCACTGGTTCTACGACTTCCGCAAGACGACCTCCATGCACCTCAAGGCGACCTGCGCGCCGCATTACTACCGCATCATGCGCCAGCGCGCCCGCGAGGAAGGCGTCTCGGTGACGCCCGCCACCTTCGGCATGGACGCCATGACGCGCGGCTGCCTCGGCGGCACGGGCTTCTGTTTCATCAGCCATGTGGGGCAGGTCCAGCCGTGCGGTTATCTGACGCTCGACTGCGGCAACGTCCGCGAAACGCCGTTTCCGGAAATCTGGCGCAACGCCGGGCCGTTCCGGCAGTTCCGCGATCAGTCCGAGTACAAGGGCAAATGCGGCGTGTGCGAGTACCACAAGGTGTGCGGCGGCTGCCGCGCCCGCGCGTGGAGCATGGACGGCGACTATATGGGCGAGGAACCCCTGTGTACCTATCAGCCCCGCAAGATGAAGGAGGCGGAATGACGCAAGCAGCCCTCGACACGATGGACAAGCGTATTCTGGACATCATCCAGACGGATTTCCCGCTGGAGTCCCGGCCCTATGCCGTCATTGCGGAACGGCTCGGCATCACCGAGCAGGAGGCGCTCGATCGCGTCAATGCGATGCGGAAGTCCCGGCTCATCCGGCGTCTGGGAGCCAATTTCCAGTCCGCGAAGCTCGGTTTCCGCTCCACGCTGTGCGCCGCCAAGGTGCCGCCGGAAAAGATGGACGCCTTCGTCGCCGAAGTGAACAGCCATGTGGGCGTGACGCACAACTATCTGCGCCGTCACGCCTACAACGTCTGGTTTTCGGCCATCGGCCCCTCGTGGGAGGCCGTGTGCGCCATGCTCGACGGGATCACCGCCAAGACCGGCATCCCCATCATGAACCTCCCCGCGACCCGGATATACAAGATTCGGGTCGATTTCCAGATGGAAGGGTAGACGAATCGCAAGGGAATCGGGGGAGGGAGGAGAGAAACTTTCTCCAGAAAGTTTCTCTCCTCCCTCCCCCGTGCCCCCTC
>CABKMN010000009.1 GCA_902373525.1 uncultured Bilophila sp. | reverse complement strand
TCCCCAAACCCCACCCCCCTCCTTCCTAAGACTTTTATGTTTATCGAATCCCCCATCCGGGACTTTCCTGATGGAGAACGGCTTGTCGCCGTCAAAAAAACAGCCGGGACGTTGCGCGGCGGGGCTGGTGAGGGAACGGCGGAGTTGCCGCCGGTATGGCGGGTGAGGTCAGCGGCGGGCTTTCCGAAACAGCCGGACGCCCGCGATCAGCGCGAGGCAGGGGAGCCATACCCAGCGCAGTTCGGAGAGGAGCACGTCCGCGCCGCGTCGGCTGAGGAAGGCGTGCAGGTCGAGAGGCGAAACCCGGATGGGCCGCCAGCCGAAGAAACGGCGGGAGGGATCGAAAGGCCAGAAGGCCGCCACCCCGAGGCCGCCGCTGGTCATGGCGTCCAGCAGGATATGGCTGGCCACGCCGAAAAAGCCCATGCAGAAGCCCGTCAGCCGCCCGCCGCGCAGGAGCGGCGCCAACGCGGCCCCGGCAAGCCCCATGAGGCCCGCGAAGACCAGCGAATGGGAAAAGCCCCGGTGCCCGAGCACGTCGCCGTAGCTGACGCCGAGTCTGAAGCCGAGCACGTCCGCGTCGGGCAGCACGGCGCAGCACACGCCGAACAGGAGCATCCGGGCGGACAGGCCGCGCCCGACGAGGAGCGCCCCCAGCGCCAGCACCGGCGCGGGATGGGAAAAAACGGTAGGCATGCGCCCTCCGACCCGTCAGGACGGGGAATGGCTGAACAGGGCGTCGATGACCGGGCGCATGCGTTCCACGCAGGCCCTGCCCTCTTCGATGGCTTCTTCGGTCTTGTAGAACTCCAGGAGGCCGATGTGCGTCAGCCGGGGCGTCAGCACGGCGTCCGGCGGGTCCCCCGCCATGCGGCTGCGCGTGATCCTGTCCTGCACGATGTCGATGGCGCAGGCAACCGTCCCGAACATGCTGGGCCGGGTCGGCCATTCGGGGAGCAGGCCGTGCTGTCGGATGGTCGCGGCGATCCGTTCCACGAAATCGCCCTCGCCTTCCCGTTCCTTCTCCTTCTCCCGTTCCTTTTCCCGTTCCCTCCGGCGTTTCGCGGCGTTGTGCCGTCCGACCAGCTCGCCGTTGAGGTTCACGGCGATGACGAGATCGGCCCCCAGCGCGCGGCAGACGGACACCGGCACCGGGTTGACCAGTCCGCCGTCGAACAGCCAACGATCATGGTAGTGGACCGGCGGGAACAGACCGGGCAGCGAAATGGAGGCCCACACCGCCTGAAGGACGGACCCTTTCCGAAGCCAGTATTCCCCGCCCGTTTCCATGTCCGTGGCCACGGCGGCGTATTTGACGGGCAAATCCTCGATGGCGGCGTCCGGGTCCGCGACGCACTCCTCGAAGAGGGCGTGCAGCTTCTCCCGGTTCACCAGCCCGCCGCCGGTCACGCCGATGGTGAAATAGGTCGCCGTGTTCAGTCTGGTCAGCGCGCGGAGGCGCGCCTCCAGCCGCTCCAGATGGCCGGACGCGCAGGCCGCGCCCACAAGCGCGCCCACGGACGTGCCGCAAACGACGTCGGGACGGATGCCGAGTTCCTCAAGCGCCTGAATGACGCCGATGTGCGCCCAGCCGCGCGCGGAACCGCTTCCCAGAGCCAGACCTATTTTCATGAAGCCGCCTTTTCCCCGCAGCGGGGAGATGTTGGAGGTGACGCGCGGCGCACCGCGCCCGCCTCCCAAACGGAGGCCCTCCCTCTCCACTAGGAAAGAATCGACGTTTTGGCAACGCGATGATTCTATGCGGTTTGACAGAAACGGCGGGTTCGGCCATGATTCCACCCTTACGCCGTCCGACGCCGCATCCCCGCCGCAGGCCTCCTTTCCGGGGCACTCAGGGAAAAGCCCCCGCCGGGGTGACGGAAAAACCGGTAAGGAGCACCGTACCGATGAAGGACACCTTCCAACGCCGGGCCGCGAGTCTCTCGCGCGAAACCCGCGAATCGACCCGGAGCCTCCTGAACGCCATCCCGATGACGGCGGTTTTCGTCATCGACCGCGCCCACCGCATCCTGTACATGAACGACATGGTGGCCCGCCTGTTTCCCGAGGCCCGCATCGGCGCACCCTGCCACGAGGCGTTCCGGGGCCGCAGGACGGCCTGCCCC
Source organism: uncultured Bilophila sp. (assembly GCA_902373525.1). GTDB lineage: Bacteria > Desulfobacterota > Desulfovibrionia > Desulfovibrionales > Desulfovibrionaceae > Bilophila. Next base: position 60,881 of record CABKMN010000009.1, on the reverse strand, counting down.
TTCTGCCCCGTGTCGTCGGACGGGAAACGCTCGTCCCTCGACTTCGGGGAGCATTCCCCCTTCGCGGGCCTTGCGGAGCTCACCGTTTCCCCCGTCCTGTGGGACGACGGGGAACCCGCCTCCATCGTGATGCTGTCCGGGCAGGCGGGGCAGCCCCCCGATGAGGGCCGGGAATGGCGGATGCGCCGCACGCTGGTGGCCGCGCTGTGCGACAGCTACCGCTACGTCCTCGATCTCGAAGCCGAAAGCGGACGCTGCACCGTCGTCGCCGGTTCCGGCGGGCCCGCAACGCCGCCGGAAGACTACGACGCGGAGACCGCCCGCATCGAGGAGGCCCTCCCCGCCGACTGCCGGATGCGCTTCCGCCAGCTCTTTTCCCGCGAGGCCCTGTGCGGCCCCGCCGGGGAGACCGGGCACGCGAAGGCCCGGTACATGGAATATCAGGCGGACTTCGGTGACGGCGCGCGCTGGTACAGCCGCCTCGCCGTGCCCTACGCGCAGGACGACGGCACCCGGCACTGGCTCCACTGCATCCGCGACGTCTCGGATCGGAAACGGGCCGAAAGCCTCCGCCGACAGGAAGAGGAAAACGTCCGAATCGCCCTCCAGAACAGCTACGCCAAAATCTACCGCATGAACCTCGCCGCGGACCGGCTCACCTGCCTGTTCTGCAACGCGGAGATTCTCGATCCCTGCGACGTCACCGGCTCCTACGCGGAGGACATGGACAGGCTCATCGCCGAGCGCGTCCACCCGGACGACCGGGCCCTCTGCCGGACCTTCTTCGCCGCCTCGAACCTCCTCGAAGGGCTTGCGGACGGCAAGGACCTGTCCATCGAGTACCGCAAGCTGGCCCTCGACGGAGCCTACCGCTGGCTGCTCGCCTCGGTCGTGCCCCTGCCGGAACGCGACGGGGAGGCCATCCTGCTCCTGCGCGACATCACCCCGCTGCGCGAGGAGGAGGCGGTCTTCTACAAGGCGCTTCAGGAAAGCTACGACGAAATCTATGAGGCGTCGCTCGACGCCGACGCCATACGCGCCGTCCACCGCGACCCCGCGCGGCTGGTCATGCCCGAGATCGACGGGAGCTTCGCCAGAGCCAACCGGCAGATCGCGGCCTGCTGCATCCACCCCGAGGACCGGCAGCGGTTCCTCGAACACTACGACGCGGACAACATCCGGCGCAGATTCCGGGACAACTCCCGGCTCACGGCGGAGTACCGCGCCCTCGCCGCCGACGGGCGCTACCACTGGGTATCCTCGTTCCTGCTGCCGCTGCCGGGCAACGGCAAATGTCTCATCCTGCGGCAGGACGTCGAGGAACGCAAGGCCGCGGAACAGGCCGTCCTCCGCCTCGAACGCCGTCAGGGGGCGGTGCTCCGCCGTTCGGCGGACTGCATCATCGAAACGAATCTCGACACATGGCGGTTTTCCCGCAGCGTCACCTCCCCGGCCCTGCCGCCCGAACCGCGGGAAGGCGACTATCGCGCGTTCCTCGGGGACACGCTGGCCCTCATCCACCCCGAGGACCGCGACGGCCTGATGCGGCAGATCGGCCCCGAGGCGCTCGCGGAGGCCGCCCGCAGCCGCGCCCGCGAAATCGTATGCCGCTACCGCATCCGGTTCGACGCCGGATACCGCTGGCTGGAGAACCGCACCACCTTCCTCGAAGAGGCGGACGGGACCACCGCCTTCGCCATCATCCGCGACATCACGGAGGAAAAGCGGGAGGAACGCCGCCAGCGCATCAACGAGCAGTACGACCGCGCTCTCCGAAACATCTACGACGAGGTGTACGAGGTCAACGTCACGCGGGACACCTGCCACCTCGTCTACCACGTCAAGGACAAGTTCCTCATCCCCCCGGAGCAGGACGGCATCGGGCCGTGCCTCGACTACGCGCTGCAAGAGCTGGTCTATCCCGACGACGCGGAACGCCTCCGGGCCTTCTTCGACATCGAATCCGTGCGGGAGCGCTTCCGCTCCGGCACGGAATACCTCACCGGCGAATACCGCAAGCGCTGGGCGAACGGCGAATACCACTGGGTGTCCCTCACCCTGTTCCCCGTGGCCCAGCCCGAGGGCGACGACGAAATCTACCTCCTGTTCATCATGGACATCCGGGACCGGAAACGGGCCGAGGCCATCGCCCAGCAAAACGTCCTCCTCGAACGCCGCCGCCTCGACGACGAACGGTACCGCACCATCATCGAGCAGACGCAGACCCACGTCTTCGAGCGGAACCTCGAAACCGGGGCCCGCTTCATTTCGCCCGCCTTCATCGCGGAATTCCTCGGCGACTACGACGAGCGCGATCTGGCGGACGTCTGGCGGGAGGACGGCGTGATCGAACCCGAGGACCTGCCGCGTCTGGAAGCCTTCCGCAAGGGGCTCGACGCCTGCGGCCAGACCGAGATGACCGCACGCTTCCGCAGGCGCGACGGCGCGTCCGTGTGGTGCCGGGTGACCTCGACCTGCCTGCACGACGCCGAGGGCAGGCCCAAGCGCCGCATCGGCACCCTCAACGACGTGGACAAGGCCACGCGCTCCATGCTCGCGCTCAGGTATCGCGCCGAATTCGACCTGCTCACCGGCACCTACAACCGCGACACCTTTCACGCGCAGGCGGAAAAGGCCGTGCGCGACCACCCCGACCGCCGGTACAGCATCATCCGCATGGACATCGACCGCTTCAAGGTCGTCAACGACCTGTACGGCACCAAGAAGGGGGACGAGCTGCTCATCTTCATCGCCGGGCTGCTGCGGGCGGAAATGGCCGACGGGAAGGGGGTCTACGGGCGCATCGGCGGGGACGTGTTCTGCCTGTGCGCGGACCTGCCCCGCGACCGGATCGAGGCGCTCGTCGGGCGGGTGACGGCCCGGCTGGCGGACTATCCGCTGCCCCACAGGATCGTGCCCTCCTTCGGCGTCTGCGAGGTGGACAGCCTCGACACGCCCATCGACGTGCTCTGCGACTGGGCCAACCTCGCGCTGGAAACGGTCAAGGGCAACTTCCTCCAGCGTTACGCCTACTACGACGGCACGCTGCGCGAAAAAATCCTTGAGGAAAAGGACATCGAAAGCCGGATGCACGACGCCCTGCTGGAAGGACAGTTCGTGCTCTACCTCCAGCCCAAGGTGGACATCCGGTCCTCGCGCATCATCGGCTCGGAAGGCCTCGTGCGCTGGCTGCACCCCGCCGAGGGGCTGATCCCGCCGGACCGCTTCATCCCGCTGTTCGAAAAGAACGGCTTCGTGGTCCGACTGGACGAGCATATCTGGGAACAGGCCTGCATGACCCTGCGCCGCTGGATCGATCAGGGCTTCACGCCCGCGCCCGTCTCCGTGAACGTCTCCCGCCTGCACCTCCACGATCCCCACCTGTGCCGGAAGCTGCGGGAACTCGTGGGCCGCTACGGCCTCCCGCCCCGGCTCCTCGAACTGGAACTCACCGAAAGCGTGTTCCTCGAAAACGGCAGCGCGCTGTTCGACGCCATCCGGGAGCTGCGTTCCTACGGCTTCCGGTTCCTGATGGACGACTTCGGCTCGGGCTACTCCTCGCTCAACATGCTGAAAAGCATTCCCGTGGACTTCATCAAGCTGGACCGCGAATTCCTCAACGAAGAGGTCGCCACGGACCGCGGCAAGACCGTGATCCAGTTCAGCATCGCCCTTGCCCGCAAGATGGGCATCGAAGTCATCGCGGAAGGCGTGGAGAGCGAGGAGCAGGCCGCGTTCCTGCTCCGGTCCGGCTGCGCCTGCGCGCAGGGCTACCTGTACGCGCGGCCCATGCCCGTCCCCGACTTCGAAACCCTCGCCTTCCGTACCGAAACGCCCTTCCCCCTCAGACCCCGCATCGCCGCGCTCGTCGCCGCCGAACGGTAACGTACCGCTTGAAGGTTGCCCACGTCCGGCACGAGACGCCGTTGACAGCCCGGCCTCGTGCCGGGCTTTTTTAGGGGTTGCCCCGCGCCCGCAGGGGACGCCGCAGCGGTCTGGCCCCGCCGGAAACGCCGGGGACTCCCGGCGGAGCTCCACAGCGGGGGCAAAAAAGAACGGCGTATGGCTGCGACCAACCGACAAGACGCCGCAGCGTGGGACGGCGGTGTTCCGCAGGCTCCTCCAAACGCCCCTACGGCCTGCCCGGAGGGGGCTTTTTCCCGTGCGGCGGAAGACCATACGGCCCGCGCCCGCCACACTGCGGGCATATCCGCGGACAACGCCCTTCCCCACGGGGGAGACGGAAAACGGACCGGCCAACGCTTTTCTCATACAATTTCTCCGACAGGCCCCCGATGGGGCTTCACAACGGTCCCGTATCAGTGCATAAAAGAGAAAAGGGACGCGGCCTTCCGTCAAAACCGGAGGGGCGGAGCGCCTTTCCGGGCGCATACCACATCAGGAGAAAAGCATGTTTGAATCCGCGGCATTGGGCCGGAGCTATTCGGCGGAGGCATTTCAGAGCATGGCGCCCGACCTGCGTATGAGCCTGTTCAGGGCGCAGCAGGCGGGCATCGCCAACAAACTCCCCGTGCTCATCATCATCGCGGGCGTGGACGGTTCGGGACGGGGCGCGGTCGCGAACATGCTTTCCGAATGGATGGACGCCAAGGGCCTGCGGAACCACACCTTCTGGATGCAGACGGACGAGGAGCGCGGACGCCCCGAAGCGTGGCGCTACTGGCGCAAGCTCCCCGGCGCGGGCGAGATGGGCGTCTTCCTCGGCGGCTGGTACGGCGAGGCCATCCGCCGCTACTGCTGCGGCGACATGAAGGAGGGCAAGTTCACCCGCCTCATGCACCGCTGGGACCGGCTCGAACACACGCTCGCGGCCTCGGGCATGGTCATCGTGAAGCTGTGGCTGCACCTGAGCAAGAAGGCCCACAAAGAACGCCTCAAGTACCGCCTCGCGCACAAGGAAATCCACCATTTCACCCCCTACGACGAAAAGAGCGGCGGCGACTACGACGGCCTGACCAACGCGGCGGCCAAGGCCATCACCCTGACCGACCGCATGTATGCGCCGTGGACCATCGTGGACGCCTACGACGCCAACTACCGCAACGTCACGGTGGCGAAAACCATCATCGGGGCCATCGAACGCGCGGTGGAGGCCAAGAAGGCCAAGGCCGTATGGGACGCCTCCCGCAAGCCCGAAACCGTCCCCGAGGGACAGGAGACCGTCTTCGACGCCGTGGACCTCTCCAAAACCTGCGAGCGCGGCGCCTACAGGCGGGAGCTGTCCCTGCTTCAGGCCGAGCTGTCCGACCTCACCTACCGGGCCTATCGGAAGGGCATCTCCAGCACCCTCGTCTTCGAGGGCTGGGACGCGGCGGGCAAGGGCGGGGCCATCCGGCGGCTGACCGCGGGCATCGACGCCCGGATCACCCGCGTCATCCCCATCAGCGCGCCCACGGACGAGGAACTCGCCCACCATTACCTGTGGCGCTTCTGGCGGCACATCCCGATGGCGGGCTTCGTCACCGTCTACGACCGCTCGTGGTACGGGCGGGTGCTCGTGGAGCGGGTGGAGAACCTGACTCCGCCGAGCGACTGGAAGCGCGCCTACGCCGAACTGAACGATTTTGAGGAACAGTTGCGGGAACACAACAACATCCTCGTGAAATACTGGCTCCACATTTCCCCGGAGGAACAGCTCAGGCGGTTCCGCGAACGCGAGGAAACGCCGTGGAAGAAATACAAGATCACCGACGAGGACTGGCGCAACCGGGAAAAGCTGCCCGCCTATCTGAACGCGGCGGACGAAATGTTCTCCCGGACGAGCACGGAAGCGGCCCCGTGGAACATCATCCCGGCGGAGGACAAGAAATGCGCCCGCCTCGAAATCATCAGAATCTACCGGGACGCCCTGAAACGGGCGCTGAAAAAATAGCACGCCGCAACCCTTTTCCGAAAGGCGGCCGGTGCCGGACGAGGCAGCCCGTCTTGTCCGCGGACGGCACCGGTCGCGACAATGCGGTGCGGATGCGGTCGGAAACCGCCTTTCCGGCTGAGGGCCCCGCCGAGGGGCTCCGCGTTCCGGGGGAAACCCGTTCCAAGATCGGCCTCAAACCGCCAAGGGGGAATTCGTGATCGACGCCACGCTGCCGCAGAACCTGTGCGACGCGGAAGAACTGAAGGTCCTGTCCCGCCCCGAGCTGTATCTCAACCGGGAAATCAGTTGGCTGGAATTCAACGCCAAGGTGCTCGAAGAGGCGACCGATCCGTCGCTGCCGCTGCTGGAACAGCTCAAGTTCCTCGCCATCTTCCACAACAATCTGGACGAGTTCTTCATGGTCCGGGTGGCGAACATCCTCCGGCAGTACCGGGGCGGGGCGCCCTCCGCCGCCCCCGACCGGATGACGCCCGCCAAACAGCTCGCGGAAATCCGGCGGCGGGTGGTCAAGCTCCTCGCACGGGCGCAGGAACACTGGAAGAAACGCCTCAATCCCCGTCTGGCGGACCGGGGCGTGCGCATCGTGCGCTACGCCGATCTCTCGGACAAGCAGCGCCGCTTCCTCGACGGGTATTTCCGCAACGAAATCTACCCGGTCCTCACCCCGCAGGCCATCGATCCGGGGCATCCCTTTCCCACCATCTCCAACACGAGCCTCAACTTCATCGTCCAGCTCCGCAGCCGGGACGGCATCGTCCGGTTCGCGCGCCTCAAATGCCCGAGCAACGTCCCGCGCTTCGTGTTCGTGCCGCGCAACAAGGAGGCCAAGACCTACGCCTCCCTCGGCTTCAACGCCCACGTCCGGGACGACGACATCCTGCCCATCGAGGACCTCGTCCGCGAATACCTCGGCGCGCTGTTCCCCGGCAACGAGGTGGTCAGTGCCGGGCTGTTCCGCATCACCCGCAATACGGATGTGGAAATCGAAGAGGACGAGGCCGACGACCTGCTCGAAGCGGTCAAGGAGCTGGTGGAGCAGCGCCGTTTCGGGGACGTGGTGCGCCTCGAAATCGCCCACGGCACCGCCGCCGAACTGAGCTCGTTTCTGACCAAGCGGCTGGGCCTCCAGCCTTTCCAGATATACAAGGTCAAGGGACCGCTCGGCTTTTCCGACCTGCTCGGGCTCTACGGCGTGGACCGCCCCTGTCTCAAGGAGGAACCCTTCCACCCCAGAGTGCCCGCCGCCTTTCAGGAAGGCGACCTCTACGCGCACATCCGCAACCGGGACATCTTCCTGTTCCATCCCTACGAGAGCTTCACCCCGGTCCTCGAATTCATCCGGCGGTCCTGCGAGGACCCCAGCGTGATCGCCATCAAGCAGACCCTCTACCGCGTGGGCAAGGATTCGCCCATCGTCCGGGCGCTCATCGAGGCCCGGAAGCGCGGCAAGCAGGTCACGGCGGTGGTGGAACTCAAGGCCCGCTTCGATGAGGAGCGCAACATCACGTGGGCCGAGGAAATGGAAAAGGCCGGGGTCAACGTGGTCTACGGGCTGGTGGGCATGAAAATCCACGCCAAGCTCTGCCTCGTGGTCCGGCGCGAAAACGAGGGCGTCACCCGCTACGCGCACATCGGCACCGGCAACTACAATCCCTCTACGGCCAAAATGTATACGGACATGGGCCTGATCACCGCCAACCCGGACATCTGCGCGGACGTCACCGACCTGTTCAACGTCATGACCGGCTACGCGCAGCGGGAACGCTACCGCAGGCTACTGGTGTCCCCGCATTCGCTCCGCGCCTCGCTGCTTGAGGGCATCAGCCGCGAAATCGAGCTGCACGCCGAGCACGGCAACGGCGAGATCATCTTCAAGTGCAACCAGCTTGTGGACAAGACACTGATCCGCGCCCTCTATCAGGCCGCCATGCGGGGGGTGCGGGTGCGCCTCCAGATACGCGGCATCTGCTGCCTGCGCCCCGGCCTGCCGGGGATCGGCGAGCGCATCGAGGCGACCTCCATCGTGGGCCGGTTCCTCGAACATTACCGGGCCTTCTGGTTCGGCAACAACGGCGAGGGCAGCCTGTACATCGGCAGCGCCGACCTCATGCCCCGCAATCTCGACCGGCGCATCGAAGTCCTCACGCCGATCCTCGATCCCGGCCTCCGGGCCTTCATCCGAAGCCTTCTCGAAACCCACCTGCGCGACAACAGCCAAGCGTGGCGTCTCCTTCCCGACGGTTCCTATCAGCGGCTCAAGCCCGGCAAGGGCGAGGAGGCCGTCAACGCGCAGGAACGCATGCTCGAACTGCGCGACTGGAACCCTCCCTTCTAACCCAAGGATACCTTCCCATGACGAATTCCACCCCCACCACGGAAAGAAAACGGCGCCGCAAACCCGCCGATGCCGACGTTGCCCGCCCGGAAACGGACGCCGCGCAGGCCGTGCAGGAGGACATGCCTCTCCTGCGCGCGGGAACCGCCGCGCCCCTCCACGCGCAGGCCGCGCCCGCCGGACACGCCCCCGAAACGCCGAAGGCCCCCGCCGAGCCTGAGGCGGCGGACGCTCAGGACGCTCCGGCGGTTTCCGAAATCCCCGCCGAAGCGCCAGCCGCCCCCGAAAATACGGCTGAGGCCGTGATCCCGGACGCGCCCGCGGCCCCCGCCGCTGAGGCGTCCGCCGGACCCACGGAACAGGCTGAACAGGCCGAGCCGACCGAACCCGTCGCCCCGCGCAAGCCCAAGCGGCCCGCCAAGGCGAAAAAGGCGGCTCAGGCGCAAGCGCCCGAACCGGCCCCCGCCGAAGCCCCCGTCCCCGCCGGAACGGCGGACGGCCTGCCCGACCCCGACGATCCCGAAGCGATCCGGGCCGAGGCGATGCGGCACGGGCACCGCGTGGCGGTCATCGCGGCGGCGCTGTTTCAGGATTTGGCCTCCCTGCACGGTCTGTCCGATCTCTGGGGGCACCGTCTGCACCACGCGGCGCAGCTCCACGACATCGGGTATGCGGAAGGCCGCAAAGGCCACCACAAGGCCGCGATGCGGATGATCGAGACGGGGGCCGCACCGTGGATCGAGGATGCGGATCGTCCTTTCGTGGCCCTGCTCGCGCGGTACCACCGCAAGGCGTGGCCGTCGAAGAAGCAGTCCCGTTTCGCGGAACTCGGCAAGAAGGATCGCGAGGCGCTCCGCAAGGCCGCGGCCCTGCTCCGCATCGCGGACGCGCTCGACTACACCCATCAGGGCGCGGTAGGCTCCGTCGCGGTCAGCGTCAAAAAGAACAAGGTTCTGCTCGTCATCGAATGCCGGGGCGACTGCTCCGAGGAAATCCGGCGCGTGCGCGAAAAGGGCGATCTGTTCCGCCACCTGTTCGGCAAGAACATCGTCTGCACGAGCGTGGAAGCCTAGCGCATCCTCACCCGTAAAAGGCCAAGCCCCGGACCCGCCTTCGCCTGTCGAGGCGACAGCGTCCGGGGCTTGGCCTTTCCGTCATGATGAACGCCGGTCATGACGAGACGGAAGAATGTTGCGCGATCTTGCCGCCCTTCTTCAGACGGCACTTCCGGCAGAGAAGGCGGATGCTTTCGGCGCGCTTGCCGGTTCCTGCCATGCTATAACGAACGCATAAAAGCCAAAAAGGCGTCAACCTCTTCTTCCTTGTCCACATGCCACATCAGAGGCCAGGAGCCTTCATGCGGCGTAGCAAACAAAGCATCGCCGACATCAGCGATAAGATAGTCTTCCTGAGCGTGAACAAGGAACCATTGTTGGCGAAAGTGGATATACGCAATCCTTTTTTCACCGTATGAGATGCGTATTCCATCCACCTCCCACGCGTACACATCAAGGGCAGGATTTTTGTCCATCAATTCATACAGATTATAGAAAAACTTCAGAGTAACATTCCGCCATTCCCGGCATTCTTGGTTTTTATCCGAAGTACGATTGTAAAGGTAGGACATCAATCTGTGTCCCAGCTCGTCTTTTTCCTTCATAACCGGCCTCACTTCTTTTTTTGCGCTTGTACGCTTCTTGCCCGTTTTTTGCCCAATCGCTTTCGTTTCGGGAACGCCCCGTCGGGCGGATGCGCTGCCGTGACGGAGCGGAAAACCGCGGCGCGGAAAAACGGGAAGCCTAGTCGTCCCTTGAGGCGGCCCGCTTCATCGCCCGTTTGTCGGCGTAGAGCATGGCGTCGGCCCGCTTGACGATTTCCGAAAGCCCGTGGTCCGTTTCGGGATTGAAAAAGGCGTATCCCGAAGCGACGCCGATCCGAATGCCGTTTTCCTCGTTGTAGAGATTGATGCGGCGCTCCAGACGGCGCTGGCAGCGCCTCACGTCCGAGAGCGAGACGTCGTGCAGGGCGGCGATGAATTCGTCCCCGCCGTAGCGGTAGAGCTTGGCGTCCGGGGGCATGGCTTCCCGCAGGAGCGTGGCGAAATCCCTGAGGAGCTTGTCCCCGGCGAGGTGGCCCCGCGTGTCGTTGACTCTCTTCATCCCGTTGATATCAAACAGGATGAGGCACAGGGAACGCACCGAATCGACGTCGTGCGCCATCCTCACGCAGCTCATTTCATAGGCGTTGCGGTTGCCGAGTTCGGTCAGACTGTCCGTAAAGGCCATCTGATGGGTCTGCTGGATGTAATCGAAGGCTTCCTTCCCGTAGCGGAAGGGGAACACTTCGTCCGGTTCCACGTATTCGTAGGGATGGGAAAGGTGCATGTGCACGATCTTGAGGCGGTCTCCGAACAGCCGGTAGTAGAAGGAAACGCGTTGCAGGGTGCGGATGAACAGGCCGGTTTCCTTGTCGGAGGTCACGGTATAGTTGCCGAAAATGAGGCAGGACGTCTCGTCCTCGTAGGCGACCTGAAAGGTTTCCCCCTCCATTGAGAACGTGACCTGCTCCTCGATTTTCAGGATGTCCATGACGTTGTCCACGCCGGTGGTGTATTGGGCGCGCAGCGGCCCGATCCATGTGACGTCCTCGGTCATCTGTTCCCGCACGAACGCCTCGTCCCGCCGGTAGTGGCGGTACATGACCTCATGCGTCAGCGCGATGCCGCGCCGACCCAGCGTCCCGATCCGTTCCTCATTCTCTATGCGATAATCATATTGCATAATAATTTAAATGGGTAACATCGACATGGCACCAAAAGGCCTGGTGCAGGGAGCCAAAGCGCCTTCCCCAGCGCTTCTTGCAAATGAGATCATATATTCTTTGATCACAAAATCCCCCTCCCAGTCAAGCGCCGGGAGAGGAATTTTTGTGTGTCCGCAATACCGGACTTCCGCCTCAATCACCCCTCCCACAAAACCCTTCACCCGGAACACGTCCACGGCGCCGGCCCCCAACTTTCTACGAAAAAGAGGCCGCCGAGGACCCTACGCCGGGCAATGAAAGCCCGTTCCGCATCACCGTACCGGTCCTCCAAGGGACGTTTCATCGCGCATACGCGGACCTGTTTGCCCGGCGTGTATCCGGACCGGCCTTCGGAAGAACGTCAAGCAATTCCGCAAACTCCCATCATGAACGCTCCCGATGCGTTGTTCCCCGTCTCCGCTTTTCGTGCATTCTGGAGAAAAGCCCGCAATAAAATGCGGCATAGCTTCTATGATGTCTCTTTTCCGTATAAAAGATACCATGACACCCTTTTGATTGTGACGCATGATAACGCTCGTTCCTTCAGGATGCGACTCCAACAGTTTGATTGTACGTTGTTCCACAAGTCCAAAAGGGGCTATGCCAAGTGAAGGCTTATCTTGAACGGGAGCCTTTCCCTTGGTGAAGTGCTGTGAAGCGGTTTCTTCCTGCGGGCTATCCATTCTCAATTCATCTTTCAGGGGGGAAGGTATGGGATATCTGGGGTCCATGACCGGAAAAGAGGTCATCCGTCTTGCCAAGGAAATCAGCGGGCTGACGGAATGCCAGATTGCGGCGGGGCTTGGCGTGTCCGTATCCATCGTCAAACGCTACCTCAACCGGGACGACACCTATTTTCCGGGGCTTGAGATGATTCCCCGGCTTTGCGCCGTGCTGGGAAATACGATCCTTCTCAAGTGGCAGGAAGAACAGCTCGGACAGGAGGGAACGTCCTGCGAAAACGACTGGCGGGTCGTCCCGCTGGCGGCCGCGACCATCGTAAGGACCTTGAGCCCCTTCACCGAGACGGCGGCGAACGCCGGACGAGGCCGGTACGAAGACCTGCCCGAGGCCCTCGACGAAGTGTTCGTCCAGTGTACCCGCATCCGCGCGGCGTTGCCGTCGGAACTGCTTTCCCTGACGAAAAAGAAAAACGGCATCGTTTCCTGCCCGTTGTGGCCGTTCTGGAGCAAACCCTGACGGACCGGAAGGCCCTTCGCCGGGGGAGACGCCGCGCCCCCGCTTCCGTCCGGGACGCCGGACGCCGTGCGGGACGCGCGGGCCACGGCCATGCCGAAACATCCGGACCGTTCCGACGGGGGTTCCCTCTTGCATGTTCGCGGGAATGTTCATAGAATCGTCCGTATGGACATGAAAGACACCGAGTACGTCTTGTTTGGTCGCCCCCTGATGCAGAACCGTCCGTATGGGGTGAAAGACGCTCCCGGCCCGGACTCTTCGCGGGCGAGGAAACGCGGCCCGGCGGCGCGATCCGGCGCGTCCGTCCATGCGCCGGAGGCTCCTCCCGGCAGTCCCTCCCCCAACGGATCGAAGCGGACCCGCAAGCCGCTCCGTTCCCGGCGGGTCCGTCCGTATGCTTTCACGATCACACACAACCCGGCTGCGCGTGCGATGCAAAACGACTTCGACAACTGGCACTACTGGCGTCCCGGCGAGAGCGCCATCGTGGAAATGGGCACCGTCCGCGGGCTGGACGTGGGACTGCCGCCGCATTTTCACGAAGAGGATCAGATCACGTTCGTCTTCTCGGGCAGACGCCGGTTCATGCTCGGCGGCACGCCCGCAGAGGTCCGCCCGGGGGAGGCCGTCAGGATTCCCGCCGGCGTTCCGCACCGCTCGTTCGCCGACGACCGCGAACTTTGCTGTCTGAACGTGTACCTGAGGCCGGACACCTACGACCGCGACGGCCTGTCGGCGGCCCTGACGCGGCTTTGCCGCCGGGGTCCGTTTGCCGTGCGCCGTCCCGAGCTTGAAATCGCCGTCGCCCGGTACTGCAACCCCGCGCCAAGGCCGCCGCGGGAAAGCAGGCCGATCTCCCTCGATGAGACCGTCGCCCGGCTGGCGGAACTGTCGGGGATGAGCCGGGAAGGGTTTTCGCGGCATTTCAAGAGGGCGTACGGGCTTCCTCCGCATGCGTTCCAGATCATGGCGAGGCTGAACCACGCCCGCGAGCTGCTGCGGGAGGGGGCGTCCCCGATCCTCGCCGCCTCGGAGGCGGGATTCGCCGATCAGAGCCACATGGGCCGCAACTTCCGCCGCTTTTTCGGCGTCACGCCGGGCCGGTACCGGCTCGGGAAAGTCACATCCGTTCTAGAAATCCTCCCCCAATCGGATACGTTGTAACAAACGCCGTCACCAAGGAGGAACTCATGGAAAATCTGAGCGGCTTCTGTTCCTGCGTCAATCTTGCCTGCCCCCTGCATCCCACGAAGCACGACAAGGGCTGCGCCCCCTGCATCCAGAAAAACCTGCGGCTCAGGGAAATGCCCAACTGCTTCTTCAACCTTGTGGAAGGGACGGAAAACAGGACCGGCGATTCCTTTGAGGATTTTGCGGAATACGTTTCGCGGAAACGCGACTGATCGCAACGGCGCGTTCTGACCACAACAAGCCCCGGCGGCATCCGCTGCCGGGGCTTTTCGCCGCGTCCGGGGCGGGACGGCGGCCTGAGACATGCTTGCGGCGGAGGTTTCCTTCTCCGCCCAAGAAAGCCTTTTTACGGGTCGCCGCGCCCGCAGGGACATCCCGGCATTCGCGTCTTGCCTCCTTCCCGGCGGGGTCCGGGCGGGGGCCCCCGGCCCCGCCGGACAGGGGCCCCGCCCGGAGCGGCCGCGCGCATCAAAACGCGTAACGGAATCCGACGCTGGCGCTCCACGACTGGGAAAATGCTTCGCCGTTCTCGCGCTTGACCTCGCCGTACAGCTTCGCCGCGTCGGCGAACTGCCAGTCCACGCCCGCACCGTAATAGACGCGGCTTCCCTTCATGTCCTCGGTGAAGGTTTCCCCGTTGACGGAAGCCTTCTCCGACCCGAGGAACTCCTGAATGCCGCCGACCTTGACGTACGGCTGAACGTAGGCGTTCTCCTCAAGCGTCCACTTCTTGCCCAGAACGAGGCCGAAACGGCCCGTGAGGGACTGCATGTCGCGCCGGTCGACCTCCATGCCGTTGTCCGTGGAGAAGGAGCCGCCTTTCAGCCAGTAGTAGGAAACCTGCGCCTGCGGCTCAAGGAAGGCCTTGCCCCACAGGTCGATGGAGCGTCCGGTTTCGAGGCTGAGGCCGCCTCCATAGGTATGGTAGTCGCCCTTGACGCCGCGCCCGTCCAGCATGCGGGTTTTCAGTTCCTGATGATACCAGTCCCAGGTGCCCACGCCGTCCATGTACCATCCGGTCCTGTTCCGCCACGTCGCGTAGCCCGCGACGCCGTAGGAATGGTTGTTCCCCGAACCGCCGTAGCGGCCGTTCACGTCCTGATCCGCGCGGCTGACCTGTCCCCGGACCCCGAACAGCCAGCGGTTGCCGGAACCGGCCTGAAAAAGATGATCGTACCCCAGCGACCCCCCGTAGACCTTTTGCGAAACGCCGATGCCGTCGAGGCCGTCCAATTTATCCTTCTGCGCGAACCCGCGCGTCCAGAAGCCGTCCCGTGCCTCTCCGTAACGGATTTCCCCAAGACGCTCGCGGAGATTGCCGAGCTGCCCGTACCACATGCCGTAGGAAGGCGCCATCCCGGACAGCCCCAGAACCACCTCCGCCGTGGGCGTCAGCACAAAACCGGCGGGTGGATTCGGATCAACGGGGGACGGTTCGTCCGGCTTCACCGGGGTGACGGGGGGCGTGACGGGATCGACCGGATCGACAGGAGGATCGACGGGTTCTACGGGAGTAACGGGAGGCGTAACAGGATCGACGGGGGGATCAACCGGGTCCACGGGGTCTACCGGATCGACCGGATCGACGGGGTCCACGGGCGTGATCGCGCGCTTGAGGAACCAGCCCGTACCGGAATCGCCCTGCGCCTCATGCGACAGTTCGTACAGATACAGCCCCGCCTCGACGTGGGCTCCGGCGTTGCCCAGCGCGAATTGCGCGTCCCCGCCGCCCGTTTCCACCAGATAGGCGTTCATGCGTTCCCGTGTGGGTTCCGCGCCGGAGTTGGTGACGTACAGCGCGTGCGTTCCCGTGGCGTTTCCGGTGACGATCAGGCTGTCCGCCTTGTCCTCGGCCACATCGACGCCCATATAGAACGCGCCGTTGCCGCTCAGATCGCGTACCGTAACCTTAGAAAAGGACGAGAAGGAAGGGACGGACCGGGAAAGGGAAGGCAGCCGGTCCCGCTCGAAGGCGAAACCGCCGTCGTTGTCCAGCAGGCCCGCGATGGTCGCCTCGTTCCGCGTCCCTCCCACGCTGTTGAGGACCCAGCGGCTGGACGCGTCGAGGGACAGGTTGTCGAACGCGGCCCCGGCGTAGGCCGTGCTGGCGTTCGTGAGACGCATGTCGAGGGTGCCGCCGCTCCCGGAGGCGACGCGCCCCGCCGTCAGCGTGCTGCCGTCCAGCGTGAACGTGGCCGTGGCCCCGCTCCCCTTCATCGAGAGGATGTTGCCTTCCACGGTACTGTCCTTGAGATTGACCGCCGTGGGGACGTCCGCATTCGAGCCGGTGAGGTAAAACGCGGTCCCGGTTTCGGGCGCGGCGTTGAGCACGGACGAGCCCGTGAACCGGAGCCGCTTCTCGCGAGTTCCGGTCTTGTCGTCGTCTATCCAGACGGTCTGCCGGCCTTCGCTCCGAAGCGTGCTGCCGGAAAAGGTGAAGGCCCCGTCGGGCTTGCCCGAGGATACGGTGGCGACGTTCTTGAGGATCAGCGCAGCGTCGCTTCCGGCGGCGGTGGCGACGCGCGAGTCGACGACGTCGAGCGCGAAGGACGTGTCGTCCGCAGAATCGGACAGGTAGATGCCGGCCCCCTTGCTCAGCACTTCGGCCCGCTCGACGCGGTACGTCCCGCCCTTGACCCCGGCGATGCCCACGCCCTGATCGACCGAGATGGTCCCCTGCCTGAACGTGACGGAGGGGCTGGTCGTCACGGTGGGATCGGCGAGCGGGTAGTTCACCGTCACCATGCCGAAAATCCCGTAGCCGCCGCCGTGCGCGATGGTGATGTCCGTCCGGCTCAGGTCCACGGCGGAGCCCGCCGCATCAATGCCCCGCGCGCCGGACTCCGTTTCGTCGATGACGATGGAGGAGCGTTTGTCCTCGGTTCCCGTCAGGGTCAGGCTCCCGTAGGTGGCGACATCAAACAATTCCTGCCGGGCGTTCAGCCTGTCCGCATGAAAGGAGGTCGATTCCGCCTGAAAGGAAACGGGGGTGGCGCTGCCGGTGCTTTCCACATGGATCAGCGGCTGCGTGTTGGACGGGTCCGTGATCAGGTCCACGGAACCGTTCTTCAGGCTCAGAAGCCCCGTTCCGGGCCTGTCGCTGGAAAAAAGCCGGTGCATCAGCACAATGGCGCTGTCCTTCAGATTCGTTCCCGACAGGACCGCGTTCTCCAACCGGAGCGTCCCGCCGTTTTTCATGTACACCAAACCGGCTTCCTGCTTGTTGTCCGCCTTGAGGGTGACGTCCCGCCCCGTTACGGTGGTGTTGTTGGAAATGCCGAGCGCATTCCTGCCGCTGGCCGCTTCAAAGGTTTTGCCGGATATGTCGTTGCTTGTCCCGTTCTTGTATTCGGTCACGGAACTTTCAAAAAACGCATACGCCTGCCGTTGCATGGGCGTCGCCATGAAAACGACAAACAGCAGACAGGATACCATCCTCACATGCATGTCTCTCTTCCTTTGTTCAATGTATTTCGCCGTGAACACGAAGACCGTTTCACCATTGCAGGAATACATTTACGAGAAGAAAGAACAATGATTGTAGAATGTTATTGCATATTTATTTTTATACGGCCTCTCACGGCACGCCTTCCCGGCACGCGGGATCGCGCCCGCCGTCCGATCCGGAAAAGAAAAAAGACCGCGAGCCGGAAGACGGGCGGGGGCGGCCTTCCGGCGCACCAAAGAAAAGCCCCTCCCTCCCCATTGCAGGGAGAAAGGGGCCGCACGGGACAGGAGGAGCGTTCGCATCCCGTGCCTCGGGCGACGGCCTGTCCGGCGGACAGACCCGTCCGGGCAACGCTAGCGCACGCGCCCGGTCCCGCGCCATCCGGTCCGCACCGTACGAGGACGGGAAAAAAGGCCGAACCGGGCCCCGAAAAGAACGTAGCCGCACACGCCTGCGGGCCGTGCCTGCTGAGGGGCGCCTTGTCCGGCCTCGCGAACGCGGGTTCCGGGACAAGCGTCTTTCCGAAAATCGCGCACGCCAAAAGAGCCGCCCCATCCGGAGCGGCTCCCGAAAAACGGCGGAAGCGGGATTCAGACTTCCTGAAGACGGTCCACCAGCGCCTGCAGCAGATCGGGGCGGTCCTTGCCGATGGGGAAGAACGGGCCGGAAATGCCGTGCTCCATGAGCATGGCCTTGGTGCCCTCGAAATCGGCGTCGGGCAGGTCCACCTTGGTGATGGCGCAGATGACTTCCCGCTGGGCGTAGATGTCGAGGAACCCGGCGGGCAGGCGGCACATCGGATCGTTGGCGGGATGCACGTAGATCAGGACGTCCGTGTCCACCGTGGCGCTGAGCAGCGCGGGATAGTACATCGGATGACAGAAAAATTCGCCGGGCGTATCTACGCCGCCGTCCAGATCATACTGCATGGCCTGCGTCTTGTTGGCCTCGTCGCAGGCGATCCCGTGCAGCGCCGCGTAGAGCGTGCTTTTGCCCGCGCCGACCGTGCCGAGAAGGACGTAACGTTTCATCGGCTCAGCTCTTGGTCGTTTCGCATGCGGCAAAGCCGAGCACGTTGTGGAGGGACTGGACGGTGTAGCGCAGGGCTTCCTCAACGCTGGCGACGGACCCCTGAATGACGAGCGCGCCGGTAAACCGGTCCACGAAGCCGATCTGCACATTGGCGGCCTTGGTGGCGAAATCGCCCGCGATCATGGCCGCTTCGCGGGGGCTCAGGGTCAGGATTCCCACGGCCTCGGCGCCGGGAACCCCCATTTTCTTGGCAAGGTCCTCGTCGGGGTGGGCGATCAGATGAGCAATCGTCACCTGTTTCCCCGGTACAAGTTCCTGAATGATGCGTGCTTTTTCCATATGTTCCATTCTCCTGCGCACGGCGCTGCGGACGGCAGCGGAAAACGTTGGCCGCACAATCCGTGCGAATTCGGACAAGGATACGGGAACCCGCGCCATATTTCAAGGAGGACGCGCGACATCCTCACGGCCCGCCGTCGGGTTTCCGCCTCGGAAGCCCGTCCTGCGGGGCGCATTCCGCACCGCCGCGAGGCCGGACCCGGCACAGGCCGCGTTCCCGCATCCGCGAGTCCGGGTTGCGCTCGCTGGTTTCTTCCTTGAAGCTCGCGTTCCCGCGCGTCCGCGAGCTCGGGAGAGCATCCGCATCCCAGCCGCAACGCCCGCCCGGACGCAAAAGTCCCCCCTCCCTGTAGGAGAGGGGGACACCGTTCAGGATACGGACCGAGGAGGAGCGAGCAACCGGCCCGTATCCGTGTCAGGTCTTACTCGGAATCCTTCCTGCGGAGCACCCGGATGGCCGCCACGGCGGAGAGGCCGAGGAACAGGACCAGCAGGTCATAGGAAGGCGCGCCGCCCACGGTGCAGCCGCTGCTGCTCCCGCCGTCGTCGTTGGCGACGGAGCCGCCGTTGTCCGGGAGTTCGCCGGAGGTCATGAGAGTGACCGGATCGGCGATCTTTCCGGTTTCGGCGTTGGAATCGTATTCGCCGTTGTCGGTGATGACGAAGAAGGCGATGTAGGTTTCGTTGGCGTTCAACGTAGCGGAGGGCGCCAGCGGATGCGTGGGATCGGTGAGCGGAGCGATCCACCAGTTACCGGCGGTCATTTCACGCTGTTCTGAGTAGTTGTAGGCCTTGGACTCGGTGGCGCTGACCAGCTTGAACAGCCGCATGCTCTCGACGGTGCCGCCGTTGCCGAGGAAGCTCGTCTGGAATACGGCGGTGTCGCCGGATTCGACGGTGGCGTTGAAGCTATAGGTGCCGAGACGCTTGGCGTCCTTCACGGGAACGACGTAGTCCTTTTCGGCCTGTTCGTTGCCGATGCGCGCGTAATCGGTCACCGTGACCACGACCTGCTCATTGGGCTGCACATAGCTGGCCATGGGCTTGTCCATGAAGTAGTCGGCGTCGGGCAGGAAGCCGTGGATCGGCTTGTCGTCCACGACGGTCGTGGTGACGCGAATGTCGGCGATCTTGACGGGATCGTTCTGGGCGACCACGAAGGGGTCTTCGTCAAGGATGGTGAAGTCGGCGAAGAGGCCTTCCTTGATGGAGCCGATCCGGTCGTCGAGCTTGTTCTGCCACGCAGGCATGGAGGTCACGGCCTGAACGGACTGAAGGACGTTGAGACGCTGGTCATAGTCCCAGTAGGTCTGGGTGACGCCGGTGTCCTTGCGGGCCTCGTAGTCGACCGTAGCGCTCAAATCCTTGCTGCTGCCGGAAAGGACCGTCCCGCCGGGCCACATCTTGGAGGTGGCGCTGACGCGGGTCGTGCCTGCGGCGATGTTCAGCAGCGGATCAATCGGCGTGACGCTGGTGTCGTTGTGGAAGCTGTACTTCTGCCCGTAGTCCACGCTGTAGTGGGCGGGGCTCATCTGATTGGCGCGACCGGGGCCGAAGAAAATGTTCTTGTGGCGGTCGCCGTAGTAATAGGTGTGGGTGACGAAGTAGGAGTTGAAGATGTTCTGCTTCTTCATGCGCTCCGCAAGAACGTTGATGTCCTTGGTGGTGCCTTCCACGTCCTTCACGAAGTTCATGCTGGGAACGCCGCTTTCCATCGTGCCCTTCAGCTCGACGTACATCCTGTCGTTCTGCGCCTTGTCGTTGAGCTGGTCGTACAGACCCATCTGACGCTGAATCTGCTGACGTTCAAGGAACTGGGCGTGGATGACGGTGTGGCGGGTGTCTTCCTTGTCCGCGTACTTATCCTTGGCGATGACTTCTTCCATGCCCGCAATCCAGGCTTCGCCGGAAGCATTGCCGTTCAGGTGCATTTCCGTGCTCTGACCGTAGGCGTGGTAGATTTCGATGGCCTTGGGAATGTCTTCGGGCGTGGTGTTCAGCAGTTCGTTGCCGCCCACATAGCGTCCGCTGTAGTAGTTGGTGGTGCTGAACTCGCCGCCGCGTTCCTCTTCGGCCTTTTCAAAGTCGCCCAGCGTGTAGTAGCCGGGATACTTCATCCAGCCGGTGTAGCCCTGCGGCGAACCGTCGCACATGAGCTTCCACGCGCCGAGGAAGACCTTGTTCTTGCCAGCCAGCGAGCCGACCCGTGCGGCGATGTCGGAATACTTGCTGTTAATGGTAGGAACATCTTCTATGCTTTCAAGAGGAACGCCCTGCACGGAAACGTGGGTGCCCGTGATGTCCTGACCGATCTTGACGGCATTGGAACCATCGAGGTAGTCCTCGCCCGACCAGCCCATCGCCGAACGGTTTATCGTGCCGGATTCCTTGCGAGAACTCAAGAAACCAATGGGATGAAACACCACGCGGACGTCAAGTTCGTTACGAAGCAGAGCCCGCTGGAACTTGGGCAAGTCGGCGTAGATCATGCTCGTCCCGCCGTCGGAGGTGGTCACGCCGGCGGCCGCATAGACCTGATTGGCGCGGCTGACGGCCTTTTTCGCGTCGTCGCTGGTGGTTCTGTCGATGAGGCTCATGGCTGCCATTTCACGGAGAAGCCCGGTGGGCGTACCGTCGGAACCCATCACCACGCCGGGGGTCTTCCACAGCTCCTGATTGGTCACGATGTCGCCCTTGACGCCCCGCTCCTTGAGGGCGCGCGTGTTGGCGACGACCATGTGGCCGGAAATATGGGAGATGATGACGGGGTTGGGGATGCGGTCAAGCTCCTGACGCGTGGGGTGCCGCATTTCGGTGATCAGCGTATCATCGTAGCCGTAGCCCACGATGAGCTTGTCCTTGTCCCCGAGAAGTTCCGACTGCTTCTGAAGAGCCGTCACATAGTCATTGATGCAGGTCATCTGGCCCAGCGGATAGCTGTTCAGGTTCACCTGGAACAGGTCGCATGTGCCCTGTCCGGGGAAGTGCCCGTGGCCGTCCACGAAGCCCGGCAGCATGGTCTTTCCGCGCAGATCGACGATCTTCCCGACCTTGGACTCGTCAAAAAAGCCCCGGCTCCGGGCGTCGGCCTTCGAACCGACGAAGATGATCTTTCCGTTGAGCGTCGCGACGACTTCCGCTTTCTTCGCGTTGTTGGCCTTGGCCTCTTCCTGCGTTTCCGTAATGGGATAAATGTTGCCGTTGTGGTAAACGGTGTCGGCCTTCTTGTCCACGGCGTACAGTTGCATGCCGCCGCCGAGAACGAGCGCCATCACCGCCGCAAAAGACAGCACATGCTTCTTTGCACGGATTCTCATAAGCTCCTCTTCTCCTCAGAGTTATTGGTGTTCTGTTTCCAAAACGCCGTAATCCGCAAACGTCGGGCCCGGACGAGCGGGAGCGTTTCGCTCCTGAAAACAAAAAGGACCGGCCACGCGCGCGGGCGGGCCGATCCTCTCCGGTAAGGTAGGGAAGCGGGATGTTCCGTATGGAGCCGGGCGCGCGCAGGGCGCGTCCCGTACATGTCGAAAGCGGATTTGCGGAAAAGAGAAGCGCGATCAGGACGAAGGCCGAACGCAGGGCTTCGCGCCCCGGGCAAGAAAAAAGATCGGCCACGCGCACGGGTGTACCGATCGACTTATCCACGGTGGGAAAACGGGGGCGGCTCTTCCGTATGCGGCACACGCACGAGGCGCGACCCGGAAGTGCCCCGATCAGGCTAAGAGAGAGAGAGAGAGAGAAGGTCAGGGCAAGGGCGCAGACGGAACGCAGGATTTCGTCCCGATCAAGAGAAAAACGGTACGGAAGGCAAAGGCGTTGCTGCATATCCGACCTCTCGCGCCACGCTGCACAAAGCAAAGGGGCCCCAACATGAGGAAATCATTCCATTTTATAAACAGATGGATAAAGAATAATCTATATTTTCTCATAAGGCAACAGATTCCCGAAAAACGGCGCGTCCCGCCGAACCGTTTCAAGTTCATATATATCAGTAAGATGGCGTCTTTCTTCGCGTTACCGTCCTATCCGTTTCCGCGCCCCGGCGTTCTAACACGTTCCTTTTGTTAGGCATTTTTTTCACATTCTTTTTCCGGGCAGGGCCGGAACCCGGACGCCCTCCCCCGGCAATCAGGCGATCTCACGCAACAACTCATTGAACGGACGGACGTTTCTCCCCTATCGTGGACCCTCTCCCCTTGCGGCAATCTTTTTTCGGAGGAACGGAACCGTGGAATCGACAACCCTTTCCCTCACCGCCGAGCTGTACATGGCCCTGTGTCTGCTGTGCTGTCTGTACATCCTGTTCCGGCAACGCCAGCGGCCCGCCCCGATGATGCGCATCATGCTGCTGGTCTGGCCCATCATCACGCTCTGGGCCGGTCCCGTCGGCATCTGGGCCTACGAAACCGCAACCAGGGGCCATGACGACAGGCGCCGCGCCCACGGCGGCATGCCCGGCATGGACATGACCGCCTCCCGCCGCCCGGACTGGGTAAGCGTGATGACCGGAACCCTGCATTGCGGCGCGGGCTGCACGCTTGCGGACGTGATCGGCCCGTTCCTCTTCGGGCTGGCCCCGTTCGCGCTGTTCGGCAGCCTGATGTACGGCGAGTGGGCGCTCGACTACGTGCTCGCGCTGCTCATCGGCGTCTTTTTCCAGTATGCCGGGCTGGCCGCCATGAGCCGGAAACGCGGTCTCCCGCTCTGGTTCCGGGCCTTCAAGGTGGACTTCCTGTCCCTCACCGCGTGGCAGGTGGGGATGTACGGCTGGATGGCGGTTTCCGCGTTCCTGCTGTTCGGGCCCCTGCCCCCGGACCGCCCCCTGTTCTGGTTCATGATGCAGATCAGCATGTTCTGCGGCTTCCTGACCGCCTACCCCATGAACTGGTGGCTCATGCGGGCGGGCATCAAATCCCCGATGTAGCGGCGCGCCGAAGGCCCCCGCTGGAAACGCGGGTCCCTCCGCGACGCCTTTCTCCGTCCGGTTCGCCCTAAGAGGTTCGAGCGGTCCCCCACGCGCCCGCACGACGTTCAACCGCCGGCAGGCCAAACGCAGGGGCGGGGACGGTCCCGTGCGACGCCTCGACTCCCCTATGGATACGGCACGAAGAAGGGGAAGCGGCGGTCCCCCGCGTGCGACGCCTCGACTGTTGAAAACCCCGCCGAACCCCGCAGTCGCGTGGAGGTCCCGCGCGCCCGCAGCGCCTCGTTGGGAGTCGATCTTGGCGTCGACTTCGCTGAGGCGGTCCCGCGCGCCGCAGCGCCTCGACCATAGACATTTCGGCTCGCTCGCCGGCGCGACGCCGGAGCCGCCCGCAGGTCCCTCCCCTGCCCGCTGTCCGACCGGCGCGTTCCGGAGCCGGGACGGGCCGTTTCACCCGGAACCGCGCAAACCGCAAGAAAAAACCTTTTGGAGCGCTGAGATGCGTTACAATCATCTTCTGAAAACCGCGTTCAATAAGAATCATTTCCGAATATAATGGACGGTCGCGCCAGCGGGTTTATTGTATGGTGCAACCCACATACACAGGACACACCAATGAAAGAGAAAAAACAGCCCATTGTGCTCGATCTTGACATTTTCATTCATCTGATGACCAGCGCCTATCGTGAAGGTTTCAAGGCGGGGGCCGAACAGAACAGCCACGCCCACGACCTCGAATGTGCGTCCGCCGTGACCCAGTTCCGCTACGGGATGCTCGACATGCTCAAGGAACCGGAAACCTCCGTACAGCACTAGCCTCTCCCGGCTTCCTCCCGGAAGCCTCCCATAGAAACGCCCCCGTCGTCCGGCATGCCGGAAGGCGGGGGCGTCGTCATCGGTGCGGCGGGAGCACGACGGGCGGGATCAACAGGGCGCGCGTCCGGCCTTCTTGGAACGGTACATGAGGGCGTCGGCGCGGCTCAGGGTGGCGTGCAGGCTGCCGTCGTCGAGCGAGGGATCGTACTCCGCCACCCCGTAGGCGAAGGTGATCGGCTGCCCGTTCACCTCCACGCGCGTACAGGCCATGTGGAACAGTTCAAGCTCCCGTTCCAGCCGTTCCCGGTCCTCGTCCGCGAATACGGTGACGAATTCGTCCCCGCCGATGCGGTAGGCGTTCCCACGCCGCACCGGGTCCTCACGGATCAGCAGGTGCGCCATGCGCTTCAGGTAGGCGTCGCCCGCCGCGTGGCCCCACGTATCGTTGATCCGCTTCATATGGTTGAGGTCGTACAGAACGATGATGATCCTGTGGGAGAGCTTCCGCTCCAGTTCCCCAAGCTCCAGCTCGAAGGCGGTGCGGTTGCCGATGCCGGTGAGCATGTCGGTATAGGCCAGCTTCTTGTAGAAGGGCGTGGCGAGCCGCCGCAGGCACACCATCGTGACCAGCGTGCAGACCGTCACGATGACCGCCGCCAGCGCGCCGCTGTAGAGCATCGCCCTGATCTTGCTCGCGTACACGACGTCCGCGTTGAATTCCATGACCACGGCCCCGACGGGCGCGGCCTCGCCGTAGGTGCAGACGGGCGTGCAGGTGAGGAAAATCGCGCCCCACTCCGTGTTCAGCACCTGATCCGACTCGATGAACCGGCCCGAAAGGCAACTGTCCAGCATGGGCCGGATGTCCGGCTCGATGAGATCGCCCGGATTGCGGAAATCCTCCGAGCCCATCGGCAGGCCGTCCACCAGATAGACCGGGCGGCCCTCGGCGTTGTTCTTGGCGGTGTACAGGTAGCGGACGTTGGCGATCTGCCGGATGTCGTCCAGCGTCGCCTGCATTTCCATATAGGAATCCCGCCTGACGTCCTCGGGGCCATTGATGTGGACGAAGCTGCCTTCCGCCAGATGCTTTTGGGCGTAGTCGTTCACCACGCGCGCCCGGGACCGGATGTCCTCCAGAAGCGCGCCGTTCATCATCCAGTACAGGGTCACGAATACGGAAACGGACGCCGCCAGGATCGCCAGCGCGACCGCAAGGACAATCTTCTTTTCGGAACCGTACCAGTCCGTCTTTCCAAGCGTTCCCATCCTTCTCCCCTGCCCGTCTATTCTCAAAAGAATTTCAAAAGGATACCGTTTTACAACATGAGCCAAATCCCCAGCCGTGTCAACCGGGTTCCCCGTCTTTCCCCCGAGGGCGGGGGTAGGCGCGGGCCGAAGATTCCGGTACAGTCCGCCCAAAAGGAGTTCGTATGCCCACCATCACCGGAACCTATCTCGGCGACCTGCGGGTGGAGTCCACCCACGTCGCCAGCGGCGCGCGCCTCGTCACCGACGCGCCCGTGGACAACAACGGCAAGGGAGAGGGCTTTTCCCCCACCGATCTCTGCGCGACGGCCCTTGCTTCCTGCGCCATGACCATCATCGGCATCTACGGCAAGCGGCACGACGTGGACGTCTCCGGGACGCGCATCGAAGTCACCAAGACCATGAGCGCGGACCCCCGCCGCATCGGCAGGCTGGAAGTCGTCTTCGACATGCCCGACCGCCCCTATACCGACAAGCAGAAAATCATGATCGAGCGCGCCGCGCACACCTGCCCCGTGCATTTGAGCCTGCACCCGGACATCGAACAGGTGTTCACGTTCCACTGGAAGCGGTAGCCCCGGAGAACCGCGGCAACGGCCCCGCGTCGACACGAGCGTCCTTGAAGGCATCGTGCCGCTCGGCGACAAGGACGGCACCCGAACCCGCACGGAGCCTCCCCGATGAAAGGCGTTTGAGCGTAGTTGGCGTCCCGCACGGGCATCCCGAGGCGGCCCGCCGCCCGTTCCGTACGGGCATCCCGCCGCGCACGGTCAATCCGGCGCCGCATCCCTCCGCATCACCCCATAGTCTGAAAACAAACGAGGATTCCATGAAAAGCATCATCGCGACGAGCAAGGCCCCGGCCGCCATCGGCCCCTATTCGCAGGCCGTGAAGTCCGGCGGCACCCTCTACGTGTCCGGCCAGATCGGCATGGACCCCGCCACCGGCGCGCTGGTCGAGGGCGGCGTCGAAGCGCAGACCGCGCAGGCCCTCGCCAACATGAAGGCCATTCTCGCCGAAGCGGGCGCGACGCCCGCCGCCGTGGTCAAAGTGACCGTGTTCATCGTGGACATGGCCCAGTTCCCGCTGGTCAACGCCGTCTACGCGGAAACCTTCTCCGCCGACGCCCCGGCGCGTTCCTGCGTCGCCGTGGCCGCGCTGCCCAAGGGCGCGCTCGTCGAGATCGAAGCCGTCGCGGAACTGTAACCGGCGGTTTTCCGAGGACTGCGCGCCCGCAGGGAGTGCCCGCGCAAGGGCAGGAACCGCTACGACGGACCGTCCGCGCCCGCAGGGGCATGCCGTCCGCCAGCACCGCCGCGCAATCCGGTCCGCAGGCGTGCCC
Source organism: uncultured Bilophila sp. (assembly GCA_902373525.1). Lineage (GTDB taxonomy): Bacteria > Desulfobacterota > Desulfovibrionia > Desulfovibrionales > Desulfovibrionaceae > Bilophila. The sequence goes on along the minus strand of CABKMN010000009.1, from coordinate 34,286 downwards.
CGTGACGGCGGCGGTTACGCGCATCCAGACCAACAGGAACGCGCCGCCGTTCCAAGTTGTCCCGCAACGGCGGGGTATCCCGCAGGGCAACGAAGGGGTCCTGAGTACGCAGGGACGCGGCCTCGGCTTGCAGCCGGACAAGACCTACTACATGGGGACCCCGCATCCGCAGGGACGCGGCCCCGCACCCAAGGAGGGAGTATGAAACTGACGATCATCGGAGCCGGTCCGGGAGGCTATTCGGCGGCGTTCGCGGCGGCGAAGGCCGGGGCCGAAGTCACGCTCGTGGAACGGGCGAAACTGGGCGGCACCTGCCTGCACACGGGCTGCATCCCGACCAAGACCCTGCGTTCGTCCGCCGACGTGCTGGACACGGGGAGCCGTCTCGCGGAGTTCGGCATCGCCGGGGAGTGCTCGCTCAGGGCGGACATGCCCGCCATCGTGACCCGCAAGCGCAAAGTGACCGCCACCCTCCAGACCGGACTCGAAAAGACCTGCGCCGCGCTCACGGTCCGCGTGATCCACGGGACCGCCGAACTCGTGAACGCCGGGATCGTGCGCGTACGCACCGCCGAGGGCGTCGAGGAGGTTGCGGGCGACAACGTGATCCTCGCCACGGGGTCCTCGCCGCTGGAACTGCCCGCCCTGCCCGTGGACCACGTCCGCGTGCTGTCGAGCGACGACGCGCTGGAGTTGCAGGACGTGCCCGCCAGCCTGATCATCGTGGGCGGCGGAGTCATCGGGTGCGAGCTGGCCTTCATCTACCGCGCCTTCGGCTCGAAGGTGACGGTGGTGGAGGGGCAGAGCCGCCTGCTTCCCCTGCCCTCGGTGGACGAGGAACTCAGCCGCCTCATGCAGCGCGAAATGAAGAAGCGCGGCATCGCCGTGGAGCTGGCCCGCACCGTCACCGCCGTCACGCCCGCCGGGGAAGCCGGGGCTTCCGGCGTATCCGTGGAAATCGGCGCGTCGCCGTTCGTACAGGCCGCCAATCCGCCCGCGCCCCGCAGGCTGGAAGCCGACGCCGTCTGCGTCACCGTGGGCCGCGTGCCGCATACGGACGGCCTCAACCTCGCCGCCGCCGGAGTGAAGACGGACGGGCGCGGCTGGATCGAAGCCGACGGCTTTCTGGAAACCTCGGTTCCGGGCGTCTACGCCATCGGGGACATCCTCGGCCCGCGCCGCATCATGCTGGCGCACATGGCCGTGGCCGAAGCCCACACCGCCGTACACAACATCCTCCATCCGCAGGATAAAAAGGAACAGCGCTACGACGTGGTGCCCTCCGCCGTGTTCACCTCCCCCGAAATCGGTGAGGTCGGCCTGTCCGAGGCGCAGGCGCGGGAACAGGGCCTTGCGGTGAGGACCGCCGTGTTCCAGTTCCGCGAACTCGGCAAGGCGCAGGCTATGGGCGCGCTTGCGGGCCTGTTCAAGATTGTGGCCGAAGAAGGCACGGGCAGGCTCCTCGGCGTACACATCGCCGGGGCCCACGCCTCGGACCTGATCGCGGAGGCGACCCTCGCGCTTCGGAAGGGCTGCACCGCCGCCGAACTCTACGAAACCATCCACGCCCACCCCACCCTCTCGGAAGGGCTGTACGAAGCCGCCGGGATGCTGGCGTAACGCCGCGGCAACCCCCAAAAGGGGCCTTTCCGCAGGGAGAGGTCCCTTTTCGTTTGCCGGAACGCGAGACGCCCCGCACGGACGGAAACGGACAAGCCCAGCCGGGTAGCGGGCAGTTGGGCGCCCCGTTCATAAACCGATTGACAGCAATCCGGGAAGGCTCTGTCATAGTATGTGGTTGTTTCATCTCCACAGCACGGTGAAACGACGACCTTTTTCTCCGGTTCTCCCCTTGAGGGAATCCATGCTTGGGGCATTTTATTGGTTATTCCTTTGGCATTTCAAGGAATAAAGCATCAACCACTTTCTATGTCACAGCCTCCGGGAAAAGACGCCCCGCGCGGGAACAGCCGATCCGATCCGCAGGAAGCGCGCGGACCTTCCCTGCCGCACTACCATGCGGTAAAGACGCCACGGCGTTCAGGCAAGAAAAAAGCGGCATGGTTGTCGCCTTATCCCCGTCTGCCGGAACCTCCCCGGACATATTTTTGCCAGAACTTCCATAACGGGCACCAGATGCCTTTCCTTTTCCCGCAGCCGCATTCCCTGTGCGGCAGGAAATCCCTTATTCCGCCGCATGCGAGTTCCGCCTCGTCCAACGCCGCGCGCAGCTCCTCCTTCTCCCGGCAAGTGATGCCTTCCGCTTTCATCACGAAGAATCGGGCTTCCTCCAGCACGTCTATGGCGTTCGTCAGAAGCGAAACGATCTTTTCTCTCCGTTCGTCGTCATCCCGCCTGATCTGGCCCGCCATCCAGTCCGGCAACACGGTGTTGCCCAGAACGACGCACGAACGCGGGAGCATGTCCAGCCGCGGGGAGTAGACGTCATCCTCCTTGAGGTACCGCTTGATGACCGAGGTCGAGACGTTGAGCCTCCGGGCGAGTTGCTCGATGGTGAGGCCGCTTTCCTCTTTCCTCCTTGGCGGCGCGGATGGCCTCCTTCGCCGTCATGTTTCTGTAATCGGGCATAACGCCTTCTCCTTCTTGAAAGGTTAAAGAATTCCCCCCCATTGGACAGGGCAGACCATCTTTCACCTGAGAAGGAAGAGGAGCGGATGACAATGACTTGAAAAGGACATTCCCGGCATGGGAAGGGAGCGAAGCGCAGGAATGCGCATTATGGATTTGAACCGTTGATCCCGGAAAGGACGCTGAAGGGAAAACCAGTCTGGAGAATCATCGTTCTTCCAGAATGCATAGTATGTACCAAGGGATACTCTCCCCCCATTTTTCCATACCAAAACGAAGCGGCGTTGTACGCAAAACTGTCCGGCGCGTTACAATGGTTTTTGTCTTTCGCTTTGGAACGGCCTGCGTGTCGGAAAAATTGACATAATTTTTATGATTATGACTCTTTAAGATTGTAAAAAAACAGAACAACTTGATTTTATTCGAAAACAATTCAGCGCAACGGAAACGGGAGGACAAAAAGGGGGCCGGAACCCCCTTTTTCCCTACTCCGCCAAGCGGCACATATATGATCCGAGAGGGGCGCGCAGGGTATCGAGGATGCGTTCCAGCAGGATGCCTTCCCGGTTGGGCAGGTCCTGTCCGAAGGTGGCGCGGATGCCCAGCGTGACGAACTGCACCGCCCGGTCGAGCGCGATGGCGAGGCTGTCGCCTTGCAGCAGGCTGCCCGTGAGCACGCTGGAGAACACGTCTCCCGTGCCGGGGTAATAGGCCGGGATGTATGAGCAGTCCACGCGCCAGAACCGGTCTTCGTCGCGCTCGTAGGCGAGGACCGAAGTGCATTCCGCCTTGTGCGCGACCTCGGAATCCGCCAGCGGCACGCTCGTGGCGACCACCGTGGCGGGGCCGTTTTCGGAAAGCCGCCGCAGCCAGCCCTTGAGCGTGGGCACGTCCGCCTCCGGACTGTACGGCTCGCCGAGCAGCAGGCAGACTTCGGTGAAGTTCGGGGTGATCACGTCCGCATGGGTGATGAGCCAGCGCATCTTTTCGACCATTTCCGGCGTCATGGTCGGGATGAGCTTGCCGTCGTCGCCGAGCACGGGGTCCACCACCGCCAGCCCGTCGGGCGCGAGGCAGTTGGCGATGCACCGGGCCGCCGATTCCATCTGCGCCGTGGACGCCATGAATCCCGAATACACGCCGTCGAAGCGCAGGCCGAGCCGCTCCCAATGGTCGAGGATGCGGACCATTTCGTCCGTCAGGTCCAGCAGGGTGAAATCCTTGTAGCCCACCGTCTGCGTGGACAAAATCGCCGTGGGCAGGGGCGTGGCCTGAATGCCCATGCTGGACAGGATCGGAATCGCCGCCGTCAGGGAAGTCCGGGCGAACCCGGCGAGATCGTGGATCGCCGCTACTCTGGGAATGGGATTACGCATGATGATTCGTTCCAAAAAGAAAGATTCGGCGGGATGAACCGCCCTGAAAGCCGCCCTTCCCGGACGGGCCTGCCATACCGCGCGCGGCGCGGAATCCGCACTGCAAAACCCAATAGCGCCAGTGATATCCTGCCATACCGCGCACGGGCGCGGAATCCCCCGGAAGGAGGTGCCGTTTCGTCCGCCGTACCGCATGCGGGCCCCGTCTCCGGGCCGTCGGTCATGGGCGTCCCGCGCACGGCGCGACGCCGTCCATCCGGCGGTTACGGCTTTTTTTGCCCTGCCTCGCGCGGGGCGCGGCGGGCCTGAACACGGTTCCGCCGCCGCCACCCCGCACGGGATCGTACGGTCCGAGGGGCCGGATCGGAAGCCATCCGGGCGATGCCGCCGCATGCGGAAGAGGCGGATACCCTCTCGGGGAGAGGCGCCTTCCACGCGGATACGGGGTCCCTCGGGGACCTACGGCCGGGCTTGCGCGCGGCACGGGGCCTCTCACCCGGATACGGGATTCCTGCCGCCAGGCACACGCGGAAGGGGCATGATCCGACGCCTGCCCCCATCGCGGGTGCGGGATTCCTCCGCAAATGTCGGTGGCGCGCCGATACATGGTCCGCGGGTACGGGACTTCCCGAGTACGGCGCGAATACCTTTCCCGCCGGACCGCGCCTTCCACGCGGGTGCGGGATTCCTCGCAGGCCGTTCTGGACGCCGTCGCCGGGGGCAGAGCGCCTACGCCGATACGGGACTTTCTGAACAGGACGCCGCCCAGCGCGGCGATGCAGATCGCCTTCCACACGAGTACGGGACTTCCACCGGCCACTCCGCGTAGCCGACGGCCCGGCGACGCCTCCGTCGCGGGTGCGGGAGTTCCCTTTTGCCTCTTCCCATCCGGGTTTTCAACCCCCGGCGCGGAATCCGGGCCGCGCCGCCCCGTCCCGGAACGACGGAGCGCTGCGGCGGGCGGACGCCCCGCAGGGCGCGCAAAGGCCGCCCGTTTCCCGGATTGCCCGGAATTTCCGCCAAAAACAGCCGGAAACGGTTGCACGATTGCCGGTTCACAGGTAAGAGCCAAAGAAAAGACCCTTTCCGACGGCATCCCACCGGCGGAGCCTCTTCAGCGCAGCCTTCTCCGGGCGTACGGTCCCCCCCTCAAGGCATCCAACGCTGCGTCCCCGACCTTCCCATAGCGAAGACCGCAAGCGGAGAAGAAGCCTCTTGAAGAAGACGAACTATTCCATGACCATCGCCTCCGTCATCCTGATAGGGCTCGCCTTCGCGGCGATCCTGCTCTCCGGCATGGCCATACGCGACGTAACCACGGGCATCCATGAACAACTCCGCATCGAGCAGAGCCGCAACCGCTCCATCCAGAGCAGTACGGCCCTCAGCGACGCTTCCGACTATCTCACCGGCGAGGCGTGGCAGTTCGTCACCTCCCGCAACCCCGTCCACCTGCACAACTACTGGAAGGAAGTGCTGGAGACGCAGCGCCGGGAAAAGGCGCTGGCCGAACTGCCCGCGCTGGGTCTGGCCCCCCGCGAGCAGGCGCTTCTGGAAGGGGCCAAGGCCCAGTCCGACGACCTCGTCCATCCCGAAGCGCGGGCCATGCGGCTGGTCGCGGAAAGCCTCGGCATCCCGAAGGCCGACATGCCCGAGCCGGTCGCCGCGCTGCGCCTCACGCCCGATGAGGAGGCTCTCTCCCCGCAGGCCAAGCAGGCGCGCGCCGGGCAATACCTGTTCAACGAAGGGTACGCCTACGGCAAGCAGCACATCAAGAACGCCATCATCCAGTTCCGCGAGCTGGTGGACAGCCGCAAAAGCAAGGAACTCCTCGCCATCGAAGGCCGGACACAGGACATGATGAACATGGCGCTGGCGTACGTGCTGAGCCTCCTGCTGCTCCTCGGGGTCGCGGTGGGCCTGTTCTACATGCTGGTCACGCGTCCCTTCCGCGCCTACGCGTGGGCCCTCAAGCGCCTCGACGGCGCCGGCTTTCCCCCGCTCGTCCCGCAGGGCTCCAAGGAAACGCGGGCCTTCGCCGAAGCCTTCAACCACGTCTACGCCGCATGGACCACCCAGAAACGGCGGCTGGAAAACGAACAGTTCCGCTTCCACGTGGCGGTCGAAAACACGGCGAGCATCGTGTACGAATACGACCCCGCCACCGACCTCTACCGGGGGTACGGCACGCTGGAGGACGGCGACAACCGGGGGCGGAACGATCTGGAGCGCGTCATCCCCGACTACCTGCGCAGGCATGTGGGCACGCTGGTGGAGGAGTCGTTCCTCCCGGCCCTGCTCAAACTGCTCCACGACACCTCAAACGGGGAACTGGACCTGCGGGTACGCATGAACCCCAAGTCCCCCTACGTCTGGGCGCGCATCTCGACCACGCCCATCCGCGACGAACAGGGCAAGACCATCAAGATCATCGGCAAAATCACCAAAATTGAAAAGGAAAAGGCCAAGGAATTCGCACTGGAGGAGGCCAAGTCGCGCGACGCCCTGACCGGCCTCTGGAACCGGGACGCCGGGATACGCCGGGTCCGGGACGTTCTGGCCCACAAGAAGCCCGAGGAAGTCCACTGCATGATGCTGCTGGACATGGACGACTTTTCCGTCCTCAACCGGGGCGAGGGCCGGGTCTTCGCGGACGCCATCCTTCAGGAGGCCGCCAACATCGCGCGCGCCGAAACCGGGCCCGAGGACATCCTCGTCCGGCTGGGCGGCGACGAATTCATGCTGTTCATCAAAAACTGCACCAAGGCCCGCGCGGGCGAGATCGGCCCCCGCATCGCGGCGCGCATCCGCGCCCTCGCCAACGCCGAAAACCCGGACATGCACGTCTCGGCCAGCATCGGCATGTGCGTGACCGCGGTGGTGCCCGACTACAGCGGCCTGTACCGCTGCGCCGAGAGCACCCTCAAATACGTCAAGGCCAACGGCAAGGGCTCGGCGGCCTGTTATCTCGATTCCTCCAACGAACTCGGAACCATGCTCGTGGACGCCTACCCCGAGCGCCACAGCATCAACACCATCGATCACGACGGCCCGCTGGTGCAGGAAAACCTGATCTCCTTCGCGCTGGAACTGCTCGGCAAATCCAAGAACCTGAACGACGCCGTGTTCCTGCTCCTGTCGCGCGTCGGCAGGAGCTGCGGGCTGGACCGGGTGTCCATCGTGGAACTGGACCGCGATTACCTGAGCTGTCGCTGCACCTACCAGTGGGCCCGGCATCAGGCCGACACGCTCATGGACCGGACCTGTTACGTCAGCGCCGAAAAGGTGCGGGAGATTTCCGGCCTCTACGATCAGGACAGGCTGTATCGGGGCCCGCGCCTCTCCGGCATCCCGAGCCTGCCGAGCTGCCTGCACGCGGGCATCTGGAACCGGGGGCAGTACGTCGGCAGCATGAGCTTTGAAAAACGCGATCCGGGCTACGAATGGACGGCGGAGCAGCGCAACCTGCTCTCGGAACTGACGCGGGTGCTCACCTCGTTCATCCTCAAGGCCAAGGCGGACGCCGTCAGTCAGGCCAAAAGCGACTTCCTCTCGCGCATGAGCCACGAAATCCGCACGCCCATGAACGCGATCACCGGCATGACCGCCATCGCCAAGGCCGTGCTGGACGACCGGAAAAAGGCGCTGGACTGCCTCGAAAAGATCGAATCGGCCAACGCCTACCTGCTCGGGCTGATCAACGACGTTCTGGACATGTCCCGCATCGAGAGCGGCAAGCTGGAACTGAACCTCGAACGCACCGACCTCGCCCGCCAGCTCGACAAGCTCGAATCCCTGATGCGCCCGCAGGCCGAAGCCAAGGGGATACGGTTCTCCGTGGCGAACGGCATTTCCGGGCCCGAGGTCATGGTCGACATGCTCCGGCTCAGTCAGGTGCTCATCAACATCATGGGCAACGCCGTCAAGTTCACCGGCGAGGGCGGCAGCGTGGACCTGCGCGTCGAACAGCTCGAAAAGGCCTCCGGCAAGGTCCGGCTGCGCTTCTCCGTAGCCGACACCGGGATCGGCATCGGCAAGGAGGCCATAGGCCGCATCTTCAACGCCTTCGAGCAGGAAAACAGCCTCACGTCCGCGAACTACGGCGGCACGGGGCTGGGGCTGGCCATCTCGAACCGTCTGGTGCAGATGATGGGCGGCACGCTGGAGGTCCGCAGCGAGCTCGGCAAGGGATCGGAATTTTCGTTCACCCTGACCTTCCCCCTCGCCCCGGACGGCGCGGAGCGGGAAACCGGGGCCTCCCCGTCCCCGGACCCGGCCCAGGAGCCTCGGGGCGGGCACATCCTGCTGGCCGAGGACAACCCGCTCAATCAGGAAATCGCGGAGGCCATCCTGACCATGAACGGCTTCACCGTGGACCTCGTGCCCAACGGCAAGGAGGCGGTGGACGCCTTCACCCGGAACGCGCCCGGCCACTACGACGCCATCCTGATGGACATCCGCATGCCGATCATGGACGGCCTCGAAGCCACCCGGCGCATCCGCACGCGGGGCAAGGACGACTCCCGGACCATCCCGATCATCGCCATGACCGCCAACGCGTTCGGTGAAGACATGAAAAAGTCGCTGGAAAGCGGCATGAACCGCCACCTTTCCAAGCCCATCGAGGTGGAGAAGCTGCTTGAGGCGCTCTCCGACTGCCTCGGCCAGCCCGTACCGGCGTAGCGGCCGCACGCAGGAAAGCGTCCCCGAAACCGCGGCAAGGTCCCGTGACCGGCAGGCGCGGCGCGGAGGCTCCCCTCCCGCGCCGGGGTCGCGCCCGGTCCCTTGCGCGTGCATGGACGGAGCGTTCTCGCTTCATGCCGCCGCAGCGCAGCCGGGTTCCCCGCAGGCGTGCCGGGCATCCATAATTTGACCGGTTGGGTATCGAGGCGTCGCGGGTCCCTCCACAGACGCGCCGGGTCCCCCGCAGGGGAACGACGACTTCGCCGTGCTCTGCGGGTTCCCCGCAGGCGTGCCGATCACGAGGAACGCAACGCGGCTTTGGCCCTTGACGGGGCCGCCTCAGGCGCGCGGGCCGCGGCTCTGTTCTTCCATCTTGCCCTTGCCGGATGGGGGGACCGCCGCAGGCGCGCGGGACGCCTCAGGCCAAGCGTCCCGACTGCCGGCGGGGGCCTCCGCAAGCGCGCCGGGGACGCGGAGGCGGGAAGACGCGCCCGGAAAAACGGCTCCACGACGGCCTGCGGAGGCGCATTCCTTCCCCGCAGGCGCCCCGCGCGCGAAAACAGCTTGACGCGGGCCGCTTCCGGGAGGACAACCTTTTCGGCGGTCCCGCGGCGGCGCGGCGGCGGCCCGTCCCCACTTTCAAACCAACAACAGGGCGTACCCATGATTGTCAAAGAACTGAAAGAGGCTCTGGCGACCCTCGACGACGAAATGGAAATCGTCATCCTCGACTCGGAAGGCGAACTGCTCGGCTCCATCGAAGTCGGCACCACCGATCTGGAAATCGAGGATGCGGACACCGGCGAAAGCACGGAGGAAACCGTGGTCTACATCGCCCCCGCCGAACTTGAGGACGATGAGGAGGACGAGGTCCTGCAAAGCCTGAAACGCGATTTCGACAAAAAGGCCGGTCTGTAAACGGTTCAAACGCCATCCGCCGGAGAGACGGCGGGACGTTGCGGCGCGGATGCCGCCGAAGCGTCACTCCCCAAAGGGAACCGGCGGCATCCGGTACGGCAAGGCCCCGGAAGGAGCATTTCTTCCGGGGCCTTGCCGTCATTCCGGGGTCGCTCGGGCGTCCCCGTGGAGCGTGAAGCCGTTCCGGCCCTTTTCCTTGGTCCGGTACAGGGCCCTATCCGCGTTCCGGTAGAGCGTCTCGAATTCCCGTCCCGACTCGGGCGACAGCGCCACCCCGATGCTGGCCGTAATGGAACACGTCCCGGCCTCGGCCCGCACGTCGCGGCGCAGGGCGGCCACCAGTTCCGCCGCCTTTTTCCGCGCCGCCTCCCGTCCGGGCAGGCGGCAGAAGGCCACGAACTCGTCCCCGCCGATGCGCCCCACCACGTCGTCCTCCCGGAACTGCCCCCTGAGCGTCCGGGCGAACTCCACCAGCACGGCGTCGCCCGCGCCGTGGCCGAGCGTGTCGTTGACGTCCTTGAACTTGTCCACGTCCAGAATGAAGAAGGCGAACGTCCCGCCGGGTTCCCGCTGCAACAGCCGCCGGATGTCTTCCTGCGTGGCGGCCTTGTTGCACAGCCCGGTCAGGGAGTCGCGCCGCATCTGATCGAACAGGGACCGCTCGCGCCGCTTCTGGGCGTCGATGTTCTGACGGTAGACGAGCATGCGGATCGAATCGTCCTCGTCCCAGTGGAAGATGTGCGTGGAAATCCGTATCCAGTAGTAGGTCCCGCCGCCGTCCGAAGAGATCATGAGGTCGTATTGCAGGCTGTTCCGGCCCTCCCGGTAGGCCCTGAGCACGTTCTCGCGGGAAAAGGTGTCCAGATAGCCCTGCCGGAACTCCTCCTTGATCTGCTTTCCCGCGACGATGCACAGACATTCGTCATAGGGAGTGCCCAACGCCGCGCCCAGACTCTCGAAATAGCGCTCCGTCGCCTCGCTCGCCGTACGGTTGTGGGTGATGTCCAACTCGTAGATGTTTTCGTAAAGCTGCTCCGTCGCCTCCTGAAACACGGCCCGATGCTTCCGTTCCCGTTCCTCCACGGCGCGGGTCAGGCGGATGATCTGCGCGTTGTACGAGCGGATCACCCGGGTGATGGTCAGCAGCACGCAGACGAGGATGACGACGATGACCAGCACGTTGCGGTAGAACTGGACGTTCAGCTTCCGGGTCAGGCCCCGCGTGTCGTTCTCCACGACGAGGTGCCAGTGCAGATTGGGGAGGTACTGGGTCACGAGGTAGCGGTCGCCGCCCTCGGCGGGGTACCAGAACATCTGCCGCCCGTCACTGTCGTTCAGAATCCGCGCCTTCAACGCCGCGAAGGCGGGGGTGCGGAACAGGTTGACCGCCTTGTAGCCGGTCCGCTCGGTGGAAACCTCCACGTTCCCGTCTTCGCCCACAAGATAGGCGGCCACCCCGAACTTCTTTTCGTAGTCGTCCAGCAGCGTCTGCAAATGATCGATGCGGAACCCGACGCCGACCACGCCCCGCGTGGAGCCGTCCCGCCCGGTGATCCGGCAGTTGATGAACACGGTGATTTCGTTTCTGGCCGCCTCGTCGTTGTCGATATTGAGCGAGTGCTCCGCGCCGGACTTGAGAAACGCGTAGTACCATTCGTTTTCGAGGTTGCCGGGGGTCAGCACCCGGTCCAGCCCGTTGAAATGGTAGTAACGCCCGGTGCGCGTGGAGACGAGGAACACGGAATCGTAGCCGTATTTGGCCCGGTAGACGTTCAGATAGTCGCGCAGGGTCTCGACGTAGGACGGGTTGCGCAGGTTCGCCTCTTCGTCGGCGAGGAACTCCTTGAGCAGGTTGTCGTTGGCCATCGTCAGCGAGACGTTCACGGGCCGGGTGAAGATGGACTCGATCTGATAGTAGATGCCTTCCGAGGTCAGCGAGGAGACGTTCTCGACGTCCTTGAGAAAAATGCCCTGATTGGACCAGTAGCTGATGACGGAAGAGACGGCGAACCCGAGCACGATGACGGCGCAGACCAAGAGATTGGTACGCAGCAGAATGTTCTTTTTCATGATCATGCCGCTCCCCTCCCGGTTCGGGCAACCCCTCGGCCTCTCCGTGCCGCAACGGGGTTCATACGGAACCCTTCAAAGGGGCTCCGAGAGAGCACATGCAACCTTGCGTTGATGTTGGAAGAAAGCGCGTTGCGGGCGAGCGGGGGCGCGGCGTGGGCGGGTACGCGCGGTGCCGCCGCGGCGAAAACGCCCCCGGACACGCCGAAACCACGCCTTCGGGATGACGAAAACGAAAGAAAGGAGCACGCGCGCCCATCGGCCTTGCCCGAGAATGCGGCATAACGCCCGCTGAGATCGGAACCGGCGGGATACATTCCTCTTTGCGGCATCGTCATACTCCTCTCTCCCCTGTTCCCCTCTGCGGCGTCGTCGAATATCGACAAACCGTTCGTGCGAGAATTCACCTTTTGCCCCTTCTCGTCAACAGCTATCCCGAAACGGCACGCCCCGAGGGACCGTTTTCTCCGAAAAAGGGAACCGCCCGCCGTTCCGTCCGCGCCGGGCGTCCCCAAAAGGGGAAACAAAATGAACGCCAACGTTATCGGCCTCCCGTCCGCGCCGGGGCGGCCCTCGTCCGGGAGGAAGACTCCCGCATCCGCTCCTTCGCCGCGCAGTCCCCGGAGCTGGCGGACACGCCCGCACCTGCGCCGGAACATCGGCGTGCGGATGCGGCGTAAGGACTGCCCGCGGGTTTCCGGCTCCCCCCGAATCTCGGATCGCCGCCGTACGGCACCGGCAACGCGGCATGCCCCTTCCGGCGCGTCCCCGCCGGGTGCTCCGCCGACTGAACGGATTCTCCGTACACGCTTTCGGCGCAGGAGTTCCCCCGCGGGCCGTCTTCCGGCGCTTTCCCGGCTTCCCGGACCGCCCTTTCCGAACCGGTATCCCCGCCCCCTTTCCGCAGGGCGGCGAAAAAACCGGGCGGACCGTGATTCTTTCGCCGGATTCCCTTGACACCGCTGGCAATATTTTCTAGCCCGAGGGGATGAACACGCGCCCCCTCATCCTCCGCGTCGCCGTCCTGCTCCTCCTTGCGGGGCTGGGCCTGTCCGGCTGTTCCACGAAGCGCCCGATGCCCGTGGAAGCGCCCTACGACAGCACCTATGCCTTTGAGGAGTATATCAAAAGCAGACGGAACGCCGACCGCTCGGCCATGAGTCCGGAGGAGCGGTTCGCCTACGACTACCGCACCGCCGCCATGAGCCGCATGCGGGACGAGGGCGTGCCGCTGTCGAGCCTGCACCTCATCGAACGCGCCAAGGCCGCGCTCGGGACGCCCTACGTGACCGGCGGCACCGGCATGGACGGTTTCGACTGTTCGGGGTTCGTGCAGTGGGCCTACCGCGACGTCGGCATCTCGCTGCCCCGCACCGCGCGCGAACAGTCCGCCGCAGGACGCCCCGTCCGCTCCGGCAGCCTCATGGAGGGCGACATCGTGGCCTTCAGCCATCCGAAACGCGGCTACCACACCGGCATCTACATCGGCGAGGGCAAGTTCATCCACAGTCCCGGACGCGGCAAAAGCGTGTCCGTGGCGACGCTCTCCGATCCCTATTTCCGCTCCACCTTCATCGGCGCGCGCCGCGTCAACGCCCCCGAATCCGACGCCGAAGCCGTCAGGAAGCTCATGGCGCTCGACGAACGCAAGACCCGCCGCCACGCCGCCGACGTCCGGGGCACCAAACGCTCCGCCACCCGCAAACAGACGGCCTCCGCACGCGGGGCCGACCCGCGCGGGCACGCCGCGAATGCGGCAGTCACAGCGAAAGCCGGACCCGCCGCCCGGAAACGGGCGAACGCCGACAAGGCCGCCCAAGCCGTTCCGGCGAAGAACGCGAAACGGACCGTCGCGGTCGCACAGGCCGCGCCGGGCAAGGCATCCGGCGCACCGTCCGCATCCCGTACCCCGGACGGCAAAGCGGCGTCCCGCACGGCCCGACCCGCCCCGCAGGCATCCGCCAAGGCCGATCCGAAAACGAGCAAAGCCGCCGCACCCGGCAAGGCTTCCGGCACCGCCGCGCCCGCCAAGCCCGGCAAAAACGCGCAGACGTCCCCAGGCCCGGCGAAAAACGCTCCGGCGAACGCCGCGTCCGCCGCCAAGCAGGCTCCGGCGCAAACGCAGGGCAAGGCCGCCGCCAAGGCGCAAGGCCCCGACAAGGGACAGAAGACGCAGGCCGCTTCCGGCAACGCGAAACGGAAGCCCGCTCCGCAAAAGGCCGCCGCGCCCCGCAAGGCCGTCCCCGGCAAGACGTCCGCCCAAACGATGCCGGTGAAGACGGCCTCCTCAAAGGCCGATCCCGGCACAGCCTCCAAGGCCGCAAAAGTTCCTGAAAAAACGGCGAACGCCGGACGGACGGCGCAGGCCGCCAAGACGGAAAAGGCCCCGGCGTCCAACCCCGCGTCCGCCAAGACCGGACGGACGGCCCCCAAGACGGAGCGGAAGGCCGCACCCGCCAAGGCCGATCCGAAGACGGGCAAGGCCGCCGCATCCGGCAAGGCGTCCGGCACCGCCGCGCCCGCCAGGAACGCCAAGCCCGGCAAGACCGGACAGGCGTCCCCAAGCCCGGCGAAGAACATGCCGGTAAAAGCGGCGTCCGCCGCCAAGCAGGCTCCGGCCAAAGCGCCCGCCAAACAGCCCGCCGCCAAGGCCGCGTCCCCAGCCAAACCCGCGCCGCAGGCCAAAAAGTAGCCGTCCCGCGCGGCCTCTACGGGCACATCCCGCCCCCCGCGCCGTCATCCCGCCGGACAGCAGCGACTTCAAGCCGTTCAACGAGACGTTCGGCCACGCCAAGGGCGATCTGCGCCTCAAGGACGTGGGTCTGTCGCCCGCTTCGCCCGCAATCTCTCTCAGACGCCTCCCGCAGAGACGCCGCTCCGGCCTGCCTTCCCGTGCCGTCAGGCGCGGCCCCTTCCCCTCGGCACATCCCCGCCCACGGCGCGGCTACGCCGTGAACCGGACCCGAAAACGGTTGCCGCCTTCCCACGGCTCATGGGAGACGCGCCAGCCGAGCCGCTCGCAGCCGCGCTGCACGAGGGACAGTCCCAGCCCGCTGCCCGGCGTCCGGCTTGCGCCGCGCGTGCCGCGCTCGAACATCCGGGCGCGCACCTCGGGATCGATGGACGGCGCGGTGTCCGTCAGCACGAGGCCGTCCGCGTCGAGGGCCAGTTCGATGCGCCCTTCCTCCGTATACCGGCAGGCGTTGTCGAGCAGGTTGTGCAGGACGAGGGCGGCGACTTCGGGATTGCCCTCCACCGTCAGGACCTCGGGCAGGCGTTCGACAAGCGCGATGGGCCGCCCGCGCAGCAGTTCCCGGGCGATGTCCGCTTCCCGCCGGGCCGTGGCCGCAAGGTCGAACGGGCGGCATTCGAGCCGTTCCGGCGTCCGCGCCAGCAACAGCAGAGCGCTCACGGTCGCGGTCATGGCGGCGAGGGTGCGCTGCATCCGCTCCACGACCGGCAGCAGGTCCGGCCTGTCGTCCAGACGGCTTTCGAGGATTTCCGCGCCGCCCCGCAGCACGGTGAGCGGCGTGCGGAGCTCGTGGCTCACGTCGCCGGTAAACAACTGTTCGCGGTTGAGGAAGGCCCGCAACGCCCGCTCGCGTCCGGCGAAGGCGCGGGCCAGCGCGCCCACCTCGTCCCGCCTCGCGCACAGCGGCGCGTCGTCCAGCGGCTCGCCCGCCTTGACCTTGCGCGCCAGTTCCACCAGCGGGGAAATCAGTCGCCGCCCGAGCCAGTACGCCAGCAGCCCCGCCGCCAGCAGGCTCCCGAACACGCAGGCCAGCGCGACGTCCCGCATGGCTTCCTCAAGATCGTCCAAGTCCTTGACCTTGCCGACCACGGCGTACTCCCGGCCCTCTTTGGTGCGGCAGGTCATGGCGTAGCGGTCGCGCTTGATGCGGACGAGCTCCCGGCCCCGGCTCCCGGGGCGCAGGTCGTCGGGGATGTCGTCCCCCGCGTACCACTTCACCCGCAGCATCTTCGCCAACGCCCCGACGTCCTCCGGACGCTGCTCCTCGGCGTCGATGAGCAGCCGCGCGATGGGGTCCATATGCCAGCGGATGACGTGGGTGATCGTATAGTCGTAGGCGAGGGTCGCGCTCAGGCTGAACACCGCCCCGCTCGCCAGCGTGAGCAGCAGGAAGGCCCCGGCGATGCGCCGCCGCAGGGAGCCTTCCGGCCACGCCCGCAGCCGTCCGGCGGCCCGGCCTCCGAGCCGGAACGCGGCCCCCGCCAGCCGGACCCCGAAACGCCCGGCCCGCCGCAGCCCTTCAGCAAGAACGCCGGGCATGGGACACCAGCCCGTAGCCCACATGGGGCACGGTCTTGAGCAGGGGGACGGCGAAGGGTTTGTCCAGCTTCTGGCGCAGTTCGTGGATGTGGGTGCGCAGCGCGTCGCTGTCGGGCGGCGCATCGCCCCAGAGTTCCCGCTCCAGCCCGGCCCTCGGCACGACGTCGGGCGCGGCCCGCAGCAGCGTCTCCAGAATGGCGAAGGCGGTGGGCCCGAGACGCAGGGGAACGCCCGCCCGCGCGGCGGTGTGGGCGGCGGGATCAAGCTCGACGTCCTCCCAACGCAGGACCGCGCGGGTCTGCCGCCCCTTGGCCCGGCGCACCAGCGCGCGCAGGCGGGCGTCCAGTTCCTTCAGCGAAAACGGCTTGACGAGGTAGTCGTCCGCGCCGCAGTCCAGACCGGCCACGCGGTCGGCCACGGTGTCGCGGGCGGTGAGCATGAGGATGGGGGTGGGATCGGCGTAACGCTCCCGAAGCGCGCGGCACACGGCGAGGCCGTCCATGCCGGGCAGCATGACGTCCAGCACGATGACGTCGAACGCCCCCTCCACGGCACGCTCCAGCCCCACGCTCCCGTTGGCGGCGCAGTCCAGCGCGTAGCCGAGCGGTTCGAGAAAGGCGTACAGATTGGCGGTGATGTCCAGATTGTCCTCAACGATCAGCGCGTGAATCGGTTTTCCGTCCATACGGTCCTCCGGGGCCATTCTGCCAGCACCCGCCCCGAAAGAAAAGCGGGCCGGGACGCCGTATTCCGAGTCCCGGCCCGTTCGCGGATCGCTACCGCACGATTTCCAGATAGCGCACGTCGACCTCGTTGGGGCGTCCGTGCTTCTTGCGTTCGACCTCGCCCACGAGCCTGACGCGGGTTTCGGGCGTCACGGTGTTGCCGTGGAACACCTTGTCGTCGATCTCGACGATCACCTTGCCGGACGCGTCTTCAAAGGTATACTTGTCGCCGCCGATCCTTTCGAGGATGCGGCCTTCGAGGGTGCAGGGCGTATCGTCAAGAGCGTCGCGCACCTGCGCGGACTGCGTGACCTCCTTCGGGCCGGGGCCCCTGAAGCCGCCCGCACCGGGGCCGTCGAACGCCGCGAAAGCCGGAACCGCCAGAGCCAGCGAAAGCAGCAGAGCCAGCATGAAACGCATAGGTTTTCTCCTTGTAGGGTTTGGTGTTTCTTTCGTGAGGCCATACTCCGATCCGCGGCGTGAAGAAAACGTTAAGGCGACCGCTTCGCCGGGGACGCGGGCACGGGAAAAGCAGATCAGGGAACTTACAGGCGCCATCACAGAGGTCGCCGGAGACGCGGGCACGGGAAAAGAGCCGGGCGCGCAGGCGGCCCGAATCTCGGCATTTCGAGAGTCCGTTCGCTATATTCCGCTTTTTCCGTTGGCACGAAGAAGGGCGAGCTCCTCACGAAGCCGCCCGTTTTCCTGCAAAAGCCTGCGATTTTCGGCGTTGAGAATCCGGTTTTCAGCGAACACCTCGCGGCGTTCGGCCCGTTCCGCACCCAACTCCCTTTCCAGCAGCACGCACTGGCGGCAGCGCCCGCCCCCATCGGGGGGCGGCGGCGCATCGGGCGCGCTCGGACGCATCCCTCCCCGCCCGAACAGCAGCCACTCCGGGGATACATCAAAAATGGTGCATAGATTGATGACGAATTCCAAATCAGGAAGATTCGTCCCTCGCTCGTACCGTCCCAAGGTCGTAAGCGGGGTTCGCAGCCGCGAGGCGAACTCGCTTTGCGTCATGCCTCCCCGCACGGTCCTGAGCCGATTCTGTAATGTTTCCATAGGTAAAAAGTGTCCAAAGCCCGGACCTTCCTGCCCCGAAACACAAGCGCGCGCCGAAACCGGCGACGAACCGTTCCGGCCGGGGAGAAACCATTTTTGATTGACAATAATTCAAAAATGGTTAATAGAAGTCGTGGGCGGTTGAGAAGTGATGTGACGACAGGACTCTACCGGACCCATACCAAATGATCAACGTACGCTACGGACGGGAGGAACACCCCTGCCCCACGGGAAAACGACTCCAACAGCCTCGATTTTCCCAAAAAAACGACGAAACGCAAACAGCCAGTGCATACAGGCTGATCTGTATTTGCGCTTTGTGACGGAGCATGGTAGGCTACGAATGTTCCCGGTGTTCGTAAGACCTGTAAGGATGCTCAATGACAACGCAAATTCGGAATCCGACGGCGTGCGCGTCCCCTCTCGGCGGAGATTCTGGAATCGTGCACGGCTCCGAAGACGCTGATTCCGGGTCAAAAAGGGCGGCTTCCTCTTTAAATCTGTATAAAATCATCGGAGAGACCGTTTCCGAGGTCGTCTGGGAGCAGGAAGCGGTACGCGACGCCGAGGCCGTCTTTTCCGGCGACGCCCGTTTCGCGGTCGCCAACCGCCGCCTTACCAGAAATGAAATCCGCGTCCTCACCCATCCTGAGGACCTCGACGGGCTGGAAACCGATCTCGACTCGCTCTGCTCCGGCACCCACGACGCCTTTTCCCGCCACGTCCGCACCAGCGGCGTGAACGGCGACTGGATCGCCGTGGAGCTGTACGCCCAGAGCCTGCGCGACGCCGACGGCATCCCCCGCTACATCGTGGGCGGGTTTCGCGACGTTACCGGCGACGACGCCCCCGCGCCGCTCTTCCCCGTCGTCTCCGACTTCATCTGGGAGCGCGACGTCGACGGCGGCCTCGCGCTCTCCGAAAACGTCGAACGCCTGCTCGGCTATCCGAGGAGCCGCTTTCAGACCATCCACGATCTCGTCTCCCTGCTCCACCCCGACGATCTGGACATCGTCCACCGCCATATGGCCGCCCTCTCCACGCTCAGCTCGTGCAGCCGCCTTTCCGTCCGCCTGCACCACGGCGACGGCGTGTGGCGGCTCATGGAGGCCCGCGTCGCCGCCCTGCGCGACGCCGAGGGCAACGTCAACCGCATCATCGGCGCGCTGCACGACGTCACCCCGCAGTCGGTGCGCGAGCTGCCCGTCGCCCATCCCGCACAGCTTTCCTCACAGACAGCGTTGTACACGCTTGAGGCCGGACGGGCCATTATTGAACGCGATCTGCTCGCCGGGCTCAATCTTCAGGCCCTGATCCTCGTCGAGTTCCGCAACCTCGACGAAATCGAATTCCGCCGGGGAAAACGCTGGCGCGACCTCTACCTCCAGCACGCCGCCTCGATCATCCGCAGGGTCTCCCGCGAAAACGACGTGCCCGTCCACTACGGGCCCGAAGCCTTTCTCCTCTTCGCAGATCAGTATGAAACCCTGCGCGAAGTGACCGACCTCGCCCGCAACCTGCACCGCATGCTCACGGCCTCCTGCGCCTTCGACGGCGAAAAGGACACCGTCTCCTTCTCGCTCGGCATCGCCATCGCCCCCTACGACGCCCTGAGCTTCACCGGGCTGGTGGAACGCGCCTCCGAAGCCTGCTGTCTGCGGCCCGGCGTCAACTTCTTCGACAAGGAGGCCGCCGACCGCTTCCGGCTGGATTCCGAACTCATCGAGGAGGAACGCCGCCGCGAAAAGGAGCAGATGCGCGAAGCCCTGCGGACCATCATGGACAACGTGGACTCCTACCTCCTCGTCGTCCATCCCCTGCGCCACGAAATCCTGTTCGCGAACAAGCAGATACGGAGCCTGCGCCCCGAGTGCGTGCCGGGTTCGTTCTGCTACCGCTCCTTTTTCCAGCTTGAAAAGCCGTGCGAAAGCTGCTCCATCCTCAACGGGCAGGACTGCCTCATCGAAAAGGACGGCCAACAGCTCTATCTCCAGCTCCGGCACAAGAAAATCCGCTGGCTCAACGACGAAATGGTCTACCTCGTCAGCGGCACCGACATCACCGAGCGCATGCTCCACGCCCGCAAGCTGGAGCACATGGCCTACCACGACGCCCTGCTCGACATCCCCAACCGGCAGGCCGCGCTCAAGAACCTTCAGCATTTCCTCAAGGACGACACCTCCTGCGCCGTCATCCTGCTGGACATCAGCGACTTCAAGCTGTTCAACGAGACGTTCGGCCACGCCAAGGGCGATCTGCTCCTCAAGGACGTGAGCCTGTCCATCGCCCGCTTCGTCCCCGAGGGCAGTCTGTACCGCTCCGGCGGCGACGACTTCCTCATCATCCTGCCCGGCGCTTCCGGCGAACAGGCGCAGGAGCTCGCCGCCGCCATCCGCGGGTCCTTCAACCGGGTCCTCTCCCTCGAAGACCTCGAATACACCTGCAACCTCGACGTCGGGATCAGCGTCTCGCCCCATCACGGCACCACCCCGAGCACCCTCATCACCCACGCGGAACTCGCCCTCGCGGAAGCCCGCAAGGAAGGGCGCGGCATCTACCTCTTCAACAAGGAGCTGGATCAGATACTCTCGCGCAAGAAGCTCCTTCAGGTGCTCATCCGCTCCGCGCTGGCGAACGGCGACTTCGAGGTCCACTTCCAGCCCGTCTTTGAAATCAGCACCGGCCTCTTCCACAAGGCCGAAGCCCTGCTCCGCCTGCGCGACGGCGCGGGCAACTTCATCTCTCCCGTCGAATTCATCCCCGTGGCCGAGGAAACCGGCCTCATCGTGGACGTGGGCTACCTCGTGCTCGACACGGTCTGCCGCCAGCTCCTCGCCATCCCTTCCCCCGAGGGACGCCCGCCGTTCCAGATCGCGGTCAACATCTCAGCCATCCAGCTCCTCCAGACCAATTTCGCCAGCCGGGTCATGGAAATCATCCGCTACCACGGCGTGGACGCCCAACAGCTCGAATTCGAAGTCACGGAAAGCGTGCTCATCAACTCCTTCGAGCAGGTCAAGGCCGTCATGCAGCAGTTGCAGGAAAAGGGCATCCGCTTCGCGCTCGACGACTTCGGCACGGGCTACTCCAGCCTCAGCTACCTCACCCATCTCCCCATCAGCACCCTCAAGCTCGACCGTTCCTTCATCAAGGACCTCGAAGACTCCGACAACAACCGGCAGGTCTGCAAGGCCGTCATCGACATCGCCCGCCACTTCCACATGACCATCGTGGCCGAAGGCGTGGAAAACGCGGAACAGGCCAGGATCATCTCCGAACTCGGCGCGACGAGCATTCAGGGCTTCTACTACGCGCGGCCCCTGCCCGGACGCCAGCTCGTGCCCTGGCTTTCGGAACGCGAGGAGCCGGAGGCGGAAGCCTCTTCCCAAGACCCGCAGAGAGAGAGAGAGAGAGACCACAGGAGTTGGAATCCCCCGGAGTTGAATGGTCATTCCCGCCCCTTTTGCGGGGAAAGCGTTGAAGCCCCCATCTCCCCGTCCGGCGAAGCCGACGCGGATGATGCGGGCTTCGTCGCGCATCCGGAGGATGCCTTGAATCTCGCTGCGGACGCAACCGAACCGGACCCCTCTTCCGGTACGCCCTGCCTCCGGGATGCGTCCTCACCTCGGGATACCGGCCTCTCCCGGAATGCGGATTCTCCCCGCACCGCCGATCCGACTGATCGCCGCGCCCTGACCGAATGTCCGCCCGTTCTCCCGATCCGGGGGCACGGAACGGAAACGACGGAAGCGGTCCAAGCCCCTTCGGCAGAGGAGCCGTATTCCCGCGCCTGTCGGCAGGAAGCCTTGAACCCGGCGGACGCAACCGGCCCGGCCCCCTCTTCCGGTGCGCCCTGCCTCCGGGATGCGTCCTCACCTCGGGATACCGTCCTCTCCCGGAATGCGGATTCTCCCCGCACCGCCGATCCGACTGATCGCCGCGCCCTGACCGGACGCCCGCCCGCGCCCCGGCTTTCGGAAGGCGAAGAGCCGGAAGCGGAAGCCTCTTTCCAAGACCCGCAGAGAGAGAGAGAGAGAGAGAGAGACCGCCCGATTTCCTGTTCCGGCGTCGCCCCACTGAAACACTCCGGCCCGTGATCATTGAGCAACCCGTTTCCCATCAGGACCCCCATGTCTAATCGATCCGATTCCGTCCCACATCCTGAAGCCGCCAAAGGGACCGCACCTTCCGTTGCAACAGTCATGAGAGGGTCCCGGCGTCTGATTTTTCTCGCCTTTATTCTGACGACCATCCTTCCCGTAGGGGCCGCGCTGCTGCTGTCCCATCTGGGAAGCCCGCTGGCCGCCCTGTGCGTCTCCACACTGCTCGGCGCCGTCGGAATTGCCTTCGGTTCATGGTTCTACCGTGCCCGCCTGCTCCGGCCCACCCGGAACATCGTCCACGTTCTGGAACGGTTCCGGCACGGGGACGTCACGGTCCGCTGCGACGGCGGGCCCGGCGTGCTCTCCCTACTCGCGGCGGGGGTCAACGACTTCCTCGACCAGATCGTCACCGGCCGCAAGGAGCTTGTGCGCGTGGCCCCGCACATCGACATGATCGTCCACAACCTCCCCGGCGGCCTGCTGTGCTGCGGTCTGGACTTTGAACTTCGCTACGTCAGCGACGGCCTGTTGCAGCTCCTCCGCTGTCCGCGGGAGCAGTTCGAGAGCCTCTACGGCACGAACTGGCGCAACCTCGTCTTTCCCGACGACCTCCCCTCCACCATCGCCACGCTGGACGAACAGCGCGAAGGACAGAACGAGTTCCGCTTCAGCTACCGCATCCGCCGCGCGGACGGTACGCCCTGCTGGATCATGGAGAGCAGCCGCCTCACCAAAACCCCGGACGACTCCCCGGAATACATCTGCGTGATCATCAACGATACCGAACAGAAGCAAATCGAAAACCGCCGCATTGCGGTCGAACGCCAGTACCGGCGCGCGCTCCAGTCCGTGTGCGAAATGCTCATTCAGGTCGATCTCTCCAACGACCGGGTGTTGTCCGAGTATGAGCGGTGGGACACCATCCCCCGCTTCCGCACGAGCGAGCCGTACAGCTACTCCTGTACGCGCTTCATGCAGGAGTGCGTCCACCCCGACGACCGGAACGCCTTCAGCGCCACCTTCTGCCGCAAGAATCTTTCGCTCGGCTCCGGCGAGGAGGCCCCGGTCAGCTATCTGGAATACCGTATAAAGAAGCCCTCGGGCCGCTACAAATGGGTCGCGGGCACGCTCGTCCCGCTGGCGGACGAAACCATGCAGGCGCTCACGGCCATCGCCTATGTGGTGGACATCGACGAACGCCGCCGGCGCGAGGACGCGGCCATCGACAAGTCGCGCCGCGACGGCCTGACCGGACTGCTCAACCGGAACGCCATGTTCGAGCACATCGTCTCGGTCATCGAAGAGGACGAGGACGGCACCGCCCGGCACAGCCTGCTCATGATCGATCTCGACAATTTCAAGGCCATCAACGACAACTTCGGACACGCCTTCGGCGACGCGGTGTTGCGCGAAGCCGCCGACGCCATCCGTTCGGTGTTCCGGCCCACGGACGCCATTTCCCGCATCGGCGGCGACGAGTTCATCGTGTTCCTCGAAGACGTCAGCGCGCCCGAAATCCTGTCCCGCAAGGCCGGGGAGGTCGTCCGCGCCCTGCACAAGTCCTACATCGGCCCCAACCGCAACTTCCCCCTCTCGTGCAGCGTGGGCATCGCCGTCTATCCCGACGACGGGCAGGCCGCCCTCGCCCTCTTCAAGAACGCCGACGCCGCCATGTACGAGTCCAAGCAGCGCGGCAAGGACGGCTATTCGTTCGTGAAAACACGGGAGAGCGGGGAATGAAAATCGGGGGAGGGGAGAACGTTCTCCCCTCCCCCAATCTTCACTTCTTCAGCCATTTCCGCAGCGTGGCGAAAAGTCCGGGCGGGTCGATGGGCTTGGCGACGTGGTCCTGCATCCCGGCGGCGAGACAACGCTCGGCGTCGCCCTTCATGGTGTGGGCGGTCATGGCGATGATGGGGATGTCGGGGAGGAACGCGCGGATGCGGCGGGTGGCCTCGATGCCGTCGAGGCCGGGCATCTGAATGTCCATGAGGATCAGCGCGTAGGCGTGGGCGCGGGCCATGCTCACGGCTTCGAGACCGTCACAGGCCACGTCCACCACCATGCCCTCCATGTTGAGGATTTCCGTGGCCACCAGCCGGTTGATCTCGTTGTCCTCGGCCAGCAGGACGCGGACCCCGGTCAGATCGCCCGCGGCGTCGGAACCGGACGCCGACGCCGCTTCGGGCAGCGCCTCGGGCCGCCCGAAGGGAAGTGTGAAACTGAACGTGGACCCCTTGCCCTTGGCGCTGCGGACGTGGATTGCGCCGCCCATCTGCTGCACCAGCGCCCGGACGATGGCGAGGCCCAGCCCCGTCCCGCCGTAACGCCGGGTAACGGACATGTCCGCCTGCATGAACGGCTCGAAAAGGGAGGGGAGCTTCTCCGGCGAGATGCCGATGCCCGTGTCCCGGACCGCGAAGCCCAACGTGATCTCGTCGCCTTCCGTCTCCACCCGCCGGATCGAAAGCACCACCTCGCCCTCGGGCGTGAACTTCACCGCGTTGCCCACGAGGTTGAGCAGAATCTGCCCCAGCCGCGTGCCGTCGCCCATGAGGGCCTGCGGGACGTCGTCCGGCATGTCCAGACGCAGGGTCAGTCCCTTCTCCTCCACCGCGCGGGTGAACATCTGCATCGTGTTGTCGAGCACGTCCGAAAGCCGGAACGCCGCCGACTCGAACTCCATCTTGCCCGATTCCACCTTGGAGAAGTCGAGGATGTCGTTGATGATCCGCAGCAGCGTCCGCGCGGTCGCGTCGATCTTGGAGAGGTAGCCCCGGACGGCGTCGGAAGCCTCATGCTGCAAGGCCAGATAGGTCAGGCCGATGATGCCGTTCATGGGGGTCCGGATTTCGTGGCTCATGGTGGCGAGAAACTCGCTCTTGGCCCGCGTGGCCTCCAGCGCCTCCCGCTGGCTGCGGAGCAGTTCGGCGTTCCGGGCCGCCAGTTCGGCGGTGCGCTCCTGCACCTGCGCCTCAAGGTCGTTGGCGCGGCGGAGCGTATTGAGCGCGGCCTGCTTGCGGACGTGGTTGTCCACCACGATGCCCACCCGTTCCGGCTTGCCCGTCACGGGGTTGAACGCGGCCTGCCCCCTGACCAGCACCCAGCGCCAGTTCCCCTTGCCGTCGCCCACGCGGTATTCGTATTCGAGGTTGTCCGCGCCGAAGGGATCGCGCCGGGCATGCTCGAAAATGGCGCGGACGCGCTCCCTGTCTTCGGGATGGCACAGGTCGTAGAACGCTTCCAGAGACATGTTCAGGACGTCTTCGGGCCAGCCGAACAGGCGGCAGACGTGGACGTTGTAGGCGAGGAGCCGCGTCTCCGGGTTGAAGGACCACAAGGGGATGCTGCCGCTGTCCACAAGAAATTCCAGACGCCGCTGGCTGACCGAAACCTGCTGCATGAGCGTTTGCAGCTCGCGGGACTGGCGCTCGAAGGCGAACTGCGTTTCCTTCTGTTCGGTGATGTCCACCACGATCCAGACCGCGATTTCGCCCAGTTCGGGATCGTCCACCCGCCGCCCCCGGACGAGCGTCCACAGGACGCCGCCGTCGCGCCGCCGCATCTGCACCTCGGCGACCAGCGAGTCGCCTCTGGAAAGCTGCTCGAACAGCGTGCGGGCCGTGGCGGCGCGCTGCTCCGGCACGCAGAGCGCGAGCGCGCTGTCGCCCCGCTCCCGGTGTATCTGGCCCGCCGTGTAGCCCACCATAGTAAGATAGCCGTCGTTGGCGTACTGGATGGTGAAATCCGAATCCAGCCGGGTGATGATCAGCCCGCCGAGCAGGTGGGACGAAATGGTGTCGAGCTGAAGATTCTTCTGCCGTATCTGCCGGGTGAGCGTCCACAGCAGACACCAGACCAGCGCAAGAAGAACCAGCCCGGTCAGGCCGCTGACCAGAAGGCTCCTGTCCCGCAGGACCGTGGCCGGGGCCAGCAGCTTTTCCATGTCCACGCCCG
The DNA here is from genome assembly GCA_902373525.1 of uncultured Bilophila sp. Lineage (GTDB taxonomy): Bacteria > Desulfobacterota > Desulfovibrionia > Desulfovibrionales > Desulfovibrionaceae > Bilophila. Next base: position 8,509 of record CABKMN010000009.1, on the reverse strand, counting down.
CGAAGATGCGCCAGTCCGTGCCGGGGAAGGGGAACCAGAGGCCGAGGTCGGTGTCCCCGTCCGCCGCCTTGAAGGGGAACAGCTTGCCCGCCGGGTGCTCGCCCGGACAGGGGCAGCCGCCGCCGGGGGTCTCGTTCTTGGTGTTCCACGAGGCGAGGACCCGCCCCGCACCGTCCACGATGCACCAGTAGCCGGACGTTTCGTCCAGCTTCCTCCAGCGCTGGAAAAAGGATTCGAGATTGATCAGGACGACGATAGCCCCGAGCCGCCTCCTGTCGCTGTCCCCGTCCTGAAACACGGGCGTGCACACATAGGCCACGGGCAGGCCGTTGGCGTCCTCGATGCTTCCGAAGGAGGGCTTTTCCGGCGTGCGGATGTGCTCCTGAACCTTCTCCAGCATCCCGATGGCCCCGGAGGAGGAACTGAGCAGCATGTTCCCCTCGTCGTCGATGAGGCTCAGGTTGGGAAGGTCCGACTGGTGCTGCACGAAATTGCGGATGAGCCGCTGGGCGCGGGCCTTGTTGTCCTCGGAAGGGATGACGAAGGCCCACTGCACGGGCGGAAAGGCCGAAATGGTCTGGATGTTTTCGGTAATGCCCTGAAAATACGCATGGATCGCATCCACAGTACGCAGGGCGACGGTCTGCTGGTGCTGGGCCAGCTCCTGTTCCAGAATAGCCCGGGCATTGCGATAGCCGAACCAGGCCATGATTCCGATGGACAGAAGGACGGCGAGCAGCACGGGGGCGAACAGTAAAAAGCGCTTGGGCATGCGGACGGTGGGGTTTGCGGGCGGGATTCCGCGTGAAGACGGGAGTGCCGAAAACGTTTTGCTACGTCTGCATGAGACCTTAGCCGTTTGCGGCACGGCCCGCAACCTTTTCCGGGCCCGACGCGCCCTTTCCGCGCGAAAACGCCCCCGCCGCCCCGGAAGGGGCCTTGCGGGAACGCTCGCGCAAACGCCGCGGGCCGTTCCGGCAAAGCCGTCCGGGAGGGTGTTTCGGAAACGGATCGGAACCGGAAGCGACCGATCCGCAAGCCGAGTCCGGGGAGACCTGCTTCCATGCAGGACAGTTCCCGTATCCGCACCGCGAGCCGGACACGAGAGGAGAAGGCCGGACTCCGGCATTGCCGCGAGGGGAACGCCGGACGCGGGAACGGCCCACGCCCGGCGGAAGCGGAATGTCTTCGATGCGCTCTTCAGCCGTATTGACCAGCGGCCCCTACCCGGCGGAGGCCGCAAAGGAAACGCCGTCTCGCTGCGGCGGCGTGCGGCGGGGAAAGGGCCTCCTCCCCAAGGAGGACGTCAACCGCGGCACCCCGAGGCGGCGGGGAAAGAGGCGTCCGGGGACGCCGCATCCTTCCGGGGCGTCGAGGATGAGAAAAGGCCGACGCCCCGGAAGAGGGCGGCGGGAGTCACCGGCCAACCGACGCGACCGGGCTTCTCCTCAGCCGCCGCCGCAAAACGGTCGGCCTCGTCGGGCCCGGAGAAGCCTCCGTGAACGCCTCCGTCACAGCCCCCCGCGTGCAACGGCCCCCTGTTCCACATGGCGCTGAAAGAACAGGTGTTTTGCGCTTCACGCCTCCGCCGTGGGCGGCCTTGCCCGGTACCATTCCGTACCGGCGGCGGGCCGTTGGCGCGGAATGCCGCCGGAAGCGCCGTAACCGTCCCGTTTCACGGGAGTTGCGGAGAGCCGAGAAATGCCGTAGCCTTTTTCGCCTGCCGTTTCGCGGCGGCGCGGCGTTCTCCGACCGGCGAAAAGCCGTTGCGGCCCCACGGCGCGGCGTCCCGTCGGGCGGCGGGAAAGCCTGTTCCGGGTCCCACGGCGCACCGCTTCCGGCAGGGCCCGTACGCCGGGCCTCCCCGTTTCCCTGCGGGCCCCATCGAAGCAGGGCAAGGGGCCGTTTCCCGCGCCGCTTCATCCCGTTTCACTTTTTTGCAAGGACGTTTGTTTCATGGATTCCCTGCTTGTCGGCATCGCCGGGCGCATCGCCTCCGGCGTCGAGCCGCTTCTGTCGCCCTCCGAGGCGCTGCGTCTGGCCCATCTCCCCGATTCCGCCACGCTGGACATCCTGTCCGTGGCCGGTCTGGCCCGTGCGGCCCGCAAGCCCGACGCCGCGTTCACCTGCGGGATCATCAACGCGAAGTCCGGCCGCTGTCCCGAAAACTGCGCCTTCTGCGCCCAGTCCGCGCATTACCGGACGGACGCGCCGGTCTATCCGCTGCACGACGCCGAGACGCTGCTGCGCCGGGCCGAGGAGTTGGCCGAGGCGAACGTCGACCGTTTCGGCATCGTGACCAGCGGCACGGCCCTGAACGACCGCGACCTCGACGCGCTGTGCGAAGCGGCGGCCCGCATCCGCCGCGAAGTGCCGATCAGCCTGTGCGCCTCGCTCGGCCTGCTGACGCCGGAACGGGCCGTGCGGCTGCGCGAGGCGGGCTTCACGTCCTACCATCACAATCTGGAAACCTCGGCCAGCCATTTCCCCGCCGTCTGCACCACCCACGCCTACGAGCAGGACCTCGAAACCGTGCGCGTCGCCAAGGCCGCCGGGTTCCGGGTGTGCAGCTGCGGGATTTTCGGACTCGGCGAAACGTGGGAACAGCGCATCGAGCTGGCCCTGACCCTCGACGGGCTCGGGGTGGATTCCCTGCCGCTCAACTTCCTGAACCCCATCCCCGGCACGCCGCTGGGGGATTCGCCGCTCCTGCCGCCCGCCGAAGCCCTGCGGGTGGTGGCCCTGATGCGGCTCCTGAGCCCCTCCCGCGACGTGCTCATCTGCGGGGGCCGGGCCAAGACCTTCGGGAACTGGCAGTCGTGGGTCTTCGCCGCCGGGGCCAACGGGATCATGACCGGGAACTATCTGACCACCAAGGGATGCGCCTTCTGCGACGACGCGGAGATGCTCGCGACCCTCGGGCTCCGGGAGGCGCAATGAACGGCCTCTTCATCACCGGGACCGACACCGACGCCGGAAAGACCACCGTCACCGCCGCGCTCCTCCGCGCCCTGCTCGCGCGCGGCGTCCGTAGCCTCGCCGTCAAGCCCGTGCAGACCGGATGCAGGGCGGAAGACGCGGAAGCGAAGCGGCATGAAGCCAAAAGACGGGCGGAGGAAGGAACCAGTCCGAAGCAAGGTTGCCCATCCCACTCCCTCCCGAGGCTTTCGGGAGATGAGGCGGCGCGGCCTGAGGGGGCCTTTGCGTCGGGAGATCGGGACGACGCGGGACCGGAAGGCGACGGCCCGGCGCGGGCGGAGTGCGCCCTTTTCGCAGGAGCCGTCCGCCCAGCTCCCCTTCTCGCGCCCGACGTGGCCTGTTACGAGGCGGCGGGCGGCGGCGGGATCGTGCTGGAAACCTACGAGCCCGCGTGTTCGCCGCACCTCGCCGCGAAAATGGCGGGACGCCCGCTGACGGCGGGGGGACTGCTCGGGAAGCTGGAGCGGAACGCGCCTCGGGACGCCTTCCTGCTTGTGGAGGGCGCGGGCGGCGTCTACGTGCCCCTGAACGACCGCGAAACCATGCTGGACTTCATGGCCGCGCTGGATTTCCCCGTGCTGCTCGTGGTCGGCAACAAGCTCGGGTGCATCAACCACGCCCTGCTCTCGCTCGACGTGCTGCAATCGCACGGCCTGCGCGTCTTCGGCATGGTCCTGAACCGCGTCCTGCCCGAAACCCACTGCGATCCCGGCTCCGGGCCCGATCCCGATGTCGCAAACGAACGCCGCCTGCTCCGCGACAACCGCGAAACCCTCGCCCGCATGGGCCGGGAACGCGGCGTCCCCCTGCTGGCGGAAATCCCCTACCTCCCCGGCATCGAAGACGATCCCGCCTCCGCATGGCCCCGCGCCGCCGAATGCCTCGAACCCGCGCTGGAGGCTCTGCGCCCGCTGTTCGGGCACCTTGCCGCATCCGGAGAAAAGACGGACGCCGCCCTCTCCGAAGCCCGGCCCGCCGACGCCTCCCGCGCCGCCTCCGCCGCATCGGATTCCGGCGCGTCCGCCCTCGGCGCATCATCCTTTTCCGCAACCGGGCCTTCCTCCGCCGCCTCCAACGGGGAAAACGCCCGCGAGTCCGCCGCCTCCGCAAACCCGCAAGGGACGCAAGGCACGGCGCCTTCCGACGCCCCGGAGGGCACGGGAGCAGGCCGCCCCGGCTCCGCACAAGAGGCTTCTTCACGCGCGGACGCCCTCCTCGCCTTCGACCGGGACCACCTGTGGCACCCGTACACCTCCGCGCTGAACCCGCTTCCGGTGCGCGAGGCGGTGAGCGCGTCGGGGGTGCGGATACGCCTGCGCGACGGCAGGGAACTGGTGGACGGAATGTCTTCGTGGTGGTGCGCCATCCACGGCTACGGGCATCCCGTGCTCATGGACGCCCTGCGGCGGCAGTCCGCGAAGATGGCGCACGTCATGTTCGGCGGGCTCACCCACGAACCGGCGGTCGAACTGGCCCGACGGCTGCTGCCGCTGCTGCCCGGCAACCTACGGCGCATCTTCTATGCGGATTCCGGCTCCGTGTCCGTGGAGGTCGCGCTCAAAATGGCGGTCCAGTACTGGGCCTCGAAGGGCCGCCCCGCCAAGACCCGCTTCCTCACCCCGAGGGGCGGCTACCACGGCGACACGCAGGGGGCCATGTCCGTCTGCGACCCGGTAAACGGCATGCACACGCTGTTCACCGGCATCCTGCCCAAGCACGTCTTCGCCGAGCGTCCGAGCTGCCGCTTCGACGCGCCGTTCGATCCCGAGAGCCTGCGGCCCATGCGCGAGCTGCTGGAGCGCGGCGCCTCCACGCTCGCGGCGGTCATCCTCGAACCCATCGTGCAGGGCGCGGGCGGGATGTGGTTCTACCATCCCGACTACCTGCGCGGGCTGCGAAAGCTGTGCGACGAACACGAAGTGCTGTTGATCGTTGATGAAATCGCCACCGGCTTCGGGCGTACCGGCAAGATGTTCGCCTCCGAATGGGCGGGCCTCGAACCGGACATCCTCTGCCTCGGCAAGGCGCTCACCGGCGGCACCATGACGCTGGCGGCGACGGTCGCGAGCGAGAACGTGGCGCGCGGCATCGAGGAGGCCGGTCCCGAACAGGGCGGGGGCGTCTTCATGCACGGGCCGACCTTCATGGGCAATCCGCTGGCCTGCGCCGTGGCCTGCGCGAGCCTCGACATCCTGAACGCCTCGCCGTGGGCGGATCGCGTGGAAGGCGTCCGCCGGGGGCTTGCCGAAGGGCTTGCGCCGTGCCGGGAGTTCCGGGGCGTCCGCGACGTCCGGGTGCTCGGGGCCATCGGCGTCGTGGAGGTGGACAAGCCCGTGAACATGGCGCGCCTACAGGACTTCTTCGTCGCGCGCGGCGTCTGGGTGCGCCCCTTCAACCGCAACGTCTACCTCATGCCCCCCTACTGCATTGAGCCCGCCGATCTCCGTCTCCTCACCTCGGCCATCGTCGACGCCGTCCGGGAGGACTATCGGTAATCGAAGGAAGGTGATCAATGGCATGAAAAGTAGAGGGAAAAAACGAGATAACTTGGGAAGGATCGGGAAGGATTTTTAGGTAGAGTGTAATTCTATTGCAGAATCTGCAACAAAAAAGGAGGGGAATCAACCCTCCTTTTTTGTTGTTTACCGAGGTAGCATGTCTACCTGTTCAACGCATCCTTGAGACGCTTCGCGGCTGCGAACTTGACCGTTGTGCGCGCCGGGATGGTACAGGAGCCGCCGGTCTTCGGATTACGCCCGATCCGCTCGGCACGCGGTACGGGGGGTGAGTGTCCCGAGTCCGGGGAGGAAAACCCGATGGCCTTCCGCAAGGGCTTCCGTGAACGTGTCGATCATGGCCTTGACGAGCTTTTCCATCTCCTCTTCCGTTGCTCCGCATTCCTTCCTGAGTCGCCGTACGAGATCATATTTGTTCATGACATTCTCCATTCGTTTTTGATGCGGCTGGCGCGCGTTACTGCATGACGGCCGTGGCGGGCTGCTGCTCCGTGAAGAAACGTTGCAGGTGTTCCCGTACCGCTGGTTCCTCGATCCTGTCGATCCAGCCTTTCAGGGTTTCGATGACGAGCTGGAGCTGTTCCACGGAGCACCATTCGATCTTTTGCGCCCGCGTGATGCGCCGGATGTATGTATCGATAGCCTGATCGCTCCGGTTTCTGACGATTCCGAGATCGTGCATTTCATACCAGAACTAACGCGGCGCGCGATTCTGCATAGTTTAGCGCGCGATTTTGCACACCTTGTTTTTGTCTTTCCCTCATGCTGGCACAGCATATGCAAAGCCCCGGAGATTTCTCTCCGAGGCTTTTTGTTTATGCTTCGGGTTTGGGATACAGCTGCACCTTCAACCGCAAGCGTTTGCGCCATGACTGCTTCAAGAAAAGAATGTAACGATATTGCCGATACGTCAGCTTGAGCGCCCGCCCCGCATTCTCGCGCAGTATGCGCCCTCTACCATTTGGGTGTGCGGTCAAAAGGAGCCTATGGTAGTAATCCCCATCCAGAAAGTAGAATGTCGCCACATGACTACCAAGATAGAAAAAGTTGGATGCCTGATAGACGACGCCAAGCCGCCCGCATCGTTCATCAGCGAAAGACTGTATCCATGCGACGCTCGGGCTTGCGCGGCGGATATACTTGACCGCATAGCTGATCGCCATGCTTTCAGAGTTTCGCGGGCATACTTCGGCAAGTCACATGCGGTTAAGTTCCAGATACTCGCCCTGTACCGTCCCCTCGACAATTCCGCCCGCACAAGCGGGCTGGAGGGCGTATCCGAATTGCAGGACGCCTGCGAAGTTGTCCTTATAATAGACGCCGAGATGGATATACGAATTGTTGACGACGGATTGCGAGTAGTGATGGCGCAGTACCGTCTCCCGCGCCTTTTGTGCCGGGATTGCCGCGACATAGAAACCGCGCTTTCCGAAGCCGACAACGCCGCCATGTGCGCCAAGGATATATCCCGGCGTGTCGGATTCAGGTTGAAGATACGGACTGGGGAGTGGCGGGTGATACGGCCTGCGGAGCATGTGACACCTCAAAAAGAGGCTCACGGCCCGCAGGCTTGGCACTCGAGGCGCGCAGGATGGTATACGCCCCGCATCGGGGGCATTTCAACTCAAGATAAGCAGCTTCGCCTTTAGCGAGCAGACGGTTGCAATGCGGGCAACGAATTTCTTTCATCTCCATTAATAGACAGTTCACATGTTGCACCCCGGCTCCTTGCCTGTTATGTGTTGCGCGCTCGTCACGAGCACAACCGCAGGCGGAATCCTTGCACGATGCTGCAATCATCGTGTGGGGCCGTGGTCCGGCGCTTCATCGCCGGGCCGGTGGGGGAGGGTCCAATCTCCCCCGCCTCTGCCTGAAAATCCTAGCCGTTCCGGGCCGCTGACATCATGCGCCGCAGCTCCGGGGGCAACTGCCTGCCTTCCCTCTCGCTCTCATAACTGCTCTTGCAGTGTTCCCTCTGCCAGAAGAACAGCCCATCCACGACACGCAGGGGCCATGCCCGCACCCCGTCCCGGCTCCATCGCCAGCAACGGGAGGACAGGGTTTCATCCGGCCAGCCACCGAACAGCGCATTGAGAAGCTGGTCAACGACGATCAGGATTCGTTTCCCGTATGTCATGCTTAGACTCCGGGCCAGACTGCCCCCGCATCCACCGCTTGTACGGCTTCCACGGTTTCGGCGGCCTCCACGGCGGCTTCAAGCTCCCATTTCCGGGCATAAAGCACCGGGCCGCGCCCCTTGGCTTCCAGCCGCAAGACGTTGAGTTGGTCAAGAGTCAGCCGGTGGTAGGCGTTATCATAATCCCGGAACACCACCGGAGCCGGAAGCGCACCGGACGAGACGAGATCAATCAAGCCGTCGATGTCTTCGATGCTTCGGCGCGTGGCGTCGGCCCGGAAGCCAAGCGAAGACTCGACGTAGCCGTCGGCTTCGGCGGATACAAAAGCCGACTTGATCTCAGAGAGTTTTGCGGCCTTCTTCTGCACAAGACGCTCCGCCAATTCTTCCGACGTAAATTCAATATCTTCGACAGTCCATACCTGACGCCATTTACCCTCGACAAACTGAGGGGTTTCGGAGCGAGTCTGCGTTTCCGAATCGTAGTCCGGCGGCTCAGTGTACGAGTATGTCGCATGTCCATAGTCTGCCAAAACATCATCGGTCAGACGGGCAGGCAGAGAAATGGATGGGTGCAGCCCCCGAAAAGCTGATTCGTTGATGAGCTCTTTTGTTTTGATATTGATAAGCATAGTTACCTCCTTAATATCATTAATACCATATTACGACCGCTCCGGGTCCACCTGCGCCTCCGTTTCCGACCTTAATTCCTCCAGAACCTCCGTCTCCTCCATATCCTCCTCCATTTCCTCCGTAACCGCCTGGGCCACTGTAGCCGCCTGAGCCGCCGTTGCCGCCAAATTCTCCTCCACCTCCTTTATTGCTATCATCCTGCATATAAATGCTGCCTTTCCCCCCTGCTCCTCCCCTCGGTCCC
>CABKMN010000008.1 GCA_902373525.1 uncultured Bilophila sp. | reverse complement strand
TCCCCAAACCCCGCCCCTCCGCCTCCAAAGACGTTCATGACGGTCGATGGCGAACGGGGAGGCCTGACAGGCAAACACGAGCATACGTCCCCCGGCAGGTCCCGACCATCACGATTGGGGATGTCTCTCGAAGCCACCTTAAGCGGAACGGCTCCCCGTGCGGCGCAGCCGTGCGGGGAGCCGTTCCGCGCCGAGGGGGTTTGGGGGGCATCATGCCCCCCAAGCAGGTCCGGGCGGCAGCCCGGCCGCCGGAGGCGAACAAAGGGAGACACACATGGCCAAAGAAAAACTCTGGGGCGGACGCTTCCACGAAGGCACCGCCGCCTCCGTCGAAGCCTATACGCAGTCCATTTCCTACGACTGGGCCCTCTACAAGCAGGATATCGCGGGCTCCTGCGCCCACGCCCGCATGCTGGCCCGTCAGGGCATCCTCACCCCCGAGGAGGCCGACCAGCTCGTCGCCGGGCTCGCCGCCGTGCGCGCCGAGATCGAGGACGGCACCTTCCAGTGGAAAAAGGAACTGGAAGACGTCCATATGAACATCGAAAGCCGCCTCACCGAACTTGTGGGCGACGTGGGCAAGAAGCTCCACACGGGCCGCAGCCGCAACGATCAGGTCGCGCTCGACTTCCGCCTGTTCGTCTCCGACCGCCTGCGCGAATGGCAGCGCCTCGCCCGCGAACTCGCCGCCGTCTACGTGGCCCGCGCCGAGGAGCATCAGGACACCATCCTGCCCGGCTGCACCCACCTCCAGCCCGCGCAGCCCGTCAGCCTCGCCCACCATCTGCTCGCCTACGCATGGATGCTCCGCCGCGACGTCCAGCGCATGGCCGACTGCGAAAAGCGCGTCCGCATCAGCCCCCTCGGGGCCGCCGCCCTCGCCGGGACGACCTACCCGCTCGATCCCGCGTCCGTGGCCCGCGAGCTGGACATGTACGGCACCTTCGACAACAGCATGGACGCCGTGTCCGACCGCGATTTCGTGATCGAATCCCTGTTCTGCGCCAGTACGGCCATGATGCACCTCTCCCGCTGCTGCGAAGAGATCATCCTGTGGTCCAACCCCGCCTTCGGCTTCGTGAAACTGCCCGACGCCTACGCCACGGGCTCCTCGATCATGCCGCAGAAGAAAAACCCCGACGTCGCCGAAATCATGCGCGGCAAGGTGGGACGGGTGTACGGCGACCTGACCGCCATGCTCACCATCCTCAAGGGCCTGCCCCTCACCTACAACCGCGACCTTCAGGAAGACAAGGAACCCTTCCTCGACGCCGACCACACGCTCAGCACCTCGCTGGACCTCATGGCGGGCATGATGAAGGCCCTGCGCTTCGACGAAGCCCGCATGGCCCGCGCCCTTACCGCCGGGTTCCTCAACGCGACCGAGCTTGCGGACTATCTGGTCACAAAGGGCATCCCCTTCCGTGAGGCCCACCACATCACGGGTTCCGCCGTGGCGCTCGCCGAAGAGCAGAACCTTTCGCTGGAAGCCCTGCCCCTCAATGCGTTGCAGGGCCTGTGCGACCGCATCGGCCCAGACGTGTTCGACGTGCTCGAATACCGCGCCGCCGTCGCCCGCCGTAACGCTCCCGGCGGCACCGGCCCGCTGTCCGTCGCCCGCCAGCTCGAAAAAATGAAGGCGTGGCTCGGCGAAGAGGCCTGACCTCCATACGGACGGGCCTCCCCGCCGCATCCCCTTTGACCGATGGTGTTCCGCATGCCTCCGCGTGCGGAACACTTTTTTTGGTTTCTAACTCGCCAGAAAGAAAAACGGTCTCGCCGGAGGGACCCTGTTTTTCCGCTTCCCCCCATTGACAGGAGCCGTGCTTGCGGGCATGCTGTACGTGAATTATCGAACAAAACGGTTGGCAAGGCATCGTTGGCAAGGCATGTTCAGCGGGGGAATCATCTTGAACAGCCTTGTACTGCTGAAAAAAGAGCGGAAGGGAGAACGGCGCGCCATAGGGGGCACCGTCGATCTTGAGCCAAAAAGGACAACACGGTCCAGTGAGGAGGACGCTATGGAACTGACCAGAAGAGCCATGCTCGGAGCGTTGGGCGGTCTCGCCGTCGGCGGAACCATCGCCACCGTCGTCGGAAACGGCATCGCCGCCGCACCCGAAAACGTTTCACCGGGTAAAAACGGGCACTTCGCTCAGGTGAACGGCGAATTCGGCTGGAAGCCCCACAAGCTCGATCCGAACGTCTGCGCGCCCGTCGCCTACGAAGGGTACTGGTACAAGGGATACGCCTGCGGTTACGGCACGTTCTACGGCATCATCGGCATGATGGGCGAAAAGTACGGGGCTCCGTACGATCAGTTCCCCTTCACCATGCTGGAAGCCAACAAGGCCGGCGTCTCCGGCTGGGGCACCATCTGCGGCGCGCTGTACGGCGCGGCGGCGGCGTTCGCGCTGTTCTGGCCCCGCAAGGAACGCGACGCGATGGTTTCCGAACTGTTCCGCTGGTACGAAAAGACCGCCCTCCCCATCTACAATCCCGGCGAAGCCGCGCAAGGCTTCAAGGGCAACATCCCCTCCAACGTTTCCAACTCCGTGTTGTGCCACGTTTCCGTATCCAGATGGTGCTACGAGCACAAGAAGGAAGAAAGCAGCAAGGAACGCAGCGAACGTTGCGGCCGCATCACCGCCGACGTCACCCGGAAGGCCATCGAGATCATCAACGCCAAGATCGACGCGGGCAAGGACTGGAAGGGCGCATTCGCCAAGCAGGAATCCGTCGCGTATTGCGGCGAATGCCACGCCTCCGGCAAGGAATCCGATATCCAGAAGGGCAAGATGGACTGTGCGCCCTGCCACAGCGGCAGCGAACATATGCAGAACAAGTTCAAGGATCACCCGTAAGCCGGTAAGGTTCTTGAGCTGAACAGTCGGGAGGGGGAGCGATCCCCCTTCTTTCGTTTCGGACGGACGGCAGGATACGCTTGTGTTCGCGTATGCCACGCAGTAGAATATCTACCATGAAGACACCCACACCGCACGCGTTCGCCCTGTTTTCCGGCGGCCTGGACAGCATCCTCGCTGCTCGGCTGATCATGGAACAAGGGCTTGTTGTCCGTTGCCTGCACTTCGTCACCCCCTTCTTCGGCAAGCCGCAGCTCATCCCGCACTGGGAGAAGGTCTATGGGCTCGAAATCGAGGCCGTGGACGTGGGCGAAGCCTTCGTCCGCCTCCTGCGGGAACGTCCGCCGCACGGCTTCGGCAAGGTCATGAATCCCTGCGTTGACTGCAAAATTCTGATGATGCGCAAGGCGCGGGAGATCATGAAGGAACGGGGCGCCTCGTTCCTCATTTCCGGCGAAGTGCTCGGGCAGCGCCCCATGTCCCAGCGCCGGGACACCCTCAACGTGATCCGCCGCGATGCCGAAGTACGCGAAGAGCTGCTCCGCCCCCTCAGCGCGCAGCACCTCGATCCCACGACCGCCGAAGAGTCCGGGCTGGTGGACCGGTCGCGGCTTCTCGGCATCTTCGGCCGGGGCCGCAAGGATCAGATGGCGCTTGCCGAACGCATGGGGCTCACGGAAATCCCCACTCCGGCGGGCGGCTGCAAGCTCGCGGAAAAGGAGAACGCCAGACGTTACTGGCCGGTACTCACGCGGATCGACGAACCGACCGTCGAAGATTTCGAGCTGTCCAACATCGGGCGGCAATACTGGTCGGGCAGACATTGGCTCTCGATGGGCCGGAACGAATCCGACAACGCGGCGCTCGAACGGCTTGTGCGCCCCGGAGACGCCGTCCTGCGGGTGCGGGACTTTCCGAGCCCGTTCTCCCTCGCCCGCCAGATCACGCCGTGGGACGCCGCCACGCTTCAGGATGCCGCCAGCCTCGTGGCCTCCTATTCGCCCAAGGGTGTTCGTGCCGCTGCGGCGTCCCCTGACGGAACGGTGGCCGTACGCATCCAGATCGACGGCGAGAGTTCTTTCGTCAACGTCGTGCCCCGCCGCGTCCCCGAGCTTCCGTGGGGCGAACCCGAATTCGTGGATGTCCGCAAAGCCATCAAGGCTGAGAATCAACCTACGTTTGACGAATAAAAACAAAAAATCGGAGAGGGGGAATCTTCCTAGAAAGATTCCCCCTCTCTTCTCCAAGCCTCCTTTCTCTCCCACCCAAGACTTTTGACCGTATCGAATCTCCCGCTACGGTCTTCCCGCCGTCTCGCAACGCTCCGGCATGCTCTTCCATGAAAGGTCTCCACAAACATTAGAGGAAGCCCCCAAAATTTTTGCGTATGAATCTCGCGAGAAAAAGCTGTCAGCCGCCTCTTTGGCAATGCCGGGACTTGACATCCACCACCATGACCATCTAAAAGAACAGATTCAAACCCACGCGCTCGTAGCTCAGTTGGATAGAGCGACAGCCTCCTAAGCTGTAGGCCACAAGTTCGATTCTTGTCGGGCGCACCAGTGAAATCAATGAGTTACACATAACGCTGTAACTCCTTTTCTTGTACTGTGCTACCAAGCTCAAAAATCCCCCTCTCGGTTTGCGCCGGGAGGGGGATTTTTTTGTGTCAGGAGGATACCAAAAGGCTCCTTGTTGGGATGACCGGAATGTCCGGTGTCATACAGGCGCGGATCATGGCGGTGGTCAGATACGATCCGCTTGACGCGCGGGGAATTCAGAACAGTTCTTCGTCTGCGCCGTCGCTGTAGGTCTTGATTAATTCGTTGCGCCATGCCTTGGTGAAATGATTGTTGGCATCTTTAGTCGCCGGTTGGAGCTGTTCCTGAACCTTGATACGTGCCTGAGCCAACTTGTCTACTTGCTCCGAACAAAACGAATCCATCTTTTTCCTCCTACTACGACATGAAAAGACCTGTCCGAGACTTCCCGGACAGGTCTTTTTTAAGAAAAACTTACTGTTCAATATCTGCAAGATAGAGCTAAAACCACTTCATAATCACAGGGACAATAGATGGTTCTGATAAAACCGTTTCATAATATCCCATCCCTCCCACAAAGGGATGGTTCATAAGGGGAAAATGCGACTACTGTCCACGAGCCACGGCCGTGAGCGTCTGCATTCCGGACTGGATGGCCGAGTTCGCACCCTGGGTATAGGAGTTGTACTGGCCCATGAAGTCCTGCACATAGACCATCAGCGTCTGAATATCCGTGCCGATGGTTTCCTGGTACGCTTGAAGGGATTGGATCGCGACATCCCATTCATCATTGTTGTGCACGCTGTCATTTCCTGTCTTATCATAGGCCAATCCCTGCTTATCCATAAAATCGCGCATTTCTTGCGGCATCACCGACGCCTTGTTGTCCCATGAGCAATTTCCGTTGCCAGCCTTGGCATCCGCTTGCAGTTGGCGGGCCTGCTGGAGCATGGCGGCTACTTCCTTCTGTTCCTTTTGCGCGTTCTCGACCTGCTTGATATAGCCGAGGGCCGAATTCTTGGCCGCCGAGGCCAATTCCATCTGCAACTTGGCAAACGTAAAATTGACGCTTGTGCACGTACCGAGGCTGCCCACGCCGCCAACGTTTCCCGAGCCTCCAACCGATGCAACATTGCTCATAACAAACTCCAGTATTAGGTTACACTGCACGCCAGATATCCGCATCTTGCGGATGCTCGGCACACGTGATCGCGAGTAGGTTCATTACCTAAATGCCTCGGAATGCCAGCCGCATACCGACATTCCGAGGGGTACTCAACTCTTCAGCATATTGCCATAATTCCAAGGCGTAAAGACTCCGATGCGATCTACGGAGGTTTTTAAATTCCGCTGAATGACCGTCGACATACAGTCGCAAAAATCCTTTGGCTCCTGTGGCTCTACATAACATTAACAGTAAAAGGCTCTCAGGCGTGTCGCCCTTTATCATATAACCAGTTAAAATCAATGAAATATTTTTACAATTCAAAAATTATTTCATTTATTTCAATAAATTATATAAAAACAACGACACAACCTAGGCTCTCTTCCAGACCTTGACCGAGTTCATCGTGCCCATCATCTTCCTGGAAGCCGAGAGGTTTTGCTGGATGACACGGCTCATGACATCAACAAAGCCTTCATGCTCCTGAATGCGATTATTGTCCCGAGCCTGATGCCTGATTTCACGCAGGGAAAGTTTAAGGTGTTCGACAAAGGCCAGCTTGAACGTTGCAACATCACCCGGAATGGGTCTGCGGGAACCGTCGCCTATGAGGAGATCAAACGCGCCCTTCAGGTCCGGATCGGCTTCGATCTTGTTCATAAGAATCCTTCTCAGTTTCGCATCATGTTCCGTAAGCTCAACATCTTCGCCCCATGACTCGAGCATGGAATCCAGCGTCATGATGCAGATATGATTGCGGTTAGTGACGCTTTCCATCAGCATCTGATAATTGACCTCGGCCGGGCCGACGCCAATACGACCAATCTGGAATCGCAGATCTTCAATAGGATTCATGCCCCGCATGAGGCGGGTGTCGTCGCCTTCGTCTTCCGAAAAACCGATGCTCGGAATGGCTGCCGCCAACTCATCAAGCAGAGCGTTGGTATCGTCAATGGCATTTTGCAAACGAATCTGGCACTGCGAAAAATTGAAAATGGGAGCGGGAAGTTCAATATCCAGATTCTGAAGAGTCTTGAGCACGACGGCAATCCGTTCCCCCGTATCGTTCACCGTTCCCATGGAGAGGATGCGCTTCACTTCCTCCCTCACCTGCTGTTCTTTCTCTTTCAGAGCCGCCTTGCCCGCGGGAGAGAGCAACGGCTCAAAGCCCTCAAGGAACATCTTGGCGCTGCTGACGCTGGCGGCCGCCATCATGAGCATGATATTGGCCTGTTGTTCCCTGCTCAGGCTGGTGGCATTGCCAAAGTCAATCAGCGTCATTTTCTCGTCGCTGACCATGATGTTGCCGGCGTGCAGATCGCCATGATAAAAACCCTGACCGTATATGCCTTCCGTCACCCACATGTGGGCAAGGTTCAAAAGCTGCTGCTGGTTCGCATTCAAACTGTCATGCAGGGTGACGAGTTCCCGCTGCGCCGCCTGAATTTCTCCGGACGTCTTCCGCGCTTCGGGGTTGTTGAATTCGGCAAGAAGTTCGTTCATGCGCGCCCTGATGGTCTCGATGCGCTTGGACAGCGTGGTGCCTTCGGCCAGCTTGAGCGCCATGGTATCCTGCGTTGGCTCAATACCCTCCACAAGACCGCAACTGCCTATATTGGTGAACTGGGTGCCGTTGTAGATACTGCTGGTCACAACGTTCCGGGCTTCCAGCCTAAGGTCAAGTTCATCCTGAATCTTGTCCCAATAGCCCTGAAACGTCTGTTTCATGCCCGGAACTTTTTCGGCCGCTTCCTGAAAAATGGACAGTTCCCGCTTGGCGCGGTTGCTCACATCCGGGCGGAGCAACTTGACGACGCACTGCGTGGTATTGCCGTTTTTATCGGTAACATTGCACAAAAGCGCCTGCCCGACCGAAGCGCAGCCAAGAGATTTCACCACGTCAATTCTGGTGATTTCTCCCCCGGAGCGATCCACCATAGCCAGAAGTTCCGCCTTGACGACATCTTCATGAATGGGGGCGAGGTTGTCTTTCATATCTTTGACGGCGGCCTTCAGGGCTTCGTCCTTCAGGGGAAGCCCCTGAAGCATCTTGTGCATGATGGGTCCGGCGCCCTTGAGCAGAGCGCCGAGGAAAGCCCCGCTCTCGTCCGAACCGTCGTTCTTGAAGGCGTAATAACGCAGACCGGCGGCGACGATGGAGGCCTTGTCCACATCGGCAATCCGCTCGAAATAGGTGTTCACGGCCTCCTGCATGAATCTGGCATAGTTGTCATTTGCGTTCGTCTTGTTCAGCAGGTCCTTCAGCGTCGGCTCGTCCTGCGGTTCTTCCCCCTCGGCCGGTTCCGCTCCCAGAACCCTGCCGAACTGCTCGGTTATGTTTCTTTGCAGCTCGGAGCACATGGCGCCCACGGCCGTTTTGATATCCGACTCCATCCTGGCGAACTCTTCCATCGCCATAGACATGAGCTGTGTCTTGATGGCGACCTTTTTGGCGGAATCGGGCAGATCAAAACCCAAAACGTTGGCATTGGCGGCCTGCGCAAGCTCATCGACAATAGGCTCGAGATCGTCGCGCATCTGTTCCGGGAAGGTATCCAGCAGTTCTGGCCTTTTGCCCAGAGTAAGCAGCGCGTCCAGGTTGTTCATAAGCAGATTCTTGATCCGCTCACCCGGTTTCGGCGCTTTGTCAAAGGTATGCTTGGCTTCCTGTAGGTCCGATTTCCAGCTTTTTTCATCGAACACCAGGTCGGCGATCAGATTGTGGACCAGCTTTTCTTCAGGAGAGAGAGAGAGAGAGCTCTGCTCCGGCGAAAGAGCATGGGTATCCACTTTGGCGTTCACATCGTTGACGGGAGTATTTTCCAGCTTGGCAAGCAAATCGATGGCGTGGGCATCGTTAATCAGCGAAGAACTGCCTCCGAATTTCAGAGCGCTGGGGATATCCGAGCCGTCGAACACCAGTTTACCGCTCGCCGCCGTGTTTGCCAGCCCGGCCAGCACGGGCGTAATGATATGCGACAGCGCCTGCGGCCTGACGCCGCAGGCGGACTCGAAGACGTTTTCACAGAGGCTGCGCAGGCGCATGTCGTCCTCAAGAGTATAGCCGGGAGTCTGCGTGCGGTTGAAATGCTCAGAAATGACATCGGAAGTCACTTTGGACCCATAAAATTTGGCGTGCTTCGTGATGTCTTCTTCCAGCTTGGCGCGAAGTTCCTTGGCGTTGAGGGGGAGTTCCCGCCATTCGCCGTCGATGCAGGCGGAAAGTCGATTGGCGCTGTCCTGAACGACCTGAACGGAAGTTTCGCCAAAACGCACCATGAATTTCTGATCCTTGCCGTCTTCCAGCCTGCCGAGTTTGTCCTTCAGATCGATCACGCCGGCGATGTTCTGTTTGTCAGGGCAGCGCGTTCCGCAGCGGAATGTTCCCGACTGCTGACCACGGCGGCGTAGACACCCAACGTCAGAACGCCGAAAAGCACTTTTTTCCAGGTCGCCGTCTTCTCGGTTTGCGCCTGCTGAAGCTGACCGGTTTCAAGAGCTGTGGACTGAAGCAGATCGATGCGACCGCTCATATCCGTGGCCGTATTCATGTGAATCTGTGACATAAAACTTCCTTTTGGCTAAACATGGAGGAAAAAACACACCTGACCGCTGATATCTATCAGGGCGATAAATAATCTGCAAGAAACGCTCCAAAAAGTGTTACATGAATTTATTTTTAATTTCAGTATATTAAGACATAAAAATATTAGCCGCCAAAATATTTGTCACTACCAGTGCTAGAGAACAACTGGTTCGCGAACAAAGTTGGCAGCCACAGTTTTCACCAGACGACCGTCTTTTTGCGTCAGACTTCCGCCCTTATCCGTCATGCTCCCTCTATGATCCGAGTTCTCAAACCGTTGTCGGGGTGCCCTGAAGGCTTCGGGGGAGCGGCAACACAGCGCCAGTCAGGGGAAAGTCAAGTATCCGTCAAGGCGCAACGGCCTATCCCGTCATCAGCTTGCCTGCCCCCCTACACGAAGTCTTTTAACGCCTTGGCGCGTTCCTCGTTCATCAATATTCAAAAGCCGTTCTGCACTCAATGTTGCGTAGTCCGGGGAAAGTTCCACTCGATACGCTGGCCGCCGTCACTCAGCCTTGCCGAACTGGGCCATACGCAGGCCCGTCTCCTTGTAGTGTTCGCGCAGGACGCTTTCCACGTGCTCACCGTCAAGAGAATACACGGCTTCGGCGATGGTGAGGTGGCGATCGGAAAATTCCTTGGGCGTGAACATGGTGATCCAGTGTTGGTAGTACAGGTATTTGGAGATCGTAGCGCAGGATGTGCGGGCCATTTCCACGAGACGGGTGTTGTTGCAGGCGGAAAGCAGCGTCGTATGGAACAGATCGTCTATTTCGGCCAGCTCGCCGGGCAGGGTGGCATAACTGATCTTTTCTTTCATCTGCCGGGCGACGTCCTTGAATTTTTCCATATCCTGTTCCGTCCACAGCGACAGGGAACTGGCAACGCCCGCCCCTTCGAGGATACCCGCGACGGCATAGCTGTCATAGATTTCTTTTGAGCTCATCTGGCGGACATACTTGCCTTTCTGGGGCTCCGAAGTGATGAGTCCCTCCTGAACCAGCGTTTGCAGAGCCTCCCGAATGGGCGCACGGCTGATTCCAAGCTGTTCCGCAAGGGAGGCTTCCTTGATCTGAGCGCCGATTTCCAGCTTTCCCTCCCGGATAAGCGTACGGATATAGCTTGCTACCTGATTGCAGTAAGTCTGTTTCGTGAAATCCATTGATGCTCCAAACAATACGTTTCTCCCATGTCCGAAGGCTCGGCGAATCGGCAAAATGTACGGGCTTTCGGCCTCCGGTGCAAGAGGGACGGCGACACGGGCACACCGTACGGGCGCAACCGTCTAAAGCGTACCGGATTGGAGCAGGTTGAGGGTGAGGTCGCGGGGAGACGTCTGCGGACGCTTCTTATGCGACGAGGCAACGCTCCGGAATCCGGCAACGGGCCTTTGGAGGCTTGCGCCTCCCCGCTCCGGGCCACTGGTTGCCGGAGTGGCCGATTCGTAAAACGGCAACCGGAGAGCTTGGACCACCGACACGTTGAAGGACAATCCTTTGTCGTATAAAACAAAAGGCTCTGTCATAGGATGTGGTTGTTTCATCTCCACAGCACGGTGAAAATACGACCTTTTTCTCCAGTTCTCCCCTCGGTGGAATCCAGGCTTGGGGCATTTTATTGGTTATTCCTTTGGCATTTCAAGGAATAAAGCATCAACCATTTTCTATGACACAGCCAAACAAAAAAAGGCCGGAGCCTTCCCACACGATGCGGGAAGCTCCGGCCTTGAATGGACGGGAAAACCTATCAGACGCGGAAGGTGGGCAGATAGGCGTACAACGCCGGGGAACCGCCGGTATGCAGGAAGAGAACGTTGGAGCCCTTCTTGAAGTACCCCTTGCGGGCCAGATCGATCAGGCCGGACATGGCCTTGCCGGAGTACACCGGATCGAGCAGGATGCTTTCCGTCCGGGCCAGCATCTTGACGGCTTCCACCATGGCATCGGTGGGCAGGGAATAGCCGGGGCCGACATAATCGTCAAAAGCGACGACCGATTCGGCGGGGACACGGGCATCCGTGCCGATATATGCAAGGGTTTCGTTGGCCAGTTTGAGCACGGCGGCCTCCTGCACGGGCTTTTTGCGGTTGACGCCGATGCCGGTGACCGGGATGCCCGCATTGTTGCCGATCATGCCCGCGATGATGCCCGCATGCGTACCGGCGCTGCCGCTCGGAACGACCATGTGATCAATGGAGAGGCCGAGTTCAAAAAGCTGGCGCAGGGTTTCTTCGGCGCAACCGACATAGCCCAGCGCGCCGATCTTGTTGGAAGCGCCGCCGGGAACGATGTACGGCTTCTTGCCTTCGCCGCGCACCTTCTGGGCAACCTTCTCCATTTCTTCCAGCATATTCGAACCACCGGGCACCACCGTGACGGACTTCACGCCGAGGAGCTGAAACAGGAAATTGTTCCCGGACGCCTCAGGGTTGTAGCTGTCCTTCACGCGTTCTTCGAGAACGAGGTGGCAATCAAGCCCTTCCTTGACCGCCCAAGCGAGAGTCAGGCGGCAATGGTTGGACTGCACCGCCCCGCAGGTGATGATGGTGTCCGCGCCCTGATTGATGGCGTCCGCCATGGTGAAGTCGAGCTTGCGGGTCTTGTTGCCGCCGGAAGTGCCGGGAAGCAGGTCGTCACGCTTGATGTACACGTTGATGCCCGCGTTCAGGGCTTCGGAGAAGCGGGGAAGAAATTCCAGAGGGGTGGCGCTGGTCACATAACCACGGCGGGGAAACTTCGCGAGATTCATAACAGGCCTCCTGAGAGTCTCTCTATGCTGTTCGGTACAGCGTTTGTGAATGGGCGTATGGTTTAAATGTCGACAATCGACATTTAAACCATGTCACCGGCATTGTCTCTTGTCAAGCGAAACAACGGCACTCTTCCTGGGTACGCCTTTCCCAGCGCGGACGGATTGCCGCAACGTCTGGAAAAAGAACGTGCCGTACCCGTTATCGGACAACAGCCGTCACTTCGATCTCCACGGCTCCGCCGAGGGGAAGCGCCTTGACGGCCACGCAGGAACGGGCGGGAGGGTTGACCGTAAACACCTTGGAATAGGCGGCGTTGACCAGAGGGAAATCTTCCATGTCGGCGATGAAGACAGTGACCTTGACCACGTCTTCGACCGACGCCCCCGCTTCGGCAAGGAGCGACCGGACGTTTTTCAGGCTCTGTTCCGTCTGGGCGCCGACCCCTTCGGCAAGTTTCCCCGTGGCGGGATCAATGCCGAGCTGACCGGAGAGGTACAGCGTTTCACCGGATTTGATTCCCTGAGAATACGGGCCGATGGCTGCGGGGGCCTTGGCCGTTGCCAAGATGGTTTTCATGACGTTTCTCCTGTTCGTATGTTGGAGCGCCCTCGCCAAACGGAGCGCTCACGGCGGTTACTGGAGTTTTTCGGGAGCAAAGGCCCTGACCATTTCGCTTGCCAAAACGTCGGTGGCGTCGATGAGCGGAATCCCGAACAGCGTTTTTTCGGGGAGGGCAAGCGGAATTTCGGTGCAGCCGAGGATGACGGCATCGGCTTGCGCTTCCGCCAGCCGTCTCGCCTCCTCTTCCAGCAGGCTGCGGGCATGGCCGAGTACCGGATTGGAATGCGCCTTGATGCCGTACTCCCGGTTGCTGATGGCCTCCTGCACCCGCCGGCTTCCTTCCTGATCCGGGTGCATGGGCACCAGCCCGGCCCGTTGCAGGCTGTCCTGATAGAGACGGGTTTCCAGCGTCGCCACCGTGCTCAGGATGCCGATGCGCGCGCCTTCCCCGCACAGGGTCCTGACGTGGCGCACAACGGAATCGATCATATGGACAAAGCGTACGGCCCGCCCTGCGGCGGCCAGTCTGTCCAGCGCCACCTCAAGGATGCGCGGGCTGTGGGCCGTATTGCAGGGCATTCCTATGACCGTTGCTCCGGCCTCCGCAAGCTCGGCCATGATCGCGCCGAGCGCCTCGCCCGGATTGATCGGCGCTCCGTGGAGCAGAAAATCCGGACGATCCGCAATCTGACCGGGGAAGGAGTACAGCATGACCGGCAGATGCTGCTGATCGCAGGTGGCTTGGGTGTGGTCAAACAGCTTTCGCACCAGATCAAGCCCCGCATAGGGCCCTACCCCGCCGACTACGCCGATTCTTTTTTCCTGTTGCATGATATGTGCCCTTTGGGGGGCCGCGGAAGAAACCTTCCGCGGCGGATGAACGTCCGGGAAGGGGGAATTCCCGGACGAACAATGGACGTTACTGTTCCATGAGCCGGCCACGCTCAGGGTCGAAGTCGTTTTCCAGCTTGGAAACGAACAAGGCCCCGGTGGCGTCGCCGAGCACGTTGATGGTGGTACGGGCCATGTCCATGATCCTGTCGACGCCGGCGACGAGCGCGATGGCTTCCAGCGGGATGCCGACCTGCGTAAAGACCATCGTGATCATGATAAGCGCCGCGCCGGGTACGCCCATCGAACCGATGGAGGCGAGGATGGCCAGCAGGATGACGGTGAGCTGCTTATCGAGCGGCATGGGAATGCCGTAGACTTCAGCCGCGAAGATCGCCGCGATCCCCATGTAAATCGCCGCACCGTCCATGTTGATGGTGTTGCCGAGCGGGATGGAGAAACTGGACACGGAGCGGGACGCCCCGAGCTTCTGCACGCTGAGGAGGGTGGTGGACAGGGCGGCCGCGCTGGAACACGTGGTAAAGGCGATCATCATGGAAGAGGCGATGCCCCTGAGGAATTGGCGCGGGGTGAGGCCCGTCACCCTGATACAGGGCAGGTAGACGAGGAGTATCTGAAGGATGCACGCCAGATACATGACCAAAACGAGCTTGATGAGCGGCAGGAGCACGCTCAGGCCGTGCATGCTCACCGTATACGCCATGAGGCCGAACACGCCTATCGGAGCGTACAGCATGACGAATCCCGTAACCTTGATCATCACGTCCGCCGCACCGTCAAAGAAATGCAGAACGGACTTTCCCTTCTCGCCGATGACGCTGAGGCCGAAACCGAAGAGGAGGGCGAAGAAGATGATTTGCAGCATGTTGCCCTTGGAGAGGGCTTCCATCGGATTGATCGGAACGATGTTGAGGAAGACGCTGACGAGCGTGGGAGGCGTCACTTCCTTGGCCTTCAGCCCTTCCGTGGCGATGGAAAGGCCGTTGCCGGGCTGGAAGATGTTGGCGAGCACAAGGCCGACGACCACGGCGATGCCCGTGGTCGCAAGGTAGTAAACCAGCGTCTTTCCCGCCACGCGCCCGAGCTTGCTGACGTCCCCGACGCTTGCCGCCCCGGCCACGAGCGTGGTCAGCACCAGCGGGACGACGACCATCCGCACAAGGTTGATGAACAACTGTCCGACGGGTTTGTAATAGGAAGGATCAAAACCCACTGCCGGAGTGATTGCTCCGGCGATGATGCCGAGGACCATACCGATTGCCATTTGTGTTGGCAGACTCATGCGGGAACCCTTCATACGCTCCTCCATCTCTCGCGCTCCGTCCGCCGGAGCCGCTGTTTTTGAGCTTACGGAATTGTTTTCCCTAGTTACAGTTGCGGTCGCGCCGTTTTTCCTGTGCCCACTCCTCACTGTTTTTATTTGTCGAATGTATAAATGTCGACAATCGTTCATTACGCTTTTCACATAACTGCCCACCCATGTCAACAGATCGGGAGATTTTCCTGATTTTTTCTTGTATTGCATTGAAAAAAAAGGAATTCACGAAGACTTCCGGGATGTCCCCACCGGCTCACGGCAGGAGGTGAGGCTTTCAGGAACGAGGAAGGGAAAAGGCTTCCGGCGGATGGACATATGAAAATCAGCGTGCATCACCGATAAACTATTTTGATTGATTACAGCGTATTACACGCATACCTTCCAATCACTCGGGCGGGACCTAGAAAAAAAGGTTACGCGATAAGAACAGGAATGAAGGGGGTTAGCACATCAGGGGCGGATCGCCCTCGACACAGTGGTGCCTACGGAAACAATTGGCTGTTTTTTCACAATGCAAACAGAAACTACGGCCAAAGCCGCCCGCCGCTCCCATCAGCCGGTCCCTCCATTGTGATACCGGCTTGACCAACCGGCGAATCGGGACGCCCCAATGGAATACGTACCGTGCGGTCGTACGGACGGCAGGTTGTGGGACCGGCAAGGGAGCCCGGTCAGGCCCAGAGCACACAGGATTCCGCACGCACGAAAAAAGGGGACGTCCCGTAATGGGATGTCCCCTTCCGCATCAACCGCATGGATGAATCGCGGTCAGGCGGAGTATTCGCAGCGGGCACGGCATGCCTCCGACATCATCCGTTACGATATGCCCGCGCGCTCCCTGACGGACGGAAGCGCGTGAGCGGCTTTTGCCGGGCGTCGTGCAAGCGAACGCAGTCATCCGGCATACGTTCTCCCCGCTGCACGGGCAGCCCCCTCACCCACATCATCTGACATGTTTTTTCGCCGTGAGGCCCAGTTGCCCCATCCTGCGGTAAAGCGTGGCGAGGCTGATTCCCAGCTCGGCGGCGGTCTGCTTCTTCCCCTCCGTGTGTTGTCCGTAACGCTCAAGGAGACGGATGATCTTATCGTACTCCGCCGTATCGCGCCCGGACTCCGGCGGCGCGGGCGGCATGCGCTGTTCCGTTTTGACGGGCGGCATGTTCGCCGTCTTGAAACGCGAATCCATGAGGTCCAGCGTCAGGACGCCGTGTTCGCAGAATCCGACGCCGTATTCCACAAAATTTTTCAGTTCGCGCACGTTGCCGGGCCACGGGTAGGCTTCGAACGCATGCATGAGTTCGGTGGCGACCCGATAGGTACAGCTCCGCTCGCGGCTGAACGACTGGAGGAAATGGGCTACCAGCAGCCGGATGTCGCCCTGCCGTTCCCGAAGCGGAGGAACGAACAGCGGGATGACGTCCAGCCGGAAAAACAGGTCTTCGCGGAACGCCCCCTGCGCCACCAGTTCCCGGAGGTTCCTGTTGCTGGCGGCGATGATGCGGATGTCCACGCTGTGGTTGACCTTTCCGCCGACGCGCCGGACCACGCGCTCCTGCAACACCCGCAGCAGCTTGACCTGAAGCGGCATGGGCATCTCGGATACCTCATCCAGAAAGAACGTCCCCTTGTGCGCCTGCTCCAGAAGCCCCTTCTGGCCGCCGCTGTTCGCGCCGGAAAATGCGCCGGGCTCATAGCCGAACAGTTCGCTTTCCATGAGCGATTCCGGGATCGCCCCGCAGTTGATGGCGACGAACGGCCCCGTATGCCGCTGGCTGTTGGCATGGATCGCCTGCGCGACCAGTTCCTTGCCCGTCCCCGATTCTCCCTGAATGAGGACGGTGGCGGTCGTGGCGGCGGCTTTCAAAATGGCCGCCTTGAGCCGCAGGATGGCCTTGCTTTCACCGATGATGTTGGGAAAACGGTCGTCGTGCGGGCGCTCGGGAAGCGGTTCCACGTCACGGCCGCGCGCCCAAGCGAAACCGATGATCTGACTGATGAGCTCAAAGGCCTTTTCCGCCTTCATCAACAGTTCGGCGCGCTGGTTGTCGGTGAAGGCCACGATCTGCACGACCGCGACGATGTCGTTTTCGATCACCACCGGGCCCGTGAAGTTGGCGACATCCGCGCAAACCCCTTTGCCGGAGCAGCCGCGGCAGACTTCCTCCTTGCCGGGAGTCAGCACCATGGAGCTCTGGCCGGAATGCAAACTGTAGGTCAGCGCGTTGTCCGCCGGCATCCTGAACCCGACCCCGAGCAGATAGGGACCGGTCCCCCCTACGCAGTAGCCTTCCGCGTTCATGATGACGATTTCCACATCCAGCAGTTCCGCCAGCGGGGGAAGGTGCTTTTGCACGAGGCGCCAGCGTTCGGTGACGGGGGAGTCCGCAGGGAGAGGCGGTTCGAGAGGGGTATTGATCCACAGCGGGACAGTGGCACGGATTTCCGATCTCATAAGGGTCTCCAATAGAAAAGGCTATATGCTTTTATATGTATATCTTATTTGTATCATTAGTCTTTTTAAGTTTCGCACCGCCACGAAAAAAAGACAAGCGGAAAGAAAAAAAGCCTCACTGCGTTGTGCTCCGGGGGGACAAGGAAAAACGATTTCGAAAGAACGCCCTGAACGGCGGGGGATGCCGGATACGTCTTTCACGCCGCAGCATCTCCCCACCGGGCGAACGCAACGGCCCCGCTCACCAACGCAATCGAACCCTTTTCGCCTCTTCCCGAGACGAGCCCGCCGCGCCCATCCTCCCTGCAAAAGGGACCGCGTACGGTTGCGGAAATACGCAGCGTCCGCCTGACTCGCGGCGATTTGCGGAAAAACCGATGTTCATTTGGGCACATACACGCTTTCCACCGCCCTGCCCCGCCTTTTGGGAAAGGCTCGCTTACGGACCACCCCTTCCCAAAAACAAAAAAGCCGCCCCTGAGGACGGCTTCCTGATGAAAGGCGGCCTTACTTCTTTTCCGCTTCCTTGGCCTTGCGGATGGGTTCTTCAAAGAGCTTGTAGTAGCCTTCGATCACCTTGCCGAATGCGTCGGCGGAGAGGTAGTTGGTGGTCATGTTGACCTTGGCGAACTTGGCCTGGACGTCGGGGTCCTCCAGCGCCTCCTTGATCAGATTCTGGAGACGTTCGATGCGGTCCTTGGGGGTCTTCAGCGGAGCCACGATGCCGTACACGGAGTCGAACACGAAGCCGTCACCGAACAGTTCCTTGAACGTGGGCGCATCGGGATAGTTGGGATCGCGCTGCGCACTGCACACGCCGATGACGCGAATGTCCTTGTGCGGCTTGAAGTTCACCACGGGCGTAAACCCGGCGGAGATATGGTTGCCGAGGAGCGCCGTCACGATTTCCGCACCGCCGTTATAGGCCACGTAGGGGAGATCGGATTCGGGGAACAGCTTCATCACGTTGGCGTGGTAGAAGCGCTGGGCCGTGAACGCGCCGGGGCTGGCAAGGCTGTACTTGCCGTGTTCGGCCTTGGCCTTGTCCATGAGGTCCTGTACGCTGGTGATGCCGGAATCGGCGCGGACGCCCCAGCCCATCGTGAACACGTTGACCTGCGCCACCGGGGCGAGGTCCTTGTACGTGAAGCCGCACTTTTTGTACTGTGGGACCACGGTCAGCACGTTGGCCGAGGTCAGGCTGATGGTGTAGCCGTCGGGACGGGCGCGGACGGTTTCAAGCGTCGCGGGGATGCCGCTGCCGCCGGGCTTGCTGGTGATGAGCAGCGTGATGTTGTGCTTGCGCTGTAGGTAGTCGCCGATGATCCGGGCGGCGGTGTCGGGGGCGTTGCCCGCGCCGAAAGGCATGATCAAGGTGATCGGGCGGCTCGGGTAGTCTTCGGCCGCAGCCTGAAACGGCAGGGCGCAAAGCAGGGCCGCGGTCGCGGCGATGCCGGTGCGGACCATCCGAAGCAGATTCGTCTTCATAAAAACTCCTCCTGAAAAATAACGTGGATGGATCAGACCGCCTCGCGCTTGCATCCCCTGTATTCGTCCCAAATGGTCTTGAGAACGACGCAGGCGCTGACGGCCAGTATGACGCAGGATATGGGGCTGGTGAAAAACGTGCTGAAATCGTCGCGGGAAAGGGACAGCGCCCGACGGAAGTTGGATTCCGCAAGCGGGCCGAGGATCATGGCGAGCAGCATGGGCGGCTGGGGGAACCCGGCCTTGAGCATGAGATAGCCCAGCAGTCCGAAGACGGCCATCACGCCGATATCGAACGTGGAGTTGTTGGCCGCGAAGCTGCCTATGGCGCACAACGTGAGCACGATGGACATGAGGATCGCGGTGGGCACGAGGACGACCTTGCCGAGAATGCGTACGGCGATGAGGCCCACGATCAGCATGAGGATGTTGGAGACGAAGAAGCTGGCGAAAATGCCGTTGACCGTGGCGGCATGCTCCTGAAAAAGCAGCGGTCCGGGCGTCAGGCCCTGAATCATCAGCGCGCCGAGCAGGATGGCGGTGAGCACGTCGCCGGGGACGCCCAGCGTCATCAGCGGGATGAGCGCCCCGCCGGTCACGCCGTTGTTGGAGCTTTCCGTCGCGGCCACGCCTTCCAGCGTCCCCTTGCCGAATTCTTCGGGATGCTTCGAGAACCGCTTGGCTTCGCCGTAGGCGATGAAGGTCGCGGCGCTGGCTCCCGTAGCCGGGATGATGCCGATGAGCGTGCCGAGGAGCGAGGAGCGCAGCAGGTTGAACTTGTTGGTCCAGATTTCCCTGAGCGTCAGCCCCTGATTGGACAGTTTGCCCTCCTTGACGATGCCGCTCTTGCCGAGAAAGACATCCTCAAGGGACAGGAGCACCTGCGACACCGCGAAAAGTCCGACGAGCGCGGGCACCAGCGAGATGCCGTTGAACAGTTCCGCTATTTCGAAGGTGTTGCGGAAGTCGCCGGAAACCGGGTCGATGCCCACCGTGGAAAGGAAAAGCCCCACGAACGCGGCGGCAAGCCCCTTGCACATGGCCCCGGAAGACAGGGTCGCCACCACCGTAAGCGCGAATACCGCCAGTGCGAAATATTCGGCAGGACCGAACGACATGGCGGCGGTCGCCAGCAGCGGCGCGCAGGTCACCAGCGCGACCGCGCTGAAAATGCCGCCGAAGAAGGAAGCGAACGTCGCCATTTCCAGCGCCTTGCGCGATTGCCCCTTGGCGGTCAGCTTGGGGCCTTCGAGCAGGGTGGCCGCCGCGGCCACCGTCCCCGGCGTACCGACGAGGATGGCCGTAATCGAGCCCCCGTAAATGGCCCCGGCATACATGCCGAGCAGCATGGAAAAAGCCTCCACGGGCGGCATCCCGAAGGAAAGCGGGATGAGCAGAGCCACGCCCATCGCCGCCGTCAGCCCCGGCATGGCTCCGAACAGGATGCCCAAAGAAACCCCGGTGACGTTGGCCAGCAGCGAACCGAAACTCAAGGCCGCTTCTATTCCAGCAAAAACCTCGGACATCGTGTCCTCCTACGGCAACATGATCTGAAAGAAATACCCGAAGGCGTACAGCAGCGCCCCCGTGGTCAGCGCGGCCACCCCCACGATTTCAACGGGCTTCCGGCGTCCCAGAAGAGGCAGGGAAAAGAGCAGGAACAGGAAGGTGGCGATTGTAAACCCGCCGTTGTGCGGCCACGGGAACCATGACTGTTCGACAAGCCAGTCGCCGAGCCAGATCATGCCTGACAGGTATATGACGAAAAAAGCAAAGAAAAGCAGCGTCTTGATGACGGCGGATCGGCTTCCCCAACTGCGGCCGGGCCGGTTCTTCAGCAGCCCCTGAAGGATGAGGATGATTCCGCACAGCGCCATGCCGCCGATGGCCAGCGTCGGCAGCGCGGCCGCCCCGACGGCTTCCCCCTCGGACGGGGCGATGGAAACCGACACTTCGTAAGCCCCCACCGCGCAAAGGCAGAGAAGAACCGCGCCGGAAAAAATATCGTTGAGGTTTTTCATGGGGTTCCCTTGTGTTGTTGAGGCACCCGTCTTTCGGAGAACGGCGGAGGCCGCCCTCCGAAAGACGGTCGTTCAGGCGAAAGCGTTTGCCGTCCCGGCTAGCCCTGCTTCTTTTTCCACAGAACGACGCGGCAGAAGGGGTCGCCCTTGCCGAGGCGTTCCACGATATCGCAGGGGATGCCGTGCTCCTTGGCGCGGTTGCGGTCCAGTTCCATGGCCACGTCGCAGAAGAGGTCCTGATCCTCGGGAGAAAGGCCCATCTTTTTCCATTCTTCAAGGAGCGGGCAGTAGTGCATCTTCATTTCGCAGTATTCTTCGGTATCGGAAATTTCCGTCTCGAAGACGCCGCCCATCATGGTGTAGTGTTCGTTCATCCAGTCTTCGGGGGCCAGCTTGCGGCCATCGCGCTGGGCGCGGATGCGTCCGTATTCGGCGATCCCTTCACGGGCGAGGGCCGCGGCCTGTTCGCGGGTCATCACTGAGGAAAACGCCTTGAACAGACAAGCCTGAGAACGGGCCCTGTCCTGCATGGCTCCACGAACACGGCGTACAACTTCGGGATTCCATTCCATGAAACTTCTCCTGTTATCCTAAAAGGTTTCACATCTTCTCCGTGTAACCGGACATTTTCTCTCATGCTATTTTTGTGCCATATGGCGCATATGCCGTATCCAAGTGTTCTCAAAGGCTTTCTCTCGTTAGAGTCGTATTATTCTCACCTGCGGATTCTCTTTTCGCATCTCATCAAGAAAAAATTCTCACCATCTGAAAAACAGGGGCGTCCGTTATCCCATAGGCTTTCTGTTTTCATAGGTTATGATGAGGAGCGATCCGCCCTGCGGGGCGCGGCATCCGCATCCCCTGACGGTTCCCCCGTCATGAAGTGAGAACGCGCCCAAAAAAAAGGCCCCATTCCCAACGGAACGGGGCCTCAAAAAGGCGGCCTCTCACAAGGTCCGGAGCATGGAAACCGCCCCCTTCAACGGCTGCGGCCTCTTCCGGCGTCCTTTTCCCTCATGGACGCCCGTCCCGCCTAGGCCACCCAGCGGGCCAGAACGCGGTAGAGAAGCGCAAAGTCCAGAGGCTTCGCGATGTGGGCGTTCATGCCCGCATCCTGCGCCCGCTGGACGTCTTCGACGAAGGCGTCCGCGGTCATGGCGATGATCGGAAGGCTTCGCACGTCTTCCCGCGGCAGGTTTCGTATCGCCCGGGCGGCCTCGTAGCCGTTCATCACCGGCATCTGGATATCCATGAGCACGGCGGCGTAATGGTTCTCGGGGCTGTTCCGCACGGCTTCGACGGCCAGCTCGCCGTTGAGGGCCTCCTCGACGACGGCTCCCGTCATTTCGAGGACTTCGCGGGCGATCTCGATATTCAGCTCGTTGTCCTCCACAAGCAGGATGCGCCTGCCCCTGAAATCGACGGGAGGGGCTTTGTCCGCCTGCGCCGCACCGTCCTCCCGCTGGGGCATGACGAACTGCTCAAGCACATACAGCAGGCGGGACCGGAACAGCGGCTTGGCGATGAAGGCGTCCACTCCGGCCCGGCGGGCTTCCTCCTCGATTTCGGACCAGTCGTATCCCGAAAGGATGATCACCGGCACGGTCGATCCCACTTCGGAGCGGATGCGCTTCGTCACCTCGACGCCGTCCATGCCGGGCATCTTCCAGTCGACGATGACCGCGAAAAACTCGCGCCGCTCATCCCGCGCCCCTTTGACGCGCGCGACTCCCTCCTCCCCGCTCAAGACCCACTCGCCCCGCACTCCGGCGGCGTTCAGCATCAGGCAGGCGCTTTCGCAGACGGCCTGATCGTCGTCCACGATGAGGACGGGGAGGTCTTTCAGCTCCCGCACGATGTCCTTATGCTGCGTCTGCCGCTTCAGATGAAGCAGGACCGTAAACGTCGTCCCCTTCCCCGGCTCGCTGGCGACGGAAATTTCGCCGCCGAGCAGCGAGACGATGTTGCGCGTGATCGCCATGCCGAGCCCCGTCCCGGAGATTTTCTTCTGGCGGACTTCGTCGGCGCGCTCGAAAGGCAGGAACAGGCGTTTGAGGAATTCGGGCGTCATGCCCGCCCCGTTGTCCTTGAACACGAACTGGAACGTCCCGTACGGCTGGAAATGATCCTGAAGCTCCGTGATGCCGAACTCGATGACCCCGCCGTCGGGCGTGTACTTGATGGCGTTGGACAACAGGTTGATGAAGACCTGCTGGAGACGCAGGGGATCGCCGATGACGTCCTCGTGAACGACGTCGTTGAGATGGACGTGCAGCGTATGCCCCTTCTGCTTCACGAGCGGCTGGATGGACGTAAGGATGTTCTCCACCAGCTCCGCAAGGTTGATTTCGCTTTCGCTCACGGAGAGCTTGCCGCTCTCTATTTTGGACATGTCGAGCACTTCGTTGATCAGATCGAGCAACAGCCGGGACGACCGGGTGATCTTGGACAGGCAGTCCAGCACCTTTTCCGGGTTGCCCACGTTGGCCTTGGCGATTTCCGTCATGCCCACGATGCCGTTCATGGGCGTGCGGATATCGTGCGACATGCTGGACAGGAACTCGCTTTTGGCCTTGTTCGCCTGATTCGCGCTTTCACAGGCGTCCTTCAGGGCCTGCATGTACAGGCTCTCCTGCAACCGGGTCTCCGTCACGTCCTTGGCGATGAGAAGCCCGAGCACGTCTCCCGTCTTCTCATCTCGGGTAAGGATGACGTTCTGCTTCATGAACACCGGATGTTCCCCGTCCGAAAGGAGCCGGTATTCCAGATCGTCTTCGCGCTTTCCCGCCTCGAACAGTTCGCGGAACCGCTTCAAATCCATTTTTTCGAGGACGGCCTGCCGATCCTCCGCGACGAGACACTCGTCCGCCCACTTCCGGATGACGG
This sequence comes from uncultured Bilophila sp., assembly GCA_902373525.1. Classification (GTDB taxonomy): domain Bacteria; phylum Desulfobacterota; class Desulfovibrionia; order Desulfovibrionales; family Desulfovibrionaceae; genus Bilophila. The sequence continues at coordinate 45,918 of CABKMN010000008.1, read as the reverse complement.
CGTCGAACGATGCGGACGCCGGGGAAGGGAACCCCGCCATCACCTTGTCCAGCACGCTGTTGGAGCACAGGATCGCCTCCATCCTGTCGCGGGTCACGTTGAAGGAAAACGCCACGTCGGCATTGGAAACGATGGCCTCCCGGTACTGCGCCTCGTTGTCGTAGCGTTCCCTCGTGCGCAGATAGATGTTCACGACGAACAGGAGACAGGCGATGGCGAGGCCGCACAGCATGAAGGCTTTTCTGAGTATGGCGTTCGCATCCTGCATGATCACGTCGTTGGGCGTGATGGAAACGAAATACCAGTCGTGAAAATGCAGCGGGGTGTAACAGAGGACCTCCTCCTGATACCCTTGCCGGAAAAGGACCGCCCCGGTTTTCCCCTGCCGTATTTTCTCTTTCAGCCCTTCGAGAATCTCTTCCTCCTGATTACCGAACAGGTCGTACAGGTTGACGAAACTCTTGTTGCTGGCGGGATGGAGGGAACGGAGGATGATGTCCCCGGCTCCGTTGATGGTATAGCAGAACCCCGCGTTGTTGTAGAAGGCGGGCGAATAGTTGTCGTACAGTTCCTCGATGGGCGTGCTTTTCAGAATGAGCCCGCGCTTCCCGTCCCGGAGCGTGACCGCGACGTACGCGCTGAGGACGCGCCTCCCCGTTATGGAGCTGATGTGCGGGCCAATGACGCCGCCCGTCGCCCCGGGGTCGTTCAGCACCGCCGCGAGGTCTTCCGACAGTTCGTCGACGCCGTTCTTGCACCTTTTTTGCTCCCCGGTGACGAACCGGACGGAAAGCCCGGCGGGGGCGAACCGCCGCAGCCTGTCGCAGATGGCTTCCGTTTCGTCCGAACGGAACCCGTCGATCTCCCGGGACAGGGTGACGAGTATCTCATTGTCCCGTTTCAGCGCCCGTTCCAGGGCGTTGGCGCCCTGCTCCGTCGTTTCGATGAGGTTCCTGACGGCGTTGTTCCACAGGGCTTCCTGCACCGTGCGGACGAACGACAGGGCGAAGAAGAGCATCAGCAGGGTCGATATCAGAATCGCCCCCAGTACCGCGCCGTTTTCCGTGATATTCAGAAAGGGCTTTTTCATGCGCCGCCTCCCGAAAGGGACGAAGCCACGGCCTCGTCGAGAGACTTGAGGGCCTGTTCCGCAGGGACGCCTTCCAGAATCCTGACGGAAGCCGCCCGCGAAAGCTCCCAGATGGGAAAGGCGAAACGCCGGTCCGCGCCCAGAACGACCCGTCCGTTTTGAAGATTTTCTCCGATGGCCTCAAGGGCGGGCGCGGGGGAAGGAAGCTGCTTCAGCGGGCTGAAGGAGTCCTGACCGAGACAGAACCGGTTGATGGAACCGGGGCGGATCAGATGGCGCAGGAAATTTCTGGCTTCGGGAAGATGCCGCCCGCGCGCGTTGAGTGCGATCCGGGTGTCGATCCTGACGACGAGCGTAGTCCCGTCTTCCTGAACCGGATAGGCGGTGATCGCATACCGAAAATCGGCCATTTTCCTCAGCCGGACGGAGGCCCATACGCCGGTGAGCATGAACGGGGATTCCCCCTTGGCGAAATCGACAAGATCGTCCCGCGTCTTTTCCGTAACCAGAGCGCGCTTCCGGTCGATGTAGCCCCGTTCGCACAGTTCTTCCAACAGCTCGAAGCCGCTGCGGAAATACGTGCTCAGGGGAACCCTGCCCGCGTTGATCGCGGCGAAGCCCGGCTCCCCGGACGCGTAAAGCTCGGGCAGCCCCCGCGCCATCGCGAGGGTTTTCAACGAAATGTCGTTGTTCGCCACAATGGGCGTGACGCCCGCCTCGCGGAACACCGCGCACGCCTCAAGGAACTCCGCCCTGTTTCTGGGGATCGCGACATGGTGTTTCTTCAACAGGTCCAGATTGCAGTAAAGGCCGAATGCGGAAACGCTGGTCGGCAAGGCGAAAACCGAACCGTCCTCTTCCCGTATCTGGGACAGGGCCATGTCGGAGTACTCGCCGAGTTCGGGCATGTCCGAAAGATCAACAAGTTCCCCCCGCCGTGCAAGCGCCAAAAGCGTATCCCTGTCGATCATGAAGACGTCGTCCCCGTTTCCCGTCTCTATTCGCTTTATCAGAACAGGAAAAAAGGCCCTCCCCTTGATGCTTTCGTACAGGACGTTGACCGTCTTGTTCTCCTGCATGAATTCCGTAATCAACTGCTCGATGGTCAGTACGTTCTCCGTTTCCCATTTATACCCGAAAAAAGTGATCTGCGTATCCTCTTCATCAGGATACTCATAGACGAAGGGCTGGTATTGCGGAGGAAATACCAGCATCCACACAAGAATGCACAACGTTCCCAGAAAGGAAAAAAGAAAAAAGAACCGTTTCATGAGTCATCCTGACGAACTTGAGAGCAATAAGCGCGTTCGACGTACGCTATGGAGTTTTTATATAAGAAAAGGATATCCCTCGGTGACGCATCCCGCGGTGGAATATCCTTCATCGAAATGTCATTTTTCTTTTTTCATTACTGGTGAACGCAGCTTTCTGTCAATGCCGGGAAACGTTCCAAAAGCCTTATGAAACGAAAAACGACACCTATTCGTTTCTTTTTCAAAAAGAAATGAACATGCACGAGTTGTCTTTTGAAAACGACGTGTTTTCCGAAACGGTATTGCTGCGCTGACGGGAAAACAACCCACCGAAGTATCAGGATAATGCTCTACGGCAAATTTCCATTTGCCCGCAAAGGAAAACGTTCCGCAAAGCGAGGGAATCCGAAGGTGGGAGCAGGAGAAAAAACGAAACGGCCCCGTGAGCTTGCCCGTGAAAGAAGAAAAAGAAGAAGGTGATGATGAGAAGGAGGTGGTGGTGGAGAAAACGAGCGGGGGAAAGGAAAAGAGAGGGCACAAGGCGGTACCGCCCTCCCCATCCCCTCCGCAACGGGAAACACGCGGCCCCGCAGGGCCGCCCGGGGCGCTAGCGCCCGTCCCGTTCCGTCCGGCGTTCCAGCTCGTGAGCGCAGACCAGATAATAGTGCCTGCCGTTGGCGCTCGTTTCGCGGTCGGCCAGCCCGATCAGAGCGCGGCGTTTGTGCTCCCCGGCTTCCTCCACGTCCTTTCCCGCGCTCAACAGCAGGTCGCAAAGTTCCAGACACCACTGATGTTCCCCGTTCCGCACGGCTTCCTCCGCCGCCTTCAGAACGGCTTCCGGGCCTCCCATGAGCGCAATCGTCTTATCGGCATGCTCCTTCGGCGGCAGCGGGTGCAGACGGGTGGGGTTGCCGTCGAACCAGCCCGCATAGGCGGTGAAGATCGCCCGGACCGTCCACTCCACGCAGCCGTAGTATTCCCCGAGATACGGCAGGGAGGCGTAGGGTTCGGGCAAGGCGATCTCGGACGCCAGCGTGTCCATGTCCTTCCCTTCGTTCATGCCTTCGAGGGTCTTGTCCAGCACATACCGGATGGCGTCGCGAAAATGGGTCAGGACCTCCCGGACCTCCTCCTTTCCCAGCAGGGGCCGCGTGTGCCCCGGCAGCAGGTACGCGGCCTGACAGGCCAGCAGGGCGTCAAGGCTTTCGATCCACCGTGCGATGTCGCGGTATTGGCTGCCGCGTATGGCGTACAGGTTCGGCCAGCACCCGTAGTAGGTATCCCCGCAGCACAGCACTTCCCGTTCCGGGAGCCAGATCATGATCTGATCGTCGGACTCTCCCGGAAGCCGGACCATTTCGAGCCGCACGCCGTCGATGTCCCGCACCACCCGGTCCTCGTCGTACACGACGGTGGGTTGCCGGAACGCCCGGCTCTCCCCGTGGGCGATGCCCTCGCGGATGCCGATCCCCTGCGAGATGTTTTCCGCGTCGGTGAGCGCGTAGCCGAACTGCCGCGCGCCGCGCCGGTTCAGGACGGCCTGCACCGTTTCCGTCCCTTTCAGAAGCGGGGTCGCGGGCGCGAAGGCGATGATTTCGGGCTCCGTCCCGGAAAACGCCCCGGCCCCGCCCCGGTGATCCGGATGGCCGTGCGTGTAGATGATGGTCTTGACCGGCTTGTCCGTCCTGCTCCTGACGATCTCCAACAGCCGCCGTCCGCGTTCCAGCGTGTCCAGCGTATCGATCAGGATGACGCCGGTGCGGCCTTCGATGATGACGGCGTTGCTGTGGCCGACGCCGAGGACATGGAGGATGCCGGGAACGACCTCGGTGATCCGTTCCTGATAGGAACGCTCCGTAAACGCGGCGAGCTCCGCCGCTCCGTTCGGTTTCAACATGCCTTTGCTCCTTTCCCGCCCGTACTCCGGCGGGATATTCTTCATTCCAGATGCGGCGGGATGTTCTTCACTCCAGATGCGGCGCCGTGCAGGCTCCCGCAATGCGCCGCTTACGCAAACCGCGCAGCCGAAGGCTGCTCCTACATTTGTCGGAAAAAAAGCGCTTTCTTTTTGATAGTTGCCCGAAGACAACGGGCCCGTTTCTCGTGCAAGCTCCGTTTCAGCGTGGGACCCGTTTTCCACAGTGCAACCTTTGAGGAGTTCTTTCATGAGAGACGCGATTGTCGTTGGTGGTGGTATTGCAGGGATGTCCGCGGCCTGGCGGCTTCGTTTCGGCGACGTCCTCGTGCTTGAGGGCAGCAACCGCATCGGCGGGCGGCTGCGTTCGGAACGGCGCGGCCCCTACTGGCTCAACTGGGGCGGGCACGTCTTCGGCGGCGAAGGGTCCTTCGCCGACAAACTGTTGAAGGAAGTAGGCGTGGACGCGCTGAACCTGCAAGGGTCCTTCGCCGCGCTGGCCTACAAGGGCAAGGTGCTCAACGACGGCAACGTCAACTTCTATCCCTTCCGGCTGCCCATCTCATGGCCCGCGCGCTGGGAAATCATCAGGGCGGGGCTCAAGGTCATGCGGGCCGTCAAGGCCTACGGCAAGGTCAACAAGCCGCGCAAGGGCGAGGACTACCGGGTCCGCCAGCAGCGCATCTACGATTTCATGGCGGACCGGACCTTCTCCGACTTCACCGGGCCGCTCTCCGAAGAGGCCGACGCCTTCTTCCGTCCCACCGTATCCCGCTCGTCGGGCGATCCCGAGGAAATCTCCGCCGGTGCCGGGGTGGGCTACTTCCTGCTGGTGTGGGACAAGAGTTCCGGCCTCGCCCGCAACATCGTGGGCGGCGCGGCGACGCTGCCGCAGGCCATCGCGCACAAGCTCGGAGACAAGGTGAAGCTCGGGGCGGAAGTGCTCGAGGTCGTGCAGCACCGCGACCATGTGGAAGTGACCTACAAGCTCGACGGCAGGGAAGTAACCGAACAGGCCCGGTACGCCGTGCTCACCACGCCCGCTGCGATCACCCACCGCATTACCAAAAACCTCGATCCCGTGGTCCACGACGCGCTCGGTAAGGTCCAGTACGGGCACTACGTCTCGGGCGCCTTCCTGACCAACGAAACCGGACGCCGCCCGTGGGACAACGTGTACGCCTACTGCACGCCGCAGCGCTCCTTCAACATCGCCTTCAACATGTCCAACCTCGTGCGGACGATGGAAAGTGAACGCCAGCCAGGCTCGTCCTTCATGGTCTTCTCTCCCGCCAAGCTGGCGCGCGATCTCATCGACCTGCCGGACGAAAAGGTGCTCGAAATCTACCGCAGGGATTTGGAGGAGGTCTTCCCCGGCTTCGGTTCCCTCGTGGTGGAACAGAGCGTCCAGAAATTCCGTCTGGGCCTCGCCTACTGCTTCCCCGGACGCAACAAGCTCCAGCCGCTGCTGATGCGCACGCCGCAGCGCGTCTACCTCGCCGGGGACTACCTCGGTTCGTGGTACACGGAAACGGCGATCCAGACCGGACTCCTTGCCGGTGAGGACATCAACAGCAAGCTGTACACCGATCTGCTCCCGCCTTCCAACGGTTTCTCCTACTGACGCCCCTCCCCGGGGACAGCTTCATGCCGTACCTCCCCTTCCACAAGCCGCTCCGGGATTCCGTTCCGGGGCGGCTTCGCCGCGAACGGGCCTCAGGCCGGGCTGGGCTCGCCGTCGCCGAGAAAGGCGCTGGTGATGCGAAACAGCTTGAATTCGAGATGGAGCGTAAACCGGTCGAGCCCGGAATTGAGGTCCGTACCCGTGATGTCGGTAATGCGTTTCAGCCGGTAATACAGCGTCGAACGGTGGATGCACAGCTCGCCGGAAGTCTTGGCAATGTTCCCCGCATTGTCGAGGAAGCGCTCCAGCGTCTCGAACAGGGTGGGGTCCTCCTCCCGGAGCGCGGCGATGCCGGGCGTCAGGGGGAACTGCGTGTCCTCCTGATTGCGCGTCAGGAGCGCCAGATTGCCGTAAACCCCGAGTCCCTCCCACGTCGAGCAGGGGCCGAGGTTCGGGATCGCCCGAAGCACCTGCAACACAGACGAGGCCTGCGCGTAGGAATCGTACAGGTGCAGTACGTCCGTTTCCGGGCCGATGCCGATGCGCAGGTTCGAATTGACGCCGGAACAGGCGATGCTCATAAGCGTATCCGGATCGGAAAGGCTGGACCCGGCGGGGATGACGATCACCAGTTCCGGGGAAAAGTCGGTGAACAGGGGCGAGGTCGCTTCGCCGTGCGCGGCGGTGAACTCCCGGAACTGCTTGCGCAGGAAATGCAGCTCGTCGTGCAGGTTGCCCGTCCGCTTGCGGATCGCGGCGCTGAGGACCCTATACGTCCGGTCCGCCCGTATCCTGCCCTGCCGCGACAGGATGGTGGTGGCCCGCGAGGCACGGCGCGTATCCACGGAAAGCAGATCGCGGACGACCAGCTCGTGCTTGCTGAACGCCTGTTCGTCCTCAAGTTGCATGCTGAACATGGGCACGGCCAGTTCCCCGGCACAGGCCACGGCGGCCTTGTCCTCGGCCGGAGTGACCTTGCCGACGAGCCACAGATACCCGAGCGTCCGTTCCTGCCAGCGGATGGGATAACAGGAACGCTCCTTGAAACCGAGCTCCCGACAGGCCGCGATGCGAACGATCTTTTCCCGCGTGGTTTCTATGCCGAATGAGAACAGATACCGGCAGGAATCCTCTTCCAGCGTCCGCGCCAAAATGGCCCTGACCCGCGCATCGTCCGCGTCGTTGAAATGTTTGGAGACCGCCACGAGGTTGATGCCGACGTCGTCGATGGCCACGGAGCGCTGGAGCGCCCGCGCAAGAATATCCACCTGTTCCTGAATGAAATTCTGGATCATGTCCCGCCTCCCGAACTCCGCGTTTGCGTTGGAAAGCCTCCTCTCCTCACGAGAGCTTTTCTTTCTCCTGTACCAAAGCCGCCGGGTTCCGCAAGACTCCTGCGTTTGTCCTATGCGCTTGTGCGCACCGTGCCGTCTGCGGTGACAGGACGTTAGAGAAGCCTGTTTTCCCTTCCATCACCTAATATATCGTATTTCAATCTGAAAAAGAAATTCCTCCTCCACGGTTGTGCGGAAAAGCGACAGCAAAGGCAAAAAAACGCCGTTCCGCACATAACAGGCGTTCATCACACCGCTTTTCTTTACATTCCCGGCGAATTTCCACGCCAGCGCACTCGTTTCACAAAGAAAGCCGCAGTGTTTCTCCTTTCCTACAAATGCCGGAAAAGAGAACGGAAGATTTTGATATTTGTCCGATGACAAAAAGCGCGCCGCAGCGCACTACTCTAACACGAACTCTCCTCCCTTTCAGGGGAAGCCCACTCACCGCGCCGCGAGGCGCACAGGAGCAATCATGCGCCAGACCGTTTCAGCTACAGGAGCCCCGGCCGCCGTCGGCAGCTATTCGCAGGCCGTCAGGGCGGGTACGCTGCTTTTCCTTTCGGGACAAATCTGCCTCAACCCGGAAACGGGCCGGCTCGAACGCGAAAGCGTCGCCGTCCAGACGCGGCGGGTACTGGAAAACATCAAGGCCGTCGTCGAGGAGGCCGGGGGCACGCTGGACGACGTCGTCCACTGCCGAGCCTTCCTGTCCGACATGAAGCATTTCCCGGAATTCGAATCCGTCTACAGGACGTACTTCTCCGCCCCCTACCCGGCACGGATGACCGTCGCCAGCGCCGGGATATACGACGGCCTCGACGTCGAAATGGACGCCGTCGTCCATCTGCCCTGATGCTTCCGGTTCACCTCCAGAGCTGCAAAGGAGTTCCCCCATGCGTGACGCCGATCTCGACAAAAAAATCCTCCTCCCGACCGTAGCCATCGTCCTGCTGACCTCGGCCCCCCTGATTTATTACGCCTCGTCGCTGCAAGGCATGATCCAGTCCATCTACGACTTCACGGCCAAGAGCTTCGGCTGGGGATACATCCTGCTGTATCTGCTCGGCGGCTTCTTCGTCTTCTTCATCGCGTTTTCCCCCTACGGCAAAATCAAGCTCGGCGGGCCGGACCAGAAGCCCGCCTTCAACAACTTCCACTGGGGCAGCATGATCATCGCCGCCGGACACGGCATCGGCATGGTGAACTGGTCCATGGTGGAGCCGCTCATCACCAACAACGCCGCCCCGCTCGGGCACGGAGCCAACGCCGCCTACAGCTACGAGGTGGCGACCGCCTACACCTTCTTCCACTGGGGCCCCTACTACTGGGTGCTGTATCTCATCCCCTGCATCCCCATCTTCTATTTCATGGGCGTGCGGCAGGTAAAGAAGCAGCGCGTCAGCGAATGCCTTACCCCCCTCTTCGGACGGAAGCTCATCGACAGCTGGTTCGGCGTTTGCCTCGACGTATTCATCATCATGGGCCTTGCCGGAGGCGTCGGCTCCACGCTCGCCACGGCGGTGCAGCTCGTCTCCGGGTTGTACGCGGACTATTTCGGGCTGGCCGACACCCCGACGCTCCACCTCGGCGTGCTCGGCCTGTTCACGGTCATCACGCTCGGCAGCATCCGCAAGCCGCTCAGCAAAGGCATGCGCCTGCTCAGCGACATGAACTCCGTCCTTGCCCTCACCCTGCTCGCCATCGTGCTCATCGGCGGGGCCACCGGCTACTTCTTCAGTCTCGGCACCAACACGCTCGGCATGGTGCTCGACATGTTCCCGCGCGTTTCCGGCTGGACCGATCCCTTCAACGCCAGTGGCTTCCCCGCCAAGTGGACCGTCTTCTACGGCGCGTGGTTCCTCGCCTACGGCCCCATGATGGCCATCTTCTTCACCGGCATCTCCATGGGCCGCACGCTCCGGGAAACGGTGCTCGGCGTGTACTTCTTCGGCTGCCTGTCCTCCTTCCTGTTCAGCGTCATCTTCGGCGGATTCTCGCTGTATCTCCAGTACACCGGGCAGTTCGACGTCTACGCCTTCTACCTCGCCAACGGCCTGCCGAACACGGTCAGCAAGGTCATGTCCCTCACCCCGGTCCACCAGTTCATGTCTCCGGCCTTCCTCATCTGCTGCACCATCTTTCTCACGACCACCATCGACGCCGCCACCCGCGTCATGGCCTCGATGTCCTCCAAGGAAATCCTCAGCGATCAGGAGCCCAGCGTCACCTCCAAGTACCTCTGGTGCGTCACCCTCTCCATCCTCGTGCTCGGCGTGCTCCTCGTCGGCGGGCTGGAAATCATTCAGGCGCTCGTCGTGCTCGCGGCCATTCCGCTCCTCGCCATCTGCGTGATCATGAACATCTCCATGTTCAAGGCCGTCCGGCAGGACTTCCCGAACATCTGGGCCAAGGAGCTGCTGTACATCGACACCACCAAGCCGCGCACGGAGGAATGATCCGCCGCCCAATCGGCCCGTCCCTTGCCGCTCCATGTTCCCCCTCTGAAACCTCTTTGTGCGGGCTCCCGGAACCTTCCGGGAGCCCGCACCGTTTTCCGGGCGGATTTGTGTCCCCGTCGGGATTGGGGTACACTCCGCCAGGCATTCCAAGGAGCCCCATCCATGCATCTCGCCCAACTTCCCTATTCGACGGTCCTTTTTGATCTGGACGGCACGCTCGCGGACAGCGCGCCGGACATCCTCGACGCCATCGCCTCGGTGCTGCGCGCCGCCGGCGATCCGGTCCCGCACATGGAACTGTCCATCATCGGCCCGCCGCTGGAGGGCATCTTCCGCAAGGTCTGCCCCGACGCCTCGGACACCAAGCTCGCCCGGCACGTCGCCGCGTTCTGCGAGCTGTATTTCGGGGGCACGTTCCCCAAGAGCCGCCCCTATCCGGGCATCGTCCCCCTGCTTGGACGTCTGCGCGCCGATGGCCGCCGCCTGTTCGTCGCCACGCACAAGCCGGAAGCGGCGGCCTTCCGGATGCTGGAACTCAAGGGGCTTCTCCCCTTTTTCGACGGCGTGGCCTGCAACGATTCCCTGCCGGGCCGCCAGCTTTCCAAGAAGGAAATCATCCGACTCCTCATGGACCGGCACGGCCTCGCTCCGGCCTCGATGGTCATGATCGGGGATACGCCGCTCGACATCCGGGGCGGCAACGAACAGGGCATCGCCACCATCGCGGCCCTCTACGGCTACGGCGACAACGCCAAGGTTCTCGCCGAACGCCCCCGCTACGTCACCGACGATCCCGAATGGAAGACCCTCCGAACGCTTGAAGGAATGTGAAAGGGAAGATTGGGGAAGGGAGGGATTCGATAAGGTCAAAAGTCTTGGGAGGGAGAGAGGGTATAGGGGGGCACTTGGTTTATGAAATACTGTAAAGCCTAGATCATGTCGGCGGTTTGTCGGCGGTATATGAGCGGAATGTGGGGATTGCCAACCAGATAGGATGTGTTCAGCCCCCCGAAATTTCCCTTCAGGGGGGCTTTACATTTGGTTTGTGAAAACTGTCAAGCTAAGGTGAAATCTTGTCACTTGGTTTGTGAAAAACCGTGTGCATGGGAAAGGAGCTACCTTATCTTTTAACCTACATATAATACATAAAAAAAGGCTTGTCTGGTGCTCTTGACAGGCCTTTTTTTGTTGGAAAAGTTGCATATTCGCCATAGATGCAACTTGCAATTAAAATATGCAAGTAGAATTATTAATAGTTACTTTTCCTATACAAAATATACCTATAACATATTCCAAAAACTAACACTCCAAAAAAGAATAGCAATATGTCATATTTTACAGATAAATAGTCAGGCAAGATAAAATAAAGCATAACTAGTGCAACAGACTGCATTATAAATAAAAGTATGCTTACAGCTATAAAATCATTTTTCCTTTTTTCAGACTCTTTTATTTCTCTAAAATATTGACCAACAGGAAAACCACAATCAGGACATGATAAAGCATGTCTGCTTACATAAGTATTACAATCAGGGCATGGTATTAGCTTGTGAATATCATGTAACTTTACGTTTTGAATACAAATAATGTCATTTGCTGCTTGAAGTATATTTTTGCCATGTGCATTTTGAACTATTTTATTCATCTATTTTTTCTTTTAAATAAGCTACATAATTAGTAAGTTGCGCAATATCTAGATCACTTCTAGAAGTAACTCCAAATAAATAATGTAGATGAGCACGATATTGTTGCTCTGTCCATCCGAGCAGTTTGTGTAGCCTAGTAGATTCTGAAAGTAAATTTTGTGTGGTTTGACCTTTTTTTACATTTGCTTTTAGCTTTCTACCTTTAATAGTATTATCTAATTTTTCTTCAAGATAATCTAAAATTTCTTTCCCTCTATTCTTAGGCCAAAGTTGATATGATGTATACTTTTGATTTCTCGGTATGTTAAAATATTTTTTGAACTCACTATACATAACAGGATAAGATGTTTTACCAAAGCGTTCTTCGCGACGTAAACCTAGTTCATTAAATTTACCCTGAATACGTTGTAGAAGAAATGAATCAGATCCAATGCTTCCTTCAGGAGGTTGTATCTTTATTTCTTGTTTTTTATTCGTTGTCTTAATGGTTACAGGCCCAACGTCTCTTCCTGCTTGTATTATATTATTACCTTGTGCTTTCTGAAATACTTTATTTTTGCTGTTATCTTTATCTAGGTTATTAAATATTGATGCCAAAGATGACATATCAATATGTTGATCTTGACATTTATTAAATAGTTTTGAGTAAATATACTCAGTAGTTTTACTTATCAATAATTTTTGTTGTTCTTCGCTAAGAATAGCGTTTGAAACTCTATTTACAATATTTTTAATAAGTTGTGTATAAATATCCTTAACATCATCTTCATATATAGGACCTAAGCCCAAAAGTAGCCACTGGGGATTTGTATGGGTTTCTTTGCAAATACGGATAAGAATGTCCGCATTAGGCTCCCGATCTCCACACTCATAATTAAAAAGTGCTGTAGGACTAATCCCTATTAGTACAGCAAATTCTGCTCTCGGAAGCTGTAGTTTTCCACGTAAAAGCCTAATTCTTTCACCTAGTTCTTCCATATTTTTTGTGAGCACAAAAATATTTTCAACAAACGTGTTGATTAAAATTCACGTTTGAGGCAAATAAGTGGTGCGGGCTGAGGTTGACAAGTACATCTCGATCTTACCCGCCCCTGCGTATCCGGTCAACTTGAGGCCGGATACGCTCGCCGCAAGGTATCGGACATGAAGGAAACGACGGCACGTTTTCCTTTCTGCCCGCCTCATATGGGCGACGCCAGCCAAAAAGAGAACCAGTACGCAGCAACCTCAAGCCGTCGTGAGAAAGCTGCGTCCGTGTTCCGGCTGTCGTCGCCCTCCTTTTTTCAGCGGCCTGATTGTACAGGATTCGCTCGCATCGGAGAGGGGCAGCCATGCCGAACTATCAAGATTACGAAATGTTTTCGACCATCAGAACGCCTCTGCGTCTGTATGCTGGAGAACTGGCTGTCCTTCTTGAGGTCTCTCAGGGAACCGTTCGGCGTCGCGCCAAGCGGGAAGGCTGGGATTTCACCTATGTTGATGCACGATTACAACAGGCTTGGATGGTGGAAACCATGCCTTTTGAAACCCGCAAGGAAGTGGCGCTGGCCCTCATTGAAGATGTGGAAGCGGATGTTCCGTTGCGGGAACAGCTGGAAACCGAACTTCAATACGCGCTCAACTACATGCAAACCATCCATCGCGATTGTCTCCTTGACGCCGCCTATTACTGCAAGATTTTCAACGTCCTGATTGATACGGTTGAAGGTTTTTACCTTCCATTCAGCGCGGGGCTTTCACTGGTGTCAACCGCCTTTGCCGAAGACGAGGAAGAGCTTGCTGGGATATATGAGGGAACACGGATAGGCAACAACACCTGTCTGCATTTTACCCCCCGGAAGTACTGGTTCATCACCCTGTATCAGCATTTTGCGGACGTGAAGATGAACATAGACTCGGAATCGCTTGAAGTCGGCTGTGCGCTGCGGGAACGCTGCGAACGGATAGCCGAGGAAAAGCGTGAAGCCCGGCGTGCCATAGTGGATCGTGAAGGGATTCATCTTCCTGTTTATCCTGAAAATATCAAGTGGAATTAGGGCGTTTTCATGATTTCGCTGCTCCCCGTCTTCTTTTCTTCCAACGAGATAGCCGATCTGCTCGGCATCTCCCGTCAGGCCGTCAGCCAGAAGGCCAAGACGCGGGGGTGGAAATCCGTTGCTCGAAAGGGACGTGGGGGTGGTTTATGCTGGCTTTTCGGCTCTATGGATGAAAAGACGCGAGAGAGTATCTCCACGTCATGGTTGAAGAAGAGGAAGCGCGAACAATCCGAGCTGACGGAAGAAGAAAAGGCCCGGGAAAAGGAATGCGCTGAAGTCCGCGCCGAATACTTCGCCCGTAAGTCATGGAAGGCCCGCGAACGTGCCGAACGGCGCACTATGCTTCTCATGGAGGCAATGGAACTGGTCGATGGAGGGATGCAGATTCTCAGCTCGTTTTCCATTATCGGGAAAAAGCACGGCGTCAACCCCGCCAATCTGCGCAACTGGTATTACGGGACGGATCGCAGGCCCGGCGTCCGCGGGCTTGACCGTACGCAATGGCTGTACGCCCTTACAGATCGGTATACGGGACGTCTGAGAAAAGCGGAATTTTCCACACAGGCCAAAGAGTATTTTCTGGCGCTTTACCTCCACAGCAACGCTCCGGATCTGTCTGAATGTTACCGCCGGACGCATGAAGCGGCTCAGAAACAGGGATGGCTCGTACCGAGCGAGCGGAGCGTTCGCCGTATGGTCGCCCAGTATCCGCGTCACCAGATCGACTATTTACGCGGCAAGGATAAGGATATGCGGAACGTAATGCCCCCGCAGCGCCGCGATCACAGTTATTTTGAAGCTGGAGACGCCGTCAACGGCGACGGTCTACATCTGGATATCTGTACGCTTTACGAGTTTGGGGAGGTCATCGAACGGCCCGTTCTGTGGGCTTGGCAGGATATCCGCTCAAGCAAGATTTTGGCGTATCGGCTTGGCAAGTCTGAATGCACCGAGATTGTGCGCCTTTCGCTTTTTGATTTGCTCGGGTTGGTCACGCCTAAACATGTCTGGACCGACAACACGCCCGCCGCTTCCAACAAGCTGGTCACGGGCAACGATTCCAATCGACACCGTTTCTCCAACAGAGAAGACGATCCGCCCGGTTTGCTCCAACTTTCCGGCATCAAACATCATTTTACACTTCCCGATCATTCTCTTTCCAGTCCCGGCTCCAAGCCTATCGAAAGGGCGTTTGGCAAGGGTGGGCTCCATCAGATGATCCGCAAGAATCCCCGGTTGCGCGGTATGGGAACGCTCAAAAACCCCGTTCCCGTCACACTGTTGCAAGAAATCATCAAGGAAGAAGTCGAGCGATTCAACGCCCGAGAAGGTCGCCGGGGCATGGGCATGAACGGCAGGAGCTTCAATCAAGTTTTTGCCGAAAGCTACATGAAACAACATGTTGTCGGCATTTCTGATTTTACGCGCAGTCTGTATTTGCTGGAGCGTGAGGTTGTCAAAGTCGGCAAGGATGGCCTGGTTGTTCTCAACGCCGGACGTGGCGAAGGGAAAAACCGTTACTGGAGCCCTGTTTCCAGCAACTACTCCGGGCAACAGGTTGTCATCTACTATGATCCCGAAAATCTTACAAAATCCGTACGGCTGTTCAGTTTGGGCGGATTCTTTGCCGGATTTGTAGATTACCAGCCCTCTGTCGCGTTTATCAGCAAGGAAGAAGGGCGGAGATACGCCAAGGCCCGCAAGGGGCGCATCAAGGCCGAAAAGAAGGCTGCGGAAGCACTTGTCACCATGCGGGATTTGGAACTCCAGCAACTGAGCAATCGGGTTGATCCTGCGCCGATGCCGGAGCCCGCAGCCAAACGAAAGAGCTTCGGAGATGCGGAAATCAACCGGGCCATGCGGGGTACGCTCTCTTCCGGCGAACGCGACAGGCTGCGCGAAAATATGGATCGGCGCGTAGCGGCTGCGGGATAGAAAAAGGCCCGATGTAGCAGCATCAGGCCTTAAAGGTGTTCCGGCCTTCAAAGAGGCGCGGACACGCAACAGGGGATAACTCCCCAAACACAAGAGGTATACTACTACCATGTCCGAAAATGAAAAGGAAGCCATGCAAACGGTGCAGGAAAATGAACTTCGGGAAGACATTCTGAAGGTCATGCACAGGCACGGAATCAGCCAAGCCCGCCTCGCACGGGAATCCGGCGTGACGCCCGCCCGACTTAATCAGTGGATTGCTGGGAAATACAAGGGCAATACCGCTGCCACGGCGCAGGAATTGTCGATATGGCTGAAATCCATGCTGGAGCGCGAAGAACAGGCTGCTTCGGGATGTATACCATCCTCACCTTCATGGATGCCTACACCTACGGCAAACAGGGTTCTGAATGCTCTCAGATATGCACAGCGTATGGCGGATATCTCCATTGTCTACGGCGGCGCAGGGCTGGGGAAAACGCTTACGGCCCGTCGCTACTAGGAGGACAACCCGAATGTCTGGATCGCCACCATGACGCCTTCCGTTATCAGCGTGACGGCTTGCCTTGAACGCGTGGCCTATGCCGTGGGCGTCAATGGCGTTCCCGCCAGTGCGTCACGGACGGAAAATGCCGTTATTTCGCGTGTGGAAGGCACGGGGGGCTTGATTGTCATTGATGAGGCGCAACACCTTCCCGTGACCTGCCTCGACGCACTCAGAAGCCTTTACGACGCATCAGGCGTCGGGCTTGTCTTTATGGGCAACGAAAGCGTGTACACGCAGCTGACAGGCGGATCGAGAAAAGCGCATTTCGCGCAACTTTTCAGCAAAATAGGCCGTAGGGAACGCCTTACGGCTCCAGCGTTGGGCGATATTGACACTCTGCTTGACGCATGGGGAGTCGCTGATGCCAAGGCCCGAACCCTGTGCCATGAAATCGGAACAAAGGCGGGCGCATTGCGTGGGCTCACCAAGGTATTGCGTATGGCATTCCTTATGCTGGATGAAGGCGAAAATAAGGTAAGCGCCCTGCATATTGAAAACGCTTGGTCGGAACTTGGCGGCTTGATGTAAGGAGAATTGCTATGAAGCTGCGCCGTCTTTCTGTCTCAGCCACCCAATACAGACATAAAGAAAAAGAAGAAAAATATTCTATAAACGAACTAGCTATCCGTATTCTTGACCTCGAAGCAGAACTTCACGAAACGCGGAAAAAGTTTCTTCATCAAGAAAATATTAAAAATTTAAACGAAAAACTGGAAAAAGAAATTCATCACTATGAAAAACAAATAGATAAATGTGATGAGCACATAAATAAAGTGCATGATGACTATATGCAAATGTACAAAGATTATAGATTTTTCTTTGAATGCCTTTCTTCACTTCCCGACAATGTGCAATCTGCATATTGGAAAGAACATTTAAAAAGAAAAAACATTGAAAATAACAAGCTGTGAGGTATTATATGCAAAACGATTTTATCAAAACGCTCTTTACGTCTGAGCTTATTATACAGACGCTTCAGAATCTTCCTAAACTGAACCTCCCTGTAATGGACACCATCTTTTCCAACAGAACGCAGTTGCCCTTTTCATCCGTAGCGAAAGAAGATGTATTGGCTGATCTTCATGAACTCCCTGTTATTCGCCGGGGTATGCCGTCTCTGGAAATAAACAATAACAGCTATGAAGTAACGGTATATGAACCTCTTCCGGTACGGCATTCGCAATTCATTTCTGCAAAGGATTTGAATGATCTCAAAGCGCTCAACTGTGGCTCACAATCTGTATGGGCACAAAATACGACCGATGTTATGCGCAGACGATACCTGAAGACTGTGGAGGCCATTTGTTCGGTAGCCCTGACCGGAAGTATTTCATGGCCTGTTCATCTGGCTGGGGGGAGATTCGAGAACTATTTGATCGAGTTCGGTACGCCGCTTCAGCTTGATATGTCCGGTCTGAAACTCTGGAATGCCAGCGGCGTAACAATTACAGATATTTTCAATACATTCAAGGCCATGTGCAAGATGCTCAGAAGCGAAGGTTACGGCGCGGATATTGAGCTGTGGGCGGGAGAAGATGCTTTCGAAAAGGTTGTAGCGCTTGCGCAGGTTCACCCTGAAAAATCCTCTCTCAAGGTAACGGTCGAGAGTGACAAGCTGAATATTGCCGGGTTCCTTGTCTCCGAGCGAAGCGAAACCTACCGGAATCCGCATACGGAACAGATGGTTCCGGTCATCAGGTCCGATGAGGTGATCATGATAGCTAAAGATGCAGGACATCGGCTTGTCTATTGTGCCGTGGATGATTTGGAAGTCAACCTCAGGGCCATGCCCTTTTTCATCAAACCAGTAAAAAGCGACGATCCCAGCGGAATCAAGCTTATTAGTGAAGGCAAGCCGTTCCCCGTCGTGAACGTGAAGGGCATCTGTCACGCTACCGTTATTAACGCATAGGAGAAGAACATGACCGAATCTTCTAAAAACACATGGATCGATATTGCCCGAGAAGGGACTTTTGATGACAGCTACGGGCGGTCTCAAACCCTTACAACCTCTGATTTTGACAGACTGATTGCCTCGTTTGAAGAAGGATCCCGACGTATCCCGCTGGTCTTCGGGCACCCCAAAACCAGCGCCCCAGCTTTCGGCTGGGTGGAGGCGTTACGATGTGCGGGGAACGTGCTTCAGGCAAAATTCAAACAGGTTCATGAAGACGCGAAGAAACTTGTTGAGGGTGGACATTTCAAAAATGTCTCTATTGCGTTGACCTCAAATAAAGAACACATCGCCCATGTCGGCCTTCTGGGAGCAGTCCAGCCCGCCATTTCCGGGCTGCGCGAAGTTTCTTTTGCCAGTGAAGAGAAACCGATTGTTATTGAATTCAGCGCGGCGCAATTAAGGCCACCCCTTGATTCGGAAACAGAACAGCTAAAAATGGAACTCAGCGCGGCAAAAGACCATATCCGAATGCTTAAAGCACGGGAGGCAAAGAAGTTACGCGAAGATCGCTTGAACAGCCTGACCGAACTCGTAGGAAAGGGGAAAGTTCCCCCCTCGGAAATGGGTTTGCTCATGCCATTTGCTGAAGCGCTGCTTGATGCGGATACCATGATCCAATTTGCCGATCAGGAGAGCCCTGTCCATGCTGTAGAGGCTCTGGCGGAACTTCTCGACAAGCGCCCTATTAGCCCTTGCTTTTACGACTTTTCAATGCTCATGCCGCCCAAACACTATACTGAAAGCCAAAAGCAAGATTCAGAAAAACCGGAAAACCCCGCCTACCTCATATAAAGGAAAAATATGGGCAGTCAGATTGAACGCATTATGTTCTTGACTGAAAGAGGATGGCATCCTTATGAGGGGAGCGTGGACATCAGCGTTTACGAACAGCTGAAATGTCCCGCTCCTCTTTTTGCCAAGTGGCTCTATGAGGGAAAAGATGCTTTGGAAGCTGCTTGCGTCGGATGCGAACGTTATTATTGTACAGTTGATTGTTCAACCGGATTTAAATCAGTCCCCAAGCGCCCGCAGCAGCCCTATAGGGGACAATATTTTTCTCTGTCTCCCATGGAAATGGTGAAGCGTTTTCACGTGTTGACAGTACAGCAGGCTGCCTATTGTCTCAATGTATCGATAAGAACCATATATAGTTATATAGATATGGCAAAACTCACCGTCTTGAAGGCCCGGGCTGTTAGAATCAAAGCTGATGATGTATATAAAATGATGAATGATTTTGATGAGTGAGGTGTCATATGAATTCTCAAGAAATAGTTGAAAAACTTACACCGTATTTTGAAAAAACTTCAAAGGAGTTTATAGAAACTATCATTTCCATCTTTGAAGTGGATACAACAGAGCCACGGTATCTTGAGAAAATCACCAAAGAACCCTATTTTACCTATGAAGAAGCGGTAGGATTTTATCATAGCGGGACATGTAAAGACGATGACGAAGAGATACCTTTGGGCCTTGAAATGACAAGGGCTCTTCACTTCTGGGGGCTCTGGGGAGCCTTTCGCCTTTCTGGCCCTTATGAAGAGGGGGATGAGGATATCAGTCCTGAGGAAGCTCTGCTTTTCCGGTGTACAGGAATCCGTCTTTGTGAATGTGTACTTGACCTTTTTCCAGAATGTAAACGAATTGTAACGGATGACTATGAACGGATAGATGATGGGACGGGCTGGAAATATCTGGCGGTCGTTCGCGCGCCTCAAGGCGGTTTTGAGCATATTCAACTTTCAGATGAAGAGGCATCCCGATTTTGGTAGAGGCATCCGGAGCAAAAGGGGCGTTGCTGTAAAAAGCAACGCCCCTTTTTTGTCAACCTGAATTCACAAATTCAATGTCAACGTTTCACAATCGAAGTGTCAACTTATAGAGAGGGAGGGGTTTGGGGAGGGGGAGAGGGAACCTTTCTTCAGAAAGGTTCCCTCTCTCCCTCCCCAATCTTCACGCCCCACCCTGCGCCCCGAACAACGCATCGGCGTTGCTGCAATAGCGGTCGAGAACGGCGTCGGAAAGCCCGGCCATCTCCTGAAGGCGCATGAGGGCGTCTCCGGGATCGTAGAGGGGGTAGTCGCTGCCGAAAAGAATGCGATCCTGCGGATGCCTGCGGAGGATTTCGCGGAGCAGGGCCGGATCGATGAAAGGCGTGCAGCTCGACGTATCCAGCCAGACGTCGCGCCCCACCAGCGCCTTGAGAGAGTGCTCCCACTGCCGGTAGCCCCCGAGATGCGCCGCGATGCAACGAAGCCGGGGAAACCGATCCAGCAGGGCCGCCAGCTTGTACGGACAGGACGGGTTGCGCTCCGGCGGCACGTTGTCCCCGATGTGGAACAGAAAGAGAAACTCGTCCTGCGCCGCCTCGAAAAGAGGCGACAGACGGGGATCGTCCAGCCGGAAATGCTGAAAGTCCGAGTGCAGCTTGAGCCCCCGGATGCCCGCCGCCTTCAACCGCTCAAACTGGCTTTCCCACGCCTCGTAGCCGGGATGGATGGTGCCGAAGGCGACGATCTCGGGATGGGCGCGCTGGAGACTGACGGCGTAGTCGTTGGCGGGCACGACCTGCCCCGGCGTGGTCGCCGCGCACAGCACCACGCACCGCCCGATGCCGGAACGCTTCTCCCGCGCAAGCAGGTCTTCGACGGTGCCTTCGCCGACGCAATGCACCTGATAGGTTTCGTTCAGATGAGCCACCGCATGGTGGGCTCTTTTCGGGTGAAACGCATGGGTATGGATGTCCGTGAACATGAATCCGGTCCGAAGCTGATTTCCAGAAAAAAGGCCCGCGCATTGCGAGCCGCCGTTTCCGAAAATAAGTCCGCGCCGCCCGTTGTCCACGGACGGCGCGCAATGCATCCGCATTCCGGTGCGGGCTACAGGCTGAAAAGCCGCTTCACCTCGCCGATCTGCGCGTCGTCGAGCTTGCCGCCGTACCCGCGCGAAACGGGTTCGAGACCGCCGGACTTGAGCGATACCGCCGTCTTGATGGTCGTCACGAAATCGTCCCCGATGGCGTAGATCGCGGACAGTCGCCCGATTTCCTTATGCGCCGCGGCCACGCCCGCCAGATCGCCGTCTCGGAAGGCCTTCTTCGCCCCCATGAACAGCTCGGGCACCACGTTGTTCAGGCCGGACAGAACGCCGTCTCCGCCGTTCATGAGATTGGGGATGAAATACTCGTCGAAGCCGCACAGCACCGAAAAGTCGGGTCGCACGTCCGCGACCGCGCGCACGATGGCCCGCGTGTGGGAAGCGCAGTCCACCGTATCCTTGATCCCCATGAACCGGGAAAACCGCGCGGCGAGCTTGGCGACGAGCGCGGCGTCCACGTCGCAGCCCGTGCGCGCCGGAAAGTTGTAGATCAGCCATTCCCCCTCGAACCGGGCGTCCAGCATGTCGAAATAGGCTTCGAGCTGGCGCGGGGTCTGGGCGAAATAGTAGTGCGGCAGCACCATCACCGCGTCGTAGCCTTCCGAATAGGCCGTGTCCGACAGGCGGGCCATGTCGTCGAGGCACGTGGCGGACACGTTGGCGATCAGAGGCAGACGGCTCATGTCCCGCGCCGCATGGAGCAGGCTGAGCCGTTCGTCCATGCTCAGGGCCGTGAATTCGCCGATGCTTCCCATGAGCAGGATGCCGTCGATCCCGGCGTCCGACAGGCGGGCGAAATGCGTTTCCAGCGCGGCGAGATCGAGTTTCCCGTCCTTGTCGAACGGCGTGACGGACGGGCACCACACGCCCGTGTATCTCTTTGGTTCCGACATGATGCCTCCTGCCTGTTGCGAGGGAATCCCTCTGGTGTTCCGCAGCCCTTCCGTCTGGCGGGGACAGGCCGCCTCCCCATGCTGAAACGGCTTCACTCCGCCGGAACGAAGCTCCCCGCCAGGCGGAAGGGCTGCGGACCGGCTATCCTTCGTTCACCAGCTTGCCGTAGATCGCGCCGTACAGGACGACGATGGCAAAGCAGCACAACGGCAGGATGAACGCCGTGGCCGTGTGTACGTGGTCCGCGATCAATCCCATGAAATAGGGCATGATCGCCCCGCCCACGATGGCCATGATCATGTACGAGCCGCCGAGCTTCTTCTTCGTGCCGAGGTTCTTGGTGCCCATCGCGAAGATGGTGGGGAACATGATGGAAATGAAGAAGAACACCGCGATGAGCGCGATCACCGACACGTAGTCGATGGCCGCGAACACCACCGCCGTCAGGATCACGCAGACGATGCCGTAGATCATGAGCAGTTTGGCGGGGACGACCCGGGTCATGATGCCCGTGCTGACGAAGCGCCCGATGAGCAGGCAGAGCATGGCGACGGAGAGGAAAAACGCGCCCTGCTGCGCCGTGCCGCCGGGCCAGCATTCGATGCTCAGGTTGATGAAGAACGCGCCGATCCCCACCTGCGCCGCCACGTAGACGAACTGCGCGAACACGCCCGCGAGAAATTCCCTGTGCTCCAGCATGGACTGTTTGCCGGACGCCTCTTCCGCCGCCTCGCTCTCGCGCAGGTCGGGTAGGTCCGTCTTGGCGAACAGGATCGCCAGCAGGATCACCACGCAGGCGATGCCCACATAGGTCAGCCTGACCGCCTCCAGCCCGCCGCCCCCGGCGCTTTCGTCGCCGCCGAAGAACAGCAGCCCGCCGAGCAGCGGCCCGGTGAATTGCCCGAGCCCGTTGAAGGACTGGGAGAGGTTGAGCCGGGTTTCCGCCGTTTCCTGCGAGCCGAGCGCGGAGGAATAGGAGTTCGCCGCCGTTTCCAGACACCCGAGCCCCAGCGCGATGACGAACAGGGCGAACAGGAAAAAGTGGAAGCTGGCTACGCCCGCCGCCGGGACGAACAGCAGCGCCCCGATTGCGTACAGGCACAGGCCGCACAGGATGCCCGCCTTGTAGCCCTTCCACTCCATGAACAGCCCGGCGGGGATCGCGATGACGAAGTAGGCCCCGAAATACGCGGCCTGAATGAGGCCGGACTGCGCCTTGGACACGTTGAGCGTCATCTGAAAATGTTTGTTCAGCACGTCGATCAGCCCGTAGGACAACCCCCACATGAAAAACAGGGTCGTCACGAGGATAAACGCCTTGCGATAGTTCGGACTGGTTATCTGGCTCACGGCCCACCTTCCTCAGCGCGCCGTCAGGGTGCGGTCGAGATGGGTATACCCGCCGTCCACCACGACCCACTGGCCCGTGGTATGCGACGACAGGGGAGACAGCAGGAACGCCGCCGCGTTCCCCATCTCCTCCACCGTGGTCATGCGATGGCCGAGGGGGATGTTGCGGACGATGGTTTCCAGCTTGGCCTCCGGGTTGGGGAACGTATGGACCCACCGCTCGTAGAACGGCGTCCAGACCTCGGCGGGCACGAGCGCGTTCACGCGGATGCCGTCGTCGAGATAGGTGGCCGCCCATTCGCGGGTCAGGGACAGGATGGCTCCCTTGGCGGCGGTGTATCCGCTGGTGTTCCCCTGCCCGGTGAGGGCGGTCTTGGAACTGAGGTTCAGGATGGTCCCCTTGCTCCGCTTCAACTCGCTGATGCAGTAGTGCGCCATCGTGTAGTAATGGATGAGGTTCCGCTCAAGCGACATGCGGAACGCGTCCACCCCGTCGTCGAGGCTCACGTTGTCGTTGCCGCCGGCGCAGTTGACCAGCCCGTCGATGCGGTCGAACATCGCCACGACTTCCTGCACGGCGTCCGCGCAGGCCCGTTCGTCGGTCAGCTCCACCTGTATGAAATGCATCTTCGGCTGAAGCGCCCGGACCTCGGCCCGGAAAATGTCCTGCAACGGGCTGCGGCCCAAAACCACGGGGATCGCGCCCTCTCTCGCCAGCGCGATGGAAATGCCGCCGCCGATGCCGGTTCCGCCCCCGGTCACGAGAAACACCTTGTCCTTGATCCGCAAATCCATAGCAAACCCCCGATGGTTAGAGAGTGATCCCGTATACGCGGCTGGCATTGCCGCCGAAGACGGCTTCCCGCTCGGCTTCGGAGAGGGACGCCGTCGCCGCTTCCGCAAGCCCCCGCACCTGCCCGTAACTGCCGGACAACAGGCACACGGGCCAGTCCGATCCGAACAGCAGACGCCGGGGGCCGAAGCATTCCAGCGCCGCGTCGAGATAGGGGAGCAGGTCCCGCTCGCCCCATGCGCGCCAAGGCGCCTCGGTGATCAGCCCGGACAACTTGCAGCTTACGTGCTCCAGCGCCGCCAAGGGCCTGATGCGCTCGCGCCACTCCGCCGCGCTTTCGTTCCGCACGTCCGGCTTGCCGAGATGGTCCAGCACCAGCGGCCCCAGATCGTGCCGCCCGCAAAACGCCGCGGCGGCGGGAAGATCGTGGGAATGGATCAGCACTTCATACACCTTGCCGCGCCGCTGAAGCAGCTCCACGCCCCGGTTGAAACGCCCGTCCTCCAGAAACGCCGAAGGAGACGGCTCGTCCTGCACCTGATGCCGATAGCCCTTGAGCACGGCGGACGACGCACGAGCCTCAAGCCGGGCCTCCAGATCGTCGGCCCGCAGATCGATCCAGCCGACGACCGCCAGTATCCACGGATACGTTGCCGCAAGGCCGAGCAGGAACTCCGTCTCGGCCTCCGTGCCCCGGGCCTGCACGGCTACCGTGCCGTACACGCCCTGCCCGTCCAGCTCCAAACGCAGTTCGTCGGGCAGAAAATCGCGCTTCAGCACGTCCATCCCGTCGCCGATCCAGCCGTATCCTTCGGCCTCATACCGCCAGAAATGCTGATGCGCGTCCACGCGCCGCACCTTGTCCATCACGTTCTCCTTTCGTTCCTCTCTCCCGGATGCCGAGCGGCCCGTCCCTTCAAGGAGGCGCACAACCGCCCGTTGCAACCGTCCTGGAAAAACGAGGAAAGAGGTCAGAGGGGGGAGACGAAAGCCTTTCTCCTGAAAGGAGCCTTCTCTCCTCCCCCGGGGCGTAGCCTGTCCCTACAGCGACACTTCGCGCTTCCAGAACAGGAAATCGTGCTGCCCGAGCCGGTCGGCCTTGACCGTATAGCGCCCGCTGGCGGCGTCGACGACCTTCTCGAACAAGCGGTCGGCCACCTCGGGGATGGGCACGCCGTCGATGACCGGGCCGCAATCAAAATCAATGACGTCGCTCATCTTCTCTGCAACCGCCGTGTTCGTCGCCACCTTGAGCACGGGCACGATGGGATTTCCGGTAGGCGTTCCCAGCCCCGTGGAAAACAGAACCACGTTCACGCCGGAAGCCACCAGCCCGGTGACCGCCTCCACGTCGTTGCCGGGGGTGCATACGAGCGACAAGCCGGAATCCGGCATGGGCTCCGCATAATCGAGCACCGCGCTGATCGGGGCCTTGCCGCCCTTCTTCGCCGCGCCCGCCGACTTGATCGCGTCCGTGATCAGCCCGTCGTGGATGTTGCCGGGGCTCGGGTTGTCCGAAATGGACGTCCCGCACGCGTTGGCGGCGGCCTCGTACCGGCGCATGAGATCAAGGAAGCGAACCTTGTCTTCCTTCCTGATGCAGCGGGAAATCATGTTGGCCTCGACGCCGCACAGCTCGGGAAACTCCGCCAGGGCCGATCCGCCGCCCAATGTGACCACCCGGTCCGAAACCTCGCCGATGACGGGGTTGGCGGAAATGCCGGAAAAGCCGTCCGACCCGCCGCACTTCACCCCGAGCTTGAGCTTCGAGAGGGGGACCGGCCTGCGCTCGACCCGATCGGCGTTCTTGAAGTGCGCCACCGTCTTGCGGACCGCCTCCTCCATCATCTTCGCCTCGCTGGACCAGTCCTGCTGGCGGAACAGGAGACAGGGCTTGTCGAAGCCGAGGTTCCGTTCCCGCAACGCCTCCTGAAACAGGCCGATCTGCGCCTTTTCGCACCCGAGGCTGAACACGGTCAGGCCCGCCACGTTGGGATGGTCCGCATAGGCCGCGAGCACTCGGCACAGCGTCCAGGCGTCCTGCGCCGTGCCGCCGCACCCGCCGTTGTGGGTGATGGCCCGGATGCCGTCGATGTGGGGGAACGGGCGGGGCGCGAGCGCGCAGCCCTTGCCCCCGACGAGGGAACGGGTGAAGTCCGCCAGATGGTCCCCGGCGTACCCGAGGGGGCGCTCCAGCGCGTCGCGGAGCTTCAGGGCGTTGCGGTTCTCGCAGAACACCAGCGGGACAATCAGCCAGTAGTTGGCCGTGCCCACGCGGCCGTCGGGGCGGATCACGCCGTCGAAGGTCCGGTTCGCCCAGCGGGAGACGTCCGGGGGCGTCCACATGTAGGGCGTGGCGTCGTCCAGCGCCACTTCCGCCGCGTAGTGCGTCACGTTGTCCACGGTGATGCGTTCCCCGGACTGGAGCGGCGCGACGGCCTTGCCCACCGGCACGCCGTACAGGGTCACGACGCCGCCCACGGGTACGGGCTCGCTGGTGAACTTGTGCTTGGCGGGCACGTCGGTCACAAGCCGGATACGCTGTCCGGCGGATTCGACGGCTTCGCCTTTCGCCAGATCGCG
The DNA here is from genome assembly GCA_902373525.1 of uncultured Bilophila sp. Lineage (GTDB taxonomy): Bacteria > Desulfobacterota > Desulfovibrionia > Desulfovibrionales > Desulfovibrionaceae > Bilophila. Next base: position 19,622 of record CABKMN010000008.1, on the reverse strand, counting down.
CAGGGCCACAATGAGATTGTCTTTGGGATCGATACGAAGGATTCTGTGCATGTCCGCATCCTCTTGGGCGGGGAGTCCGCCCGGCATGGGCCGAACGCGGCCTCGGCCCACGGTCGTGCCCGCCGATCAGCGCGCGCAAAAAAAACGGAAAGCCGGACCACGCATCCGACTTTCCGTTTATAATATACTGAAATAAAAGATAAATGATTATATGGTGACGCTAACGCCCCGTGCAATGAGAAACCCGTCTCGGGAACGGGCTACAGCGAACAGCTCCCTCCGCCCGTGGTGAAAATGGACAGAGGCCGCTCGGTGTAGATGCGGAAACTGCCGTTGGGATCGCTGTCGATGAACACGTTGCCGACCTGATCGAGCAACTTCTGCTCCATGCAGAAGTGGAATTCCCCGATGTCCATCGTAAAATCGCCGTCTTCCGGTTCATCCAGAACCAGTTCGAAGTTCGTGCTGTGTCAGCCGCTGGAACCCTTTTCGATACGGATCGTGCGATCCGCCTTGCGTCCCCGGAACGTCTTCAGATCGTCGAGGACGGAGTCGGACAAGGTAATCATGTTTGGCCTCCCTGTTGGGTGATCGTCGCCGGAACGGACCGGCGGGCATCTTCGCTTTGCTCATAAGCATATACGGAATGCCGGGCGTTGAAAAGCCGGAGTCCCCGCCCGGCCCCGCGCCTCCCGGCGGGCCGTGAGAACCGCTCCGCGCACGATGAGGCGGACCGCCTGACGGCCACGGCCTCGCCGCCCTTCGGAGCAAATGCCGCCCCTCGGCTGCGGCTCCACGCCGGACGCGGGAAAACGGGAAGCTCTAGGAGACTTCAAGGCCGTTCTGGTGTAGGCTCAAAAAGAAAAGGAATCGATTCGGGAGGATGGCAATGAAACAGCATGCCGTACAACTGGCGCACGGCGTCTATGCGGAACTTGAGGACGCATCCGGGACCAGAGGGACGGAAGACGAACTGTTGTGGCTGGACATACAGGGCAACGCGGAGGAGCTGACGCACTTTCTCCGCGACCGGCAGATTCCGGCGTTCATCCGGCGGCGCGTACTGTCCTCGCAACGCTTCCCCTCGGTCTTCTCGGGGACGGACTACGTGCTCCTGAGCGTTCCCGCCCGCCGGACATGGGAGCAGAAGCGGTCCGTGTCCATTACCTTCCTGCTGTTCGCGCACGAGGTCATCACTCTGTGCCGGGACGACGGCTACAACTTCGCGGGCGAACGCAAACAGATTGCGGAAGGCGAAATCTCGGGCATCCATTCGGCTTCTGGCCTGTTCGTGTACCTGCTCGACAGCCTGCTGGAAACCAACATCGTCAGCTTCATCCAAGCCCGTTCCCAGACCGAAAACCTGTCCGCACACGCGGACAACGCCGCAGGCAGGATTTCCGAGCGCGTCATCCTCGATACCCGCCGCCAGATCAACCACCTCGTCAACCAGTTCGAGGATTTTTTCTACGGCCTCGCGGACCTGCACGCGCTCACGCCCCACCCCATGCTCTCCGACTCCGTGCGCGAACGGCTGCGGGACATCCGGGACGCCCAGAACCACGTCGCCAAGAACGCGCTCCGGCTCGTGGGGCGGCTTTCGGAACTGCTCCAGCACTGCCAGTTCATGCTTCAGCAGCAGACCGACCAGCGGCTGCGCCAGCTCACGGTGCTGTCCGCAATCTTCATGCCGCTGACGCTGATCACCGGCATTTACGGAATGAATTTCAGCTACATGCCCGAAACGGGCTGGAAGTACGGCTACTATGTGACGCTGGCGGGCATGATCTGGCTCGCCGTGTTCCTGTGGATCGTACTCAAGCGGAAGGGCTGGTTCCGGTAAACGCGCCGGGAGCGGATCGCCCCTGAAAAGCCCCACGCCGCATAGGCCGTTCCGCCGAAGAGGCTTGGGCAACATCCGCACAACGCTGCGGCGAGCGGACCCGCCGCCCCGCATCCCGCCCCCTCAAGGCCGACCCTAGCGGGACGCGAAGGCCAGCGCGAGCGCCAAGGTGAGGAAGACGCACCCGGCGATGCGATTCATGATCAACTGGGCGCGTACCGAGCGGTTGAACCACGCCGCCATCCTGCCGCCGAGCGCGGCGATGGCTCCGAACACGAGGAGGCAGGCCAGTTCGTACAGCCCGCCGAGCTGGAGTATCTGGAAGGTGGGGTGCCCGTGTTCCGGCCTGACGAACTGGGGCAGCACGGCAAGGCAGAACAGCGTAACCTTGGGATTGGTGATGTTGGAAAGGAAGCCGCGCCGGTACAGCGTCCCGTAGCCGGGGAACCGCGACTGGGTCAGGAAGGCCCGGAACACGCCGCTGCGGAACGACTGGTACGCCAGATACAGCAGGTAGGCCGCGCCGAGCAGCTTGAGCGTGGTGAACGCCGCCTCCGAGGTCTGGAACAGCACCGCGACCCCGAGCGCGACCGCCAGCGTATGCCCGAGCAGGCCGGTCATCAGTCCGAAGGTGGTGAGCAGCCCCGCGCGCATCCCGTACAGCGACGACTGCGTAAGGACGATGATGACGTCCGGCCCCGGCGTCATCGCCATGAGCAGCGACGCGAAAAAGAACGTCCAGATCGTTTCCAGAGAGAGCATAGGACCTCCGCAGGGATTGCTCTACCGGAAAGCGTCGGGGGATTCAATCCGGGGCGGCACACGGGAGGCGCAGGAAACCCCGCAGACCGCCTTTCCGGCCTGCCGAGGCGCGGACCGTCCTTGCCGCCGGGACGCCTTTCCCGGATGCCGAACGGGGTTCCCTTTCCCGCCGTTCTCAGGATGTCCCGTTACGGCTTCAGGAAGTCGCGCGCAAACACGTCCGCGGGTACCGGACGCCCGAACAGGAACCCCTGAATGTAATCAAGATGCATCGGGCGCACGTATTCGAATTCCTCCTCCCGCTCCACGCCCTCAAGGCAGACCCTGATATTCACGTCGTGACAGAGCGCCACCACGAACCGGATGAACGTGGCGTCGAAACGGCTGTTCAGGATGTCCCGGACAAAGGTCCGGTCGATCTTGACCACGTCCGCCGGGGAATTCTTGAGCATGCTCAGCGAAGAATAGCCGGTGCCGAAATCGTCCATCGCGATGCGGATGCCGAGATCACGGATGTCCCTGAAAATGTCCTGCGTCCGCTCGTTCTCCCGGATCATGCAGCTTTCCGTGAACTCCACCACCAGATTCGCGGGCGACAGGTCCAGCCGGTCCAGCGTGTCCCGGATGAACGGGATCATGTTGTCGGACGTGACCTGCAAGTACGAAAGATTGATGCTGACCACAAAGTCGGGGCGCGTCGCCGTCCATGCCTTGCACTGTTCGGCGGCCTTGCGGAACACCCACTTGCCGAAGGGGACGATGAGCCCGCTCCGTTCCATCAGCGGGATGAACTCGCCGGGCGAAACGCCGTCGTACTTGCCGCAGGTCCAGCGGGCGAGCGCTTCCGCGCCGACCACCCGCTGCGTATCCGTGGCGATCTGCGGCTGAAAGAACAGCTCGAACCCTTCGAACCGGCGTTCGATGCTCTCGCGCAGCAGCTCGATCAGTTCCAGCGACCGCATTTCCTGCGTCAGGATGTCCCGGCTGAAGAACACGATGCGGTCCTTGCCGAGCTTCTTGGCGTGCTTCAGGGAATAGCTCGCGTACTGCAACAGCTCCTCGTAGCCGGAGGCGTCCTCCGGGCTGCTCGCGCTGCCCGCCGAAACGGTGCAGAAAAATTTCTTGCCGTCGTATTCCTGCTGGAAGCGGAAACTCTCGGCGGCGGAGCGGTATATCTCCACCATTTCCAGCTTTTCCCCGCTGACCACGATGCCGAACTCGTCGCCGTCCAGCCGGTAGGCCGCCGCGGAGGGCGGCAGCAGCCCCTGTATCTTCTGCCCGACGACGCGCAGCACTTCATCCCCAAACGTCCTGCCGTACAGATCGTTGATGTGCTTGAACCCGTCCAGACCGAACACGAGCAGGTGCAGAGGGTGCTCCGGGCGCGTCCGCAACAGGGCCTCCACGTCCTCGGCGCACTTGATCTTGTTGAACAGGCCGGTGATGTGGTCGAACTTGTTCTTCTGCCCCAGATTGGTGATGAACCCGGCGAACAGGCTCGGATCGCCGTTTTCGTCCCGTTCCAGATACCCCCGGCAGCGCACCCAGACCCATTCGCCCTTGCGGTTCCGGGCCCGATATTCGACGCAGTGGGCGTCCGAACGCCCGTCCGCGATGATCTGGTTGGCCTCCATGAACGCGGCCTTGTCCACCGGGTGGACCTTGGCCCCCCAGACCGCGGCGGCGTTCTCCACAACCGATCCGGGGAGGGCGAACTCCTCGACCATCGCCGGCGAATAACGGAATATCCCGGTCTTCACGTTGGAGACGAACACATAGGAGTCCGTGCTCCGCACCAGCGCGTCGTACAGCCGCAGCGCATCGTACTCCAGCGCGCCGTCCGGGATCGCCGGAGACGTCTCCCCGTTCCGCAGACGCCGCTCCGCCTCGCGGATATGGTAGCGCTTCTTCCGCTCGTACATGCTCTCGTCGGCCTTGGAGAGCACTTCCGAGAGGGTCATGTCATGCCCCGGCCCTACCTCGAAGCTGCCGAAGCTGAACCCCAGCGGATACGGCAGGCCGAGCTTGTGCCGCAACGCCTCCAGACGGCCCAGCACCTCTTCCATCAGCGCCTCGGCCTCGTAGCGTCCGGACTGGTGGAAGACCACGACGAACTCGTCGCCGCTGAGCCGGAAGCAGAAATCCGGGCTGCGGAGCGTCCGCCGCACCTCCTGCGCGATGAGACGCAGGGCCCGGTCGCCCTCCTTGTGCCCGTAGGCGTCGTTGATGGCCTTGAGCTTGTTGACGTCGAACAGCCCCACGATCAACGGGCCGTCGCTTTCTCCGAGCCGCTCCAGCGCCCCGACGAGGGCCACCTTCCCGGCCCGCCGGTTGAGCAGGCCGGTCAGGTCGTCGCGGTTGGCCTCCTCGTACAGACGGACGGAATCCGTAATGTCCACGGACTGCTGGAGATGCACGAGGGAACCGTCCGTCCAGCGCATCAGGCTGTCGTTGTTTTCAAAAATCCTTCCGGTCAGCGTGTTCCGCTCTTCCCAGCGGTACACGCGGTTCAGGTCCATGTCCGCCGTCAGGTCCCCGACGGGGCAGAAGGGACAGCGTTCCGTCATGCCGGATTGCAGCACCTGCCAACAGACGCTCCCCTCGGGATGCTCCAGCTTGAACGCGTCCTTCATGGGCTGATTCATGTACAGGATGACGTCGGTGTGGGGATCGGTGATGTACAGGAACACGCGGACCTGATCCATTGCGGAATTGAGCACGCGGATGTGGAAATTCTGGAGTTCGCAATAAGCCTTTCCGGCGAAGAACATCCCGAGCATGGCGTCGGCAATCCGCGCCAGCCCCTGTTCCGCCGGAGTCCAGCTTCCCGTCCCCGGACGCTTGTTGAGAAACAGCAGGCCGAGCGACGCGCCGTCGTAACGGATCGGCAGTTCGAGGGGGCTGTCCGCACTTCCCGCCGGGAGCAGACCGGCGATCTCCCGTTCCGGCAACGGGGCCTCCTTCGGAAAAACCCGTTCGAAGGCCGCACACGGGGAACCCTCCGCCCGTTCGCTCCAGCAGGCGGCTTCGGCCACTCGGCCCCGACCGTCCAGACGGACGACGCCCAGCGCGTCGATCGGCAGCGCCTCGTGGAGCGCGTGCGCGAGAAACGGCACCAGTTCGCAAAGCGGCTTGCCATGCCGGAAAAAGCCTTTCGCGCTTTCGATAAAGGCAAATGTGGCGGCGTGAATGTGTTCCATACGTTCCCTCTTGATCCGTACGCACCTCGGAGCTGTGGCGGCGGAGCGTTCCCCGGAAAAACTTTTTTGACCTCTTGTTCCTTTATTCATTTAAGGATTTCAAGGCCAAAAGTCCAGCGGGACGCCCCGGTCCGCCCGGCGGAAAACGGTTCCCGTCGCCGCGCGGTCGCCCGGAAAACCCGCACCGTGCGACCGCCGCCCGTGCGACGGGACGGACACCATCCCGGAGCGTCCTGCACCCGTACCATGCGCGCCCGCCCCCAGTGCGGCATCGGCTTGGGCCCCCACGCGCCGCCGCTTCGGAGTCTCCGCCACGCGGGCGAATGGCTTGGCGGCCCCGCCGTCCCCAAAACGGAGCGCACGAGGCCTCTCTTCGCCGTCGTCCGCACGGCATCGCTCCGGCGACGGACGCAAAAGGCCCCGCGCAGCCGATGCCGCGCGGGGCCTTTCCAAACAGGAGGAAGGAATACTAGCGATTGTATCTGACGGTGCCGTACACCCCGGTACCGATGGAAGCGAGCAGGCAGATCGAGCAGATGATGATAATCGGCATGGCGGACATGGCAAACTCTCCTTAACGGTTTCAGGATGAAACGCTCCGTGGCGTAATTCCCGTCTACCCAAGACGCTCCGAGAGCACAAACGGAAAAAAGCGATTCGTTTGACAACCGAAAACGATTGATCGACCGCACATCCGCCGCGCCCCCGTGTTTCTCCGCGGACAAGGCGTCCTCGGGAGCGGCAACGCCGTTCCGAAGCGGGGCCGCCGTCGTTCCGCATCCGTTTGGACACGAAACCCGCAAAGACGTTCCGACTGTTTTTTGCCTGATTTTCCGGGCTGTTTCTTGAGAATCCGTCAACCGGAGCCTCCAATCCCGACGTATCCGTGAGAAAGGGCCGCTTATTGATGAGAGTTCCTGATCACAATCTCATTGACAGCCGGGTCCGTCCGCAGTAGCGATTGTTCCAAACAGGACAAAGCCAACGCATACCACGGGAACGGACGATGAACGCCAGCCAGCGAAACACTCTCTCACTCACATGGCACGTACTGCTCATGGGTCTGATGAGTCTTGTCCTGTTCTTCGGCGGCCTCGTCACCAACAGCGGGCATCAGGACGATGTCCTCGTTGTGGACGGCCTCCCGAATGAAGGCTTGCTGCGGCCCACGGCGTTCCTGCCGTGGGACACGTTCCGCGAAACGTCGCAGAGCCTCCTCGTGTCCCGGTACGAAACCGTCCGGGACGTCAAGGCGGTTTGCCGCCTGAAGCATCCCGAAAAGCGGACGCTCGGACACGGCGTCCTGCTTTTCGCCCAGACGACCGACAGGCCCGAGTGCGTACGCCGCGAGCGGCCTCTCCCCCTCCACGAAAAGGCCTTCCTGCCCCATGCGGGCTGGGACGGGCCGGTTTCATTCGCCCTCCCCCCTCCCCTTCTGGGCTGACCGACGCCCGGATCGAGTCCACGGGTTCCGCTGCGGCCTTCATCCGCCGCAACGGATGTCTCCCCCGTCGTCCCGAATCCGAGCGTCGCAACGCCGTATCTCTTCGGTTTTTCATCAAATCGGAGGAAGGTTCCGTTGAGGGGTTCACTTTTCATACTGATTAGCTATGTTATATGGCGCGCCGTCCCGGTCCCTCTCTCCGATACGTGCGCGGCGGAATCGCCGTCTCTCCACCCCGGAAGCGGGGGACGCTTTCCGCCCGCGCGGAAGCCTTTGGTGAACGCATTCCGGCGGGCTGGAATCGATGACGTTTCCCGCCCATGTACGGAAACCTTGGGGGCCTTCAACTGCTTTGCGTAAGGTGTTCTGAGTTTCCCCGTGCGCGAAGCCTTGGGACAGCGCCGTGTTGACGGCCTTGCGGCGTTTTCGCCCGACACGGGGAAAGCGGCGTGAGAGCACCGCGCCAGGTGCGCGACGTGACGTTTCCTCACGCGTTCCGGGAAGCCGGTCCGGCGGGTTCTTCGCCCGGAGCGAGGCTTTCCCGCCGCGGACGGGGGAAACAAGAGGAGCGCGATTGCGGCGAAGCCCGATCGCAACATGTGCCACATTTCAGCATCAGAGGTTTACCATGAATGCGCTTACGGTGGTTTTCGCATCGTTATGCATTTTCGCCATCGGCTACCGGTTTTACGGTCTGTTCATCGCCAACAAGGTCCTGAACCTGAACGACGCGCGGGCGACGCCCGCCGTCAAGTACGCCGACGGGCACGACTACGTGAACACCAACAAGTACGTCCTGTTCGGCCACCACTTCGCCGCCATCGCCGCGGCGGGCCCCCTGCTCGGTCCCGTGCTGGCGGCCCAGTTCGGCTACATGCCCGGCCTGCTGTGGATTCTCATCGGCTGCGTGCTCGCGGGCGGCGTGCACGACATGGTCGTGCTGTTCGCCTCGGTGCGCCACCGGGGACAGAGCCTCGCCTACATCGCCTCGCAGGAAATCGACAAGACGACCGGCGGCGTGGCGGCGTGGGCCGTACTCGCCATTCTGCTGCTGACGCTGGCGGGCCTGTCCATCGCGGTGGTCAACGCCATGCACAACAGCCTGTGGTCCACCTACACCGTGGCGGCGACCATTCCGATCGCCGTGATCATGGGCCTGTACATGCAGATATGGCGCAAGGGCGACGTGCTCGGCGCGTCGATCATCGGCGTGGCGCTGCTCGGCCTGTGCATCCTGACCGGGCCCTACGTGGCGGCGCATCCCGATGTCTTCGGCTGGCTGAACATCGACAAGAAGCCCATGTCCATCCTGATTCCGGTGTACGGCTTCGTCGCCTCGGTCCTGCCGGTGTGGCTGCTGCTCCTGCCCCGCGACTACCTGTCCACCTTCCTCAAGATCGGCACCATCGGCGCGCTGGCGCTCGGCATCGTGTTCGTCATGCCCGATTTCAACATGCCCGCGTTCACCGAGTTCACCAAGGGCGGCGGCCCCATCGTGGGCGGCCCGGTGATCCCGTTCATCTTCATCACCATCGCCTGCGGCGCGCTCTCGGGCTTCCACGCCACCATCGGCACGGGCACCACGCCCAAGATGATCGGCAAGGAACGCGACGTCCTGTTCGTCGGCTACGGCGCCATGCTCGTTGAGGGCTTCGTCGCGATCATGGCCCTGATCGCCGCCTGCGTGCTCGTGCCCGCCGACTACTTCGCCATCAACGCCCCGGCGGACAAGTTCGCCGCTCTCGGCATGTCCGTGGTCGACCTGCCCACCCTCGAAAAGGAAGTGGCGGAAAACCTGATGCACCGCCCCGGCGGCTCCGTCTCCCTCGCCGTGGGCATGGCGCACATCTTCGGCCAGATTCCGTGGATGTCGCACCTCATGAGCTACTGGTACCACTTCGCGATCATGTTTGAAGCGGTGTTCATCCTGACCGCCGTGGACGCGGGCACCCGCGTGGGCCGCTTCTTCCTTCAGGAAATGATCGGTCGCGTGATCCCGAAGTTCGGCGACAAGAACTGGTGGCCCGGCATCGTCGTGACCAGTTTCCTGTTCACGGGCGCGTGGGGCTATCTCGTCTATACCGGCGACATCTCCAGCATCTGGCCCCTGTTCGGCATCAGCAACCAGCTCCTCGCCTCGGTGACGCTGCTCATCGGCACGACCATGCTCCTCCGCATGAACAAGACGAAGTACGCGTGGATCACCGCCGCGCCCGGCATCTTCATGACCTTCATCACCTTCTGGGCGGGCATCTGGCTGATCGTCTACCAGTACCTGCCGACGGAAAAGTACCTGCTCGCCTCCCTGAGCGTGCTGGTCATGGTCATGATGGGCTTCGTCATCATCGGCACCCTGCGCCGCTGGGCCGTTCTGCTCAAGGAAACCAAGATCGTCCGCGACGCCTACGGCGACGAAGTGAAGGAAGTCGTACAGGAATAAACGCAGGAACGCCTCTCCTCCGGTCCCGCGGACGGGACGCCGATCCCCTGCGGCGTTCCGCACCGGCGGGCCGTGCGGAACAAACAACGCAAAAGTCCCCACGGCGGTATGCCGGGGGGACTTTTTTTGCCCGCACGGAGCCAAAACGGTGCCGGAACCCGTCCGGCGCGGCAAAGAGCTTCCGGGAAGCTATTCCTTCAGATTGGTCATATACCGGTTCCACAGCCGGACGGCCGCGATCTTGGATACCGACCACTGCGTGGGAGCCTTTTCACAGGGACACTCCACGCGCCAGAGATCGGTGATCCGGCCCTCGGGCCTGCACGAAACGAGGTGGGGTTTCTCGTTTTTGCAATGGGAACAGGGGAGCATCTCCAACAATTCGTCTTGTTCGGCCATACAAAGGACTCCTCGACTGACGTTTCTCCCCGCCCCTCGGGAACGGGCGGGCACCGCGAACTCCCCAAAATATCCATGAAAGGAGAGCCTGTCCAGAGAGCGCCGACCAATCGGAACGAACGGTCCGGGGGCGCGAAAAGGCGTCCGGAGCCGGAGCCGCGGACGCCTTTTCGGAAAGCCGGACGGCTAGTGCAGCATTTTTTTCAGCGCGGCCGCCGACTGCGCGATGGCGGCGCGGGCGGGCGTCGTTTCCGCCAGCGCGTTGAGCATCATGAAATCGTGGTGCGTCCCGTTGTAGCGTACGCAGGCCACCTGCACGCCGGCTTCGATGAGTTCGCGGGCGTAGGCTTCGCCTTCGTCGCGGAGGACGTCGTTTTCCGCCGTGATGATCAGTGCCGGGGGCAGGCCGGAAAGCCGTTCGGTCCCGGCCCGCAGCGGAGAGGCCGTAGCTTCGGCGCGCTTCGCCCTGTCCGGGCAGTAGGCGTCCCAGAACCATTTCATGGCTTCGCGGGTCAGCCACGGCCCGTCGGCGAAATCGTGGTAGGATTCCGTATCGAAATTGGCGTCCGTCACCGGGTACAGCAGAAGCTGGAAGGCGATCTTCGGCCCCTTGCGTTCCTTGGCGAGCATCGCCATGACGGTCGCCATGTTGCCGCCCACGCTGTCGCCAGCCACGGCGATGCGGGCGGGATCAAGTCCGTAGGCGTCCGCATGCTTGAGGACGTACAGCATCGCCGCGTACGCCTGTTCCAGCGGTACGGGGTACTGCGCCTCAGGCGACGGCGTATAATTGGGATAGACCACGGCGGCCTTCGCACCCTTGGCCAGTTCGCGCACCAGACGGTCGTGGGTGTCCCGGTCGCCCAGAATCCACCCGCCGCCATGGAAATAGAAGATGATCGGCAGCGGTTCCTTCACGCCTTCGGGCCGGACGAACCGGGTGGGGACGGTTCCGGTGGGGCCAACGGGCAGGTCTTCGTCGCGCAGGTCCATCGGCAGTTTCTTGACGGGCACGGCCTGCGCGTCCGCCAGAATCCGGCGCGCCGCTTCGGGAGGCAGGGTGTACAGGGGAGGATTGTTTTCGGCGGTGAGGGCGTCGACGAACGCCTGCGTGGCTTTGGTCAGATGGGGAGCTTTGGAAGATGCGGTAGCCATGACGACTCCTTGAGGATAAGCGTGGAAAGAGAATACGCTCCTGATCCGTTCCGTAATAGAAAACGGATTCAATGAGTTAGCCGAAAGCTAGCCCGCGCCGGCATAGACGGCAATGAGAAACATGTTTCCGAAAAGTCACAAAAAAGGAAGGCCCCGGGCAACGGGCGATTCCGGCGCGCCGCTCCGCCGGATGCCCGTTCCCTGCCGCCAAGGCTTCCCAACGCCGGAAACGGGCGACGAGCCGGACGCCCGCAATCCGAATCGCGGGAGCACGGTGCGGAGACGTCAGGGCGGAGCTGCCGGGACGGACATTCTCCTGCGCGGCCCCCGTTTCCCGCCGTGCAAACCCATTGACATCTCGCTCAAAAACATGCTTTCTCATGTCAACGGGAACACGCTTCCGACCCGAACGTTCAGGACGGCCTGAACAGGAACATGTTATGCGCTACGCTTCCGACCGACTCGCCCTTTTCCGTACGTTTTTCGTACTGTCCGCCGCGCTGCTTCTGCTGATCGCGGCGCGGGTGCTGTCCGCCGAAGCGATCAGGGACCTTTCCGTCCGCCTTTGCGCCTCCGCCGATCTGGTTCCCTGCGGGGATCACGCCGTCCGCACCTTTCCCGCCGCACTCGAACAACAGCCGCGTGTCCTTCCTCTCCCGGACATGCCGCTTCCCTTGAAGGGCGATGCCTTCCGCGCCGCATCCCCCGAAATTCCCCCTCTTGCGGAACGTCCCGTCCGGCTCAGCGAAGCCGTGTCGGATCGCCTCCCCTCGTGGCGCGGGCTCGTCGCCTTTCCCCTGCCCCCTCCCGCCTCCGCCTGACGGCGGGGAACGGCCTCTCGTCTCCTCATTGGGGGCTGTTCCCTTCCTTCTCCAGCGATTCCGGACCCGGCGTTTTCCGAAACGTCATCCCCTGTTTGCACCGTCCGGAAAGCGCGAACAACGGCAAAAACAGTCTCCCCTTTGGAAAGCCCCTCCCGACAACGGCAGGCGGCTTTCATCGTTTTTACCCGGACCCCCGGCAGCGGCACCCCCATTCTCCTTGCCGACCGGCGGAACCTTCCGGCGCATTGTCCAATACCCGCACGCCGACGGGCCGTGTTGCCCCCGCCATTCGGGCGACGACAGGCGGCGCCCTGCGACTTTCGGTAGGGCCGGGTTCAGCATGCAATACCGACAAACGGTCCGCATCGCCTTGCCGGTCCGCCGAATACCGTCAGGCACTTCTCCGGGCACAAAAAAAGCGGGGAAATCCCCGCCGTGTTTCTTTCGGAAACCGAATGCCGTTTCTCTCCATACCGGAGGTTTCCCCCGGCAGGCATCAGGCTTCCCCGCCTCCGGAGGCTTCTTCCGCCGGAATGGGATGCTTGGTCAGAAACCCCGTCACCGTGGCCACGGCCACCAGCGTGCCGTCCGCGTCGGTGATGCGGACCTCGTAGGTCCCGAGGTTCCTCCCGGAACGTATCTTGCGGGCTTCGCCGCGCAGGGGACCGATGCGTCCGGGTTCAAGATAGGAAATGTTGGACTGCGCGTTGACGCAGTAATACCCCGCCGCATTGGACACCGTGGCGAAGGTCATGTCCACCAGCGCGAAAATCGCCCCGCCGTGGGCGTGGCCCATGCCGTTGCGGTGACGGGCGTCCAGCGGCATCACCGCGACGCCGTGTTCGGGCCCCACTTCGAGCAGCTCGATGCCGAGGTGCCGGGCAAACGGATCATGATGGTTGAAGTGTTGCCGGACGTCTTCATGGGAGAGCATGCCATCCTCCTGTGCGCGGCGACGAACCCGCCGCAGCGGTTGTGCCGCGCATGACGGACCGGCGATGCGACCGGACCTCATGCGTGACGAACGGAGGGTATACAAACAGGTTTTCCGCAAAAAGGCCAGAGGGCCCTTCCTCCCGGTTTTCCGGTTTCAGAAACGGTCACGCCATCGCCGGACCGGCGTGCAACAGCTTGGGATACCCTTATTTTTTCAGATGCAACGACACGGCATCCCCGCATTTACCCGATGAAGCCCCCAAAGGGTACGATCCTCATAGGTATCGACGTACCGGAGAAACGGAACGTCCGCTTTCCCCTTCAATCGGAATCATTTTTGCAGAAAAGAGAACGGGACCGCCTTTTCCCGGTTTCGTTACGCTTCGGCGGGTACCTGCGGGGAGGCATTGCGGCGCAGGCAGACGATGTATTCCTGATTGCCCTTGGGACCCTTGACGGCGGCGGGCACGACGCCGAGACATTCGAGGCCGAGCCGCTCCCGGCAGAACAGCAGCACCTTGTCTACGGCCTGCTGGCGCAGTTCGGGATCACGCACCACGCCCTTGTCCGTCTGATGGGGGCCCAGTTCGAACTGCGGTTTGACCAGTGCGGCGACCAGACCGCCTTCCTTCAGCCAGCGTACGCACGGCGGCAGGATCAGGGTCAGGGAGATGAAGGACACGTCGGCCACGATGATGTCCACGGGTTCGGGAAGCAGGTCCTCGGGAGCGGTCCGCAGGTTGGTCCCCTCCATACTGATGACCCGAGGATCACGGCGCATGCGTTCGTGGAGCTGTTCCTTCCCCACGTCCACGGCGTAGACTTTCGCCGCCCCGTGCTGGAGCAGGCAGTCGGTGAAGCCGCCCGTGGAGGCCCCGGCGTCGAGGCAGACGAACCCGGTGACGTCCAGCTTGAAATGTTCGATGGCGGTGAGCAGCTTGTACGCGCCCCGGCTGACGTAGCGTTCGATGCCGACCAGCGAAAAAACCGTATCCGGCGGCAGCTTGTGGCCGGGCTTGTCCACTTTCTTAAGCACGCCGGACCCGTCGTCCATCGCCACCTTGCCCGCCATGATCAGCCGCTTCGCCATTTCGCGGCTTTCCGCCAGCCCCTGCACGAAAACCAGCTCATCCGCGCGTTCCTTGCCCTGCGCCATATGCCCCCCGTATCCGAAAGAATTGCGCGCCCACGCGACGCCGGGCTAGGGTTACCACAATTCCGGCATGATGCAACCCGGAGTTCCGCCGCACGGGCCGCTTGAAAGGAACGGCATCCTCTGCCATGCTGGCGACGCCCGTTTTCGGAAAAGGAGCGGGCAATACGACGTCAAAGGCGGACAAACATGAACACTCCCCGATACCGGGCCGTGGCGTTCGATCTGGACGGCACGCTTCTGAATACGCTTGAAGACCTCGCCAATGCGGCCAACGCGGCTCTCGCCGCGGCGGGGTATGCGCAACATCCCGTCGCCGCCTACCGGCAGTTCGTCGGCAACGGCCTGCACATGCTGGTCAAACGCGCCCTGCCCTCCGGTGAGGCGGATCGCCTCGGACCGGACGGCTTCGCGGAGCTGGTCCGGCGCACGGGCGACAACTACGCCAGAGACTGGGCCGTTACCACGCGACCGTATCCGCACATTCCCGAGCTGCTCAAGGCCCTGCGCGAACGCGGCGTCCCGTTGGCGGTGGTCACGAACAAGCCGCATGAATGGACGTTGCGCATGCTCGCGCACTATTTTCCCGACGAGCCGTTCCTGTTCGTTCAGGGAGCCATGCCGGACCTGCCCCACAAGCCCGATCCCGCCGGAGCGCTGGAAGCGGCCCGCCGCCTCGGCGCTCGGCCGGACGAAACGGCGTTCGTCGGAGACAGCAACGTGGACATGCACACGGCGGCCAATGCGGGCATGGGCCCGGTGGGCGCGGCATGGGGATTCCGGGGAGCCGAGGAACTCCTCCAGTCCGGGGCCAAGCACCTCTTGAATGATCCGCTGGACCTGCTCGGCCTCGTTTGAGCCGGAGCCGTAGTTCCTAAGAAAGTTCCCTGCGGTTGCCATTCGGCACCATACCTTGCGGTGCCGCACAGTTCGGAGGAAAGCGCACCGCGGACCGCAAGTTCGGCCCCATACCCTGCGGCGCCGCGGCCCGCAGGGGAAGGTACGGCGCGTCCTGTTGACTCCCGTTGCGGATGCACGTATTCTTTCCAACCTGATGCCCGGATGGCGGAACTGGCAGACGCAAGGGACTTAAAATCCCTCGGCCTTAGGGCTGTACGAGTTCAATCCTCGTTCCGGGTACCAAGAGAAAATTCAACGAAGTCCGTTAAGGTCCATAACACCTTGACGGACTTCGTCTTTTACCATCTTATCTGTTCACGGGAGTTCACCGAAGTTCGTGTACATCCACCCTTTTTGCTGGCATTTTCACTGTCATCTTTCCGTACCGGCGATAACCACCCAAAAGGATACCAGCAACAACCATGAAACGCAGAGATGCCAAGATCAGAGCGTTAAAGCCCGCCGACAAGGTTCAAAAGCTCTCTGATGATGGGGGACATTCGTGTTTCACCTGCTGAGGGAAACCTCCGGCGGCTCTTCCATCGTTTCGAAGGCAAAAGACGCTCGCCCTTGGCACGTTCTCCCTCGACACGATCCCTCTCCGGCCATAAGATGGAGAGGTCATATTTCACTCCCTTCTTTGAGGACGCCTGCACCACGCTGCACGACCCCGCTATAAGGAAAAGGCCATTTGCCATAAAAAAATCCCGGCAGGAAAACCTGTCGGGATGATTTTTTCGCTGGTGGGCCATCGGTGACTTGAACACCGAACCAACTGATTAAGAGTCAGCTGCTCTACCAATTGAGCTAATGACCCGTGCCTTGCGGCGTGAAAAGATGTTTAGACCAAATCGGCGGGAAGTGTCAACATAATTTTTGCAAAAAAAACCAAAAAGCGATAGCGTCCCCATCATGAAAAGAAACACGACACGCTTCACACTGTTCTTATGGTGCGTTTTTTTTAGCTTTTTCCTTACCGTTCCGGCACATGCCGAAGAACTTCCGTTCTCGCTGAACGTCGAATACGCCCAGAGCGCCGGGAATCCCGTCGCCGTCCTCTGGGTAACGCCGCAGGAAGGCTACCATACCTATTCCCACTTCGACCCCGACGCCGCCGTCCCCACCGTCGTCACGCTCCGCGACGCGCAGGGCGCTCCCGCCGAAGCGACCGTCCAGTATCCGAAGGGCGAACCGGCGCAGGACACGTTCGATCCCTCCAAACGGATCATGGCCTACGGAGGGCGGTTCCCCGTCGTCATCCGCTTCGGCGCGCTGCCGGAGGGGCAACGGGCCTTTACCGCCGACCTGTCCATGCTGCTCTGTTCCAGCAAGAACTGCGTCCCGATCCAGCGGGCCGTCAACCTGAACATCCCCGAAACGCTTCCGCCGTTCGACGCCTCCGCGCTTCAGGCGGACATGGGCAAGCCGTCCCCCGCATCCGCCGCCGCGACATCCGCCGTCCCCGCCGCGCCCACCGTATTGGGAGGGGCGGTTCCCGGCAGTCTCCCGGCAACGGCGCTGACGCCGATTACGAGCCTTTCCGCCGTTTCCGCCGCCAGTCCCGCGGAATGGCGCTTCACGCCCCGGTTCCCTCAGGACGCACTGGAGCCGACGGCTCTCGGCACGGCCCTGTTCCTCGGCCTGCTCGCGGGGCTGATCCTCAACGTCATGCCCTGCGTGCTGCCCGTGCTGACCATGAAAATCTCCGCCCTGCTCAGCGCCTCGGGCTACGCTTCGGAACGCGAGCGCATCGCCCGCTTCCGCGAGCACAACATCCTGTTCGCCGCCGGGATTCTGACGTGGTTCCTCGTGCTGGCGATCTGCGTAGGCGCGCTCGGGCTGGCGTGGGGCGGCCTGTTCCAGAATACCGGACTTGTATACGGCCTGCTGATCCTCGTCTTCCTGCTCTCCCTGTCGTTGTTCGACGTGTTCACCCTGCCCGTGCTCGACTTCAAGGTCGGCGCGTCCTCCAATCCCAAATCGCAGGCCTACCTGACCGGCCTTGTCGCGACCCTGCTGGCGACCCCGTGCAGCGGCCCGCTTCTCGGCGGCGTGCTCGGCTGGGCCGCGCTCCAGCCCCTGCCCGTGGTGGTGGCGGTGTTCACGGCAACCGGCCTCGGCATGGCTCTGCCCTATCTGGTGCTGGCGATCAGCCCCGGCGCGGCCCGCATCCTGCCCAAACCGGGCGCGTGGACCGGCATCATGGAACGGCTCGTCGGCTTCTTCCTCATGGGCACGGCGATCTATCTGCTGTCCATCCTCCCCGAGTCCCGACGCCTCGCCGCGCTCGCGGCCCTGCTCGTCTGCGCGCTGGCGGCGTGGATATGGGGCCAATGGGGCGGCCTGCGGGCTTCGGGGCGGCAAAAGGTCTTTACGGGCGCGCTCGCGCTCCTTATGGTAGGCGGCTCCATCTGGTGGAGCGTCCAGCCCGCCCCGGAACCCGCCCCGTGGGAGACGTTCCGGCCGGACACCTTCCGCTCGCTGCTGAAACGGGAACCGCTCATGGTCGAATTCACGGCGGACTGGTGCCCGTCCTGCAAGTTCCTCGAACAGACCGTGCTCACGCCCAAGCGCCTGCACGACATTCGGGAACGCTACGGGCTGCGCCTCATCAAGGTGGACCTGACCCGGCCCGATCCGGAAGCGCAGGCGCTGCTCCGCGCCATCGGCAGCGTCAGCATCCCGGTCACGGCCATTTTCCCCAAGGGCCTGCTCGCCGACAGCCCCGTCGTGCTCCGGGACCTGTACACCGCGAATCAGCTTGATCAGGCCCTTTCCACCCTGTCGCCCCGGAAGTGATCATGCTTGTGCAAGCCTCACAGGATGCCCTGCGGCATCTCGAAATCATCATGGTGGGAACCAAGTTCCCGGAAAACATCGGCATGGCGGCCCGCGCCTGCGCCAATACGGGCTGTGGACGCCTGACGCTCGTGAACCCCGTATGGTGGGACAGGGAAAAGGCCCGCCCGCTGGCGACCGCCAAGGGCGAACCGCTCCTCGACGCCGTGGAGGTGAAGCCGTCCCTCGCCGACGCCCTCGGCCCCAACGTCATGACCTACGGCACCACGGCCCGCACGGGCGGCTGGCGGCGCGGCCTGCTCACGCCGGAGCAGGCCGCGGCGGAAATCGCGCCCCTGCTCCATGAGGGCAGCCCGGTGGCAATCGTGTTCGGCTGCGAGGATCGGGGCCTGAGCAACGCCGACATCGAGCAGTGCCAGCGCCTCGTGACCATTCCCACCGCCGGGGAGGCTTCTTCCCTGAACCTCGCGCAGGCGATCCTGATCCTCACCTACGAATGCATGAAGGCCGTCAGCCGCGAAGACCCGCAACCGGCCCTCGGCAACGACCCGGGGCAGCAGTCGCGGCGCATCACCCATGAGGAGCAGGCGCTTTTGTACGCGAAACTCAAGGAAACGCTCCTCGCCATCGACTATCTGAAAGACGACAATCCCGACTACTTCCTGATGCCCCTGCGCCGCTTCCTCGGCAAATCCGGTCTGCGGCGGCACGAAATGGACATGCTCATGGGCATCTGCCGTCAGGTGAACAACCTGCGGAAAACGAAGGAAAACTGACGCAAAAGACCAAGAACGGGAATGCCCCCGACGGGCAAGGGTTCCGCCGACGGTTTGCTTGTCCGTGGCGGGGGTGCCGGGGAATGCCCCGACGGACGAGGATTCCGCCCTTGACCCGCCGGGGAGAAATCACGATGGTGACGTCTGCCCGGTTCCGCAAAAATGCCACTCTTGCCCGCCGGAGACATCGCGTTGCGTACGATGCCCGCAAGGCGTCGAGGACGCGCCGAGGCGACCGGTTGCGGTCCCTTCGGTGACGCCCTTCGGATTCCATTTCCCCCTCGCCACTCGGCATGAAGGACGGGCAGGAAATGGGAAGCCTTTCCCGCATGAAGTTGCGCCCCGGAAGCCGGGCGGATCAAGAAGGCGGACGGCCATCAAGGGACGTTCGGGGAACCCCGTGTTTTCCGGGGGAGCGCAACGGCCATCCTGCGGGCAGGAAAAACGCTTCAGGGCACGACAGCCACCCCAAACAGGGAAACGCAAGCCTTCCACCGTGGGGAGGGCCTTTACAGCAACCGACATTCTTCCGGAAACGCGGAAGAAGCCGCAACGCGACGGGAAGGTTTTCCGTCCGGCAGGAGTGTACAATGCCGAAGCCAACGTTCTCCGACGTGTTCATTGTGATCGGGGCCTTCGCCATCAATCTGGCCCTGCTCTCGCGTTTTCTGATTGCCGACACGGGCGGCGCGCTGTTGTGCCTCTCCATCTTCCTGACGTTCTTCGCCCTGTTCTTCTGCTGCCTGCGGCGCGGGATCAATCCTGCCGGTCTGTTGCCCCGGACGCTGGGACGGGCTCTGTACGGCGGAATCGCCGCCCTGCTCCTGTTCTTTTCGTGGTCGGAGGAAGGGCTTGCGAAGGATGCGCTCGTCGCCCTGAGCATCGTCATGGTGCTCGTGGCGCTGCTCTATCCGCTCTTTTCCATATTCTCGGACAGCCCCACGAAACGGACGCCCGCCACCCCACCGGCGTCACCGCCCGTTCCCCCGGC
>CABKMN010000007.1 GCA_902373525.1 uncultured Bilophila sp. | reverse complement strand
CGGATCGCGGTTACGACGCAGTATGGTTTCGTAACGCCTTGTTGGACAAAGGCATAACGCCATGTATTCCGTCAAAAAAGAACCGGAAGCAGCCCGTATGCTATGATAAAGGCCTTTACAGGCAGAGACACAAAATTGAGATTATATTCGGTCGCCTCAAGGACTGGCGTAGGATTGCCATGCGTTACGATCGGTGCGCACACACTTTCTTTTCAGCAATATGTCTCGCCTGTGCCGTTATCTTTTATCTTAATTAATGAGTCCTGAACCTAGGAAGGTGGCACTACCGCAGCAGCCGCAGCCACTGCCGCTGCCCCCTTCAGCATCTCTCTTCTTGTCATTTCGTTGTTTTTCATGACAGTCCCCCTGCCTAGTACAAAAAACAAGTTTTTTACTCCGCAATCAAATAACATTTTGATTTCAATATGAGATAAAAAATCTAGACTCAATTCGCTCTATTTTTTGCCTATTTTGCTAAATAGACATAGCGCAAATACTATTTTACAAAATATAAAATCGTTATATAAATATTAACATAAACATTTTCTCTATTTGCACTCTTCAATACAAGCTTTGGACATTGAACATGTTGAAATACTTAATCAGAATCACAATGAATAAGGGAAATGCCGCCCGTACTATGAGTACAAGCGGCATTATATTTTTCTGAATATACAATTAGATCATTTGGCGTCGTCTTTTTTGATCTGTTCAATAAATGCCGACAACGACTCCGCATGGTATGCAGAAAGCGTCAGTTTCCGCAGAGCGTTTGAATCAGATCAATTCGTAATATAGGAATCTTCATCTTTCCACTGAGCGGAACGTTCTTCCAATATGGGTCAACCTCCCGCAAGTCTTAAAATTCTGGATTTTCTTCTTTTATTCTAGAGCATTTAAGATGATAGCGACTTTAACATCAGAATAATCGGTAATAAATAAAGATACGGTAAGGGGCCTCTTGTGAGGCCCTTATTTGGAAAAATATGCTGAATTGGGTAATCAAGCCATTTCATCCCGTGGAACAATCGTGAGTTTGTACTCCATCGGGGTGAGTACTTTAAAAAGAGTGTCTATTTGTGGTGTAACTTTCATTCGTTCCAGTCGTGCGACAGCAGATTGTTTAAGACCAGCCGCTTCCGCTAGTTGTCCCTGGGTTAAACCTTTTGCCTTACGCGCTTCAATCAATTTACCAATCAACTCAACTTCAAATTCAATTTTTGCGCACTCAGTAGGCGATATGTTATTATCGTCATTATAGAAGTTATGAAAGTTTGTGCTTGACATATTACTTATCCCTCTCAAGAAAGTCTTTCAATTTCTGGTGACCTGCTCTATTTTTTTAACCGGCGTCTTTTGTGTCTTTTTTATAAAATGATGCAGTAAAACAAACTTATTATCACTCTAATAAAAAAAATTCTATGCGATAACGGGCGAATTTTCCAGAGATTACCATTTAGATATTTTACCTGTGGTTCTCCAATTCGCGTCCCATAGCTTTCTAAGGATCGTATATGTGTCAGTATTTTTTGATACTGAATACGGGCGTCTTTGCTCGTCCGTGCCTTGTCTCGAAGTTCAATCAGAACTTCTTTTATCGGCTGTGAACCATGTCTGTCTTCATAAAATCTACTTCAAACATCGAAATTTCCTTTACCATTTACCATTATGACAAATTTGTTATTCTTGTCAAGAAAAGATTGCCTCCTACACAGAAGCGACTCTAACCACAAGCCAGTTCTACTTATATACTCCACCCTCAATTTTCTTCCACCGCACCCGATCCCGCTCATTTCTTTCCAAATCCCTGTCACCGGCCGGGCCAAAGGCGTAATCCGTTGTACACTCGGCATAACGCTGCCAGTTGCGGCCCTTCTCCCTCGAATGGTCGGGGCACAGGCGCGGATGGTTTCTTCCACGCTTTTCCGACTGTGACCGCTGGAGCGCAGCCGCAGGGCGATCATTGCGTCCACACGGGAGTAGTCTTCAATGGTCAGATGCCTGCGAATGTTCTCCATATGGGCATAATAGGCCGAGGCCGGGTCGCCGGGCCGAAAGTCCGGCATCGGGAACATCCGCTCGGTCTTTCGTTTCTCGGCCTCCTCCGCGTACTCATAGTCAATCCTTCTGGCCAGAGCCAGCGCCGCATTCCCGGCGCTCCGCAACTAACAGCTTCACCTGGGGATAGTCCCCGTCTTCCCGCCGATGTTTCGGCTTGCGGTTTTCAAAACCCGGCGCACGGTGGGGATGGATGCAGCCGCACAGCTTTTTGTCGCCATACTCCCGGTTCAGGCGTTCCGTAATGCGGTTGCCCACATCCCGATCAAATTCCGTGCACAGCCTGGGGGCGGTCAGTAGGCATTGGTAATTACCCGACGAACTTTCCAGTACTACCGGGCCGGAATACGACCGGAACAAATCAGGCAAGCCCAAAGGCTGCTCAACGAGCTGCCGATCAAAGACAACAGAAAAACACGAGAGGAAGCTGCCGGAATACTGGAGAAGGAGTTTCGCAAAGCCTTCAAGAAAGGCTACACGCCACAGGAACTGAGTATGATGCTGAAAAACGCGGGCATCATTATTCCAGCTTACCTTACGGAAAAAATTCTGAAGATGGAGAATGGAGCATCCCAACCCCACAAAAAACCGACAAAAGCAAAGCCCGAAGCCGATGCGAATCCTGCGCCCTCCATTCGATCCCCTGATATTCCTCTGGAAAAATTATAGAAGATTCCTGAACGCCTTTCCCGATGCCAGCATCCATGTTTGCCGTAATCTTCACTTCGGGGCGCCGGGCATGCTCTCCGGCTGGCTCATCAGCGGGCTATGTCTGACTGCCGGAGTATTCCTTCCGTCTTATCAGAAAAAATTTTCTTGGCAGGAGCCAGATAATGGTGGTGAAAAAACGGAACTCTAGCTATGGGATTTATCATGGCAGGCAATTTTTAGTCTCCCATTATAGAGAAACCCCGCTGAGTATCTACTCAACGGGGTATATGATCCACGGCGTGTAGTTTGAAATGGATCTGCAAGAAAATGGGTATACAAGTGGTCATACAGTTTTTCACGCTATGCCCCTCTTGGGCAGCAAAAATTTACGCTACGGTGTAAATTTTCACATCGGGTTCGGCGCTCCAGAGGGGCTTGAGTCCCTTAACGACATCGGCATTGAAGAGTTCGCTGTTCAAATAGGCAGCGGCGTGTTCAACCGTGTCGAAACCGTGAAGAACCTGCACATCCTCATCACGAATGAGCAGCTCTTTCGTGAGAGCGCCTTCAATAGTGTTCAAAAAGGGAGCGCGGTAGTCGGTATAGACCTTGGCTGCCGCAGGGCGGTTGACGTTATCGATCCGCATGGTGATTTCGAGATAGGCCTTGACTTCCATGATGAAACTCCTGTGATAATACGATGTTGACGATTTTTCTCGCCGGATGGGAAAAGAATAGACGGTTACTGGCAAAAGAAAAGACATCAGCAAATTTATGAGTTACTCATAAATTTCATAGTAACTTGCCGACGGTGGCATGTCTGCATAGGATGCCCCTATTCGACATCTGATTCAGACAGAGGAAACTCATGTATCAAACCAAATTGGAAAAGGATATCCGCTGCCCGCTGGAATACGGGCTGGATGTGTTTGGCGGGAAATGGAAGTCACGTATTATCTGTGTGTTGGCTCACCAGGACACACTGCGCTACGGTAAGTTAAGGGAAGAAATGACGAATATCACCGATGCTGTGCTTGCCCAAAATCTGAAGGAGCTGATTGCCGACGGAATGGTAAAGCGTGTGCAGTTCGATGAAATTCCCCCTCGCGTGGAATACAGTCTTACGGAAAAAGGAAGTTCCGTAGTACCCATACTACAGAATATCTGTCGATGGTCAGGAGCCTATCACAAAGAAGTTAGCGGACTAAGCATCGCTCAATGCAGGAAATGTGACTACACGGCGGAAAATAGGTTTTAGATATGACCATAAATTTTACGGAAGAAAAATGTTTTCGCCAGGACGATGTAGAATCTTTGTTCCTGTTTGTAGGTTGGATATCCGGTCAGTATCCCAGCAGATTATACAGAGCTCTGATGAACTCCTCCACAGTGATGACGACATGGGACGGTCAACTTCTGATTGGCTTGCTCCGAGTATTGGATGACGGAGAAATGTTGGCTTATATCCATTATGTTCTGGTACGCTCCGAATATCAGGGACGTGGAATAGCTGGAAGTATGCTGAACCACATAAAAGAAAAGTATAAAAGTTATCTGTACATTGAAGTTATGCCTGAAGAAGAACGTAATGCATCTTTTTATGAAAAACATGGTTTTATACGTATGTCGGACGCTGCTGCTCTTCAAATTATCAACAAGGGATAATGATTAAACGGAGACAGAAGAGGACAATAAAGCAAAACATATGACTAAGAAAAAGGTATGGGCACAATGAGCATAATGGGTTGTGATACGCCGCCAATCCTTCAGCATTTTTAGGCACCTACGTTTATACAGTGCTTTATCGAAAAGGAACGCTTCTTTTCTAATTTTTCTAGTAGATTACAGGCCATCATTCTTTTAGCTTTCAGGGAGATCCGAAACTAGGCTGGGTCATACCTGCTCACTGCAACGATGCTGCTATCCTGAAGAAAAGTGCTGAAAACTCCCTTGTAATCGCTGAGCTGTCCTTTGAAATTCAACCCTCCTTTTGTTTGGCCTAGAAGATGTGGAAATCCCCTTTTTGAGTAGGCTTTCCACTGTGCGGGATGAGGTGCATGCAATCATCGGGGAACCAGCTAACGGTCCCTGTTTTGACAACTCAGTGAAAATTTTCTTGAAACACCCTTTTTGCTCCTCCTAATAAAATGATTGTACAGAGCCTTATGCCGACTGTATTCTTTAGATGTATCCTTCTAGTCAAGCCTATGCCGGTTGCCGCTGACAACGCGCCTTTCATCGCCCAGAGAACATCGTAAAAACAAGGTGAGCGAAGCTTGAAACGCTCTAATAGGCTTTCGGCAAGTCTAGGTATACGCATGAAGTAACCTCCCTACCCCTCGTATCTCCTCTTTGAACCTGTAAAAAATATCAGATCAAGACCTATCGTTTGGCGGTTGGTTTCGAGTGTCCCCGCATGACACATTTATTTTTTTGATGTTTCTGATATGAATTTCCGATTTGTAAAAAAGAGAACATGCCAGTATGAACTTTATTAGCATAAACATATGATCATTTGATAAAAGGGACGTCCAGTAGCATTATCAACTTTTTAGTAGAGGAGATGTTATGAAAAAGTTGCTTATGGCCTTTACCTGCTGTTCTCTGTTGCTGTTGACCTCAAACTTTTCGCTTGCTGAAGAGGCACAATTTCCTAAAAACGAGCCTATCAACTATTTGATCCCCTTTAGTGCGGGAGGAGAGTCCGATCTATTCGCCCGTTTGCAGCAGCCTTATCTGGAAAAGGAGCTTGGGCAAAAAGTCGTGGTGAGTTACAAGGTCGGCGCAGGTGGTGCTCTGGCTTGGAGTGAACTGGTCAACAGTCCTGCAACTGGGCATTATACCGCCGGTATCAATCTGCCTCACATCATTTTGCAGCCTTTGCAGCGTAAAAATGCCGGTTACAAGACAGAAGAGCTTAAGCCTGTCATGCTTTTCCACGTCACTCCCTGCGTTCTCGCCGTGCGCACCGACAGCCCCTATAAGACGTTGGATGATCTCATCAAAGCAGCCAAGGAAAAGCCCGGCAGTGTTATTATCGGGGCTTGTGGCAACGGTACTTCCGGGCACATTGCTTCCGTTATGCTGAATAAGCAGGCTGGGCTCAATATCCCGTATGTCCCCTTCCCCGGTACTTCAGATCTGCCGATTGCTCTTTTGGGGAAGCATGTTACCGCCATCATGGCCTTCACGTCGGGGTATTCCCAGTACACAAAGGATATGCGCGTGCTGGCCATTGCATCTGAAGAGCGTGATCCCAATATTGACGCTCCTACTTTTAAGGAGCTGGGCTATAACATTGTAGAAGGTTCCTTTAGAGGTCTTGCAGTGCCTCCGTCAACTCCCGATTCTGTGGTGGAAAAACTGTACCAGGCGTGTGCCAAGATCAATGCCGAACCTGAGTTTGCTAAGAAAGCAGCGAACATGGGCATGACGCTTCTTGATATGAACCCTAAGCAGAGTGCTGAATTCCTTGCTGAAAAAACTGAAGAATACAAAATGATTCTTACGGATATTAGCAAGTAGTCCCCTTGAATGGAGAGCGTGCCGAATGGCTGGAAGACGGTATGCTCTCCTCCCTTTCTACCATTCAGGAGACTTCTATGGATATTTTATTCACAGCGATAGACAATGTATTCACTCTCCAGAATATGCTTTTCATGAGTGTAGCCATATTTCTGGGAATCATAGCGGGAGCTCTGCCTGGTTTTTCCGCAACGATGGCCGTTGCTCTGATGGTGCCGTTCACTTTTACCATGGATACCATACCTGGTCTGGTCACCATCGGCGCACTGTATGCTTCCACCATCTTTGGCGGAGCGTTTTCCGCCATTCTACTTAATACCCCCGGAACACCTTCTTCCATAGCGACTTGTTTCGACGGCTATCCCATGGCACGTAGCGGTCGGGGTGAGGAAGCTCTGTATACGGCGTCGATTGCATCCAGTTTCGGCGGCGTCATTGGTACGGTCATCCTTATTCTTTTTGCCCTGCCGCTGGCCAAAGTTTCTTTAAGTTTCGGTCCTCCGGAATTCTTTTGGATGGCCGTATTCGGGCTTACCATTATTGCCAGCCTGTCTAATGAGTCCATGCTCAAAGGTTTTACTGGGGGACTCATCGGCATCATGATCAGCATGATAGGCATGGCTCCGATAGGCGGCGATATTCGTTTCAATATGGGGCTGGTTTCCTTGCAGGGCGGCGTTGAGCTTGTCTCTGTCCTCATAGGGTTCTTCTGCATCCCCGAAGTTTTCCGCATGGCCGCCGACCCGAATCAAAAACAAATGATCGTGGGCAAGGTACAGGGCAGCAAACAGGCCCTTGTCGACGCTTGGCGCAATGTTGTATGCCACATGGGCAATACTCTGCGTTCTTCGGTTCTTGGTGCTCTCATAGGTATACTTCCGGGGGCGGGTGGCAATATCTCGAATATTGTTGCCTACAATGAAGCGAAACGTGCCGCCAAAGATCCGCAGTCCTTCGGCAAAGGTAACCCTCAAGGCGTCGTGGCTACCGAATCCGCAAACAATGCTACCGTGGAAGGTGCCCTCGTTCCTTTGTTGACCATGGGGATTCCCGGTTCTCCGCCAGCGGCCATCATCTTCGGTGCCCTGCTCATGCAAGGTATCCAGCCCGGTCCCGAGTTGTTCAGCAAAAATGGCGATATTACCTATGCCTTCATGACATCCTTCTTTGTCTGTAATATTCTGATGGCTGTCTTCGGTATGTTGGCAGGCAAATATATCTTCCGTCTGGTCGTCAGCATTCCGTCGCGTTGCCTCATTCCCGGCATTATGTTGCTTACGGTCATGGGCTCCTATGCCATCCGCAACAACAGTATGGACGTCATTCTCATGTTTGCAAGCGGCCTCTTGGGCTACTATTTGAAAGAACTGGAGTTTGATCCAGGGCCCATTGTGCTCGGCCTTATCCTTGGTCCCATCGCCGAACGCGGTTTTGTGCAGGGGTTGCTTATGGGCGGAGCCGTCAGTGCCGACTATCCTTGGCTGATATTCTTCATGCGTCCTATTTGCGTCATTCTTATTGCACTATGCCTACTTTCCGTCTGTTGGCCGCTCATCAAACGGGTGCTGAAGAAAAGCCGGAATGCAGCGGCGCTGAGGTGAGCCATGAAAAATAAGCTCAATATCGATATTCTTGGTGGCATATCCATTTTGGCGATAGCAGCATTTTTCTTCTTCCAGCTTGGTGAAGATTTCTCCATGTTCGCATTGTTCTTTCCTGAAAAAATGTTGCCCATCCTCGCCATATTGGGAGGTGTCATACTGGTCAAGGGTTTTGTGCGCCCGACGAGGATCAATAAACCTATCTTTCAAATTAATAAAACCATGATTGTAGTCATGCTTGTAGGAATCCTATGGGTATTGCTTCTTGAACCGATCGGATTCGTCGCGACAAGTTTTGCCAGTGTTTTCGGTTTGCAGATTTTGTATATGCCTAAAGAAACTCGCTCCCCTAAAAATATATTTATTAATGCGGCTGGCTCCATTTGCACAGTAGTGTTCTTTTACTATGTATTTGTACAGTATCTTGGAGTCACACTTCCTGCTGGAATATTAACATTTTAGACTTGTTACAGACATATGAAAGTCACACAGTATTTATGAACTTACTGTGAATAGTGAAACCTTAACACTTAAAGGATAATATTTATGAAAGAGTATAAAATTGCTGTTATCCCAGGGGATGGCATTGGGCAGGAAGTGACGCCAGAAGGTGTACGTGTGCTTGAGGCCGTCAGTGAAGTGGCTGGTGACTTCAAGTTGAACTATGAATATTTCCCTTGGGGGTGTGACTATTACCTCAAAAATGGCAGTATGATGCCCTCAAACGGCATTGATATCTTGCGACCTTTTGATGCTATCTATTTTGGTGCGGTCGGACTTCCGGCACAAGTACCGGATCATGTTTCCCTGCATGGGCTGTTGATCAAAATCCGGTTGGAATTTGATCAGTATATCTGCTTACGCCCGGGGTATTTGCTGCCAGGTGTAAAAAGCCCTCTGGGGGGTAAGAAGTCCGGAGATATCGATTTTGTCATCGTAAGAGAAAATACGGAAGGCGAATATTCCGGCGCTGGCGGCAGATGTCATCCTGGCCAACCCTTTGAATTGGCGCTGGAAACATCGGTCTTTACGAAGATTGGTGCGGAACGCACTATTCGTTATGCATTCAAGCTGGCACAATCGAGGAAAAAGCATCTCATTTGCGTGACGAAATCCAATGCGCAACGGTATACCCTTACATTATGGGATGAATGTTTCGCACGTGTAGCCAAAGAATTCCCTGACGTAAGCACGGAGCACATGCTGGTAGACGCCATGGCAGCACGTCTGGTGCTCAAGCCTGAAAGCGTTGACGTCGCTGTGGCCTCCAATATGTTTGGCGACATCCTTACCGATATCGGGGGGGCGATCACGGGCAGCCTTGGCCTGTCTCCCAGCGGGAACATCAACCCTGAACGGAAGTTTCCTTCCATGTTTGAACCCGTCCACGGTTCGGCCCCCGACATCATGGGGCAAGGTATAGCCGATCCCATCGCCATGATCTGGACCGGTGCCATGATGCTGGATTTCCTTGGACACAAGGATGCTGCGGAGCTTATCGTGGATGCCATAAGGAAGGTAACCGGAGAAGGCCGTTTCTTGGGCCATGATCTAGGCGGGACGGCAAGCACCACCGAAATAACTGATGCCGTTATCGCAAAGATACAAAGGGCGCACTAAGGGGCAGCACTCGTCCCTTTCAAAAAGCTTCAAACAGGGGTATGCATGGGATGCTGAGGTATCTCATGCATACCCCGTTTTAACTTTCCAAACGCCACATGAAACGGATGAGCCTCTTTCCTCATTCTCACGGCGTGCCCCGTGGCGACGACAAGTGTGCTGTCACCGTCCATCATTTACGTCATTAAACACGCCCTACAGTTGGAAAAAAACACTTTTTTCAGAACGTTATTTGTTCAAAAGGAATTCTCGAAACATAGCACCTACTTTATTATAGTTTTCATTTTTTCGTTCAATCATACAATAGGTAATATTGCCTACTTTCATATCACTGGCAATCTCTTGTACAAAATTATACTGCAGACATCTCTCTACGGAGCATTTTGGTAATATGGCAATACCTGCTCCTTCGATGACAAGATTTTTTATTGATTCAATATTCCATAATATATGTGGTGGTTTTATTTCAGTATAAAAAGGTTGTTTTTTTAGCCAGTGCATGGAAACTTCATAAAGCTTTGTTCCTTTTTCACGTATAATAAAATCACTGCTAGCGCACTCTCCACTTTCATAACGCTCTTTGTAATATTCATATTTTTTGCATCCTGTAATTAAGAGACAGGGTTCTACAAGGAGAGGTGTGAAAACAAGTCTGGGAAAACCTGAGGAGATTGGTGCGAAACCTATATCTACAAATCCCTCATCAACCCAAGATGCGATAGAATGGGAATTTCCAAATCTTAGCTGTATATTTACCTTAGGGTATTCAGAGAAAACTTTTTGAAGAACATGCGGTAAAAAGTTTGAGCCCATAACAGAAGAAGCCGCTATATTTAAAACTCCCGTCAATTCATTATTTACATTCATGCTTTTGATAGCATCTATCAACCGAAAAATTTCTTCGACCTTTTGATATATATTTTTTCCGTTTTCGGTCAGACACACCTGTTTTTTTGAACGCCTGAACAACTGGCAGCCCAGTTCCTGCTCCAGCAACTGAATATGGGTGGTCACCGTAGGCTGAGTCGTGAATAATTCATGGGCAGCACGGGTAAAGCTACCTGTTGAGGCCACTTTTGCAAAAGTTTCAAGATGGGCAACTTTCATATTTTCACCGACTAGTCCTGGAATTAGGCCGAGGGAAGGGAGGTTTTGTCAATTTTTATTACTGAGTTACCATTTGGCAATCTTCCGATAAACTAAGGGAAACTTGATGCCTCTGTGGCGTAAAGGAATATATGAAAAAACGTACTCTATATCAAATATTTCTTTGTTTTTATTCATAAAATAAGATTTTTCGGAAGACTCCCCTTTCATGTGTCTGCTTATGGGGCTTCTATGCCAAGGGAGGCAATTTTTTTGTAAAGGTAACTGCGCGCAATCCCCAGCATCTTGGCTGCCTTCACTTTATTTCCTCCGGATTTTTCCAAAGCCTCCAAAATGGCTTTCCGCTCTGTTTCCAACCTGCTGTCAAGTAATGTTTCCGAGGAAACGCGCGGTGAAGGAGTTTTTTGTTTGGCTTCTTCTCCGGCCATCAACGTGCTGCACAGGAACTCATTGTCCACCTTATGGAAAAAACGCTCGGGCAAGTGGTGAAGGCATAACACCGACTCCGATTCTTTCATGGAGTACAGGGCATAGGTAAGAATATTACGCAGTTCTCGCACATTTCCCCGCCAGGGGTGTGTGCTGCAAAGGGAAAGTACCTCTTTTGCTATGCGGATGGAATTTCCGCGCTCCGGTCCCAGCAGACCGGAAAGAATAGAATAGGCCAACAGCGGAATATCGGCAATGCGTTCCCGTAATGGAGGAACAACCAGATCAAAAAGATTCAGGCGATAGTACAAATCTTCGCGAAATTTTCCCTGTTGCACCATCTGTTCCAAATTCCGGTTCGTAGCTGATACCAAACGAAAATCCACATAACGCGCACTGGCCGCCCCCAGCTTTTTTATCTCGTGGTTTTCCAGCACCCTCAGCAGCTTGGCTTGGAGGGTAAGCGGCATTTCCCCTATCTCGTCAAGAAAAATGGTTCCCCCGTCAGCCAGCTCAAACTGCCCCTGCTTGCCGGAGGCTTTCGCGCCGGTGAACGCCCCGGCTTCGTAACCAAACAACTCCGACTCCATAAGTTCATGCGGAATGGCGGCACAATTCACGGCAACAAAATTTTTGGTATGCCGTGAACTGGCCGCATGAATGGCCTGTGCGATCAAATCCTTACCGGTTCCGTTTTCTCCAAGAATAAGAATAGGTTCATTATTTCTGGCAAAGCGCTTTCCTTTTTCCTTGAGAAGACGCATGGAGGAACTCTCGCCCACAATAGAATCAAAGCTGACGATTTCCGTACTCTGCCGAGGATAGAACGTTGTGGAAAAACTATTATAATTCTCCAGTTCATCAATAATATTCTGCATTTCGTGTATCTTGTCTTTCATGGGCGATACAGAGATATTCTCCGTCATGCACCCGGCGACCCGGCCTTCCCGATCTCGAAGGGGCCATCTGTACGTCACGCCATACAAGCCGTTTATAGAGACGGACGCGCAGGAATTTGCCTCCCCGGTTTTCAGTACCTCAAGGATGCCCTGCTTCGCCGTCAGAAAGAACTCAACTGCATCAAGACCAATGCAATTATCATCAAGGCGATACATCTTTTTGTAAGTAGCGTTGGCAAACATAAGTTTTGCCCGATGGTTGAAGATGGCAATTCCTGAATGCAGCAGCTCAAGAATATCAATATTGACGTTGACTGAAGCAAAAAACTCTTCGCGAAGCGTCGTCATCCTTTTGGCTCCTTGAAAAACAACCTTCCCACCCCACATATATTCCCAAATATTCCACTCCAAGTACACTACACTTCCCTTTGTGCGCATTGTGGACAAAGAGCCGAGTCCGCACATTCAAACAATCGAACTGTCCTCATTTAAGGATATCAGTGTCCTCATTCAAGGTCAAATATGATTTTAAATGAGGACAATCAGAAATACGATTCCTTTAAATAAATATCGTAACTACAAAAAATAAAAGTATTTTTGTAAATTTGTGAAACATGGCACGTCTTTTTCATAAGGAGTAATGTCTTCCCCTCTACAGCCGGGAAGATGGATTGCTGGCAGACATCGGTCTGCCGCTCAACAAAAGAGGAGCCTTCCTCCCATCTCAATCCACTCGCACACAAAGGAGATTGCCATGTTTACTCCGGAAAAAACGGAAGCCGCCCTTGCGGCGGAAAAGGCCGGACACGGGGCTTATGCCATCGATTGGGCGACGGCTGATGATCGCATTCGCCTCTGCAAGGGAATCGTAACCGATACCAATCAGCAGATGGACCCAGAACGCCTGAGCGTCCTTAAGGCCGTGTATGAAGAGAATCCGGGAGAGGAGCCCGTCCTGCTCCGCGCCAAACTTCTGGAGCGCCTCCTGCTGACCAAAAAACTTTTTCTTGATGAAAACCCCGTTGTCGGCACGCTGACCAGTATCCGTTGCGGTCTTTATGCGTACCCCGAATGGAGCTGCGACTGGATCAAGGATGAGATGGACATGGCCAAAATCTGCTCTTTGGGAGAAATCGTCATTCCCGACGAAACCAAAGACCTCATGATGGGCGTGTACAATCAATGGAAGGGGCGCACCGTCCGCGACACGGCCGACATAAACTACAAGAAGCTGTACGATCTCGATCCCCGTCCCTATATCAAGTCCGGGATGCTCTATGACGTCATGAACGTGTCGCTCGGTTCCGGCTGCGCCAACTACAATATGATTCTGACAAAGGGCGCACGCGGCGTCCTGGAAGAAGTCGAACAGAGCATGAGCAAGCTCAAGCATCAGAGCGGCGACTACCGCAAGCTGGCCTTCCTTCAAGGCATCAAGATTGTTCTTGAGGCCTTCGTCAAGTGGGCGCATCGCTATGCCGATCTGTGCGAAGAAACGGCCGCCGGGGAAAACGACGCCAAAAAGAAAGCCGAGTTGTTGGAAACCGCCGAAATCTGCCGCTGGGTTCCCGAAAATCCCGCCCGCAATTTCCGTGAGGCCATCCAGTCGTACTGGTTCGCGCACCTGCTGGTGGAAATCGAACAGATGGGCTGCGCCAACTCTCCGGGCCGCTTCGGTCAGTTCATGTATCCTTTCTACAAAAAGGACATCGAGGAAGGCCGCATCACCCGCGACGAAGCCAACAAGCTGACCTGCTTCCTGTTCATCCGTCACACGGAACTCGGAACCTATTCCGGTATGGCCCATCAGAAAGCCCTTTCCGGTCACACCGGGCAAACCCTTGCCCTCGGGGGGCTCACTCCTGACGGCAAGGACGCCAGCAACGACTATGAAATGGTCATCATGGAAGTACAGGCCCGGATGCAGAACATCCAGCCCACGCTGGCCCTGTGGTACACGCCCATGATGGAACCGGCCTATCTCATGAAGGCCGTGGATGTGATACGCACGGGCTGCGGCCAGCCCCAGTTCATGAACACGGCCATAGGCGTGGCGCGTAACCTGCTGCACTTCGGGCCGGACGGCGTCACCATTGAGGAAGCGCGCAATGTGGCCAATTTCGGCTGCGTGGCCAGCGGCGTTGCCGAAGCCGGTTCGTACATTGCGGGCGAGGACGCCATCTGCGCCGCCAAGTTTGTGGAGCTGGCCCTGTACAACGGCTGGGACCCCACCACCAAAAAGCAGCTCGGCCCGCAAACCGGGGAAGCGAACGACTTCAAGGATTACGAGGAACTTTACGAAGCCGTCCGTCAGCAGATCAAGGCAGGCATGATGGTGCAGCGTCGGCATTCCAACCTCTCCACGGCCGCCCACGAAAAAATTGTTCCCAGCATCTTCCGCTCGGCCCTGCACGACGGCTGCATTGAGACCGGCATGACGGAAGAGGCGGGTGGGCATAAGTATCCGCAAGGCATGGCTATTCTCTCCACCGTGGTGGATGCGGGCAATGCCCTGCACGCCATCAAGGAACTGGTCTTTGACAAGAAGCTGTTCACTATAGCCAAGTTGCGCGAAGCCCTGGAAGCTGACTGGGTGGGCTATGAAGACATGCAGAAGATGTGCCTTGGCGTCCCCAAGTACGGGAATGACGACCCCGAAAGCGACGCCTATGTGCAAAGGCTGTTTGAGGATTTCAAGACGATCTATACCGAATGCGGCCCGAACTATTTCAACAAACACTGCTACCTTGATGCCTATTCCCTGTCCTTCCACAATCTTTATGGCTCCATCATGAACGCCTTCCCCAACGGGCGCAAGAAGGGTGTGGCCTTCACTGACGGCAGCGTTTCGGCCACGCCCGGCACGGATACCGAAGGGCCTACGGCGCTCATCAAATCCGCAGCGCAGGCCGTGGACACCACATGGTATGTATCCAACCACTTCAATATGAAATTCCTGCCCTCCGCCCTGGCCGACGCCAAGGGAGCGCGTAACCTGCTTGACCTTATCAAGACGTATTTCGACTGGGGCGGCAGCCATATCCAGTTCAACTGCGTCTCCCACGAAACGCTTGTCGACGCCAAGGAGCATCCGCAGAACCACAAGGAACTCGTCGTCCGCGTGGCCGGATTCTCCGCCTACTTCACCCGCCTTGACGGTGGAGTGCAGGACGAAATCATCAAGCGTACCGAATACAAATAACCAGCCCTGAACTGTTGGGCGGATGGAAACATCCGCCCCGTTTTTCCCGCCGCCGCGCGGGGAGGCTCGACCTGTACCCTTTGCCAACCAAGGTCCGTCATCATGTCCACTAAAGGAATCGTTTATAATATTCAGCGAATGTCCGTCCATGACGGCCCCGGTCTGAGGACAACCGTCTTCTTCAAGGGCTGTCCCCTGCACTGTCTGTGGTGCAGCAACCCGGAATCCCAGGCTACGGCCCCTCAGCTCATGTTGTTCCAGAACCTGTGTTCCGGCTGCGGCCATTGCGTGCAGGTCTGTACGCATGGCGCAGTCATCGAAAAAGGCGGCCGGTTTCTCCGTGATTTTTCCCGCTGCGTGGGGTGCGGCGCTTGCGCCGAACAATGCCCCACCACCGCAAGCAGCATGTCGGGGCGGGAATACGATGTCGATGCAATCATGAAAGTCATCCGCAAGGACGCCTCCTTTTTCAGCAATTCCGGGGGCGGTGTAACCTTCAGCGGCGGGGAATGCACCATGCAGGGCGCATTTCTCATGGAACTCGTCGAAGCCTGTCTGAATGAGGGCCTGCATACCTGTATTGATACCTGCGGGCAGACAGAACCCAAACTGTTCGAGCGGCTGCTCGGCAGGGCCGACCTTTTCCTTTTCGACATCAAGCATATGGACAGCGCGCAGCACAAGCGACTCACCGGAATGGGAAACGAACTCATCCAGCGCAACCTTGAAATCGCTCTGGAGACGTTTCCCGAAAAAATTCATATCCGCATTCCGCTCATGCCCGGATTGAACGATTCGGAAGAAAACATCGCCGCCGTGGCCGCGCGCCTGAAACCGTATGGTGTGCACCATGTGGATGTCCTGCCCTGCCACTTCTTCGGCAGCAGCAAGTATAACGCTCTCGGCCTGTCGCAGCCGGATGTTCGCGAATATGCTCCCGACGAATTGCATGGCGTTCTTGATCGTTTTGCCGTGCATGGGATGGAAACGGAAATCGTGTAACCGCAACCGGAGAGTGCCCCATGTTGACGGTAACGGCCGACAAGGCTGTTCTTGAGAAACTGGCCGCGCTGATGCGGAATGAAGAACCGGGCTCCTGCGTTCGCCTGAAAGAGTACGTTCTCGGAGGCGGCTGACACGCAAAAAAGATGCTCGGGCCGAGCATCGACAAACGGGATGAAAATGAAGATGCGCTTGTTGTAGTGGAGGGCGTCTCATTTATAGCTAACCGCGAGGTGCTTGATGAGTACGGAGAAAATTTTGAATTACGATTTGAGGAAGGACGACTGCTTGTCAACCGAATCGGAGAGGAACATCATGGGTATCAATGCAGCCTATCGTAGAAAACGGATTATTCTGTTCCTGGCTATTTCCGTCGGCTATCTGGTTGTTTTTTTCCAGAGAGTCGCTCCCGCCATCGTCGGTCCGGTCATGGCCGACGAACTGGGGCTGGCCGCGACCGATCTCGGAATTATGGCTTCCATGTATTTCTGGGCACAGGCGGCTGGCTGCATCCCTGCGGGGCTTTTCTCGGATACCTTCGGGCCACGTAAAATCATCGCTGTCGGTCTGATTTGCGCCTCTGCGGGAACGGCCGTCTTCGTCATGGGGAATAGTGTGCCCACCTTGGCCCTTGGTCGTTTCATCATCGGCCTGAGTGTCAGCGTTGTGTTTGTGGGAGCCATGAAAATCTTTTCCGACTGGTTCTATCCCAATGAACTGGCTACCTGTTCCGGCGTACTGCTGGCCGTGGGCAACTTGGGCGCTCTTCTTTCCACTCGTCCTCTCATGTGGCTTATCGAACAGGCCGGGTGGCGCGACGCCTTCTGGTTTGTTACGGCCTATACCCTATTCTCCGGCATTCTTGCCTGGATGATTCTTCGCAATACGCCCAAGGAATGTGGTTTTCCGGAGATTAGTTCCTCTTCACAGGAAACAGTTTCCATGCGCTCCGCGCTGAAAGTGGTCTTTCAGACGCACAGATTCTATCTGGTTACCATTGCCAGCACCCTGTACTACGGCACACTGATGAATGTGGGAGGACTTTGGTCGGGTCCCTATCTGCAGGATGTCTATGGTTTGAGCAAGGATGTCGCCTCGTCCATCGTCATGTTCTTCACCTTGGGCATGATTATGGGATGCCCGGTCAGCGGCTGGCTCTCCGATAAAGTAATCCGCTCCAGAAAGAAAGTTCTGCTGCTCGGTATCATCCTTCATACGCTGGTATATATTCCGCTGGCTTTCTTTACCGCCTCCATCGGTACGCCGACGCTGCTCTATCTTCTGTTCACCCTGTTCGGCTTTACCGGCGGCTTCTTCGTGGTCTGCTTCGCCTGCGTAAAAGAAACAACGGAACCCCGCTACGCTGCGACCGCCGTAGGCGGCCTGAATATGGGGATTGCCGTAGGCGCCGCCTTTTTCCAGTACGTCTGCGGCCTCATCATAGATTCTCATGGCAAAATCGGCTCAGTGTACGGAAGCGATGCCTACGCAAGCGCCTTTCAGCTTTGTATGGTCATGATGATTGTCGGCGCTATTTTCATGTTCTTCTTCAAGGAAAAGACGAACTGAGCGATTCTGCCCCGGACTCAAACAGCAGCCCGGGGCAGAACTGTTTTTCACGACAAACGATGGAATATGCTACAAAGGGAGAGGGACAAATATGCTTTTTACTGTTGATGTCACGGCATGTCGTCATTGCGGACTCTGTGCGGCCGGATGTGTCTGCGGCCTGCTTACGCTGGGGCCAAACGGCATGCCGTATGTGGAACCAGACCGAGAGTCGCTCTGTGTTCATTGCGGTCACTGCGCCGCAGTCTGTCCTGAAGGAGCCATTACTCTTGATGGCATAGCACCTGATGAACTTGAGGCCGCCGATCTCCCCGTTCCCGCATTCATGGCGCGACACCTGCTGAAGACCCGCCGTGCCATACGCAATTTTCAGCCATCCGCTATCGACAATGTACTGTTAGACGAAGTTCTCTCGTTGGC
Source organism: uncultured Bilophila sp. (assembly GCA_902373525.1). GTDB lineage: Bacteria > Desulfobacterota > Desulfovibrionia > Desulfovibrionales > Desulfovibrionaceae > Bilophila. Next base: position 70,972 of record CABKMN010000007.1, on the reverse strand, counting down.
GGCCTATGCGCCGACAGCCCACAACGCCCGGCAGGTTTCCTACATTGTCATCAACGGTCGCGACAAGGTTGAAAAACTCCTGCACGCGACTGTTCGCCTCATGGAAGAACATCATTTCTATCCCAATCATACGAAAAATGTCCACAATGGTCATGATACGCTGTTTCGCGGGGCTCCCTGCCTCATTCTCATTCATGCTCCTGAGCGGATTCTTTCCGAAACGGATTGCGCTACGGCAGCCTGTTACCTGGAACTAGCCTTTCCTTCTTTTCATCTTGGTTCCTGCTGGGCGGGGATGCTCATTGAAGCCTGCGCCTATGGGCTTCCGGCGGAGATACAACTGCCGAAAGGCCATAAACTCTATGCGGCCCTTATGGTCGGCAAGCCTGCGGTCGCCTATAAGCGCATTCCTTTCAGGACTCCTCCAGAAATCATCCGGGCATCATGATTGCAAATTTGAATGGGAGAACAGCGATTTTGTTTACCAGTGATTTTCCTGACCGAGTGGAGCAAAAAACCGGGATTCTGTTCAGACACGACAAACTCAACTGTGCAGAATCGGTCTTCAGGGCTCTGCTTGAAGAAAGCGGCAATTCATGTCCTTTGGAACTCCTCAGAACGGCTTCCGCTTTCGGACGCGGCATGGGAGGTGCGGGGTGTTGCTGTGGAGCGCTTATCGGCGGCGAAATGGCTGTTGGTTTTCTTTTCGGCAGAACGGAAGAAAACGGCTTTTGCCCGGATGTGTGCGGCCATGTTGCCAAGCAATTGCACGATCGTTTTGTGGAACATAACCGCGTCACATGTTGCCGTGTATTGCACAAGGGGCTGCCTTACGGCACGCCAGAACAATTTGAAGCCTGCGCAAAGCGTACTGTGAAAGCCGCAAGGATAACTGCTGAAGTAATATTACGACAATAACATTATATTTTTCTATCCAAGGCCTATTCAAAGCCTCTACTTCCTGCCGGGGGTGGAGGTTTTATTTTTTGATATAAAATATTGGATTCTTAAGAGATGAAAAGGATTTCATCTATGGATGATATTGATAGAAGACTCTTGAGGTTTCTTGGTTTTGGTGTACATTGACCACCTTAGAAGTTTTTTTCGCTATAGCCATTTCCTGTTTGCATACGATGCAAGTCACTTCATGTAGCTGCGACGTTTTTATAATTATCAGACAAAATCATCTAAACTGTATCTCTAAAATTATATCAAAAAGCCACTGATCTCAGATTTTTATCCATGACGCTAGTGATAAACAGTCAATTTTTCATGTAACAATTCATAAGCACTGATGGTTTCATGTGTAAATTAAATAAAATTGAATATGAAATAGCTAATTTTTTAATTCAAAGAAAATGTCCAAAATATATATCCGCAGCATTACATATATCATATGGAACGGTGCGGCGGAATATTTCCAATCTCAGAAAGCTATACGATGTTCACAGCACCCGTGAGCTTCTAGCTATATTTAAATCTTATAAATCTGAAAATAATTCTATCAAAATTACTCCGCGAGATAAATAAGTAATAGAATTTTTCATGCGCGGAAAAACATATAAACAGATCGCTGAATACCTTGATATCAGCGTCAGCGGCGTGCGCAGGCATTTGGAAAGGGTTATTTTACAGAATGCACTCAAGTCAACGATTGAACTCATTTCAAAATATTAGCCTCATGACTCGTACAAATCTGGAAGATGATTGAGGAGGTTTCGTATGGAATTTGATGGACGCACCATCATCCTTCGCCGGAGGAATTACTCCCCCTTATCACAGAAGCTGTACGGCTTGCCGGATAGGCGGATGTCTTTTCCTGACGGACGATCTTCCTATTCATCTTTTAGGGGGGACTGTATGGAATATTTGGGATTCATGAACGGGAAAGAGGCTATCCGGCTTGCCAAAGAGGTGAGCGGGCTGACGGAGAGCCAGATAGCGGCGGGACTCGGCGTATCCGTATCCGTCGTCAAACGCTACCTCAAAAAGGATGACGCCTACTTCCCGAGTCTTGAGATGCTCCCCCGGCTTTGTGCCGTATTGGGGAATACGATACTCCTTGACTGGCAGATGCAACAACTCGAGCGGGAGAAGAACTCTTGCGAAGACGTTCTTGGAGTTGTCCCTCTGGCGGCCACAACCATAATGGAAGCTGTGGAGCCCCTTGCCGAGATGTCTCCAAATGTCCGGCGAAGCCGATACGAAGACATAGCCGAAGCGCTTGACGAAGTCCTTCTCCAATGCGCCCGCATCCGGACGGCGCTGCCGCTGGGGACCGTTTCAAAGAAAAAGAAGGGCGGTATGTTATCTTGTCCCTTATGGAATTTCTGGAACAAGCATTAGCGGTGCAGGATACGCATGCTGGGGTGGGGAGGTGTCAACTCCCCCGCCTTTGCCTGAAAATCCTAGCCGTTCCGTGTCACAGTGGCCGCCCGCCTCAGCTCCGGGGGCAACTGTCTACCGAGACGTTCGCTTTCGTAGCTGCCCCTACAGTGTTCCTTTTCCCAGAAGAATAGCCCGGCTACGGCACGCAGGGGCCATGCCCGCACCCTGTCCCGGCTCCATCGCCAGCAACAGGAAGAAAGCGTTTCGTCGGGCCAGCCGTCGAGGAGCGCGCTGAAGAACTGATCGATGGCGATCAAAACCCGCTGGCCGTAGGTCATGCTTCGACTCCGGGCCAGCCTGCCCCCGCATCAATCGCTTGGGCAAACGTCCTTCCTTCACCCAACGCCAAAACGTCGAGACCGCGACACCAAGAAACTTCGCCGCATCATGGGCGCGCATTACGCCCGCACCGTAGGGGGTAATGAGAGTGTTCGACATAAAAAAACTCCAAGTAGATTTGCTTGGAGAATAGCGGCATCGTTGGACAAAAAAGGGGGGAAAACCCTAAACAGTTTCCCCCAAAAACCTATAAAAACTCTGAACACCCTTGAATTATTGGCTGTTCATAATATTTTTCCCGTTGTGATGGCTTTTCTCTCTGTTGGGGGGAAGAAAAACCCTGAACACTTTGTTTTCATCCGTGTTCAGGGTTTTCAATAGTCACTTTTTCGGGCAAGACAAGGCCGCTGTCAGCATGTTCCCGCAATACGGTAAAGAGTCTGACCACCTGCCGAGCTAGAGGGACAATATGCGGCTTTTTCATCTTCATGCGCCCGGCGGGGATAATCCATTCAGCCGCATCCAGATCAATCTCCCCCCATGCCGCACCTCTCAGCTCCTGGGAACGGACAAAGCCATAGGGGAGGATATGCCATGTTGGTATTCCCCCCTTGGTATTATTACCGCTGGTATTGTACCAACGAAAACGCCAACAAAACGTTGGTATGTCCATATACCAAGTGAGACTATTGGAGAGTATGAAACTTGGATAAATTAAAGCCCCGCAAGGCGTTTGAGGCTTTGCGGGGCTTTCTGAGATTCTTTTTGGCGGAAATGTATAGGAGTCGAACCTACCGACGACCTCTCGACCGTCCACCAGTTTTGAAGACTGGGCGCCACACCGGTGACGAAACATTTCCATGCGTTTTGATTCAAAAGCGAAAAAAGTATACCGACACCTCACGCGTCCGTCAACTGAACTTTCGGTGCCCACTCCACAGAAGCCGCCTTCTTCTCAAACCCGTATCACCTCTCGTATCTGGAGAACCGCTTAAATATCGTTCATGAAAAAATGGCTGACGTTCAATTCCAACGCGCTGTGGTAGCGGAAAAACTTTCTCGGTACGGTCTGTTCTTCCCGCGCCAGAGCGTTTTTCCAAAACAACGGGCGCAATGCTGTCCCCGTACTTCCATCCGCAGCCCTGACGATCTCGTCGATTTCCCACCCAAAACGGTTTCGCCGGTTTCCATAGGCATCCCTCCGGATCAACGCTCCCGCCGCATCCATGCGGAACGCATCAGCATCCAGTTCTTCTACGGGCGTCCCCAGTTCCCACACTTCGTTTATCTGCCGCTCCGTCCATTCTCGTCTATCCATGATGGTACTCCCGTGCGTGTTTCAACATGATCCGTATCGGATACGACGTGTTACGAATCAAAAATATGTATACGCACCTGTTCGTTTTATTGCATAGAAAAATGCGTTTTCCTCTCTGAACCCACTTTGTCCGCCAGCGGCACAAAATCTTGCGTCGCGTTTCAGCATTTTCTCAAAGAAGATGCGCTGCGCCGCTGCAAAAAATCTTCCGCCGGGACTTGCGGAAAACATACCTGACCGTCTTCACGGAATATATCGTTCAGCCCTTCTTTCTTTTTCCGATGATAGCAAAAGTTCATATGGTCAGACAATAAAAACGAACGCCGTGCCCCTCCATGCCGGCGTTTTTTTGCGAACAACAATAACTCCATATCGCATATAGAATATTTTATAGAACTTATGTTCTATTTAACGTTTTGACAAGCCGATAACCTTGTTTAATATAGGCACTTCCTGTCATTCTCTTTATTGAACCCATAAAACCTTTTTCTAGTGGCCGTTGTTCGTTTTTCTGAACCAGCACAATCCACCTGTAACACAAATGCAACGAGGACGGTCATGCAACACTCGACCGATGAGTTATTCACGATCTTTTTTTCGACTGTCTTTGAATCCTCCACTATTTCGAGTTTCGCTCAGAAGATAGCCTCTTTTTTTAAGAGGTATATGCCCGTATCCACTTTATATTTCTGTTTTTACGATAAGAACAAGCTGTTCAAGATAGCCGAGTACATCAACCACACCGGCATAGTATTCCCCGATCAGCTGACCATTCCGGAGGACACCCTCAAGCGGCTTCACCGCGAAGAACATTTCTTCAGCGGGGCGCTCTACGCCATAAAGAATTTTACAGGCGAAGAAAACTGCGTATTTGCCGAATACCGGAACAGCATATTCAAAAATGTGGAGTCGTCCGGTATCTATATTCCCATCAAACACCATGTGGCTGAAGACATTTATATCTATTTGGCAATCGTCGGTATCGGAAAGAACAGATATACACAGGAGCATATCGACATCTGCACGTTCATGCAGCCGATGATCATCGATACCTTCAACAGCATCCTGCTGTACAACGACACCGTGGCGCTGAAGAACATCTTCAATACGGAAAAGGAATCCGCAACGCCCAAGGGACTCAAGGGGCTCAAGGAAAAGTTCGGCTCCGCGCAGCCTGACGCCCCGTTCCCCACGCTCGACGACGTCATCATCACCCACATCAAGGACGCGATCACACGGTCCAACGGGAAAATCGCGGGACCGAACGGCGCCGCCAGCCTGCTGGGGCTGAACACAAGCACGTTGTGGTCCAAAATCCGCAAATACGACATCGATCCGAAGGCGATTACCAGCTAGGCATGCCCGCCACGACGAAAAAGCCAATCCGGACGGGTTGGCTTTTTCATTTCAAAAGGTCATGCGCCCTGCTTGCAGACGTCGATCCACATGCCGCCGGTAGCGCGCTCCAGATCGGCGAGGGACAGGCATACCGCATTGTTCGGGGCGCCCGCCGCGGGGTATACGGGATCGAAGGCCCGGAGGCTGACGTCGAGGAACACGCGGACGCCCTCGTTCAAGGCGAAGGGGCAAACGCCGCCGATGGGGTGCCCGATGAGCGTTTCCACTTCCTCGCCCTGAGGGAACCGGGCCTTTTCCCGGAACTGATCCTTGAACTTCCGGTTGTCGATCCGCGCCGTGCCCATGACCACGATGACGATGGGACCCTCGGCCGTCTTGAACGAAAGCGTCTTGGCGATGCGTCCGGGTTCGCACCCCGCCGCCGCGGCGGCCAGTTCCACCGTCGCGCTGGAGGTGGGGAACTCACGGTAACCGTCCAGAAGCCCAAACGCTTCAAGCTGTTTCTTCACTTCTTCAATGCGCATCTTCACTATCCTTAACGAGCGGCTGAAAAGACGCGGCCCGAAGGGACCGCTCCCGACACCATAGCCGCCCGGAAGCCGGACGGCAAGGCGGGGCCTCGACCTCGGGGCGTAACTCTGACATACTTCCGGCGTTCCGTTCCCTCAGACGCTCCGCACCGCGAGACCATCATGCGCATTTTCGTTTTTCTCGGGACCATCCTCGTCATCTTTATCCTGTTCACGGGGCACGTCCTGCTGGTCACCAAGGACGCGCCGGACGACAGCTACCTCCCTTCGCTGGAGTCGTCCATCAGCATGCTGTCCCCCATGACCGCCATGCCGCAGCTGTTCACGCCCAAGGAACAGACGTGGATCGACGAGCACCCGGTCATCACCGTGAGCATGACCCCGGCCTTCGTACCTTCGTCCGACCCCAAGCAGATCAACGCCTATTCCGGGATCAGCCTCGACTATTTGCGTCTTCTTTCCCGCATCATCGGCGTACAGTTCCGCATTGAGCCGCAATCCAACTGGACCACGGCGCTGGAAGACGCCAAGCAGTGGCGGACGGACCTGTTCGCGATGGTGGAGCCGACGCTCGCCACCGACGCCAACCTGCTCCTCACCAAGCCGCACATCCTGCTCCCCGGCGTCATCGTCGTTCACGAAAAAACGCTGCACGCCGCCAGCCTGAAAGAGCTTTCCGGCAAGCACGTTTCCGTCGTCTACCGGCATTTCTGGCACAACTATCTGGAAAGCCGCTACCCGGACATCATTCTGGACCCCGTCAGCAATCCGTTGCAGGGGCTGTTCCGGGTCATGTCCGGCCATTCCGACGCGCTGGTGGACTACAAGGCCAGCGTCCTGCCCAAATTGCAGGACAACGCGCATCTGCGGCTGCACGCCACCTCGACCATCCCTTCCCAGAGCGGGCTGTCCATCGGCGTGCGCTCGGACTGGCCCGAACTGCACAGCATCCTCGCCAAGGCCCTGAACCAGATACAACCTCCGGAGCGGGAACTCATCAACAACCGCTGGCTCGAACGCCAGCCGTCGCTGCACCTGCCGCCCCGGACGTTCTGGACGAGCCTGCTCGGCATTGAAATCGTCCTTTCCGTGCTGCTGCTGATCATTTTCTGGAACGTCCAACTGCGCCGCAAGGTCGAGGAGCGCACCGCCCGCCTCGCCACCGAACTGGAAAAAAGCGCCAAGGCCGAAGACCTCCAGCGCCTGAACACCGAGCTTCAGCAGGCCATGAAGGCCGCCGACGCCGCCACCGAGGCGAAAAGCCGCTTCCTCGCCAACATCAGCCACGAAATCCGCACGCCGCTGCACGGGATCATCTCCTTTACCGAACTCGCCTACCTGAAAAACAATCCCCTGCCGCGCAACCACCAGCGGACCATCCTCGATCTCTCCTACGCCCTGCTCGACATCGTCAACGATACGCTGGACTTCTCCAAAATCGAAGCGGGCGAGATGGACATGGACACCGCGCCGTTCATGCTCGACGAAGTGTTGCTGCGCGTCTGCGACATGACCATGCGCGGCAGCATGGCCCGCGAACTGGAATGTCTGATCGACATCGATCCTTCCACGCCCATCGCCCTCCTCGGCGACGCCGGACGGCTCCAGCAAATCCTGACCAACCTCATGGGCAACGCCGTGAAGTTCACGCCCCCCGGCGGGCGGGTCCACCTGCAAGTCCGCCGGGGCGGCAACCTGCACCTCTCGGAAAACCAGAACAAGGCGCAGTTCCTGTTTTTCGTGCACGACACCGGCGTGGGCATCGCGCCGGATCAGCTTCCGCAACTGTTCCAGCCCTTCAAGCAGGCGGACTCCTCCCTGACCCGGCGGCACGGCGGCACGGGCCTCGGCCTGAGCATCGCCCGGTACATGGTCGAAAACATGGGCGGCGAAATCTGGGTCGAGTCGGAAGTGGGGCAAGGCAGCACCTTCGCCTTCTCGATCCGTCTGGCCTTGCAGGAACAGGTGGAGGTGCTCGGCGGGACCACGTTCATGGGCTTGCAGGCCATCGTGATCAGCTCCTCGGAAACCGGAGTCAGGATCATGCGCCGCACGCTGGAGGCGCTCGGCATCCAGTGCCAGAGCCACATCGCCAGCAAGGTCGGCCCGCTTTCCGTGCTCGCCTCGCTGGGACGGGAGCCTCTCAAGCCCGATTTGATCATCATCGACCGTCTGCTCGGTGAAGGAGACTGCCCTCCCGCCCTCCGGCTGGCGAACGAACTCCAGCTGCGCTGCGCCGCGCCCGTCCCGCTGATGCTCGTGGGCGGCCCCCGCGAGGGGCTCGCCCTCTCCGAGCTCAAGGACAAGCCCTATCCCGTGGAGGTCATCCCCGCGATCACCGTGCGCTGCGTCCGCTCCACCCTCCGCAAGCTGCTCGACCGGACGCAGGCGGGAAGCCTTCCCCGCCCCGGCCAGTCGCCGGTGACCCCGGACCTGTCCTCCGTGCGCCTCCTCGTCGCCGAAGACAACCCGGTCAATCAGGAAATCATGACCGTCCTGCTCGAAGAAACCCATGCACAGGTCAAAATGGCCAACAACGGCATCGAAGCCCTCAAACTGCTGGAACGCGAAACCTTCGACCTTATGTTTCTCGATATCCAGATGCCGGGCATGGACGGGTACGAAACCATCAAAATCATACGGGAGCGGGGATACGTCCTCCCCGTGGTCGCCCTCACAGCGCACGCCATGCAGGCCGACAAGCAGCGGTGTCTGGACGCCGGGATGGACGCCTACCTCTCCAAGCCGTTCAAGCAGGCCCTGCTGTTCGACACCATCCACAACCTGCTTCCCGAGCGTTACCGGATATCCGAGACGCAACCGGAAACCGGCGAACAGCCGCCCGCTTCGGAATCGTGGGCGTTCCTGCCCTCCTGCTTCTCGCTGGAAACCGTGCTCCAGACCGGGCTTTCCCCCAGACAGTACCCGGCCATCCTGCAAAGTTTCGCCCGGAACCACGCACAGGACGGCGCGCTGTTCCGCCACTCCATCCGCACCAGCGACTGGGAATCCCTGCGGGATCGGGCGCATGCCCTCAAGGGCGCCTCGGCCAACCTCGGCGCGCTGATCCTGCGCGACGCCGCCCGGACGCTGGAACTGGAAGCGCAGGCGCAACTGGACAAGGGCTATCCCGGCAGGGCCCCTTCGTTTCAGGGCAGGCCGCTTTCGGCCCTGCTGCCCGAACTGGAGGAGGCCCTCGGCAACGTCCTTGAGGCGGCGGCGAAACTCTGCCCCATTTCCGACGCGGAACAGCCTTCGGGCCCCTCGGCGACGGCCTCCAAACCCACGCTCGACGTCGCTAAGCTCAACGCTTATTATAATGATCTGGTCGGGGCGCTCCAGCAGGCCGCACCGGGGCGCATCCGCATCGCGCTCTCCAGCCTCCTCGTGATTTGCAATGCGGACGAATATCCCTTACTCCACACCCTGAAAATGCATGTGGACAATTATGACTATGAGGCGGCCCTGACCGTTCTGGAAAAGATCAGACCGTCCTTGCTCAAGAGCAGCGTTTCAAGTACGGAGCCTTCCGATGCAGTCCAATAAACCCGTCGTTCTGGTCGTGGATGACGATCCGGTCAATCTGGACATTTTGGTCCAGACCCTCGAACAGGACTATTTCCTCATCATCGCCAAAAACGGCAAACGCGCGCTGGAACTGGCCCGGAGCCACCAGCCCGATCTGATTCTGCTGGACATCCTCATGCCCGAAATGGACGGGTTCGAGGTCTGCCGCTGCCTTAAGGAGGACCCCGCAACCGAGCCCATCCCGGTCATCTTTCTGTCCGTCATGGAAGCGCCGGGCCAGAAGCATCACGGTTTCGAGGTCGGCGGCGTCGATTACGTGACCAAACCGTTCCACGCCGACGAGGTGCTGGCCCGCGTACGCACGCACGTCACCATCAAGCGGCTCCGGGAGAAGCTGGAAAGCCACAACATGCTCATCGGCATGGAGCTGCACGAAAAGAGCCGCCAGCTCGAAACCCTGATGAACAACCTTCCCGGCCTCGCCTATCAGGGCGAACACACGCCGGATCGGAAAGTCCGCTTCGTCAGTCAGGGCGTCGCCCGCCTCACCGGGTATACGCCGGAGGATTTCACCGGGCCGGACGGTATGGGCCTGCTCTCCCTCGTCCATGCGGACGACCGGGAACACGTCTCCGCGACGCTGGAAACGGCGCTCGGCAACAAGGAGCCGTTCGAGCTGACCTACCGCATCGTCACCTCGTGGGGCGAGGAAAAATGGGTCTGGGAACAGGGCGCGGGCGTCTACGCCACCGGCCCGGAGGGTCCGCTCCTCGTCGAGGGCTTCATCAACGACGTCACGGAAAAACAGAAGCAGGACAACACCATCCGGCAGGAGAACGAGGAACTGCGCAACCGCCTCAAGGCCCGCTGTTCCGGGGACATCGTGGGCAGCTCGCCGCAGATCACCGCCGTCTTCGACCTCATCGCCCGTGCGGCCGCCGTGGACGACAACGTGGTCGTCTACGGCGAATCCGGAACCGGCAAGGAGCTGGTGGCGCGGGCCATCCACGACGGGAGCGCCCGCTATCAGCGCCCCTTCGTGGCGGTCAACTGCGGGGCCATCCCAGAAAGCCTCTTCGAAAGCGAACTGTTCGGCTACAAGAAAGGCGCGTTCACCGGAGCCACGGCGGACAAGAAGGGCTACCTCGATCAGGCCGACGGCGGAACGCTGTTCCTCGACGAGCTGGGCGAAATCAGCCTGATGGGGCAGGTCAAGCTGCTCCGCGCCATCGAGCACGGCGGCTTCACTCCCGTGGGCGGCTCACAGATACACCGGCCCAACGTGCGCATCATCGCCGCGACCAACCGGAATCTCCTTGAACGGGTCAACGAAGGGGCCATGCGCCGCGATTTTTACTACCGCATCCACGTCATCCCGATCCACCTGCCGCCCCTGCGGGAACGCAAGTCGGACATCCCCCTGCTGGTGGAACATTTTCTGAAAGCCTATCCGAGCAACAAACGCTTCGAATACATGGACAGCGAAATGCTGCACGCGTTCATGCTCTACGACTGGCCCGGCAACGTCCGCGAGCTGCAAAACGTCCTCTACCAGTACCTCAGCCTCGGCACGGCGCATCTGGGCGACACCGTCATCGGGGAAAACCCCGGACAGGCGGCCTCCGCCTCGGACGCGCCGGAGGAGGCGCTCTCACTGACCGAAGCGCTCTCGCGTTTCGAAAAGGCGTATCTGCTGAACGCCTTGAAAAAGAACAACTGGAAGCGCGGCCCCACGGCTGAAAGCCTCGGTGTGGACAGACGCACGCTGTTCCGGAAAATGAAGGATTTCAATCTGGAAAAGGAATAGGCGCGTCCCGTGCCTTTCCGCGTCCCCGTCGGCGCCTCCCCTGTGGAGGCGCTTTTTTTCGGCCCAACGCGTCTCGAAAAAATGTCGCACATCTGTCCCATTTTTTCCGGGCCCGCTCCGCTCTCTGTCCCGATGACCGCCGTCTCCCTCGTGCCGTTTATCCCAAGAAACGATGGGTTATACGCGCTTTTTTTCTCAAGTAGTGTTTCAACGAACCGTCTTCGGTCTCTTTACTGTTTTAATATATTGAAATTATACATATTATTTTTTGGGCCGTTTTTGTCCCAAAAAAATACCCCTTCCTTTCCGTTTTGGGACATTTTGATCCTATTTTTCCTCGCCTCACGGGCAAACGCTGCCGGAGCAACCTTTTCTCATCTTTTTTTCTTTCTTTTTCCGAGGCGTCTATCTGACTCTAACACATGATTTTTCCCTTTATTCACAAGCGCGTTCATGGCCTTTTCTGACCTGACCGCCGCCGGTTTCGTCCCTTTTGGTATTCTCCTTGCTACAAGGGAAAGCAGATTGGAGCTGAAAGCACAAACTGTGAGGGAGCGATCCCTTACTCCACCGTGCCGCCTCCCCACAGGGTTCGGAGGCATCGCTTCAGCCAATGTATGGACTGGCGTACGAGGTCCATGAATTGGCAAAAGCGCGTTCCTCCCCAGGAGACGACACAAGCGTGTTCGCCCTGAAAAAACGACAAAGGAGCCACCAGTGCCCACCACACAGGAATCACGCATCAAGATTCAGGTGAATAACCTCACAAAACGGTTTGGCGACCTGACCGTCCTTGACGGGATCAACTTCAACATCAAGGAAGGCGAGCTGCTCGCCATCGTCGGCCCCACGGGCTGCGGCAAAACCACCTTCCTGAACTGCCTGTCCAAGCTGATGCCCGCCTCCGAAGGCGAAATCCTCATCGACGGCGAAGAAGCGAATCCCAAGAAGCACAACATTTCCTATGTGTTTCAGGAACCCACCTGTCTCCCTTGGCGCACCGTCCGCGAAAACGTGGCCTACGGTATGGAAGTCAAGGGCGTCGGCAAGCAGGAACGTGAGGAACGCGCCACCCAAATCATGGACCTCGTCGGCCTGTCCTCCTGCGCCGACCTGTATCCGAACCAGGTTTCGGCCAGCATGATGCAGCGTATCGCCGTATCCCGCGCGTTCGCCGTGAATCCCGACCTGCTGCTGATGGACGAACCGTACGGACAGCTCGACGTCAAACTGCGTTTCTACCTTGAGGACGAGCTGGTCAACATCTGGAGAAAGCTCAACAGTACCGTTCTGTTCGTGACGCACAACATCGAAGAGGCGGTTTACGTTGCCGAGCGTATTCTGGTGCTGACCAACAAGCCCACCAAGATCAAGGCGGAAATCCCGGTGGACCTCCCCCGCCCCCGCAACCTGATCGATCCCAAGTTCGTGGAACTCCGCAAGCAGGTTACCGAACTTATCCGCTGGTGGTAAACCCGGTTGGACGAGCTACCCCTCTCCAACGCAGCACAGACACGAGGATGTGACACATGGCCTACAAAGAAGTAACCGTCAAACAGCCATTACTCCTGACCATCCTTCCCTATTTGAGTATCATCGTCTTCTTTGCCTTCTGGGAAGGCGTGGTACGCTCGGGATTCATTCCAAACACGTTGCTGGCGTCTCCGTCGCAGGTGTTCACCGCCTTCATCGACAAACTCGGCAACCCCAACCCCGACGGCGCCATCATGGCGACGCACGCCTGGACCTCGATCCAGGAAGCCTTCATCGGCTACCTGCTGTCGCTCATCGTGGGCATCCCGCTGGGGCTGGCCATGGGCTGGTTCAACGTGGTTGAAGGGCTGTTCCGCCCCATTTTCGAACTGATTCGACCCATTCCCCCCATCGCCTGGATTCCGCTCACCGTTTTCTGGTTCGGCATCGGGCTGGCGGGCAAGGTGTTCATCATCTGGATTGCGGGTATCGTGCCGTGCGTCATCAACTCGTACGTCGGCGTCCGCATGACCAACCCGACCCTGATTCAGATGGCCCGCACCTACGGGGCCAACAACTGGCAAATTTTTACGCAGCTGTGCATCCCGTCGTCGCTGCCGATGGTTTTCGGCGCCCTCCAGCTGGCTCTGGCCTACTGCTGGACCAACCTCGTCGCCGCGGAACTGCTGGCCGCCGACTCCGGCCTCGGCTTCCTCATCACGATGGGCGGACGTCTCGGCCGCCCCGACATCATCGTCCTCGGCATGATTTGCGTGGGCCTGTCCGGTGCAGTCATCGGCTTCATCATTGACCAGGTTGAAAAGAAACTGCTGGCTGGCATCAGGAGGTAATCCGGCATGACAAGTTCCATCGCCAACGAAACCATTGATCGCTCCAAAAACCGCGAACCGTTCAGCTTCTATAAGTTCATCACGAACAAGTACTTCCTGAACGTGGTGTCCATCGTCCTCTTCCTCTCGCTGTGGGACTACGTGGCACGGGAAAAGATTTTCCGCGACTCCCTGGCCCGCCCGATGGAAGTGGTGGATCAGCTGTACCGCCTGACCTACATGAAGTTCGCCGGCACCAACCTGTTGGGCCACATCTGGGCCAGCACCCAGCGCGTGCTCATCGGCTTCATCAGCGCCAGCATCGTCGCCGTGCCCCTCGGCCTGTTCATGGCCCTGAACAAGTACGTCAACGCCATCGTGAAGCCGCTGTTCGACCTGTTCAAGCCCATGCCGCCCATCGCCTGGGTGTCCATCGCCATCCTGTGGTTCGGCATCGGCGAAATGTCCAAGGTGTTCATCATCATCATCGGTACCTTCGTTCCCTGTTTGCTGAACGCGTACAACGGCGTGCGCCTTGTTGACCCGGACCTCTACGACGTTATCCGCGTCCTCGGCGGCAACCGCCGGGATGAAATCTTCCACGTGTGCTTCCCCGCGTCGTTCCCCGCCGTGTTCGCCGGGCTCCAGATTTCGCTCAGCTCCGCTTGGACCTGCGTGCTGGCGGCGGAACTCATGAACTCCCGCGACGGTATGGGCTTCCTCATCAAGCGCGGCATGGACACGCACCAGCCGACCCTCGTGCTCGGCGGCATGGTCCTCATCGCAGCGGCGGCGTACGGCACTTCCCTTCTGGTTACGCTCCTCGAAGGCAAGCTCTGCCCCTGGAAGCGCACCATTGAAAACCTCTAAGCACACGGCTTGAGAAAGGAAAGCATATGACTACTTGCGACTGCGAACCGAAACTCAAACTCCGCTGTGAGAACGTCAGCAAGACCTTCATTCAGAAGGGCAATCAGGAAGTGCCGGTTATCCGCGACGTCACCCTCGACGTGTACGAAAACGAGTTTCTGGTCATCCTCGGCCCCGGCCAGTGCGGCAAGTCCACGCTGCTGAAGATTTTCGCCGGCCTCGAAACGCCCGACACCGGGTTCGTCACCCTCGACGGGCAGCCCATCACGGGCCCCGGACCGGACCGCGGCATCGTCTTTCAGGGCTACATGCTCTTTGCATGGAAGAACGTCCGTGATAATGTGGAGCTGGGCCTCAAGCTCCGCAACATTCCGGCCAACGAACGGCACGAAATCGCGCAGCACTACATCGACATGGTGGGCCTGACCGGTTTTGAAAAGCACTACCCCCACCAGTTGTCGGGCGGCATGAAGCAGCGCGTGGGCATCGCCCGCGCCTACGCGAACTCCCCGAACATCATGCTTCTGGACGAACCCTTCGGTCAGCTGGACGCCCAGACCCGCATGTTCATGCAGAAGGAAACCGCGCGCATCTGGGAACAGGAAAAGCGTACCGTCATCTTCGTCACCAACAACATCGACGAAGCCCTGTTCCTCGGCGACCGCATCGTCCTGATGGAAGGCAAGCTCCCCGGGACCATCAAGACCGAATACGTCATCGATCTTCCCCGTCCCCGCGAGCACACCAGCATGGAACTGTTGAAGCTCCGTTCCATCATCACCGACAACACGGCTCTGGTACTGTAATATGGAAACGACCACCGTCAGCCTGATTCTCGGATGCCTGTGCGCGGGGCTGATCTGGTGGCTGGTGCAGGGTCTTGTCCGCCGCTGGACGGCGGACAGGGCCCCGCAGGAAGAAGCGCATACGGAACGTGACGAGGCGCCTTGGGAACGGACCGGCATCGTGTACAGAAAGCTCCTGTACCTCCGAATCGCCAGCATCGCCCTGTGCGCCCTTGCCGTGGCGGCCCTGTTCTTCCGAATGGGTACGTTCCTCGCACTGGCCTTGGCGGGAGCCGGCTGCTGTCTGCAGTTCTGCGCCTACCACATCCGCACTCAGCATGTGCAGGCCGTCCAAAAGGCCGCACTGCTCGAAAAGGCATCCTCGGAAACGTCTCACCGCTGAGCGGTTCCGCTTGCATACGGTCATGGCGCATGCCTCGCGCATGCAATGTGATACAGGGTAGAGGGATTTTCCTCAGGACAATTTCAACTTGGAGGAACAGGTATGCGTTTCAAGAAACTCATCAGTGCTTTTCTCGCTGCCGCTTTCTGCGTTTCGCTGACCGGTATGGCTTTTGCCGAAAAACTCACGAAGGTTCCCACCGCGTGGATGGACGAACATGAAACCTTCCTGATCTGGTACGCGAAAGAAAAGGGCTGGGACAAGCAGGCTGGACTTGACATCGACATCCAGTACTTCGGCTCCGGCATGGACATCCTGAACGCCCTTCCGTCCGGTTCCTGGGTTTTCGCCGGCATGGGCGCTGTTCCGGCCATGATGGGTAACCTCCGTTACGGCACCTCCGTCATCGCCATCGGCAATGACGAATCCATGACCAACTCCGTGCTGGTCCGCGGCGACAGCCCGATCGCCAAGGTGAAGGGCTTCAACAAGGACTTCCCCGAAGTGCTCGGCAGCCCCGACACCGTGAAGGGCAAGACCTTCCTGACCACCACCGTGTCCTCCGCCCACTACGCTCTGAGCTCCTGGCTCAAGGTTCTGGGCCTGACCGACAAGGACATCACCATCAAGAACATGGACCAGGCTCAGGCTCTGGCCGCGTTTGACAACGGCATCGGCGACGGCGTGGCCCTGTGGGCTCCCCACATGTACGCCGGTCAGGAAAAGGGCTGGAAGATCGCCGGCGACCTCAACCTGTGCAAGGTCGGTAACCCGATCGTTCTGATCGCCGATACCAAGTACGCCGACAAGAACCCCGAAGTCACCGCGAAATTCCTGAGCATCTACCTGCGCGCCGTGAACATGCTCCAGAAGGAACCCCTGGAATCCCTGGTTGACGAATACCAGCGCTTCTTCCTGGAATGGGCCGGCAAGAACTACTCCAAGGAACTCTCTCTGACCGACCTCAAGACGCACCCCGTGTACAACCTGGAACAGCAGCTTGCTCTGTTTGACGCCTCCAAGGGCGCCAGCACCGCTCAGAAGTGGCAGGGCGACATCGCGAAGTTCTTCGCCGGCGTGGGCAGCATCAACAAGGACGAACTGAAGAAGGTCGAAAGCGGCTCCTACGCTACCGACAAGTTCCTGAAGATGGTCAAGACCCCCATCCCCAGCTACAAGTAAGTCACACATGTCTGTAGCATAATGTTGCGGGGTAGAAGGACTCTCCAGAGCTTTCTACCCCGCTTCTGCACCAAGTCTTCCCTCTCCCCTCAACTTCCACAGGAGATGTGTACATGAACGTCAAAAAGTGGCTTCGCGGTCTTTGCGCTGCGGTCCTCTGCGTCGCCTATGCGGCGGGAGCCGCCGGTGCCGCCGATCTGCAAAAAATCCCCACCGCCTGGATGGGCGCGCAGGAAACCTTCCCCATTTGGTACGCCAAGCAGAAAGGCTGGGACAAGGAAGTCGGTCTTGATGTCGAGCTGCTCTATTTCAACTCCGGCATGGATGCGCTCAACACCCTCCCGGCCAAGACCTGGGTCTTCGGCGGCATGGGCGCCATCCCGGCCATGATCGGCGCGCTGCGCTACGACACCTACGTCATCGCCAACTGCAACGACGAGGCGATGGTCAACGCCGTCATGGTCCGCGGCGACAGCCCGATCATGAATACCAAGGGCTTCAACAAGAGCTACCCCAACGTGTACGGCTCCCCCGAGTCCGTGAAGGGCAAAACCGTCCTGTGCACCACGGTCTCCTCGGCCCACTTCGCGCTCAGCTCCTGGCTCAAGACCCTCGGCCTGACCGACAAGGACGTGGTGATCAAGAACATGGATCAGGCCTCCGCCCTCGCCGCGTTCGAATACGGCATCGGCGACATCGTGACCCTGTGGGCTCCGCTGAGCTACGTGGGCGAAAGCCGCGGCTGGAAGGTCGCCAGCACGCCGCACGACTGCTATCAGGGCCTGCCCATCGTGATCGTGGCCGACCGCGACTTCGCCGACAAGAACCCCGAAGCCACCGCGAAGTTCCTGAGCATCTACATGCGCGCCATTGAGATGATGAAGAGCGAACCGATGGACAAGCTGCTTCCCGAATACCTGCGCTTCTACGTGGATTGGGCCGGTACCGACTACAGCAAGGACCTTGCTGAAATGGACCTCAAGACCCATCCCGTGTTCAATCTGGAAGAACAGCTCCAGATGTTCGACGCTTCCGAAGGTCCCAGCCAGGCTCAGAACTGGCAGGGCGAACTCGCCCAGTTCTTCGCCGCCATCGGCAGAATCTCGCAGGACGACCTGAAGAAGATCGAAAGCAGCGCCTACGTCACCGACAAGTTCCTCAAGCTCATCAAGACGCCCCTGCCTTCCTACAAGTAACAGACCCGCGTTCTCTGCGACAAAGAGGACTGACGCGGGAACCTGCGTTCCCATACCGGCAGACGGTATGCAGTCCGACCTCACTGTGGGGAGGTGTGCCCCGGCACACCTTCCCAAGAAAACCATCCGCAATGTATGGAGGAGAACGTTCCTGCCTCTCCTCTATACCAGCAACTCCCCGCTTGGCACGGCAGCACCTGCCGGACCCGATGCGAGGAGTTGTTTTTTGACAGGTTTCCTTCCGATGCCGTAGCATGCCTTCCAAACGCCACGCGACCTCCGGAAACCTCTGCCTTCAACCTCCGAATGCGGCGTGCGGGTATTGACGCGCTGCCATCCTTTTCTGGGTTGTCACTGGACGCACGCGGGAACGGCTCCACACTGGCCGAAGCCGCACGGCAGGAGTACGGGCCGGAGCTGGTGCGGAAAGTCATGATCTCGGAAGCGTGGTACAGAACGACCATGCCCAAACTCAAGGCCGCCATTGAAGACAAGACGCTGGCCCTGCCGGAAGACGCCAATATCCTTTCGGACTTCCGCTTGCTCCGCGTCGTGCGCGGTGTGGCTCGTGTGCCGGACTCCCGCACTACGGACAGCACCGGAAACCGGCATGGCGACAGCGCGGTGGCCGCCGCCATGCTCAGTGATGCGCGGGAAGAGTTGGGAAGCGTGGAACCGTGGGAATATGAAGGGGTAGGAATGCAGAGTGAGGTTGACTTTAAGGGGTGGTAATATCAATTAATTTTAAAAATACTACCTTATCCCGCCACATTTGACAAAAGATATCTCTGAATAAATATTTTACTATTGATATTTATTCTGGAGTCATTAAAAATGGTGATTTTAAATTTTTTTTAATATCATTTTCAGCATCATAAATTTTTTTAATTATACTTCTCTTACCCCATTTAGGTATGTTACTCTTAATGGTATGGACTTTAATTTTATATACATATGCAAAACATAAAAAATATTTTTATGTTTACATTCTATTTCATTAAAAACTTGTTTGATATTTTCGAAATTATACCCCATAGTTTGATTTTCAATAGCTGAAAATATTGCTCTCATTATATTTAAAATATCTGTAAAACGCCAACTTTTAATAACATGATCGCTTGAAAATTCTTTAGATATGCATGCTAACTTGTCACACAATACTTTATACGGATTGTATTCAAAATTATATATCTCCTTTTTAAGGCGATCAACTGTTGTTTTAAATAGTTTACGTGCTTCTTTTATCTTTATATTGTTGTTTTTAATGGAAGTGCTTTTTATTATTGCGTTGAGTTTATTTAATTTTGTGAGTGAATCATAAAAATAACATTTAAAATTATCACAAAATATTATTTCATCTGTTGATATTATTTTACTATAATATTCATCAATGATGTTATATCTTTTGTCTAGACGTGGTCTCCAATACCAACACGTAAATATTATTCGTTTTTTCTATAGACAGCGCATACTCTTTTTCAGAAAAAAACAAAAGTATTACAATTATTATTGCAAAATATATCTTTTTCAAAAAACATTATTAAATGTATTAAATATCCATAGCAAATATGTCCTATGTTCTATATAAAATTGTTCACGAACAACAATTGTTGTTAAAAAATCTGGGGATAGCTGTATCTCAAAGGCTATATTTTTACCATAGTATATAGCTTGAACATCAGGTCTAAATTTTCTTACATTTTGTACTAATTTTAAAACGCTATTTTTGTATATGCTGGAGCAATTTTCATTGTTTAATATTAAACTATACAATATATTACATAGATTTTTATGTGCTTCTGACTCTCTAACTCCATCGTATATCATAGTTCTAATCTGTTTTTTGCTAACACTTTCATATCCTTTATGAATTGGACAAAATTTTGATTCTTTTGTATTTCGATGATAAAAATGTATACGTACATTTTCCCCGCCACCACGTAAAGTTACAGCTCCTCAGCATAATGCGCATACAAAATATTTATTATTATTTTGAAAACTGTATTTTTTTTCATATCTGTTATTAAATATTTTTTGTTCAGATTTTATATTGAGATAGTATTCTTTTAGATAATCATCTCCATCAAAAACTTCACTTGTTTTATTGTTTCGCACTTCTCTAACAATGCCACCTTTTTTTAAACGAGAAGCATCTCTACTCCAACGCTATAATTAAAAGGATTTCCTCCGCACTCAACGCGCCCTTTCCAGGCAAAGCCTCCCCTTTTTCGTCATAATAACGAGAAACGGGAGGCTTTTTTGTATGGCAAACGGACTCTCCTTACCAGACGGAACCTTTCAGCCGTTCCGGGCCGAAGACATGAGTACACAGCTGGCGACGCGCCAGAACGTCGGGATCACGTTGGGCGATCTGGGCGGCTGGCTCGATGTATTGTCCGAAGTCACCAAACCCGCCGAACGCAAAACCGAGCGCGTCTCCCGCCACGTCTGCGAAACGGTCGCCAGCACGAGCATGGATTCCGGGATGTCCAGTGCAATGGCGTTGGACTCGGAAGCCACCCCCTACACCCAGACAAACGTGCCTTCCGAAGTCATGCACAGACGATCAAGTCGCGGCAATGCCTGTTGGTAGGTCACGATGACCTGCGATTCCGGTACGGCCCCGCGCACGGTAAAGCCGTCCGCATCGAGGTCAACTGGCGTAACAGCCGTGATGCAATCGTACACGACAACGTAGGTGCTGCCGGGACTTGGCTCTGCCCCGGACGGCGACCAGTCCACCGTGTCCCCGACTCGGCGGTAATCCGTGGACACCGTGTAGGTGGTGTCACCCTGCGTCACTGAAACGATGTTGACCACGGAGGTATCCGGCAGCGCGTCAGCGGCCCCGATGTACGCTCCATGCACGATGTTCGCCGTCTTGCGGACGGTGATCCGCAGGGACTGCACGGCATGACTCGGCGGGTGCGCCACGCTGATGCGCTGATTGCCCGTGCTGTCGGCAAGATAGACTTCGGTGTCCAGCATCCGCAGGTCGGGCACGGCGGCATACGTCAGCCGTCGCGAGGTGGCGATGTCGATACCGTAGCTATTGACCCGCGCCCGGCCCTCGCTCACCGTGTAGACCTGCAGGCCGCCCATATCGGCGGCCTGCCGGACGGTCAGTCCGGAAACGATATACGTTCCACCTGCGGTGCTGTCGCGGTCATATGTTGCGAGGCTCTGCGTGAACACATCCAACGACGGCGGGGCCTCTTTCGGGCGCAGAATGCCGTCATCCACGATGTACACCGGATTAAACTCTCCGGTGCCGCCGTCCGCATCGTGCCCCCACGAGGCCGTCACCTGCAAGCGCCACGCACCGGGTTCGCCCTCGCCGCGCGATCCGATGGCGGGGTTGTACAACGTGGCGTCATCCAGCTCGGAAATCACCTTTTCCGCCAGCCGGACGCCGATGACCACCGTGCCCTCGGTGCCCACCAAGAACGTCGCCGCCGGCACATCCCGAACCAGCCCGGCAATGTACACCAGTCCAGCCTGTGCCTTGACTTCGCCGGTCGCGCTGTCCACGACAAGCTGGGCATCCCGAATGACATCCCCGTCCTTGAACAGGGCGTCGGCAACCCGGCGCAGACGGTGCAGGGACGCCGACTGCTGTTCGTTCAGCTCCGCCCCTTGAAGGACGTAGCCGTCACGGTACAAAATCTGCTGATAATGCTTGTTCGTATCGAAATGATTGTAATAGTCTTTCGGCATGGTAGCCATTTCGTTCTCCTTTCAGGCTAGATGGGCAGGACAAATTCCACGGTCTGACGAACGGAAGGACTGCGGTTGATGGCTGGCGTGATGATCTGCGCCGCCAGCAGCAGACCGGGACTTTTGAGATCGGCAGGAACAAACTTCGGGAAGCCCCGCGACGAACTCGGTATCCATAAACAGCCACATCTCGCGGATGACTGCGTTGGAGGCTTCGCTGTAATTGTAGGCCGTGCGGACGTACAGATACGGCGTAGGGCCGTCGGTCACGAGCCGGTACCGGGCTTCCTGCACCGCCCCCTCCGCGCCTACGGACACGGGAATCACGATGTCTCCGGGCTCGTCCGGGGTGACAAAGCCAATGCTGGTGGGCGTGCGCCGCCCGACTTCCGCGACCAGCTTGGTTGCCGAAACCAGCGAAGGCAGAGTAGCGCCCTCGGCGTCCCACGCGGCGCTGCCGATGCCCCACGCCAGATGCAGAGGACGGGAAAAAATGGCCAGTGTGATCGCCGCGCGTCCGGTTTGAGTCAATGTTGCAGGTGCCATGACAGCTCCTTTTATTGGATAGAGAGTTGAGGTGAGGTATGCCAGTTCCGATTGGCGGCCCATGTGCCGAGCCAAAGCGGAGCCTGATACGAGATGATGGATGCGACAGGGTCAGACGGCTCAGGCAGTTTGAGAATGAGGAGTAGAGCCGATCCGGGGCGACGGATAGTTGACGGATGCTTGACTGTCAACGGCTTGTGGGGATTTGGTGGCTCGGAAGCACGAGAAAGAAAGGTTTGAGAATGGAGGCCCTGTTTCGGGGCTTTTTGTCACACGGTTTGAGAACGGCGAAACGCCCCCTCTGTGTAATATTCACACAAAAGAGGGGGCGTTTTTTTATTTATTCGGGGATGCCGTGCTGCATAATATCACTGGGCGGGATGCGTCTCCGCTCGTCAAAGAGGGAAGCGTGCTCTTTGCGCTGGCGCTCCCTGAGCGTTGCGTTTTCTTCACGCAACATCCCGTTTTCCTTCAAGAGCTTTCGGTTTTCTTCTGCCAGCTCGTCGCGCTGGCCTTCCACCTTCTCCAGTTTGGCTTCCAGCTTTTCACAGCGGGCACATGGCGTTGTGCTAGCTGTTTTGCTTGGTTGCGTCTGTTCTGGCTGTGGCATGCGTATAGCCTGTTCTTCGCCGAGACGCATAGGTCCACGACCCAAAAAAATCCAATCTAAAGAAGCACCAAAAGTTTTAGCTACTTCAACTCCCCATAAGGGGGGAATTTTCCCTTTTTTCTTCGCATTATAGATGGATTGTCCTGATATGCCTAGAAATGCAGCAAGTCCAAGTTCGTTTTTGACTCCCGCCCCGGCAATCAGTCGTCCCAGTACGCTTTCATCGGTTGCATCTTTCATGGGTGTAACCTGCAACCAAACATGCAACCAGTATAAACGCACAATACACTTATTTTGTTTGGCAATATTTTTACGCCCAAAAAACAAACCTGAAAACCAAATATTAGGTTGATGCAACACACTAAAAGTGTGCAAATCAGATTTGCGGGCAGTTTAAAGTTTAAAGCTCTGACGGGCCGACTCTACCTGCCCAGCGTAGTGAAATCAACGTCCGCCCGTGAGGGATTTTGGACAAACTGGCGAGGGGCCTCATGCCGCAATTGAGTCTTTTTGACTGTGATTAACCTGAACAAAGGGGTTGTTCGAGGCTTACTTGAGGTTTTTGGGTGGGGCCTACCCGCTAGGGGTGTGAGACAGCTATCACGGGAGCATCCGGGGCGCAACCTTGGACACCTATAATGGACTGTTTGAAAATTGATGAAGGTATGGCGATTTATCAGGGAGAAGCTCTTTCTATACTTCGGCGGTTGCCAATGGACAGCGTGGATGTGGTCATTACGGACCCGCCGTATTCCACAGGAGGCATGACGCTTGCCAGCAGACAGGCGGACCCCGCCAGTAAATACCAAAGCAGCGGCACAAAAAAGACATACCCGCCCATGTTGGGGGATGCACGGGACCACTTGGGCGACAATGTGGCTTTCAGAATGCTGGCGGGTAGCGCGGGACGGTGCGCCCTTGCTGGTTTTTACAGACTGGCGGCAATTACCTACAATGACGGACGCCATACAAGCGGCGGGGTGGATGTGGCGCGGCATCGTGGTCTGGCACAAGCCGAGTGCCCGACCGATGGTTGGAGAATTCCGGCGGGATTCGGAATTCATTGTATACGCCAGCAAGGGGAAGCCCACACATTACACCCGCCGATGTTTCCCCGGCGTCATCCACTGCCCGGTCAACACGGCTACCAAGGTGCATATCACGGGCAAACCGCTGGCACTGATGCAGGATTTGATGGAGATCGTCAAACCCGGCGGAACGGTTCTTGACCCATTTCTTGGCGGTGGCACCACGGCCCACGCGGCAATGCTGACGGGCCGGAAATGTATCGGCGTGGAGCTGTCGCCGGGGTATGCACAATTGAGCGCGGATCGTCTCTTGAATATCGATTAGCAAAGAACGGGCCAAGGCATTTTTTTGCCTTGGCCCGTTCTCAACCTGCGTGACGCTCATTCTCAAACTGCGTGACAGCTCACATGTGCCATGCCGAGTATGTACGCAACAGCCGCCACATGGGGCAAGCCTTTATCCATTTTTTATCCATATTGTGACCATTGCGGTCACAATTTGGTCACAATAAAAAAAGGCATCACATGAATTATGCATGTGATGCCTTAAAATCTCTGGAGCGGGAAACGGGATTTGAACCCGCGACCTTCAGCTTGGGAAGCTGACACTCTACCGCTGAGTTACTCCCGCAGTGCGGTGAAGAAAAAATGGAGCGGGAGACGGGATTTGAACCCGCGACTTCAACCTTGGCAAGGTTGCACTCTACCACTGAGTTACTCCCGCTCAACGAAGAGAAGGTTTACCGCTGAACCCCCTTTGTGTCAAGCATTGTTTTCAGAAAAGATATCTTTTTTCCTCTTTTCTTTTTTCAATAAAACTAACAGGCCTAAAAAACAGTTTTTTTATGAGAGGAACAATATCTTCCCTTCTGCTGGCGGAGCAGTTGTGGAGGGTACCTCGCCAAGAGGAGGCCTCCGGGAGGAATTGTTGGATTGCTATATGAGAAACGTAATCATTGAGAGGCTGCTGTACGCGCCGTATGTTCGAAAAAACAGCAACAAGTGAGAAGGAACATGCAACAACAGACACGTTCGGTTTCCATTGATGAGGTAAAGCGGTTTTCTCAGGAAAATCCCGATGGCCTGATCGTCGGGGTGTTGCCTTCGGAATTTCATGCGCTCCAGCATGTTCCGGGCTCTGTGGGAATTTGTGTGTTCGAGACGGCGTTTCAGGAAAAGATGGCGAATGCGGCGCCGGACAAGACAACCCCTCTTCTCGTGTATGGAGCGGGGGATTCTCTGGACAGCGAAGTCGCTTCGGAAAAGCTACGGCGCGAGGGATATGCGGATGTTCGCGTATTCCCCGGCGGGCTGGATGCCTGGAGAAAGGCCGGGTTGCCTCTTGAGGGCGAGAGGGCGGACAGGCCGCTTCCGGAAGAGGTTCCGCTGCCCCGTTTCCCTCGGTATGTCTTGCTGCCCGAGAAGAGCGCCGTCCAGTGGACGGGACGCAATAACGCCCATAGCCATAGGGGAACGCTTTCTTTGAAAGGCGGGGAACTGGAATTTGACGGCGGGCCGCAGGGTGAAGGGCGGGGTATCCTGACGTTCGACATGCATTCGATCGACTGCCTCGATTTGCAGGGGGACGTCCTGTTGCCGGTTCTGCTCGCACACCTTAAGTCCGTTGATTTTTTTGACGTCGCGCTACACCCGCAGGCCCATTTGCGCATCCTTTCCCTCAGGCCGCTCCCGGAGGGGACGGTAACGGGCCGCACCCATCGCCTGCGCGGCGCGCTCGGCGTGCTGGGAATGGAACGCATTCTGGAATGTGATGTCGAATTGCGTAATCTCGACGGCGGCGAATTGGGCATGTCCTGTCAGCTTGTTTGGGACAGGACCTTGTGGGGCGTACGCTACGGCTCCGCCCGGTTTTTCCGGTTTATGGGGATGCACAGTGTGGACGACAATGTCGGATTGACGGTGGCGCTCGTTTTTCGGAATGATCAATAAGAATAAATGAAGGGATAAACAAAAAACGGGATCGTCAGGGCGATCCCGTTTTTGTTTCAGAGCTTAACGGCCCGGATGATACATCCCGTCGTCGAAGCCGCGGCGGCGCAGCTCTTCGGGGCGGTACTTCCCGTCATCATAGCGGTGGGGAGGACGGTCATACCGATGTTCCCTGCGTTTATGATCCCGTTCCCAGCGTTCGCGTTCATGGCGTTTCCGTTCTTTTTCCCAGCGGTCTCTATCGTGCTTCTTGTCGCGGTGTTCGTAACGGTCCTTGTCGTGCCGTTTTTTCTCATGGTACCGGTTATCCCAGTGCTGCCCGTCCCGGCGGGCCTGTTCGCGTTCCATACGCCGTTGTTCACGGATCATGCGTTCCTGATCCCGGCGCATCTTTTCCTGCTGGTAGCGATCGTTGGCCCGGTGCATCTTTTCTCGACGCTGCAACTCATAATACTCCGAAGATTTCCGGACGTCCTCATCACGCTCGGCGACAAGACGGTTTTCCGGTTGGGCAAGGGCTGTCGAGACGGACAGGTCGGCTTTCTGAGAGAAGGGGGGCATGGGCGTGGACGCGTGGGCGGGGCCCCAGATGAGGCATGCCAGCAACGTCCCTGTACAGAGGCACGTCAGGTGTTTCATGTTGTGCTCCTTGGAGTTGTTCAAATGGGTTCCTGCGGAAAGCGGTGGCCGAAACAAGCGCTTTCCGGTTGGAAGCGGAACGCGCTTTCTATACGCTTCTTGGGGCTGCTTGCAAGCTCATGAGAATTTTTTGAAAATACAAGCAATTAAAATGGCTGGCCGGAGTATTCCCTTCCGAGGGACGGATGGAGGACGGAACGGTGGGGAACGCTGTTCCCTGCGGGATAGGGCCTGTCGGGGGCGGATGATGAACCATGCCAAGGAATCTCGGAGCGTTCGGTGCGGCGTTTCCGTAGGGCGGAAGGGGGTCCCTGGAGCTGAGTTTGCCATGTCCGCCTATGACATTTGGCGGACGGAAAATGATCCTACTTTGACGCGACAACAGAAAGCTCAGACGAATCCTTGACGTGCTCCCTCGGCTTAGCCGGGGGCTCCTGGAGTTTGACAATTCCCTAAAACAGTAAACCTCCTTGTCCGAACCGCCCAAAGCAGAACAAGGAGGCTTTTTATGAAGCAATTGTAAAGGTTAAATCATACAGTCTGGGAGTGCAAGTATCACGTTGGTTGGATTCCTAAATACAGAAAAAAGATTTTGTATGGTAATCTTCGGCAAAAACTGGTGAATTTGTTTCGAGAACTGGCGAACCGGCTCTGGATCAGGCACGGTGGTCACACCAAGTGGTGTGATGTCGTCCAGAGTCGGAGCAGCCGGGAAAGATCTATGGGGAAATTGGCGGCGCAGGTCATATAGCGAATAAGCGTGATTATTATATTCATATGTTGGCATAATTATCTCGCATCGATTTCTTTGACTGGAATGACGCCGAACGGACCATATTTACCAGTACTGGTATCAATTTTCCCACTAAAATAAATAGGGATTACACACATCGGACTACTCTGATTCGCTGAATACACGCGGTTTTCTCCCCAGTTACTTACCATTTGTTTGAACCCCCAATTAGAAAGTTTCATTTCAGTATTTGCTGAGGCAGTAGGATCAAGAGCATCGATCCTCGTTCGGGCTTGATATATATGCATAAGTACGTCGATAGATGGCAAGTCCATCTTGCCAAATTCAGCAAGCGTAATCGTACGGCAAAACTGCGCCGCTTGCATTCCTCTATTATAGGCGAGAATGGCGTCGGTAAGCTCCTTGGAGTCTTTTACGGCCTTATTGTATGTGAAGGACTGATCCATATGCTCTTCCGTGGACAGCACTGAAACAAAACCCCCGGAGCTGTCAGGGCTCGTATTTGAAGTAGCCAACTTAAATGTTATCACCGGATTTTCAATGGAGGAAATATCAGTACTGCAACTTGATGACGAGTCAGAACACCATTTCTTGTTATACGCACGCTTTGACGCAAGGGCTACTGCAATCCACACCCTACGCCCCCGGATGGTCCATGGTTCCGCCCCATTGCTGGCGTAGGAGCCAGTGATCATGGCAGTAGGAAATCCGCTATTGTCGTAGAGGATTTCCCCATGTCTAGTATTTATCCCCATCCCCAACATCATATTCCGAATCATGCTTACTCCGCATATCCTATGTTTGCCGTGCCCATCCACGTCGACCCGCCGTCGCTTGTCGTGAGGATGACGAGGTCAACGCCGAATTTAGTGAGCGCCGGGGCAGTGCCGCCGGGCCAACGTACGCCCAAAGGCCACGTCACAACCGCACTTCCGCCATTCGTCAGCTTGAACAGGATCGTATTCGCTCTCCCATTGATTGCCCCGGTGAAAATGAATGTCGTGGCACCGCTTATCGTTGCAATGATTACGGGCCCGGCACTAACGTCTATTGTGAGTGTGTCCGATACCGAGCCGAGATTTTGAACTTTTTCCGCAGCACCGTTTCTCGTTTCTTCGATACCAGCTTTAACGGTGTTGAATTGTTCATCTACATCATCGGCGTATATCTTCGGATCGGCTCCTTCAGCCTGCTGCACAAAGTTATGGGGAAGCGTGAGGGTTCCTGAAGGATCAAATACAGATGGCATGCCGCATTCTCCTTTTTTTAGGAGAACATAGCATGACGATGGAGAAAAGAGAAAGAATGAAACGAGTTGAAAGGGAATGGAACGGATTGAAAGCAGTTGCAACGGGAAGAAAAGCCAGCTGAGACCACGCCGGAGCCGTTCCCTTTGCATAAATTTTTTGGTAAGCGTAGATGAAAGATTGAGGGGGTAGGAGATATTCAAACGGTTGTTGTTCGTGCTGATGATGAATAATTCGTGGTGGTTAAAAAGTTTTTCATTTACAATTATTATATGCACAGCTATAGGGTCTGCTTATGGAGAAGGACTTTGGACCCCCCTTCCCTTGTCGGGTAAAATTTCTTTCATAAAAGGATATTCTGATGCCTTTGTTGTAAACTGTCTGCTAAACAATAAAGGAGATAAAACCTTTTGTTCCTCTGTTTTTGGAGTTAAATCAGCTGAAAAAATGAAAAAATAATCAACAGAGCAGATATAATCTACTCTTCAGAAAAAACTAAATATATCCCTCCCATGTGGTTTTTCCTGTACGCTATAGGCGTGGAGAACGGACGGCTGAGCGAATCAGATTACGCTGATGCTTAGAAGACTTGGCCAATGGCAACACTAGCAATTGACATTTTCCCTGTTTTGTGGCGTTGTATTCCACGGTGCTCATCACACCAAACTAGGCGGACAACGCCACCCGATAGCATCGGCTCTTTTTGTGCCCTTTTGCCAAAGTCAAGAATCTTTTTGACTGCGGTTTTCTGCTATACTTGTATCTTCTTGATGCCGGGTGTGCCCGATATGTCCAAGGCTTCGGCCCAAAGGCGGGCAGCCGCTCCTAGTTGCGGTGATGAACACCCGGCATCGCTATTCATCGGCGGTGTCAATATCCAAAACTAGGAGTGGCACATGTCTCAAGCTCTTCTTCTCTCCGATCCTGCCCCGTCCATCATTGTCCGCAGCGGACGCCCCGCCACCACATCCCGCGAAGTCGCCCGTTATTTCAACAAGCCACACGATGATGTTTTGAAGTCAGTGCGGCGTCTCATTGACGTAACTCCCGAAAATTTCAGACTCGGAAATTTTTCCGAGTCCTCCTATACCAATGAACAGGGCAAGACTCAGCCCATGTTCATCATCTACCGCGACGGCTTCATGTTGTTGGTCATGGGCTACACCGGAAAGAAGGCCCTTGCGATCAAGCTGGCCTACATCGAGGCGTTCAACGCAATGGAGGAGGAGCTTGCCCGGCGTAGCCGCCCTGCTCTTCCCACCGACCCGTTCCCTTGCTCAGTTGAGGAATGCCGCAGGCTCATGCGCGACATCAACGACCTGTATGACGGAAAGCGGCATGATCTTGAACACCTTAAGGACAGGCTGGTGGAAACGACCTTTAACGTCACCCACGCCCTGCTCAGAAAGACGGGACTCCCTCCCACTGCGGGCGGCGAAGGGCCCGGGCTGCACTCGACACTCAGCCAGTGCCTTTTCTCAATGTTGGTTCAGTATGCGGCGACCAGGACTCTATGAGGGATTCAATCCCGGCTGGCACCTTCTCGGCATTATGAACCAGTTCAGCAGGAAGGTGTGATATGACCATCGCATACCGCATTTCATGGATTGTGGCTGCGTTCGCCCTTGGCGTCGCGCTGGAAGGGATCAAGGGAGTGTTCTCTTGACCTCAAGCCAATGAGTGGCTATTGAAAAAGGAAGGGCGGCGAGTGCGACCAACACCCACCGCCCCGTGGGGCACGTCCCCCGGATTTCGAGAATCCAGTTTTAGCGCCCCGTAGGAACTGCAATTCCTACGGGGCAACTGCTTTTAGAGGTTCAGCAAATGAACCACAACAGCCGCTATGACGTCAGCAAGCGCAAGCGCCGTGACGTCCCGGAGGAATTGCTTCATGGGGTTGCCTCCTTTCGGAGGAGTGCCCCACGCCCCCGTTTCTAACGGCTCTTCCCCTTCCTGTCTACTTCACCGCATCCATCACATAATCAGCCCCGATGGACATGGCCGGATCAACAATCAACGCTTCGAGAATGGCCCTCGCCCCCGTCGCCCCGAGCGGGGCCAAGAGCAGATCGACGGGGCTGTACACGGGGTTCTCCAGCGGCTTGTCGTCTATCCGGTCCGCAAGATGGGCCATACCCGGCATAGCCCACGGAACAGTGCCGGGCTTCGCGGTTTCAAAGACGCTTGCCGTGGAACTCCCGAGCGCCGTAGATGCGGGCATCAACGCCTTTGCGCGGTCATCAGTCAGGCGCGGAAGAAAACGGGGTGGCATCAACGGTTCCTCCTTAAAAGCTCTTCGGTAATGGCGCGGGGGCCGGAATAGACGAGGATGGTGTGGGGACATGAGCAGATCGTAGTGGACAAGTACGGGGTGACGGCGGGAATACAGCGCTTCGTCATAGTAAAGCCGTCCGTAAAGCGAGATGCCATCCTTGGTGATAATCCTGATTTCCTTCTCCATCATAAGCAGCGTCAGCTTTTGCAGATCAACGCCGGGCCCCTGCCCTCCTCCAAGACCTCAGCCGGGGTACGCCCCTGCAGATGCGTTCTGCGCTGCGGACGGTTCGCATAGGTCTCGAAAAATCTAGCGACGACCATGTGGGTTTCTTCAAGCGTCAGAGGGCCCCCCCAAGGGCTTCGTAGAGCTCCCGGTGGAGCGTCTCGTTACGCTTCAGGAGGGCGGGCTTGTGGGCGATGTCGCGCCCCACGTAGCTCGGCACAAAGACTTCCGCCTCATGTATGGTTCCAAAGAATCGCTCAATGGGCTTCGTCTGAACATGTCCTTCTGGTAGGCCGTATGGCCGTATTTGCGCTGCCAATCAAGGTAAAAGGCCACCAGATCGGCTTTGACGAGCGCTTTATAGCGGCGCTTGTCGTCAAGGATGACAGGCGTGATGTCCTTCATGAGCGCTGGCGTGAAGGAGCAGACTTCCGGCAGGGCTTCGGACGCGCCGAGCATCTTCGCTTCAGCCGCCGTGATGGACGCTTGCGTGGCTTCGGGCATGGAGGCGACCATCTATTCCTTGCCACCACCGCGACCAGAGCTGAGGCAAAACTGCCAGCATTCGCGTCCAGCACGGGCAAGTACAGACTTTACGGATAATTCCGTTATCTGGCTCATTTCTTGCGTGCTATATGCGTCCTTCATCGCCATGCCACTGCTCCTTCAAAAATGTGGCCCGGATTCTCAATCAATTTTCTTTCCGCATCAGAACGTGAGCGGATCGCTCAAGAACTTCTTTTCGAAGTCCAGCCCGCGGCACCAGGGCACTGCTTCACATCCGCCTGTCCATTTCATTCGGAAAAGACGCCGGGAGGCGCATTTTGGTATGACCCGGAACGTAATTCGGCTCATTGCTACTCTTGCGACACCCATGGTAACCTGATCGACATCTTTTGCGCCGTAAACGGCTATGATGAAGGCTCTTCCGAAGGGTTCAAAGCTTTCCTTGGCCCAAAAGTTCTCTCCCATTATTTTACGAACTTTTCCAAATCGTCTCGCGATTTCAAGAGCACTTTTCCCTTTCAGATAGCCTACTATTTTCGATACACTATACTTGGGCGGAATCGACAATAATATATGCACATGATCCATACATAGATCCCCCTCCAGAATAGTGCAGCCACGGCGATCCACCAGTTCTCGAAACAAATTCACCAGTTTTTGCCGAAGATTGCCGTGCAAAATCTTTTTTCTGTACTTAGGAATCCAACCAACGTGATACTTGCACTCCCAGACTGTATGATTTAAACTTTACAACTGCTTCATAAAAAACCTCCTTGTTCTGCTTTGAGCGGTTCGGGCAAGGAGGTTTACTCTTTTAGGGAATTGTCAAACTCCAAGAGCCCCCCGGCTTAGCCGGAGGATCACGTCAATGATTCGGTGATCGCTTTCATCGCCTCCTACCAGTCCGGATCATCGATCTCAATCCGGCGCAGGGAAAACACGGCCCCGGCATTGCTGCACCCCTCCTTGTCGATCCGGAAAGCCTACTCGACCGCGGCCCCGAGTTCTGACAGGGCATCCTTGCACCAGCGGCGCAGACATCCGTCAATCAGTTCCTTCGCGGCCTGCAACACTTCGGCGAGCGTGAGCAACTGCCCATAATCACGGCACAGCTTGTACTTGCCGCCAAAAGAAACTACACATTACACCTTTATCGCTTGTAACACGTCGAGTTCGTTCTTGAGGTCGACAATTCATAAGCCCTCGGCGTTTACCCGTGCCGGTCGGCCCGGGTGCCTTGCGATTTGCTCTTGTCCTTTCTCTCGGCTATCATGTTTCCCGACCTGCCTCCCGCCTCGTACGGGACGGTAAAATAAGGAGATTAACATGCCGTTACCCATGCCCGAAGAAGAAGAACACCATCGCTGCCCGCATGGGGAGCGTTCCCAAGCCTTAATGTTGTGCTCGCTCGACTGTAAGACAAGCGGCGCTCATCCGGATCGCAAGACCAAGGCCGACGGTCGCTTCATCGTGACCCCTTGGTGGTGTCTGCACAAGTGCCAGTGGCTCTCCGAGCACAAGGATGAAGCGCAACGGAAAGCCCCCAAGAATTCCGGCCTGCTGGGTTGATGCCTATAAAACAGGCATGCGGAACGACGACCGCCCCCTAGACTGCTCCCAGTCACGGTCGCCCGAATTCGTCAAAAGACCACAAAAAAGTCCCCCAGACATGTGTCCGGGGGACTTTTTAGAGCAGCGTTTCTAAGACAAACTTACTTCTTCAACCACGGCATGAGCGCACGCAGCTTACCGCCGACCTGCTCGATCTGGTGATTGGCTTCGATGCGGCGCTTGGCCTTGAAGCTCGGATAGCCGCAACCGCATTCGAGGATGAAGTCACGAGCGAACGTGCCGTCCTGAATTTCGCTCAGGACCTGCTTCATGGCCTTACGGGTTTCGTCGGTGATGATGCGGCGGCCGGTGCGATAATCGCCGAATTCGGCGGTGTCGCTGATGGAGTAGCGCATCTTGCCGAAGCCGCCTTCGTAGATGAGGTCCACGATGAGCTTCATTTCATGGCAGCATTCGAAGTAGGCGATTTCGGGCTGATAACCGGCGGCCACCAGCGTTTCGAAACCGGCCTTGATGAGTTCGGTCACGCCGCCACAGAGAACGGCCTGTTCGCCGAAGAGGTCGGTTTCGGTCTCTTCCTTGAAGGTTGTTTCGATCACGCCGGAACGGGTGCCGCCGATGCCCTTGGCATAGGCCAGCGCCTTCTGAGTGGCTTCGCCGGTCGCATCCTGATGCACGGCGAACACGCAGGGAACGCCGCCGCCTTCGGTGAAGGTACGGCGAACCAGATGCCCCGGGCCCTTGGGGGCCACCATGAACACGTCCACGTCCTTCGGGGGTTCGATCTGGCAGAAATGGATGTTGAAACCGTGGGCGAACACGAGGGACTTGCCGGGCTTCAGATTCGGAGCGATGTCTTCACGATACACTTTGGCCTGATGCTGGTCGGGCAACAGGATCATGATAACGTCGGCAGCCGCAGCGGCTTCCGCGGCGGACATGGGGGCAAAACCGTGTTCCTTGGCGAGAGCGTAGTTGGCGCCGCCAGGACGCTGGCCAACAATCACATTGAGGCCGGAATCGCGCAGGTTCTGGGCATGCGCATGACCCTGGCTGCCGTACCCGATGACGGCAATGGTCTTGTTTTTGAGATAATCCAGGTTCGCGTCCTGTTCGTAGAAGGCTTTCATGTTCACTCCTTACTGGGTAACTCCAAAAATCCTGTAAAAACGCGGCTCTTACGGACCGCAACAGTTCGCCTGCGGGCATGCGCCAAAAAGCGGTTTGCTCGAACCCTCAAAATACACAAGAGTGCAAAAGCTGGCAACCCGTCCGGCTTGCCTAAAAAGCCCCGATTCCTCGCAAAAGGAGCAAAACGGGGTCAAGATATTGCTGTTTGCACAAAAAACAGGCTGTAATGGGGGTTTTACAAAAAGAAACGGCCCGCGAATTTTTCATCGGGCCGTTTCGACAAAATTGCTAAACGTCGTCGCTCTGCATGGTGCGGCGGACGGCGAGCGTCCCCGTCCGGGCAAGCTCCTTGATCCCAAACTTCTGCAACAGCTGAATGATTGCCTGCAACTTGGAATGATCGCCCGTCGCTTCCAGCGTAAGGTCGGTCAGGCTTACGTCGACGACCTTGCAGCGGAAAATATCCGCGATACGCAACACTTCGCCACGCTTCGACTCTTCGGCGTGGACCTTGATGACCATCATTTCCCGTTCGACATAGGCCATGCCGTAGAAATCGACGACCTTGACGACCGTCACCAGCTTGCGCAACTGCTTGACGATCTGTTCGATGATCTGCTCGTCGCCGCTGGTGGTGATGGTCATGAGGGAGACGCCGTCTTCGAGCGTGGGGGCCACATTGAGCGATTCGATGTTGAAGCCACGCCCGCTGAACAGTCCCGCCACACGAGAGAGGACACCGGGTTCATTCTCAACCAGTACAGACAGAACGCGCCGCATTCTTCCTCCAAGAGCTGTTAAAGTTCACCCAAGAGGGCCTAGACGATCAACATTTCGTCGAGCGAAGCCCCGGCAGGCACTATAGGCGAAACATTCTCTTCCCGATCCACGCGCACGTCAATAACGGCGGTTCTCGGCGAAGCCAGAGCCTTGGGCAACACTTCCTCCAGCTCTTCTTCCGTCGTGATGCGGTATCCTTCCGCGCCATACGCATCCGCCAGCTTCACGAAGTCGGGTTGCCCCTTCATGTCGGTGGCGACGTAATTGGTATTGTAGAAAAGTTCCTGCCACTGCCGCACCATGCCCAGATACCGGTTGTTCAGGATCAGTATCTTGATGGGAAGCTCGTTTTCGACGGCGGTCATCAGCTCCTGACTGTTCATCTGGATGGAACCGTCGCCGGCAACGTCCACAACCAGACGATCCGGGAAGGCCAACTGCGCGCCGATGGCGGCGGGAAGACCGTACCCCATCGTTCCGAGCCCGCCCGAAGTCAGGTAGGTTCTCGGCTTGTGATACTTGTAGAACTGAGCCGCCCACATCTGGTTCTGCCCCACTTCCGTGGTGATGACGGCTTCGCCCTTGGTGAGTTCGTAAAGACGTTCCACCACCTGCTGCGGCTTGAGCACCTCGCCCTTGGACCAGGAAAGCGGCTGCTTCTTCTGCCATTCCTGAACCTGCGTCATCCAGTCGGCGTGGTCGCCCGCCCAGTCCTTTTCGGCATGGCCCGACTCCAGAATGGAGCGCAGCCCCTGCAGGGCGCTGAGCGCGTCGCTGACCACCGGCACTTCTACGCGCACGTTCTTCCGCAGCGTCGTGGGATCGATGTCGATGTGCACGATGCGGGCGTTCGGCGCGAATTCGGACAGCTTGCCCGTGACGCGGTCGTCAAAGCGCGCGCCCACGGCGAGAATGACGTCGGCCTGATTGACGGACTTGTTGGCGGCATAGGTCCCGTGCATGCCGAGCATGCCGATCCACAACGGATCGTCGCCCGGAAACGCGCCCAAGCCCATCAGCGTGGAACACACCGGCGCATGCATGAGGTGCGCCAGCGTGGTGAGTTCTTCCGCCGCGTCGGCCATGATCACGCCGCCGCCGGCCACGATGAGCGGTTTTCTGGACGTGAGCAGCACGTCCATCGCCCGCCTGAGCTGGTTCAGGTTCGCCCGGAACGTGGGGCAGTAGGACCGCATGGTCACTTCCGAAGGCCACTCGAACTCGCAGGTCGCCTGCTGGATATTCTTGGGAATATCGACGAGGACCGGTCCGGGGCGTCCGGAACGGGCGAGGTAGAAGGCCTTCCGAACGGTGGCCGCCAGTTCCCTAACGTCCTTGACCAGAAAGTTGTGCTTGGTGCAGGGACGGGTGATGCCCACGATGTCCACTTCCTGGAACGCATCGTTCCCGATGAGCGGCGTGGAAACCTGTCCCGTGAAAATGACGAGGGGGATGGAATCGCTGTAAGCCGTGGCAATCCCGGTCACAGTATTGGTAGCACCGGGGCCGGAGGTAGCGAGACAGACGCCCACCTTGCCGGAAGCGCGGGCATACCCGTCGGCGGCATGGACAGCACCCTGTTCATGCCGCACCAGAATATGGCGCAAATCCGGATGGTTGGCCAGCTCGTCATAAATATCAATGACAGCCCCGCCGGGATAGCCGAAGAAAAGGTCAACGCCCTCGCGCTTCAGGCTCTCCAAAAGTATCCTGGCCCCGGTGCACAACATCAGTTGCCTTCCTGTTCGTTATAGCCGTCGAGGATGGCGTGGAGCCGGGTCTTCCCTTCCAGCTTCTGCTTCTTGAGCTGCTTCAGGGTCTGTTCTTCCGTAGGAGTCCGATAGGCCTTGGCTTCGAGCTTTTCTACCTGCTTCTCATAGAGGATGTGATCTTCCCAGAGTTCCTTCAGTTCGGGGTTGATGGCGGCGTACTTTTCCAGAAGAAGAAGCTCACGCTGTTCCATAAGGCTTTCTCCAATACATAGAGGTTTGAAAATGAGACTGGAACGCGGCGCGGCGCGTACCGTTTCTTATTGCATAGCCCAAAAAAAGAGGAAAGGGAATGGCAATTCCTCGCGGCGGTCCGGAAAAGGCCCCGTACCGCCGTCCTTTTGAAAAGCAGCCCGCGCTACAGCATGGCCGCGTACTGGAACAGGGACCGGACCACGATGGACTGCACCAGCTGGATGGCGATAAGCACCACGATGGGCGAAAGGTCCAGCCCGCTGATGTACGTGAACGGAAGCCATTTGCGGATGCGGTACAGCACGGGCTCCGTCAGGGCGTTCAGCGTGCGGACGACGGGGTTGTAGGGATCGGGGCGCACCCACGTCAGCAGCGCGGAAATGATGACGACCCAGAAATACAGTGACAGAAGCGTATCCAGAACCCGCGCGACGGCGAACAGGATATTGCCGAGCACAAACATGCTACCTCCAAAAGGTCTGTTGACTTTCAGGACGCTCAGCGCCCTATACGGGGAAGGCGCTCCAGCGCCTTGTGCAACTGCGGGAAACTCTCCACATGTACGGCGGCGGGAAGCGCGGGATTGCCGTACGCCAGCAGAGGAACGCCGCCGCCCTGCGCCGCCGCCGCGTCCGTGGCGCTGTCCCCGAGGAATCCGACGGTCTCGGGACGGGCTCCCCACGCCTCCAGAATGCGGCGGACTCCGGCGGGATCGGGCTTGGGGGCCACGATATCGGCCGTCATGACGGGATCGAACACGGGCCGCAGGCCGAACCGGTCCAGAAGGTCCCACATTCCGCTTCCGCGGTTGGTGTGAA
This sequence comes from uncultured Bilophila sp., assembly GCA_902373525.1. Lineage (GTDB taxonomy): Bacteria > Desulfobacterota > Desulfovibrionia > Desulfovibrionales > Desulfovibrionaceae > Bilophila. Next base: position 33,261 of record CABKMN010000007.1, on the reverse strand, counting down.
TGCCCAGCCGGACGCCCCGCTCCCGCAACCAGTACAGCATGTCCTCAAGCCCCGGTTCCAGCTCCAGCTGCGGCAACGCCACCTCGCGGTACGGGAACCGATCCGCGATTGCGGGGAGCAGCTTGAGTTCCTCCGGCGTGAACAGATATTCGAGCGCCTCTTTGGCCGTGGACATCTGCACGTACACGGCCTGCTCTTCGGAAACCGGGGGTTTGCCGACTTCCCGAAGCAGCAGGTTGTAATAACCGATGTTGACGCCGCAGGAGTCGACCATGACCCCGTCACAATCAAAGATAAGGCCGGAAAGGCCGTCGGGAAAGAGTTCCTCAAGGCGGGAAGCCCATGTTTCCGGGGATTGCATCATGCCTGCTCCAACGTGGCGTCTGCCATACAAAGAATCACGAGTTGGCGTCTGTCAAGCCAGGGCCTGTCGGGTTGCCTCTCCTTTTTGCCGATCAGCTTCCACACCGGTTCCTCGCCGCAGGTCACCCGGAAGCCTTCCGGGGCATGCCACCCCTGCGGCAAACGCGCCGCCGCCTCCGGCGAAAGCGGCTCCCGGCACAGCCCGTTTTCGATGAGCGCGCCGCCCATTCGGGCATCCGCCGTACACAGCACGCAACCTTCCGGCAACAGGATCGCCAGCAGGTCCAGCATGAAACGCCACGACGGCAGCAGCGTGGTCACGTCCTCGGGGACCAGTTCGCGCATCATCCCGAGCAGGCCGGAAAACACGTCCTCATCCTCACGATCTCCCAGTTGCGCCGCCAGCTTTTCCGCGCCCGTCCGGTATCGGACCGCAAGCCGCTCCATCTCCAGCACGCGCTCCTCCTGAAGCCAGCCCAGCAGCAAAAACCGCTGCGCCCAACGCGCCGCCGCCTCGGCGGAAAACGCCTCGCCGGTTTCCCGCAGTTCGCCGGTTTCGGCAAACCGCTTCAAATCCTGCCGCTCCTGCTGCGCCCTGCGTTCCCGCCCCTGAGACGCCGTGGCCGCCTCGGAAAGCGACGCGAGGCCCGCTTCGTCCAGCCCCGCCAGATCGGCGAGGCACGATGCGGCTTCCCTCTGCGTGTAAGGCAGGGGCACCGCATACCATTCTTCAGAATTCCGCGGAGCGTCCCGGTCGTCGGGAAGTCCCGGCCAGACGGGACGCACGCACGCCGGAAATCCCTTGGGGAAGAATTCTCGATGCATTGTGGGAACGTATACAACAGAATCGTTCGATTCCTTTTGCATGGGTATGATCCTTTGAAACATGTTCTCTACAGACGTTATAGAGTCTTGACCTCTAAGAGGTGCAGGCGTAACATCACTACCATGTTTTCAAGTGCCCTGTGTCCGTGGGGACCGGGGATTTCTCCTGTTTTGGCGGGCGTCCCCGTCAGGGCATTCAGGTATGTACCCTGATGGGGAAAAGGATGCAACGCCCTTCGCTTGACCTATCCGGAATCCACCGGTATATCCCAGTATTATACACACGGAGGCCTCTATGTACGGTATCGGCATGCAAGAATTGCTCGTCATTCTCCTTATAGTCGTTCTGATCTTCGGCGCCAAGAAACTTCCTGAAATCGGCGGCGGGCTGGGCAAAGCCATCCGCAACTTCAAGCGGGCCAGCTCGGAACCCGACGAAATCGACATCACCCCCAAAGACGAAAAGAAAAAGGACGATACGACCCATTCCGCGTAACCGCCCGGATTTCCGTTTCGCAGGCTCAGTCCTTACTGGCGTTTTCCTCCAATATCTGTCAGTATAAGCCCCGCTCCGCACACGGAGACTGGCAGCAACGCAAGGCATATAAGGAAGGCCACCATGAAAGTCGAACAACTTTCCATTTTTCTTGAAAACAAAGCCGGCCGCTTGGCTGAAGTGACCAAGACGTTGGCGCAAGCGGGCATCAACATCCGGGCCCTCTCTCTGGCCGATACGTCCGATTTCGGCATTCTCCGCCTGATCGTGAACGATACGGAAAAAGCCATCAATATCATGAAGGAAGCCGGATTCACCGTTGGACGCACCGCTGTCGTCGCCGTGGAAGTGAACGACAAGCCCGGTGGCCTGAACGCCATCCTCGAAGCGCTTTCCGGCCACAACGTCAACGTGGAATACATGTACGCCTTCGTTCAGGAAGGCGGCGGGAACGCCACGATGATTTTCCGCTTCGACCGCATCGATCAGGCGATTGAAGTCCTGAAAGCCAAGAACATCCCGATCATCCCTGCGGATCGCATCAACGGCTGATACGCCTTCTCGAAGTCCCCGTTTTCAAACGGGGACTTTTTTTGCGCCCTCAGGGGAGTTTCCCAAACGGCGACGGACGCCGCAATGAGAAACTGTTTCCTCCCGTTTCTGGAAAACGCCGTTCCTCCCCTGACGACAAAAGGCCGCCGCCGGAACATGTTCCGGCGGCGGCCTTTTGTCGGTCTCATACGGGACTAGAGCCAGTCAAACCACTGCTTCCAGGACCCCTGAATCTGTTCCCGAGCCTGCTTCGACTGCTGCTCGCGATACCGGTAATAGGCGGACAGAGCCTTTTCCTTCGCATGTTCGCTGACTTCCGGCACATCGGAGAAATTGTCCACGATATAGGTATACCGTTTCCATGCCGGACCGTAGTTGTTCATGTTCCAGAAAACATCCCCCAGATACAGCTCATGCTCGGCGATGAGCCGACGGCAGTTCTTCATCTGCTCGGCGGCCTTTTCGGCATACTCGCTGTTGGGGTACGTCTCGCGCAGACGCCCGAAATATTCGAGAGCCTCCTGCGTCGACGTCGTCGGCCGATCCACGGAAATGAAGCTCTTCAAATCGGACATGCCGACCTGATACAGCACATACGGGATCGCCTCATGCCGGGGATGCAGGGATTCGAATTCCTTGTAGGCCTCGGCGGCGTCCACATATTTTTCGTCAAGGAACAAAGCGTCCCCGAGAGACAATTCCGCTTCCACCGTATACGGGCTGAAGGGGAAATTGTCCTTGAGCTTTGAATAATACTGGGCGGCCTGCTCATAATTCTTTTCGTGCATGGCGTCGTTGGCGCCTTCGTACAATTCCTGAGCCGTATCTTCCGGCGGAGGCAAAAAGAAATAGTCAATGAGGCCGCATCCGGAGAGAAGCATGACCCATGCGACCAGCACTAGATGACGAAAATACATGCTTAGGCGTCCAGTTGTTCAAGATAGGTAAAGGCAGCCGTAGCGGCTGTGGCCCCGTCACCGACGGCGGTCGCCACCTGACGACACATCTTGGAACGGATGTCCCCCGCCGCGAACAGGCCGGGCAGATTCGTCCGCATCTCGCAATCGGTGACGATGAAGCCCTGCGGATCGACATCAAGATCGGCGGGCAGGAAGCTGTTCTGCGGCTCATAGCCCACAAACACGAACATGCCGTCCACCGTCAGCTGCGTTTCCGCATTGGTCTTCACATTTTTCAGTTGGAGTCCCTGAAGGGCCTCTTCACCGACCAGCCCGGTCACGACGGTATCCAGCACAAGTTCGATCTTGTCCGAGGCCGCGCGCACCTTGTCCTGATAGACCTTCGCGGCGCGGAAACCTTCGCGGCGGTGGATCAGATACAGTTTTTTGACAATCCGGGAGAGGTAGAGCGCCTCTTCCAGCGCCGAATTGCCGCCGCCGACCACGGCGACGACCTGATCGCGGAAGAAGTTGCCGTCGCACAGGGCGCAGTAGGAAACTCCCCGCCCCGTCAGCTGCGACTCGCGCGGCAGCCCCAGGGGACGAGGATTGGCGCCGGAGCAGACGACCACGGCCTTGGCTTCGATGGATTCCTTCCCCACGGCGATCATCCAGCCGCCGGAGGTCCGTTCCATCTTCAGAACCGCGTCATTGTACCGTTCGAGCCCATAGCCTTCCAGATGAGCGGCGAACGTATCCGCCATTTCCCATCCCTTGATCCCCTGCGGGAATCCGGGATAGTTCTCAATGCTTTCCGTCTTGAGAATCTGCCCGCCGGGGGCGAGCATCTCGATCTGGGCTACGGAAAGGCCCGAGCGGCACAAATAAAGGGCCGCGGTGATCCCGGCAGGCCCCCCGCCTACAACAACGGCGTCGTACTGTTTCATGCCAGAGCCTTTTGTTCAATCATCGTCGTGATGCTGGACTTGGAAACGGCGCCCGTGACCTGTTCCACCACTTCGCCGTTCTTGAACAGGATAAGGGTGGGAATGGCGCGGATGCCGTACTTGCCGGGCGTGCCGGGATTTTCGTCCACGTTCAGCTTGACGACGGACAGTTTGCCTTCATATTCGTTGGCGATCTCGTCGATGATGGGGCCGATGGCACGGCACGGACCGCACCACGGAGCCCAAAAATCAACAAGGACAGGGAGCTGGGACTGCAGCACGACGGCATCAAAGTTGGAATCATTCACTTGGGTAGCCATTACCGACTCCTTACGAAAAGTTGCTTGTTGACAAACAAACCGGCGGCACGTTCACGCCCAAAGGCAGTGCCTCCAACATAGCAATTGTAGATGCGAGATCACGGGGTGTCAAGATGGCGCGGAAAAGATTCACAATTTGAGAAAAACCGCGCAAGCGTTCAGGCACAACGCAGCGGAGCGCACAACGCGCCCAAATCATCGGGGAGTTTCTGCCCGCGCGGAATGGCGGGGAACGCCAATCCCTGCCCGTATCCCTTTCGGGCGAGCAGCTCTCCGGCGTGGGCGATCATCACGGCGTTGTCCGTGCACAGGAAACGCGACGGCAGCAGCAACGGCTTTCCGAGCCTGTCGGCGAGCGACTGCATGGCGGCCCGCACCTGCGTGTTGGCGGCCACGCCTCCGGCCACGACGATTCCGGTGATGCCCTTCCCCTCTTCCCGCCGGAACGCCTTTTCAACCTTGAGGCTGAGCGTCTCCGCAACGGCCAGCATATAGGACGCGCAGACGTCGCACAGCGCCGGGGAGGCGGAATCCGTACCGGCGTCCCGGACGCGCCTGCCTTCCTCAAGCAATCCGGGGTGGTCCCGCAGATAGGTCAGCGCCGCCGTCTTCAGGCCGCTGAAGCTGAAATCCAGATTGTCCGCATGCGTGTACGGACGCGGGAACAGATGCGGATCGGCGGTCCCGCGCTGCGCGAGGCGATCCAGCAGCAGACCTCCGGGATACGGCAGACCGAGCATTTTGGCGAACTTGTCGCAGGCTTCGCCCGCCGCGTCGTCAAGCGTGCGCCCCAGCAAGGCCAGCGACTCCGGTGCGTCTATCCGATAAATATGGGTATGACCGCCCGAAACGAGCAGGCCCAGCAACGGGTAGTCCAGCTCATGTTCAAGGCCGACGGCCAGCAGGTGGGCGTGGAGATGGTTGACGGCGACCAGCGGCTTGTTGCCCGCCAGAGCCAAGCCCTTGGCGAACGCCACGCCTACGAGCAGCGCCCCGAGCAGGCCCGGCCCACGGGTCGCCGCGACGACGTCCACATCGGCCAGCGACAGCCCCGTGCGGTGCATCAGTTCGTCGTACAGCGCACCCAGAAAACGGTAGTGCTCACGGGAAGCCAGCTCGGGAACGACGCCGCCGAACAGCGCGTGCACGTCCATCTGCGTCGCCAGCACGGACTCCACGCATTTCCCGTCCCTGACCAGAGCCAGCGCGGTTTCATCACAAGAGGTTTCGATACCAAGACAAAGCATAACATCCACCGCATCATGCAGAAAAAGGCCAGAAACGAACGATCGACCCGTTTTCGATGGGAAACACAGGCCGATCGTTCTTCTCGCTACGTCAATGCCGGGACCATTCCCGGCACCGACGACCGCTATTTCTTATAAATGGCGTTGACCGCTTCGACATCCTTCCGCGAGCCGATGAACAGCGGAACGCGTTCGTGCAGCGTGGACGGGGTGAGGTCGAGAATGCGGTTGTGCCCGTCGCTCGCGGCACCGCCGGCGTTTTCCGCCACGAAGGCGAGCGGCGAGGCTTCGCACAGGTACCGCAGCTTGCCGCGGCTCTTTCCCTTGCGGCTGTCCGGGGGATACATATAGATGCCGCCGTACAGCAGGGTCCGGTGGAAGTCCGCAACCAGCGAACCGACATAGCGGGCCGAACAGGGCGTCGCATTGGGGTCTTCGGGATGCTTGAAGTAGTCGATGGCGGCGCGTGCCTTGTCGTCCCAATGGTTCCAGTTGCCTTCGTTGACGGAATAGATGCTCCCGGATTCCGGAATGCGGATGTCGGGATGCGAAAGCAGGAATTCGCCCACGCTCGGATCAAGCGTAAAGCCGTGTACGCCCTGCCCCGTCGTGTACACCAGCATGGTGGAGGTGCCGTACAGGAAATACCCGGCGGCAACCTGTTCGGAACCGGGCTGGAGGATTTCGTCAAGCTGCACTTCGCCCGTGCGACCGGGCTTGCGGCGCAGGATGGAGAAGATGGTGCCGACGTTGATGTTGGCGTCGATGTTCGAGGAGCCGTCCAGCGGGTCAAAGACCAGCATGTAGTCGCCGCGGGGGAAGGCGGCGGAAACGCGCACCAGATCGGCGTTTTCCTCGGAGGCGATGGCGCACAGCACACCGGAGCGCTCCATGCGGTACAGCAGCACCCGGTTGGCGAAGTCGTCAAGCTTCTGGACATTCTCACCCTGCACGTTGATGTCCCCGGTGCCGCCGAGGACATCGAGCAGGCCGGCCTTACTTACGCTGCGGGCAATGATTTTGGCTGAAAGAACAAGATCATGAAACAACGCGGTAAAGTGGCCCGTCGCCTGCGGCGCTCTCTGCTGCTGCAGAAGCAAATGTTCGGTGACGGTGATTTCAGAAGACATGAGCCCTCCTTATGGGTCCTGTGAACAATCTAAAAGTGCATCAAGAAAATCGCCTCCGGACGGAGCCCAAAGGCGGCGCGACTGCGCTCCTCGATCAATGCTCGATACTCGATTCCTGCATGCCCAGCCCGCGCACGGGCGGGAGCGGCGCCGTAAGGATGCTGTCGCCGTCGGCACCGCCTTCCATGACCTGCGATTCCGTAACCGGAGCGGTCATGCCCTGCGAACTGAACGCGGAGGCGTGCGAAAGCGCGGACAACTGCTCGGCGTCTTCGGGGAACTGCCCTTCCGAGGGCGTTGCGAAAATAAGCGGCTGTTCGCCGATGAACCGCGCCATCCAGATGAACGAGCCGGTCTTGTTGCTGACCGTCCCGTGCGTCGAATCCCTGGTGATCTCGTTCCAGTCCTGTCCCGTCAGCGGCGTGGCGTCCACGACGAAGCGTCCGGGCCACAAAATTCCCTGCGGCGAGAGCACCACGAGGTCTTCCGCGCCACTGGTATAAGTGAGGAGCGAACGCATGTCAAAATGCGCCACGAGCAGGCCCATCATCTCCGAACCGGAATAGACGGGAATGCCGGTCAGGACTTCCGGCCCGAGGGGAGTATCCTCGACCAGACCGCGGAGGCCCCGCAGTTCGCCGCCGCGCGGCTTCTGCTCAAGCATCCGGGAGAAATCAAGTTCCTTCATGGCCGCCGGAGGCTCCTGCGCGAGCACCGTTCCCTCCGCATCCACCGCCGCGAGGCCGGACAGCCACGGGAAACGGTGGAACAGGATGGCGACGGATTCGCCCGTCGGCGGCCTGTCCGCGTTCTGGAGGAAGCGTTCCAGCTGCTCCAGCTGGATGTCGATGCCCACCATGCGGGAGGCAAGCCGGGTTTCGGCGTCGTTCAGCACGCCTTTGTCCTCGTAATCGATCTTGGCCGGCGGGTTGATGTACTCGCCGTAAAAAGCCTTGGTGCTCTTCCATGTGCTGTCGAACGTGGAGCAGCCTCCGAGAAGCGCCAAAGTACCGATCAAGGCCGTCGTGAAAAGGGAACTCTGCAAAGACACGCAATTCTCCAATGTAAACAGGCGCACTACGCGCGCGCCCGTGCTTCGAGGCGATCCGCCAGCGATTCCAGAAGGGACATCAGATGATTCCCCATGTCCCCGTAGGGAGGTTCGCCGACGTTTTCCGCCTGTTCTCCGGACTCCGCACCGTTCCCGGCGACCCGGGCCGCCAGCGCGACAACGCTGTCGTGCAGCTCCCCGGCCTCTTCCGGCGTGGGGGCGGCGGCTTCGAGTTCCTGATAAATTTCGAGCGCCCCGGCGATGTCGCCCTGCTCCGCGAGCACGTCCGCCATGGAACGGGTCCGCAGCGTCGGCTCCTCCGGCTCTTCGGAAAACGCCGCCTCTCCGGCGGGCGGGGACGCGGGGGACGTTTCGCTCGCAAAGGAGGCATCCTCCACCGGCGCGCTTTCTTCGAGCATCGTTTCCAGAAGCTCCGCATCGGCGAGCGGCGCGGCCAAGGGGGGTTCCGGAGCATCCGCGCTCCGGGGTTCGGCGGGCATCGCCCCGGAGGGCGCTTCCGTCTCGGCTCCGGCAGCCGTCGCGGGAGCGGCGGAAAAGGTCCTGCGGACATCCTGAAGCAGTTCCAGACCGCTCTCCAGAATCAGGCTCAGCGAGTATTCCGGATGCCGTATCGTCGAGGCCATCAGACGGATGGCGAGGGCCAAATCCTTGTTTTTCCCGGCGACCGAATCCGCCCAGACTTCCCAAAACGCGGGATAGTTTTCCAGCAGCCCGGTCACGGCGGACAGCTCGGCCCGGCATTCGTCAACGCGCGACTGCTCGAACAACAACTGGATCAGCAGCAGACGCGCCTCAAGAAACATCGACGTGTGGCGCAACCCGAGCCGCAACACCTCGATGGCCTTTTCCGGCTGCCGCGATTCCCTGAGGAGCTGCGCCAGCGGGAAAAAAACCTTGGAGTCAGGGTCCAGTTTGAGGACCTCCTGATACCATTCAATTTTTTCCATCATGAGGCAGGGCTCCACGCGCATTCGCATCTTCCGTGAACAGATACAGGATTTCGTTGCCGCGGACGAAATTCAACCGCTGGCGGATCATTTTTTCCACATATTTTTCGTCGGACTGCAACAGCCGTATCTCCCGGCTCAACCCCGCGTTGACCGCGTCGAAACTATCGCGCTCCTTGAGCAGTTCCGCATGCTGCGAAGCGAGTTCCCGATACGAAACAAGGCTTTGCGGCCCCCACAACAGGCGGGACACGAGGATCACGTTGACGGTCACGGCCAGCGCCAGAATGAGAAGCTTCCAGATCGTGGCCTTCGACGAGGCGGCGGGAGTGCTGCGTACGTTCATCATGCGGCCCGATCTTTTTCCCGCCAGATGCCGTAAAACTTGTAAAAATAATTCAGCCCGGAAAGGATCGTCAGCACGAGGGCGATGTACAGGAGGAAGGTCCCCAGCAGATGCAGGTCAACGCCGAACCACGAATAATGCAGCAACAGCGGAATGATGGCGACGATCTGCATCACCGTCTTGCTCTTGCCGTATTTGTCCGCAGCGATCACCACGCCCTCGTCTATCGCCATGGCGCGCAGGCCGGTTACGGCAAGCTCACGCCCGATGATGACGATGGTCACCCACGCGGGGACCCAGCCGAGTTCGACGAACATGATCAGGATGGAACAGATGAGCAACTTGTCGGCAAGGGGATCGAGAAACTTTCCGAAGCTAGTGACCATATTGGCCTTTCTGGCGATATGGCCGTCGAGGAAATCCGTAATCGAGGCGATGCTGAACAGGACCGCCGCCAGAAAACAGGCCAGTTTTCCCGGAAAGTACAACAGGAGAACGATGGGAACGACGAAAAAAATTCGGGCCAGCGTAAGCTGATTTGCCAAGTTGAACATAGTATTACCCGCTTTGGCGACAGTTGTTGGGTCCCTATAGCACAACATGTTCGAAAGGCAAAGGGCAGAATGGCCTCCCCGACCCGGCCCGTTTCCGATAACAGGCTCATTCACAAGGCAATGCGAAATCGGCGGGCCGTCCCGGCATACGGAAAACGGCCCGCCGTACAGTCCTTCGCCGGTCACTCCGCTTCGGTGGCGGCGATCACGGCATCCGCCAACGCCATGAAACCGCGGCGGGCGGGGGAATCTTCGGTCAGGGAAACAATCGGGACGCCCCGGTCCGCCGCGATGACGGTGGCCGGGTCCAGCGGGATGGCCCCGAGGAACGGCAGCTCGTACTGCTTGGCCAACTGCTCGCCGCCGCCCTTCTTGAACAGATCGATTTCCTTGCCGCAGTGCGGACAGCTCAGGCCGCTCATGTTCTCGACGATGCCGAGGACCGGGGCCTGCACCTGCTTGAGGAAGTCAAGCGCCTTGCGCACGTCGGCCAGAGAAATCTCCTGCGGCGTGGTCACGACGATGCACCCCGCGTCGGGGATGGCGTCCAGCACCGTCATGTGTTCGTCGCCGGTTCCGGGAGGCGAGTCGATGAGCAGGTAGTCCAGAGCGCCCCACTTCACGTCGGTCAGGAACTGGCGGATGGCCCCCGTCTTCTTGGGACCGCGCCACAAGATGGCGGTATCCTTATCCTTCAGAAAGGAATCCATCGAGATGAGCGAGAGGCGTTCGCCGCAGGGGACGGGCAGCATCTTGCCGTCCTCGTCGGCCATGACGGACGCGGACGCGCCCAGCAGCCGGGGAACGCTCGGGCCGTGGATGTCCACGTCGAGGATGCCCACGGTAAAGCCGCGCGCCGCCAGCGCCGTGGCCAGATTTACGGTTACGGAACTCTTGCCCACGCCCCCCTTGCCGCTCATGATGAACAGCTTGTGGCGCACGTCCTGCAAATTCTGGGCGAGCACCTTGTTCTGCATGGCCGCGGTCATGGGGATGGACGTCTGCCCCTGCGGGGCCTGATTGGAAGAAGACATAACAACTCCTGAAAAGCATTGGTCCCCGGAGGGACTCTTTCGGTTTGCCACAAAAAGCGGGGAACTACCAGCCGTGATCGCCGACCAGATCGACGAAGGCGACGTTCCCGAGGGTCCTTGCCGTCACCCTGCCCTCGCGCTTGGCGATGCGCAACAGCTTCTGCTCCCGGCGCGTCTGCCCCACGGGGATCACCATGATCCCGGGATCGGCCAACTGTTCCAGAAGCGGCAGCGGCAGGTTCGGCCCCCCCGCCGTGACGATGATCCGGTTGAACGGGGACTGCTCCTTCCAGCCGAGCGTGCCGTCCCCGAGCCGCATGCGGATTCCCGAAATGCCGAGCGCGGCGAACAGGTCCCGTGCGGCGAAATGGAGTTCCCGCACGCGCTCCACCGTGCAGACATCAAGCCCCATCTCGCGGAGCACCGCGGTCTGATAGCCCGATCCCGTGCCGATTTCGAGCACGGTCATTCCGGCCTTCGCTTCCAGCAACTGCGACATGTAGGCGACGATGTACGGTTGGGAAATGGTCTGGCCGAAACCGATGGGCAGGGGGTGTTCCTCATAGGCGCGGTCCTGCAACGCTTCCGGAACGAAACAGTGCCGCCGGACGGAACGCATGGCGGCAAGTACGGACTCGTCCGCAATGCCCTGCGCCTCAAGCCGCCGCACCATCCGGGCGCGCTGACGCCTGAAATCGGCAAAAGTCGGGTGTTGTCCTGATACAGTCATGGAACTCCAATAAAGAAACGGGAATACTGGCGGGCATCCTCCGAATGTCCCGGAGCATGCACTGAAAAACGGCGGGCCGACACTTGCCTAGACGCTTTCCCTGTGCAAAAATGCCGCTATACAGTATGACCGTCTTGCGTAAGAATGCAAGCACCCGCCAGCGCCCGGAACAGGACTGTTTGTGCGCGCCGACGCCCCGTTCCGGGGCCCAACGAATCCTCAGTATCCCGCCGGACCATGCTGCACCCTTTTATGGAGAACCAATATGATTTATGTCAGTGACCTGATGACGACCAAGGTGTTCACATTGCAGCGGACGGACTCCCTTCAGGACGTACGCACCCTCATGCAGCTCGCCAAGATACGCCACATTCCGGTGACCGAGAACGGCGACCGGTTCGTCGGCCTGCTCACCCACCGCGACCTGCTCGGCTACGCCGTTTCCCATCTGGCCGAAATCGAACAGGAAGAACAGGAAGAAATCGAATCCGCGATCATGGTCGGGGACATCATGCAGACCGACGTGAAGACGGTCTCGCCGGATACCCTGCTCCGGGAAGCCGCGGAAATCCTGTACCGGCACAAGTACGGCTGTCTGCCGGTCCTCGACGAAAACGGGAAGCTCGTCGGCATCATCACGGAAGCCGATTTTCTCCGTCTCGCCATCGCGCTTCTGCACGAAGTCTGATCCGTTCCGCACCTCTTACCAGTAGCTTTTCTTCGCGTACGCTCAAGGAAAAAACATGGGTCGTATCATTCGTAATACCATCAGCTATGGCTTTGTGACGCTGTTGCTGGCCGCGCTGGGATTCGGCATCTATCTGTTTCTGGACGATCTCGACGGTCCGGAAATCGTCATGACGCCCGATACCGGCAGGATTTCGCCGACGCAGGACATCGCGCTGACGCTCACGGACGCCAAATCCGGGGTCCGCTCCGTTTCCGTCACCATTCACCGGAACAACCAGTCGCTGGTCATTCTCGACAAGGTGTTCGCCGAAGCCGCCCCCTCGCAGTCGGTTTCGTTCAATCTCAAAAACGCGGGGCTGCGAGACGGCGCGTTCGAGCTGGAAATCACGGCCCGGGACGATTCCCTCATGAGCTTCGGCAAGGGGAACGGGACTACCCGCAAATGGAACATGCAGCTCGATACCCAGCCGCCCAAGGTCCGCATCCGAAGCACGGTGCCCGCCCTGCGGCGAGGCAGCGTGACCGCCATCGCCTACAGCGTTTCGGAAGACGCCAGCATGACCGGGGTCCGGCTGGGCGACCGGTTCTTCCCCGCCTTCCTCCAGCCGAACGGGCTGTACTACTGCTTCATCCCCTTCCCGCTGGACACGCCCAAGAGCAAATTCAGCCCCGAACTGATCACCCGCGACCTCGCCGGAAACGAATCCCGGAACCGCGTCCTCATCAACGCCGGGGAACGGAATTTCCGCAAGGACACGCTCAACATCAGCGACCGTTTCCTCGACGGCAAGGAAGACGTCTTCAAGGAACTGATCCCCGATGCGGCCTCCAACCTCGAACGCTACATTCGGATCAACAACGAAGTCCGTCTTTCCAACGAGCAGACGCTGCTGGAAGTGGGCAAGAACACGGCGCCCACCATGTTGTGGAGCGGCTCCTTCAAGCGCCTGCCCGGTTCCGCCTCCCGAGCCAGTTTCGGGGATCAGCGGACCTACCTGCACAACGGCACCAAGATCGACGAGCAAATCCACATGGGGCAGGACCTCGCCTCGGTGGCCCACGCCCCGGTCCCGGCGGCGAACGACGGTAAGGTCGTGTTCGCGGAACCGCTGGGGATTTTCGGCAACCTCGTGATCATCGACCACGGGCTCGGCCTGCAATCCCTCTACTCCCACATGAGCGAAATCCAGACCAGCGTGGGCGCAACCGTGAAGAAGGGCGACATCATCGGCCTCACGGGCACCACGGGCCTCGCCGGGGGCGACCACCTGCACTTCGGCATCCTGCTTCACGGCATTCAGGTCCAGCCTCTCGACTGGTTCGACGCCAAGTGGATCAAGAACACCATTACCGACCGTCTGGAGGCCGCCGGCGCGGAACGCTAACCGGCTGTTTCCACACGCACGATCAAAACGCGAACGGGGAGAAACCCTCTCCGTTCGCGTTTTCGTATGGCGGCCCCGTTCCGAGGCCTTTCGTTTGGTTCCGTTTCAAGAAGGCGCTTGATGCGACGGAAGCCGACCGTGACCGCAAACGTTTCGGCAGGGCCCGACGCCGCAAAGGCATACGCACGTTTATCCCTGCAAAGACCCATCGGACAACCAGTTTCAGCAACCGGAACCTTGAAGCCCGCTCCGTGCGGACAAGGCCGTTCGGCTTGGGAGGACCGCAGGCCGCGCGGTCCGGCTTCGGGCGATCCGGCGGCGTCCGCCTCCGGCCACGACGGCCCGCCCCTTGCGGCTTTCAAGCCGAGGCCGCCGGACAATCCGGCCTACAGCAATTCGATTCCGTAATACGTACGCAGGAAAACCTCTTCCGGAACCGGCCTGCTGAACAGATAGCCCTGCCCGTACCGGCACCCGATGCTGCGTAGAAACGCGGCCTGCGCCTCCTGCTCGATGCCTTCGCAGACGTTTTCGATGTGCAGGTCCTGCGACATGCGGACGATATTACGGATGATGATGCCGCTCTTTTCGGAAACGCCGCTCTCGGCCAGAAACGACTTGTCGATCTTGAGGACGTTGATGGGCAGTTCGCGCAGCAGGTTGAGGGACGAAAAACCGCTCCCGAAATCGTCTATCGAAAGGGAAAGCCCCAGTTTCTTGATTTCCGCAATCAGGGGAAGAATCTTGTCGCCCTCGGCGAAGGAGTATTCCGTCAATTCCAGTTCAATCAACTGTTCGGGAAGGTTGTAGCGTTCCATCACCGCCCGCAGTTTGGCGAGGTATTCCGGGTCCTTGATGTGGACGCGCGACTGGTTGACGGAAACGGGGTACGGCGTAATGCCGAGATCGAGCAGCTCACGAAGCCGTGCGCAGACCCTGTCGAGGATATGAAAGTCCAGCCTGACGATGAAGCCGTTCTGCTCGAACACCGGGATGAACTCGTCGGGCCGAAGGAATTCGCCGTCCGCCGTCCGCCAGCGGACCAGCGCCTCGGAGCCTACGACGGCCCGCGTCTCCAGATCGAACTTGGGCTGATAGTACACGAGGAATTCCCGGTTCGAAAGCGCGGCCTCCATGTTGCGCTCGACCCGCTTGGCGGCTTTCAGCTCCTCCTCCATCTTCCGGTTGAACAGGACCAGATGCCCCACGCTTCCCTTGGCTTCCCGCCTCGCCAGCTCGGCCCGGTCCGCGGCCTCCTGCACCCTGACGTCCCGGCCCGTCAGGCTCACGCCGATGTTGAAGTCGAGCTGCGTTGAAATGATCCCGTCCTTGTAGGAGCGCATGTGTTCCCGAAGGTATTCGAGAAAGGCAAGGAACACCTGCGGATCGGCGTACGGGCTGATGAGCAGGAAACTGTCCCCCTTCAGCCGGAACAGGTGCGCTCCGGCGGAAAGATGCTTCCGCAGTGTGGCCGCCACGAAGACGAGCACCTTGTTGCCGGTTTCTTCACCGTAGTATTCGTTGATCTGCCGCAGGTTGGCGATTTCGATGGCCGCCACCGCCTTCCGGGGCATTTTTCGGACGCCCGCGCTCTTGATCGTCCTGCCGAAGAAAAAGTTCTGATTGTGCAGCCCCGTCAGCCTGTCCCGGTAGGCGACGCTGTAGACGCGGTACTGAAAAAAGACCAGAAGCCCGATCACGAACGCCACCGCGGCGAGGCAGGAGATTTCGATGAAGCTCCGGTTCAGCTTCCAGAACCGGCTGAACTGGATCGGCATGACCTCGTTCCGCACGGCGATGCGGCTGTACTCCGAATCGTCGATGGCGGTGATCGCCTTGTTCAGCACGGAAAGCAGCAACGGGTTCAGGTCGTCCCGCATCCCGAGGACTACCGGGACCTCCGAACTGAGGGAGGAAATGATCCCGATATCCGGATACGGGTTTTCCGCGAGCAGATCAAAAACGGCGTCCTCAGGCTGCATGACCAGATCGCACACGCCCCGGTTCACCGCGTCGATGCACTCGGTGACGGTGTCGTAGGAACGGACGGTCCAGTTGGGGAAATGCTCCTGAATGTAGAACGGGAGCGCCGGATGGGCAAGGGTGATCGCCAGCGTCTGCGGCGCGTACCGGTTGACCTGCGTGCCCAGCTTCCCCGCAATGAGCATGTGTACCCGGGTAAAGGGCACGGTCGAGGCCAGCCGGTATTTCGAAGCGAAGGCATCGACGAGGAACATCCCCAGATACAGATCGGCCTTCCGTTCACGGAGCATCCGCATGCACTCGGCATGGCTTTTCGCCTGCACGATGGTGAAATCCAGCCCGCTGTACTTTTTCACCAGATGCAGGAAATCGACGTAGTTTCCCCTGTACGTGCCGTTCTGGGCGTCATAATAGAACGACGGCGGATTGTCGGGCCCGCACACGACCCGCAGGACGGGGAGCCTGCTGACGAAAAGCGTCTCGGCCTTTGTCTGGGCATAATCCGGGCGGCGGAACTTTCCGAAATGCTTGAGTTCGAGCCGCGCGCGGAAATACGGCTCGTTGAGATAAAGAGTGCGCTGGAAGGCGTCGATGCGCTTCCCCAGCTCCGGCCTATCGGCCAGCGTGTACAAATGGAGGGGAAGATTCCCCAACTTGGCGATGATCCGGGAAAAATGCTCGTTGTGGATGTCCGCGACGACGGCATTGACGCCCCCCTTCTCCAACGCCTCCCGCATCCGCAGCGAATCCCGGAACAACACGGGCTCAAAGGCAAAGCGTTCTTTCCGGGCGAGGGCCGTCAGCAACCCGCCCCCAAGGGAATCCTCCATCAGGCCGATCTTGATGCCCGAAAAGGCGGGAAAATCTTCGTAATGCAGCCAGGCGTTCCGGCTGTCCGCAAACAGCACCTGCTGGTTCATCGCGTAAAAATCTTCGGAAGCGCGCAGGTCGTCGCCCAGACTCTCTTTCGGGAACAGCCCGCCGACGATATCCAGCTTTCCGGCCCGCAGTTTTTCCAGCAGCGTCGCGGAATCTTCAAACGAACATGTAAACGGCTGCCCCGTCAGGGCCGTGATCATATCCAGATAATCCGCGAGGTAACCGCTGAAATGGCCGTTGGCGTCCATCCTGTACAGCGGGCAGGTCTTCTGGAACCCCACCCTGAGCGGCTGCACGGCGTTGGCCTCAAGTTCGTCGGCGTGCGCAAGGGAAAAGAAGCCCGCCACAAGCGCAAGGCAGACCAACGCCGCCTTGACTCCCTCAAGAAACGAACGTCCGCCGCAACGCGCCCGAAGCCGCGCCGTTCGGCCACCGTCCGCCGCATGCCGTGGCGGCGCCGTCCCCGGACGCCCGCCGCACGGACACTCCGGCGACGCCTCTCCCGCCCGCTCCCCACGGGAACGCTCGCTGCGGGAAGACGCAAAACCTCTTTTTTTCAATGGTATACGTCCCAGTCTGGAGGGTTTCGGTATCCTCAAAAACCAACACAGTCCTCAAAAATAAACTCAGGCGGCAAAACCGTCCAGCAGTAAATGCGGCGTACCGACGCCATACGGCAACAGCGTATCCCGAAGCGTTTCCGCGGCCCCCGAAGGCGGTGCAAAAAAAGGGAGGACCCCGTCCTCCCCGTCCGTTTTACAACGCCTTGGGCTTGCAGCTCTTTCCGCAGCCGCTGCAACCGCACGAGCACTGTCCCTTCCGGGCCTTCTTGGCCCGCCAGACCATGTAGGCCACCGCGGCCAAAACGATCACGCCGACAATCACCAACTGTACGTCCATCTTTATGCCTCCCGCACACATCCGACTCAGGGGACCCGTATGCTTGGTAAACGTTCTTGTTCGATTTGTCCTTTCTATAGTGATATTGAAATTCTTTGTCAAGTTTAACCGGAACGGCATGGCCTTTTGCGGCGTTGAGGCCCGCCCTTCATCACGAAAAAAGGCCGCAAAAAAGGGAAGGCCGAAGCCTTCCCCACAAACACCCTGAAACGGAAACCGGTTAGCCCAAGAGGCGCTTGGCGATCTCCTGTGCGGCCTTCCGTCCGGCCCCCATGGCCAGAATGACGGTCGCCGCGCCGGTCACGATGTCGCCGCCCGCGAAGACGTTGGGGATGGAGGTTTCCCCGGTTTCCTCGTTGACCACGATGTAGCCGCGCTTGTTGAGCTCAAGGCCCGGCGTCGCTTCGAGAAGGATGGGGTTGGAACGTGTGCCCACGGCCACGACCGCGAGATCGGTTTCGTGTTCGAAGACTTCGCCTTCGACCGGCATGGGGCGACGGCGACCGGACGCGTCGGGCTCCCCGAGCGCCATCTTCTGGAGGGTTACGGACTTGAGCACGCCGTTTTCGTTCGCGTTGAAGCGAACCGGCCCGACGAGTTCGAGCAGCTTCACGCCCTCTTCTTCCGCGTGTTCGATCTCTTCGTGACGGGCGGGCATTTCAGCACGCGAACGGCGATAGATGATCGTGGAGCTTTCCGCGCCGAGGCGCAGGGCGGTACGCGCGGCGTCCATAGCCACGTTGCCCGCACCGAACACGGTGACGTGCCTGCCGGGATAGGTCGGCGTGTCGAAATTCGGGAAGTCGTACGCGCGCCCGAGGTTCACACGGGTAAGGTATTCGTTGGCGGAGAACACGCCGATGAGATTTTCGCCGGGCACGCCGAGGAACTGCGGAAGCCCCGCGCCCACGCCGATGAAGACGGCCTTATAGCCTTCCTCGAACAGCTTCTGGACGGAAATGGTGCGCCCGCCCACCCAGTTGGTGCGGAATTCCACATTGTTGCGGCGCAGGCCGTCCAGTTCGGCGGCCACGACGTCCTTGGGCAGACGGAAGGCCGGAATGCCGTAGATGAGCACCCCGCCGGGTTCGTGCAGCGCTTCGAAGACCGTCACCTTGATGCCGCGCGCGGCGAGATAGCCCGCGACCGTGATGGAGGACGGACCGGAACCGATACAGGCGACCTTCAAGTCGGGATTGGTGACCGCACAGGCGTCGTTGTCGGTCAGGCCCACGCAGGGGTCCTTCATGGCGTTGTCGGCCACGAAGCGTTCCAGACGCCCGATGGCGACGGGCTGGCCCTTGATGCCCAGAATGCACTTGCCTTCGCACTGGTTTTCCTGCGGGCAGACGCGACCGCAGACGGCGGGCAGGCTGTTGGTGCTTTTCAGAATACGGTAGGCTTCCGCCAGATCGCCCTTGACGATCGCGGCGATGAATTCCGGAATCCGGACTTCCACGGGACAGCCCTGACGGCACTTGGGGTTCTTGCAGTTCAGGCAGCGGCTCGCTTCAAGCCGGGCCTGCTCAAGCGTGTAGCCGAGCGCGACTTCCTTGAAGTTGTGCGCCCGGACATCCGCGGGCTGGCAGGGCATGGCGACGCGGGGGGTCTTGGCGGGCTTCTTCACGTTTTCAGTGTTTGTCATGGCAGGTGCACCTGTGCTGGTGGTGTTCGATGGATTCCTTTTCCTGAGAGCGGAACGCGGAAAGACGCTGGCGGAGTTCGGCGAAATCCACCTTGTGACCGTCGAATTCGGGGCCGTCCACACAGGTGAACTTGGTCTGCCCGTCGACGGTCACGCGACAGGCTCCGCACATCCCGATGCCGTCCACCATGAGCGAGTTCAGGCTGACGGTCGTGGCGACGCCGAAGGGCAGCGTCGTGTTCGCCACGGCCTGCATCATGGGAACCGGGCCGACGGCCACGACTTCCTGTACCTTCTTGTCGTTTTCCAGACGGTCCTTCAGCAGGTCGGTCACAAACCCCTTGTGCCCGTAGCTGCCGTCGTCCGTGGAAATCAGCACTTCGTCGCAGAACGACTTCAGTTCGTTTTCAAACAGCAGGAGGTCCTTGCTCCGGGCGCCGATGATGGCGATCACGTAGTTGCCCGCCTTGTGGTGCCCCTTGGCGATGTGGTGCATCGCGGCGATGCCCGTGCCGCCGCCCACGCAGATGACCCGGTCGCCCTTGACGATGTGCGTGGCCTTTCCGAGCGGCCCGGCCACGTCGAGGATGCTGTCCCCTTCGCCGAGCGCCTCAAGCATCATCGTGGACTTGCCCATCACCAGATAGACGATGGTGATGGTTCCCTTTTCCGTATCGGTGTCCGCGATGGTCAGGGGGAAGCGCTCGCCGTTTTCGTTCACGCGCAGCATGACGAAATGGCCCGGTTTCGCCGTGGCGGCTATCTGCGGCGCATCCAGCACCAGTTTACTCGTTCGACCAGGAATCAGCGATTCCTTGTGCAGGATCGTGGTTGGCATGTGTAAGGTTCTCCTTGTTTCAAATCAAAACCGTCGTTTCAGGTCCCCAACCCCGCGGAACGCGTCCCCTTTCCTGTCGCGAGCCCCGCGGGAAACCCTATTCGTCGAAATCGACGACACGCACGCCCTGCGCGTCCGCGTTGGGCGCGATCCGGCGCCGGAACACCCGGAGCCATTTCTCGCCCCACCGGTCGCGGAACAGCAGCGTCGCCAGCCACTCCACCGTATGCAGAACGGGCCTGCGGACATGCATGCCCATCAGGCTGCGGGTAATGCCCACCTTGCAGGACGGGCACCCCACCAGAATGGGGCCCGCCGGGTAGTCGGCAAGCGCCTTCCCGAGCACGTCCATCTTCCGCTTCCGCAGGGTGTTGTACACCAGCGGGGAGGCGATGGAACCCATGCCCGATTCGCCGCAGCAGCCCGGCGACACTTCGACCGCCGCGCCGCTCAGCCTGCTGATGGCGGCGGCCTGCTTCCGAACGCCCTTCACCTTGTGGACGCCCACCCATTCGGGGTGGCACGAGGCATGGTAAAGGACCTTCCCGTCGAACAGGCCGGGATTCGCGTCCATCCGCTCCTGCACGAACTGCATGACGTCGAGGTGGACAAGTTCGCCGGCCCCTTCAAGCAGGGTGGACGGCTCCAGCCGTTCGATGCCTTCGCGGCAGGAACCGCAGGCGGTGACGACGTGCGTCACCCGGAAGCCCCGTCCGGTCGCCCCGGCGACGGTTTCCCGCAGCAGTTTCCTGTTCCGCTCCATGTTGGCGGCGAACTGGCCGTCGGCTCCGGCGGACAGCAGCGGATACCCGCAGCACAGGTGCGTCTCCGGGAGGATAACAGCGACGCCCGTCCTCAGCAACAACCCCAGCGCCGACAATCCGATGCTGCGGGACAACAGGCTCCCGCCGCAGCCGGGGAAGTAGAGGACCGCGTCCTTGAGTTCCGTGTTGCCTTCCGCATTGCCGGCGGAACGGGCCATGAAGATGTTTCCGCGCTCCAGATGCAGCGCCTCGTACAGGTTCCGGTATCCCGGTTCCGGACCCTTACCGGAAAAGAGCGGATTGTACAAACGCCGCCTGATCGCCTGCGGCACGACGCCCACGATCCGGTTCTGCATCCGCTGCCCCAGCGCCGCGGCCTTGACCGCCTGCGGAATCCGGTGCGAGGGGTTCCGCACCAGCCAGTCGAGCACCTTGCTCTTGAGCGGATGCCCGCCCGCGCCCTCTTCCTCAAGGAACGCACGGAGCTGGAGCGCCACGTCGGCCGAGGGAATTTTGACCGGACAGACCGCCGTGCAGCGCCCGCAGCCGGTGCAGTGCTCCATCATGGCCCGGAGTTCCGCCAGAATGGAGGGATCAGGACGGCCCTTGTTGATCTGCGAATAGTAGATGGCCTCGATGATCGCGCCGAGCACCATATTCTTGTTCCGGGGATGGAAATGGTAGGAGCACTCCGGGTACATCATGGGGCACACCTGCTTGCACTTGCCGCAGCGGGTGCACATCTGCACCGAGGCCAGCAGGTGGATGAGGCGTTCCTTGTCGGGCAGGCCGCTCTGGCGGATGTCCTCGATCAGCCGGTTGAAGGAGAAGGTGAAGGGCCGCACCGGCAGTTCACGCTGGGTGAGCTTGGCGGGATTGAACACGTCGCGCGGGTCCACCCGGTTCTTGAACTCCCGGATGGCGTCCATCTTGTCCTTGCCGAGGAAGGCGATCTTGGTGATGCCGATGCCGTGCTCGCCGGACACCGCGCCCCCCATCTCCTGCGCCTCCGCCATGACGCGCACGGCGGCCTCTTCGGCGATTTCAAGCATGTGCAGGTCGTTGGAGTTGACGGGGATGTTGACGTGGCAGTTCCCGTCCCCGGCGTGCATATGGCTGGCGACCACGACCCGACCCGCGAGCATGGCTTCGCTGATCTTCTTGATCTTGGGCGCGAGGCGGCTGTAGCGTTCCCCCATGAGCCGGAGAAATTCCAGCGCCCGTTCCTCCATCTCCTCGTCGGACAGTTCCGAAGAGGGGACCCCGCCCTGCGCGACGCGGGTCACGTTGACGAATTCGCGGTTGAGGTCCTTGTCCTCCAGCGCCATGCCGGGGAGCCGCCCCAGTTCCTGCAACGCCTGCCGGTAGGCCATGGCCGAACATTCGAGGTTGAGCTGTTCGAGGAACAGCGCGAAGTCCGGGATGCGCCGCATGGGGATGACCACGTCCTCGTTGATCTTGAATCCCGAAGTCCGGCGGGCGATGGCGGAAAGGCGGTGACGGTCCTCCCAGAAGACTTCGGCCTCCTTCTCGTCCTTGGCCACGAGCAGGGCCACGTTGTCCTGCGCGTCCACGATGCCCGTGATTTCCTGCACGCATTTTTCCAGCAGATACGGGTCGTCGCCGTCCACCTGAAGGATGATGACGGAGATGGGCAAGCCTTCGTAACGGTCCGACTTCTTCTGGTAGTCGATGGCCCGCACGTATTTGGCGTTGAATTCTTCCAGAGCGGACAGATGGGCGTAGTCACCATCCTCGCGGATGCGGTCGCGCAGGGCCACGATCTGACCGATGACGATGGCGGCCTGATGCATGGACCGGCCATAGAATTCGAGCACCATCACGCGGGAGTGCGCGGGCTTCTTGTGCACGATGAAGGTGGCGTCGGTGATGATGCCGTCCACGCCTTCCTTCTGCATGCCCGGCAGACCGCCGAGGGCCTTGTTGGTCACGTCCTTGCCGAGGCCCGGCAGGCGGATTTCCGAACCGTGCAGCTCCACGACGCTGCGGACGCCGCCGCTGATGTCCTTGACCTCGAAGACGGCCAGCTCGTCCGGCAGAATCTTGTGGCGGGGATGGTTCTTGCGTTCGACGCTGATGATCTCGCCCGTCGGGGTCACCATGCGCCACGAAAGCAGATTGTCGAGCGTGGTCCCGTATTCGAAGGCGAACGGCCCGCCGGAGTTTTCCGCGACGTTGCCGCCGATGGTCGAGGCGGTTTTCGAGGCCGGGTCCACGGTGAAGAGAAAGCCTTCCCGAGCCACGGCGTCGATGGCGGCCTGCGTGATCACGCCCGCGTCCAGCGTCACCGTCATGGTGTCCTTGTCCACGGGCGACATCTTGGTGAACCGAGTGGTGCGGACGATGACGGAACGCCGCCGCATGGGCACCGAACCGCCGGTCAGGCCGGACGCGCCGCCACGGGGGATGAGCGCGAACTTCAGTTCATTCGCCAGCTTGACGAGTTCGCTCACCTGTTCGGCGTTGGCGGGCTCCACCACCATGAGGGGCAGTTCCATACGCAGGTCGGTGGCGTCGGTGGCGCAGGCCACGAGCGCGCTCGGACGGGTCACGATGGCGTCCGGCGGCAGGAATGCGCCCAGACGCTCGACCAGCTCCTTGCGGAAGGCCATTTCGGCCTCATACCCGCTCCAGAACAGGGTGATGCCTTCGCCGATGGTGTTGGCGTAGTGGTGGGCGAGAGCAAAGACTTCCCGGTCGAACCGCTCCTTGACGCTGGCCTTGACCGTGGCCGGATCGACGAACGGATTGTACGCGACGAGGAACAGCTCTTCGGCGATCTCAATGGCGAGATGGCGGACGGATTCCGGCCAGTCGGCAAAATCTTCGAGATTGATGCGGAGGATGCGATTGACAACAAAATCAGGGGCGATAGAAATATGCGGGCCTTTGTGGGGCATGTGAGCTTCCTTATGTCTGGCGGAGAATCCCATTCGCCGATTGTGAATACGACAAAGATGGAGTATAGAGTCTCGGCACCGCATTTGCAAGGCATAAACATTTCAGCCCATTTTGCCCGTCAGGGGCATTTCCTTCCCTTTATGAAAAAAAATTCCCCCGCCGCCTCCGTTTCTGGAAACGCATCCCCCGTTCCGGTTCCCTTTACCGTATATCTCGCCGTAAAGGGATTTCTCGAAGACCTCCTCGTCGAACTCGGGAACGACGTTCTGGAAGTCCGCGGACGGCTCGTGCTGGCCAAGGGCGCGCCCCGTCCGGCCGCATGGGCCCAGAACATCTGGGAATCCCCCGTATTCCTTCCCATCGAGTCCATCGGCGACGGCGCGCGCAGGCTCTCCGCCGTTCAGCGCAACTGGCACCTGCATTCCGAGGAAAACCACCGCCGCGCCGCGCTCATTCAGGAAAAGCTCCCCCACGTGTCGGAAAAGCCGCTCCACTTCGGCGATCCCGCGCCCACGGCCCCGCTCGGTTCGTGGACGCTGTGGGAACCCAACCTGATCCTCGCCTCGGCCCGGTGCTCCTCGCCGTTCCCCGACGGGACGGTCAACTTCCATGAAAACAAGATCGATCCGCCGAGCCGGGCCTACCTCAAGCTCTGGGAGGCGTTCACCCTGCTCCCCAAACGCCCCGGCCCCGGCGATCTCTGCCTTGATCTCGGTTCGGCCCCCGGCGGCTGGACGTGGGTGCTGGCAAGCCTCGGCGCGCAGGTCTTCAGCATCGACAAGGCCCCGCTCGCCCCGCAGGTGGACGCCATGCCCGGCGTGACCCACTGCATCGGCAGCGGCTTCGCCCTCGATCCCCGTCATGCGGGCGCCGTGGACTGGCTGTTCTCGGACATGATCTGTTACCCGGACAAGCTGTACGACGTCATCTGCCGGTGGATCGAGCTGGGAAGCTGCCGCAACTTCGTGTGCACCCTCAAGTTTCAGGCGGAAACGGATCATGCCACCGCCGCGAAGTTCGCCGCCATTCCGGGCTCGCGGGTCATGCACCTGTCCTGCAACAAACACGAACTGACGTGGGCCAAGCTGGAAGCCTAGGGGGCGAGGCCGGACACGCGAAACCGCACGCGGGGCGCGCCGCTTCCGGCTGTTCCCTTGGATCGGCTTGGGACGCGGAAAGGCTACGCGGCACGCGCCCCCGCCTCCTGTGGAACGTCCCCTTCCGGCCTCTGCCCGGCGCGTCCACGCCGCCATGAAGGACGCTTGGCCTTCCGGCGGCACGCTTCCGAGACGACGCCAGCCCGGATCAGGCCCGGATATACAGGCCCTTCGCAAGGCCTTCCACATCGCAATACAGCACGCCCTCCATGCCGGGGTGCAGGTTGCCCGCGCGTTCTCCCCTGTGATTTTCAAGCCGGTACGCGCCGGGGCGCAGCGCCGGACGACGCATGCCCGGCAACAGGATCGACGCCTCGCGTTCCGAGGACCACGGGGAACGGACCTGCACCCGCCAGCCGTCTCCCGCCGGTTCCAGCAGCCGCGCCACCACGGGCCGGGGGCGGAAGCCCTCGGGCGGCGTCTCCACCCGGCGACGCGGCAGGAAAAAGCCCGTGGACAGCGGCCGCGACGCCGTGTGAAACAGTTCCTCCAGCAGCGCGTCCGTTGAGACGCCCCGCGCTTCGGGGTGCGCCCTGCGGGCGGCGTGCCGATCCAGCGCCGCGCGGTACACGTCCGCAATCTGGGCGACGTACCCGCCGCTCTTGGTGCGCCCTTCCAGCTTGAGGGCGCGCACGCCCACATCCGCCAACAGCCCCGCATACCGCAGCAGGCACAAATCCTGCGGAGCCCAGAAACCGCTGAACGCCTCGCCCTGCCGGACCTCCCAGAGCGGTTCGCCCTCGCGCTTGCGTTCCTCCACCGTCAACGCCATCCCCCGGTACTCGAACCGGCAGGGCTGCGTACACCGTCCCTGATTGGCGGGCCGGTTGTTCACCCATGCGGACAGCAGACAGTGCCCGGACAGCGCGAGGCACATGGCCCCGTGCACGAACGCCTCGAATTCCACGTCGGGAAACGCCTCCACCAGCCCGCGCACGGCGCGGAAATCCAGTTCGCGGGCCAGATTGACGCGCCGTACGCCCGCTTCCCGCCAGAAGGCGACCGCCGCCCGGTTCACGGAATGGGCCTGCGTCGAAAGATGGATGGGGACGGACGGACAACGCTTCCGGGCCAGCCGGATCACGCCGGGATCGGCGGCGATGAGGCCGTCCGCGCCCAGATCGGGCAAACGCTCCAGCATCGCCTCCACGGCGGGCAACTGCGCGTCGTACGGCATGGCGTTCAGGCAGTAATAGACCTTCACACCCGCGGCGTGCGCGTCCCGCACGGCAGCGGCCAGCCCTTCCCCCGAAAACCCGTCGCACGCGGTCCGCAGGCTCAGTTCCGGCCCGCCCATGTACACGGCGTCCGCGCCGTACAACAGGGCCGCCTCAAGCTGCTCCCGGCCTCCGGCGGGCACCAGCAGTTCCGGCGTATCCGGCGGCATCGTCGTCATTCCGAACCCTCCGCACCCTCCGCAGCGGCGGCCTGATCCGCCTGCGCCGTCTTCCACTGGCTGAGGACCACGCCGCCGATGACCAGCGCGGAAGCGACCCACTGCCCCGCCGTCAGCCGTTCCTCAAGGAAGACCATACCCATGAACAGGGTCAGCACCGGGACGAGGTTCAAAAACGCCGCCGTGCGCGAGGCGGGCACGGAACGGATGGCGAAATTGTACAGCAGGAACGAAATCATGGTCACGCCCACGCCCAGATACAGGACCGCCAGCGTCGGCAGCAGCGGGAACGCGTCCGGGAGCTTCACGGCGGGCAGGAACAGCAGGCACAGGAAGAAGCAAAGCCCGGCCAGCGACTGCACGGTGGTGATCAGCACGGGCGTGCACCGGGACGAAAGCTGCTTGGCGCAGATGACGTACAGCGCGCTGCACAGCATGGCGAGGGCTTCCAGCATGTTCCCGAACACGGGGTCCGGCGCGCTCTCCGTGGCGACGGACCCGGCGCTCAGCCAGACCACGCCGACGACCGCCAGCACGAACCCGATCCATACGCGCCGGTGGGGGCGCTCGCCGAGCAGCAGCCACGCCGCCAGCACGACCGCGAGCGGCAGGGCGGAAACCACCATCCCGGCCTGCGACGCCGTGGTGTAGGTCATCGCGTAGCCTTCGAAGACGAAATAGAAGCAGGGTTCGCACAGCGCCAGCAGGATGACGAACTTCCACTCCCGGCGCGTCACGCTCCGGTTCAGCAGGATGGGCGGCGCGTTCCGCCAGACGGTCAGCCGCAGAACCGACAGGCCGATCAGAGAACTGAGCATGCGCCCGAACACCATCACCATGGGATCGAACGCCGACACGGCGACCTTGAGCGCGATGAACGAGCTGCTCCAGAGCAGCACCGCGCCCAGAAGCGCCAGCCCCGCCTGCACGGACAACGAAATATGATTTTGAATAAAACGTATCATGGGCCAAAGCTCTACCGTGCGAACGCCGAAATGACCAGCCCCCGAACGGGGAAAAGCCGCCGCACGGCAAGGGGAAACGCGGGTCCTATATCTCTAACCCGTGAAAAGTATAATGGAATTCGCAAACGCGCTGTGCTTGGCTGAACCCATACATTTCATCCGGAAAAGGGGGAAACCATGAATTACTGGATCAGCGTTCTCTTCAGGATCATCCCGCTCGCCATGGGCGCGATCTGCCTCGGCTACGGCTGGTACATCTGGGATATGGGCAACGACGCCAACACCTACGTCGCCGGGCACGTCGTCCTGTTCCTGAGCATCATCTGTCTGGCGCTGTTCACCACGGCGGCGACCATCATCCGGCAGCTCATCCACACCTACAACGCGGCCTTCAAGGTGCTGCTCCCCCTGATCGGCTACACCGCCGCGGCCGTGGGCATCATCAGCGGGCTGGTCTACATCCACAGCGGCACCGGCGCGGAACACTTCGTCGCCGGGCACGTCGTGTTCGGGCTCGGCCTGATCACCTGCTGCGTGTCCACGGTCGCGCTCTCCTCGACCAAATTCGTCCTCATCCCCGCGAATTCCAAGGCCGGGCCGGGGCACAAGCCCGAACAGGGCTTCAGCGGCGGCATGGTGACGCTTCTGCTCGCCATTCCGATCATCTGCGCGCTGATCGGCTTCATCTGGGGCGTGGACATCCTGCGCTCGGAAGACTCCCCCAACGTGGTGGCCGGGCATGTGCTGGCGGGCATCGGGCTGGTCTGCGCAAGCCTCGTCGCGCTCGTGGCGAGCGTCGCGCGTCAGATTCAGAACACCTACAACGAGGCGGACCGCCGCTTCTGGCCCTGGCTCGTCATCGTCATGGGCACCATCGACATCCTCTGGGGCCTGTACCTGCTGCTCTTCCAGTACAGCCCGGTCACCGTCGCCCCCGGATTCGTCCTCATCGGCCTCGGCATCGTCTGCTACAGCATCCTGAGCAAGGTCCTGCTGCTGGCGCTGGTCTGGCGGCATCCCTACCCGCTGGCCAAGCGCATCCCCCTGATTCCGGTCCTCACCGCGCTGACCTGCCTGTTCATCGCCGCCTTCCTGTTCGAAGCCGCCGTATTCAACCCCGCCTACATGGTCCCGGCCCGCGTCATGGTCGGCCTCGGCGGCATCTGCTTCACCCTGTTCTCCATCGTCTCCATCCTTGAAAGCGGTACCTCAAGCTGAACCCCTGTGGCGTTTTCGGGGGAATTGGCCTACACTTCCCCCGAACCGACTCCGCCCTGCGGCGGACGCGGCTGTCCCGCCGAGGCGACAGCCGCGACTTTTCTTTTCAGGGAGTTTCTATGCAGCTCGACGCCGTTTTCCAGCAACGCCTGAATGAGGCACGGACGCTTTTTGCGGAAGGGAAGGCTCCCGCCGCCGAAAAAATCTACCGGGAACTGCTGGTTCCCGATCTGCCCGCCGGAGGGCGGATACTCGTTCAGGACGGGTTGGCCCGCTGTCTCCACGTTCAGGGACGGCTGGACGAAGCCGACGAAGCGTTCCGCGAATCCCTGCGGCATCTCGAAGAACTGTTCGGCCCCGATCATATCCATGTGGCGGGCGGGCTCCAGAACCTCGCACGGCTGCGTTCGGAGCGCGGAGAATGGGAAGAGGCCGCCCTGCTCGGCGAACGGGCGCTCGACATCCTCCGGCGGCGCCTTCCCCCCGATGATCTGCGTATCGCCGACGCGTTGCTGAATCTCTCGTCGCACCAGTACGCCGCCAAAAAGTACGAGATCGCCGAAGCGAACCTCAAGGCCGCCATGAAGCTCTGGGAGGCACGGGAAGGCCGCCGCTGTTTCGGGGTGTCCACCTGCCTGAACAATCTTGGACGGATATGCGAGGAGCGCGGCGAAACGCGTCAGGGCGTGCTGTACCATCAGGAAGCCGTTTCCATCCGCAAGGAGATTCTGGGTGATCATCCCGAAACGGCCTTTTCCCTCGGCAATTACGGCGCGGCGCTCGCCGGAGACGCGCAATGGGACAAGGCCGCGCAGGCGCTGGAAGAGGCGCTGGCCTGTTACGAGCGTCTCGGCCTTGCGGACAGCCCCGACGCCACAACCTGCCGCAGCAACCTGAGCATGTGCCGCAGGGCGGCGCGTCAGGCGCGGGAGGGATGACCTAAAGATGTGGAGGGGGAGGGAGAACCTTTCTTCAGAAAGGTTCTCCCTCCCCCTCCACGCCGCCCCCTTCCTCTCCAAAGACTTTCGACCGTATCGAATCCCTCATCGGAGGTGGGGAGCGGCGGAAAGCTGTCCCGCTCGGTGTGGGAAAGAAAAAGGGTCTGACGGCCCTTTTGTGTCGCCTGTTCCGGATTATGAAAAAGGCATGTTCAAGAAAGCGGTTGCTGGAGGGGTCGGCAATCCGTTTCCGCAAATGTTTCAGCAAGGTCTGGCGAAGCATGCACTGCCGACTTTGCACAAAGCGACGGGGTGGTTACGAGTTTCTCAGCCGGAACCGGAAACCGCCTGTAAAACGGTAGATGAGGTCCCGTTCGGGGCTTCAACGGCGTTCGGCGGGAAGCCCTTCCCGTTGCCCACGCTCCGTGGATTGCGAGAAACGAAGTTATTCGAGCATGACGGGCAACCGCCGCAATTCGGGCGTCTCGATCCGGGACTGCACGGACGGGCCGTGTTCCAGCATCCAGTCGCCCCCCGCGTCGGACAGGCCCTCGGCCCGCAGCCGGTTGGCCACGGCGGCACATAGGGATTCCACGATGTCCCCGGCGGTGTTTTCGACGCGCTGTCCCAGCCGCCAGTCGAGCCCCGCCAACGCCGTCACGCAGGACGCCGCCTCGTTTCCGAGCAGGGGAAGCTGTGCCACGCCTCGGTGCGCCCACTTGTAGAAGGGCATGTAGCGCTTGTTCAGCAGGAAAATCATGGAGACGGCCTGTTCGGAGAAGCGCGCGGCGGCCAGCATCGCCGTCGCCGTTTCACCCCGCCGCAGTGACCGGAGCAGATTGTACTGCCCAGCCTGCGCCATGCCCATGCACCGCGCGGCGATTTTCTTGAGACGGACATCCTCCGGGTAATAGGCCAGCAGGGCCTCACGAAACGCCGTAAACGCGCCGAGTCCGTCGCCGAACACTTCGCCGTTGGTGCTCACGGCGAGAAAATGTTCGGGGATGGCGCGCCACTGTTTCCATGACTGCGGGGGCTGCGGCGTACCGACGAATCGGAGGTAGAAGCCCTCAATGGACAACGGCCCGACCCGGCCCATCCGCCGCTCCGGGGCCATGCGCGCGGGGAAGCCTTCAAAGGTGTCGGGCAGACGGGCCAGCAACGGTTCCACGGCGTCGCGCCACCGCTCCCACTCGCTTTCGGGAAGCCACAGGCAGAATCCCGGCCCCCAGTCGTGATCGCGCGAAATCTCGTCGTCGAATCCGAAACATTCGGACCCCTCGCCCACAAGCCCGACGGCCGCCCGTTCCAGAAACGCGGGCAGTTCCCGCCGGAACAAGGGGCGCGCGCAGTTTTCCCAATACGCCTTCGAAAGCTCCAATCCCTTCATCGTAATGTCCTTTTATATGGCAGGTTCAGTCTCTCCGCTCCCGCAACGGGCGCGGCAGGCCGGAATGCGACGCCAGCCCCCACGCCAGAAGACAGGACGCCGCGAACAGCGCCACGCCGAGCCCGATGCGCCATCCGGCATCGACGCGCATACCGCTTCCCAACATCGAAAACAGCAGATTTTGAGGAAGGTATCCCAAACAGGAACCCAGAAAAAAAGGGAGGGCCGGGATGCGGCTCACCCCGGCGATCAGGCTGCATACCAGATTGTTCCCGGACGGAAACAGCCGGATCAGCAGCGCGAGGACGAACGGGCGTTTCACCACGATCCGGTTGAAGGCCTCGGCCTTGTCCCCGTACCGTCGTTCGACGAAGGAACGTCCAGCGTAACGGGACAGGCCGAACGCGAGCACGCACCCCAACGTCACGCCGAGCGTGGACAGAAGCGCGCCGGGCAACGCCCCGAAGGCGTACCCTCCGGCGAAACTCAGGAGCTGCCGGGGGACGGCAAGGCAGCTCAGGCCCGCCACGGAGCAGACGTAAACCGCGCCTCCCGCATAGCCGCCGGGCAGATACCGGTCCATCCACCCCGTCAGCGTGTCCGCCTGCGGGGCCAGATGCCGCAACAGGATTCCGGCGGCGATCAGCAGAAAGGCCAGCAGGATCACGCCGCGAAGGGCGCGCGCGTCCAGCCTCATTTTCCGCAAAAACGCCGCGAACCGACGCACGAAGGGTTCGGGCACGGGCTAGTTCACCGCGACCCGGACCGTGTCGCCGGGACGGAGGGCCGTGTTCCGGTTCATGTTGTTGAGCGAAAGCAGTTCGACCGGAGACACGTTGAACTTCCGGGCGATGGCCCACAGCGTATCGCCACTCTGCACCGTGTATTGCACGACCTTGTTGCTTTCCTTGGCGACGGCCACGGAGCGCGAAGGAGCCCGCTGCGGCGCGGGGGCCGAAACGGCGCGCACCGGCGCGGCCACCGTGCGGTTCTCGGCCACGGCGGTGCCTCCGGCGGGAATCCGAAGCTGTTGCCCGAGGTTCAGATTATGGTTCTTCATGCCGTTGGCCGCGAGGATCGCCTCCTGCGTCACGCCGTAGCGCTTCGCAATGGAGTACATGGTGTCCCCTTTTTTGACCTCATGCGTCGCGGAAGCCGAAGACCGGACGGGCTGCTGCGGGACGGCGCGCGCGTCGCTCCGGCGTACGGAAGCGACCTGCACGGACTTGGACGCGGGAGCCGAAGCCTTGGCGAGGGCGCGGGCATCGACGCCGGTCCGGTTGGTTCCCGGAATCTTCAGCGTTCTTCCGGCGCGCAGGGGTTCGCTGACCTGATTGAGCCGCCGCAGTTCGGCCACGGGAACGCCGGTCTTGCGCGAAATGCTGACCATCGTGTCGCCGCGCGCGATCTTGTAGTCGCGCAGCCCCGCGTAACTCGTACCCGTCTTGGCGGGGGGCAGCTTGATGAGCATGGCCTGCGCCTGACCCGCCATCCGGCGGGGCACATAAATCTTCGTCGAGCGGGAAGGATGGCTGACGTACCGCTGATAGGCCGGATTGTGGGCGGCGAATTCCTCCCAGCTCATGCCCATGCTCTTGGCGAAAAGCATGAGATCGGTGCCCGGTTTCGCCCGGACTTCGGCCACCTGCGGAGAGCGGGACAGGTCCATGCGGGTGAAGCCGAGCTTATCCAGATTCCGCGCGATCTTACACACGGCGAGAAATTTGGGGAGGTACTGCTTGTTTTCGTCGGACAGGCGGTCCCGGGTGCTGTAAATCTGCTCGTTCTTGCGGCGCAGTTCGAAGAACGTCTTGGACCCGGTGGCGGCGAGGCCGCGCTGGATTTTTCCTTCGCCCGCGTTGTAGGCCGTGATCGCCAGATGCCAGTCGTTGAACATGCCGTGCAGCTTGCTCAGGTAGTCCGCCGCCGCGCGCGTGGACTGATAGGGGTCGCGCCGTTCGTCCAGCCACCAGTCCTGATTCATGCCGTAGTGCTTGCCCGTACTCGAAATGAACTGCCACATGCCCGCCGCCCCGCTGCTCGAAGTCGCCTTGGGGTTGAACCCGCTTTCGATGAAGGCGATGTAGGCCAGTTCACGGGGCAGCCCCCGCGAACGCAGCGTCTCGTAGATGAAGGGCATGTAGAACTGGGCGCGCTCGATGTTCTTCTCGACCGTGTACCGATCTTCGTGCACAAGGTATTTAAAGTGGAGGAGCACGTCCCCCAGCTCGTCCTGCGAGAGATTCCGGTCGAGTTCGCCCTCCGACAGGAAGGCTTCCCTTTCGGCTTTGGAAAGCGGCCTGCCGTCGTCGGCGGGCAGGTAGACCGTCCCGGTTTTCTGCCCCGAAGAGGAGACGACGGGATACCCTTTGGCGGGTTCCTGCACCACAAAAGGTCCCTTGCTGGTGACGTTCTTCGGGCCGCAGCCCGCCAGCCCGAGAAGGACGCACAACAGGAGCAGGCCGAAGAGGCCGCAGGGGCGGAAACGGAAGGACGACGCAACCTCGCCCGAACGTTTTCCGCAGGCATCGTATGGGGACATAGACTCGGGAACGACAACGCGATACACTCTGCTTACCTCGTGAAGTTGCCCCGGTCCATATCCGGGGATCATAAAGCAGTGTCCAGTCTACCCGACGCGGACGGGCTTGGCAATCCTTCAAGACCCGACAACCCCAAGGCTCTCATGACTACAGACAAAATCCCCTTCCGCCCCAAGGCGTCCCGCC
>CABKMN010000006.1 GCA_902373525.1 uncultured Bilophila sp. | reverse complement strand
CCCCAAACCCCACCCCCCTCCATCTCCCAAGACGTTCATATGGGTCGATTCCGGCACGGGCGACGCGCGGGCTGACGGCTCGGCGTCCGTCTCCCGGTTTTGCCGCCGGAAGAAAGGGAAGAAGAGAGAATGTGGGAAGCGTGTTCGCAGTGTAAGAAGAGTGCGCTGACGGTCTGTAAGCCTTTCAAGCTGCTTCGGCGGAGGAAGGCTTCTCCCGGAAGGCGTCCAAGGAAACTCTCCGAAGCGGATTCCTTTTGCCGCGAGAAGCCTTCACGGGGAGTCCGTTTTCAAGGCGAAAGGCTCCCCGTGCGTCAAAGAAAGGCGTCCCGTTCCACCTTCGGAACGGGACGCCTTTTTTCACCCGACCACACGGGAAACGCTTTTGCCGTCCGATCCTGCGAACAAGGATTCGATGCCGTCAAAAGGCGTTGGGAGAGGAGACGGGTGAGGAACCCCTTTCTGAAGAAAGAGGTTCCTCACCTTCCCCAATATGTTCCGCTTGTTACTTCCGATTGATCATATGCTCGGGGGCGAGGATGTCGTCGAGCTTCTCGCGGCTGAGGAGATTGCGGGCGAGGACGAGATCGAGGACCGAGCCGCCGGTTTCGAGCGCCTCCTTGGCGATGGCGGCGGACGTCTCGTATCCGAGATAGGGATTCAGCGCGGTGATGATGCCGATGCTGTTTTCGACCATGCTCCGGCAACGCTCCTTGTTTGCGGTGATGCCGCTCACGCAGCGATCCTGCAAGGTGCGGATGGCCCGGCGCAGACGGTGGATGCCGTTCGAAAGCGAGAAGGCGATGATCGGCTCCATGACGTTCAGCTCGAGCTGTCCGGCTTCCGAGGCCATCGTGATGGTCACGTCCTTGCCGATGATGTCGAAGGCCACCTGCGTGACCACCTCGGGAATGACCGGGTTGACCTTGCCCGGCATGATCGAGGAACCGGGCTGGAGACGCGGCAGGTTGATTTCATTGATGCCCGTGCGCGGGCCGGAGGAAAGAAGCCGCAGGTCGTTGCACACCTTGGACAGCTTGACCGCGATGCGCTTGAGCACGCCGGAGGTCTGCACATAGGCCCCGGTGTCCCACGTCGCCTCGATGAGGTTCGTGGACAGCACCACCGGAATGCCGGTCACTTCGGCGAGCGCCTTGGTGGCGACTTCCGCATACCCGGCGGGCGCGTTGATGCTCGTCCCGATGGCCGTCGCGCCGAGGTTGATTTCCAGAAGCAGCTTGCGGGACTCCTCCACGCGCAGGATGTCTTCACCGATGGTCGTGGCGTAGGCTCCGAACTCCTGGCCGAGGGTCATGGGCACCGCGTCCTGAAGCTGTGTGCGGCCCATCTTGATCACGTCCGCGAACTCCTCAGCCTTGGCCGCGAAGCCCTGCTGGAGGTAACCCATGTCCCCGGCCAGCTCGCCGAGCTGGATGTACAGGGCCAGCCGCAGCGCCGTGGGGTAGACGTCGTTCGTGGACTGGGAGCAGTTCACATGGTTGTTGGGATGGCAGTATTCGTACTCGCCCTTGCGGTGGCCAAGCAGTTCGAGAGCCCGGTTGGCGATCACCTCGTTGGCGTTCATGTTCGTGGACGTGCCCGCACCGCCCTGAATGCAGTCGATGGGGAACTGGTCGCGCATCTTGCCCGCGACGATCTCGTCGCAGGCCGCGCAGATGGCTTCCCCGATCTCGCGGGGCAGCACGTTGAAATGCATGTTGGCGATGGCGGAAGCCTTCTTGACCTGCGCGAGCGCCCGGATGAGTTCGGGGAAGCTGGCGATGCTCGCCCCGGAAATCGGAAAGTTTTCAATGGCGCGCAAAGTCTGAATGCCGTAATAGGTATCGGCGGGGATTTCCCTTTCACCCAAAAAATCGTGTTCGAGACGAGGCATGGACGTTTCTCCTGTTTGATGCGAATACCGAGTGTTTGCCGAATATATAGAACCGGCTGCGGGAACTGGCAATTGCCGTTTTCGTATCGGGTCATGATCAAAAAGCATGGAGCCTCAGCGTGGACCAGAAACTTCTCGAAGACTTCCTCAGCCTGTATCGCCACAAGAGCTTTTCGCACGCCGCGCAGGAACGCAACGTCACCCAGCCGGCTTTCAGCCGCCGCATCCGGGCGCTGGAGGAATGGCTCGGCGTGGTCCTCTTCGACCGCACGGCCCTGCCCATCCGCCTCACCGCGC
Organism: uncultured Bilophila sp.; assembly: GCA_902373525.1. Lineage (GTDB taxonomy): Bacteria > Desulfobacterota > Desulfovibrionia > Desulfovibrionales > Desulfovibrionaceae > Bilophila. Next base: position 91,250 of record CABKMN010000006.1, on the reverse strand, counting down.
AGGGTGAACAGTTCCTGCCCGTCGCCCGCGACATCGTGGAGCGCATGAACGAGGCCCGGCGCGAATTCGCGGCGGAACGCGGTTCGGACAGCCTTGTCCGCATCATCAGCCTCCCCACGCTTTCCATCAACGTGCTCCCCGATCTGCTGTGCAAGGTCAAGGAGGCGTGCGACGATCTGCGGTTCGCCGTCAATCCTTTCCCCCAGAGCGTGGAGGAACACTTCTGCGCCCTGATGGACAACCGGGTGGACATGCTGCTCACCTACAAGCTGGACGAATACGAATCGGACAGCGAATTCCTGTCCCACATCGATTCCGCCACCGTCGCCGAGGAACGCTTCCTGCCCGTGATCGGCAGCGCGCTGGCGGAACGCCTTTCCCCCGACGCCCCTTCCCTGCCCTACCTTTCCTACAGCAACTTCTCGTTCGCCAACCGCATCATCCTGCCGCTCTACGAAAAGACGCCCTGCGCGCTGCAATCCGTCTATGAAAGCAGCCTGAGCGAGGGCATCGTCAAAATGCTGGAAAAGGGCCTCGGCATGGCCTGGGTCCCCGAGGCGTTGGTCAGCGACCAGCTCGAACGCGGCACCATCCTCCGCATATGGGAGGACCGCCCGGACCTGAGCGTGCGGGTCGCCATCAAGCTCTACCGGAACCGCGCCGTCCACCGCCCCGCCATCGAACGCTTCTGGCAGGCCGTCCGCTGAACGAATGCTCTCTTTGGAACGCTTCACGTTCTCAGGGGGCATGCCGCCGAAAAACGCGGCTGTACCGCATCCACGCCGCATTGCGGCGACAGGACCGGCCATACCGCCGCCCCTCCTCGGTTTTCACAGTCGGCCTTCATCATGAAAGGCTCCAGCGGAGCGGTTGATGCGCCGCCGGAAACACAAAGGCCGGGATCGTCGTAGTGACGATCCCGGCCCTTATTCAGGTCAGGGGAGGGAGTGCCTAACCCAATTCAGCGACGGACTTGGCGTCTTCTTCGTCCAGTTCCTGACCCTTCGTGTTGAAGAGGAGCGGACGGTCAGTGGTGCCGAGCAGCATGTACTGCATCTTGACGTGGGGAATGGCGTTCAGTTCCTTGGCGCGGCTGAAGTAGAACCCGGCGCCGAGGGCAACCCACACGAGCAGCATGATCCAGGACTCGAAGCCGATGGCGGCGGGAGAGCCGGGGATGGCGAGCAGCATGAAGCAGGCGATGGCGGTGGCGCCGCCGACCATGGCGACCGGCTTGCCCCACGGGGCATTGGCGATTTCAGGATGCTGGTCGACGAACTTGTAGGAGGTCATGCAGGTGAACAGGTAGGCGAGGGCGGTGCCCATAGCCGACATGTCGACGATCCAGTTCAGGGCGGAACGGCCGAACCAGGGCGCGATGAGGGTCAGGCAGAGGGTGAACAGGACGGCGTTGGTCGGGGTGCCGTACTTGGGATGGACCCTCACGAACCAGGGGTGCAGGAACTTGCCGCGGCCCATGCTGAACAGCAGGCGCGTGGTGGCCATGAAGAAGCCGTTCATGCCCGTGAAGATGCCGGCGAGGACCGGGATGGCGAGAATCGCGCCGCCGAACTTGCCGAAAGCCATGTTGGCGACGGCGCCGGTGGACCAGGTATGGTTCTGGCCGAGAAGGTCGGTGTAGGGGATGATGATGGCGACGGAAACCAGCACGAGGCCGTACAGCGTGGCGCCGCAGATGATGGAGTTGAGCATCAGACGACGGGACTTTTCAGGCGGGAAGTCGAATTCTTCGGCGGTCTGGGGGATGGTGTCGAAGCCCACGAACAGCCAGGGGGTGATGGCGACGATGGAAATCACGCAGGCCCACCAGGAACGGCCTTCCGCGAACAGCGGGAACAGGTTGTCGATGCTGGCGGTTTCGGCGGAGAAGGTGCCCACGGCCAGAACCAGCACGCCGCCGGCGAGAGCGAAGGCGAGGATGAGCTGCAGGCTGCTCGCCATGTCCATGCCGCGGAAGTTCATATACCCGAAGAACAGGAAGACGGCGGACATCATGGCCAGTTCACCGGCATACACGTCCCACCCGGCGACCGTGTACATGTACCCCACGTCGAAGACGCCGGGAAGCAGGGCGCGGCTGAGCAGGGCCATGGCCGTGCCGTTGGCGGCGATAACGCAGAGATACCCGAGCACGAGCGCCCATCCGCAGATGAAGCCGCACTTGGTGCCGAAGCCGACGTAGGCGTAGGTGAACGAACCGCCCGCCACGGGATAGGCTTTGATGAGGACGCTGTAGCTCAACGCGACGAAGCACAGCAGGCCGCCGCCCACGGCGAAGGCCAGAATGCTGCCCAGAGGACCCGCATCAGGCAGGAAACGCGTTCCGGGAAGAACGAAGCAGCCCCAACCGATGATGGCGCCTACGGCAAGAGCCCAGACTTCCGCCGGGCTCATTGTTTTTTTCAGTTCTTCGCGTCCGTTTTCAGCATGTTCTGTGTTGCTCATGTCCGAAATTCCCTCTTTGTCTTGGCGTTTCAAGAGTAATTCCACTGCGCTCTTTTTCGTTCACAGCCATGTGCCCCGGCTTTGAACGAAAAAGGACGCATCGTTCTCTATGGAACGTCGGGATTGTTCCCGAAGGCACTATCTCCCTAGCAAGTGCCGAGCCAAAAGGATCGATCTGTCGACATTCCACCGTATTTCTCTCGGATAATCCACTGGAATAAAGGATAAAAAAAAATTCGTCCGTATGAGAACGCCCAGAATGTTCTTTCCGTCACAATGAGACACGGATGTCCCGTTAAAAATGCGTTTTCCTGTATATCAAATAATTATAGCATATTACAAAAGTATACTCCCGTGGGGCATTTTTGTCCCACGGGACATTTTTGTCCCGTCGCAAGACATCCTCTTTTGGAGTACGCCTTATACGCACGCCCGATTCGTCAAGCGGACACGCCCGGTTGCCTCAAGCGGACGGCGCGCCGGCCCTTCCCCCATTCCGCGTCAGACGCCCGTCGCAAAATTCGTGTGAAAGGAACAACTTCTTGGCAACCGGGAACAAAAACGCTATGGAGTGAACCAAGGGCCGACTCGAAGTGATTTTTCTGTCAATCGACTTTTCGCATTTCCTCCCTCCACCCCTCACGAACAAGGATTGCATCATGAAGCGCACACTGACCGGGCTGCTCGGCATTCTGGCGCTTGTCTGCTGTCTGACGGCGGGCGCGGGCGCATCCGCCGCTTCCTCCGCATTCGGGAAGCTCATCCCCGTCAGCACCGGCTGGCTTCCCGAACACGAAACGTTCCTCATCTGGTACGCCAAGCAACAGGGATGGGACCATCAGGAAGGGCTCGACATCCGGCTGGTCTGGTTCGAATCGGGCAAGGACCTGATCGCCGGAGCGGACACATGGAACATCGGCGCGTGCAGCGCGTTCTCCATCCTGACCGAACCGCATCCCGAGAAGGTCACCATCATCGGCATCGGCAACGACGAGTCGCTGGCGAACGCGGTCATGGTGCGCCGGGACAATCCGATCCTCAAGGTCAAGGGGTTCAACGACGGTTACCCGAACCTGTACGGGCACCCGGCCGACGTGAAGGGCAAAACCGTCCTCTGCCCCGCCGCGTCCTCGGCCCAGTACCTCCTGACCAAATGGCTTTCCGCCTACGGCCTGACGCCCAAGGACGTCCGCGTCGTCAACACGGACGCGGAACAGGGCTTGCGCGACTTCGTCAACGGAGCGGGCGACGCCGTCGTGTTGTGGGCGCCCTACAGCTACAGTGGGGACGAACACGGCCTGAAAGTCGCGGCGACATCCCGCTCCGTCAACGCCCGCCAGCCCATCCTGCTGATGGCGGACAGGGCCTTCGCGGAAACCAACCGGGAAGCCGTCGCCGCCTTCCTGCGGGTCTACCTGCGCGCCGTCCGCATGCTGCGCGAGGAATCCGTCGCCAACCTTTCTGAGAGCTACAAGACCTTCTATAAGGAATGGGCGGGAAAGGACATGACCGACGCGGAGGTGATCAAGGACATCACCATCCATCCGGTCTTCACCCTCGACGATCAGCTCAGGCTTTTCGACGCTTCAAAGGGACGCAGCGAAATCCAGACGTGGCTTGAGGCCATCATCCGTTTTCACGAAGGGCCGGACGCTCCCCAAACGAAAATCGATACCCTCCTCGACCTTGTGACCGATACGTTCCTGAAGGACGTCAAACGCCCCATTCCGGACTACCGATAATCGCCGCCGCCATCAAAGAAACAAAGGAAGGAAGGAAGGAAGGAACGCCTCCGGCGGAAAGAGGGAGACCGTAAAAAATCCATATTTCGGATGGCGCGTCGGAGGGTTGCGGAGCGCAAACAAAAAAAGGACGAAAAGTTTTCTCAAAAAGGTTGACGGCCCATGCCGTTTGAGCTACATCACTTTTCGCGCGTTGAGCGCAACCCCAAGCGGGTCATTAGCTCAATTGGTAGAGCAGCTGACTCTTAATCAGTTGGTTCGGTGTTCAAGTCACCGATGGCCCACCAGCGAAATCAAGCCCTTACAGTGAATAGCTGTAAGGGCTTTTTCCGTTGGGGGAACACGAAAAATGCAACCAGAGGCAGGGCAGTCCAACCTTTCCGCTTCGAGGTACACCTCTCCCCTCCTCCGTGCCCTCTGAGAATCGACTGGGCATTATCACTTGGGGTACACGGAGAGAGCGGCCCTACTCATTCCTCTGATTCAATTCTTCATGCGCCTTCCCCTTTTCAGGGGCATCCCGATCCATCTTCTCCACCGCCCGCGCCTGACAACATTTCCTGCCCCAGCGTTGACGTTCTTGACTACCCTCGATAGGTTTTTTTCCGCACGTTTCTGCCCCCAATGCGCCGTGACGCAGCGCATACCTGAAAAAGGGGGCACCGCATGAGGCGAGTCATCGCCATCCTGCTTATGGTGCCTCTCCGCCCGCTTTCAGCGGCAGATTGCCGACTCGGTAAGAGCGGAGCCCCGTAGCAGGTGAACTGGTACGGGGCTCCTTGTGGTGTACCATCGACAAAGCTACGGGACGTGCGAGGCGCAAACAGCGCTGCGTCAGCCCCGGTCTCTGTTGGCGCAGGAACCGGAATTTTTTTGCTGTAAGCCTTCCCTTGGGGGTTAGCAGATATTCAAAAGATCGGCGGGCAGACGTTCAGCAACAGGGGGGAGGCATAGGTACCCCCTTCAGCTCGCCCGCTCCGAAGCTATGGCTCTGAGGAAACGGTCCGTGACCGCGTCGGGCGTGGCGTGTCTGTGCGCCTTGTTCGGGGCCATGCTTTCCGAGAAGGCGGCGATTTCGGCCAGCCATGCCTTCAGCGGGCTCTTGCCCTCTTCCCCGATCAGCTCCAGTTGTTCTTCAAGCGAAAACACGGGATGATCCCGCAGTTCCGCGGCGGCATCCGCTTCCGAGAGCGTCTTGCCCATCCATTCCCCGGCGAAACGTACGTAGTCGGGAGCCAGCGCTTCCGGGCCTTCGTCGCGGATGGCGTTCACGCCGCGCAGGTAGAGCTTGAGGAACGCCCGCACGGTTTCGGGGTGCTCGGCGGCGAAGGTCCGATCCGCGACGAGGAGGACGGGCTGGGGTGCGCCGCAGTCCCGCGCACTGGTCACCGTCTTGTACCCGAGCGTCTCGGCTTCACGCGTAAAGGGCGACCAGACGGCGATGACGTCGCCGTACCCGTTTCTGAAGACGCCGAGAGCCGGAGTCGGCTCCAGCGGGTCGATCTTGACGTCCCGCTCGCTCAGCCCGAGGGCGGAGAGCCACTTGCCCAGCAGGTAGTGGGCCGACGTTTTTTTCGGGCACAGCACCGTCTTCCCCTTGACGGACTCGGGCGTCCCGAACACATTCGGGAAGTCGGGGTTGAAGCCCCTGCTCGCGAGGATCGGACTGTCAGGCCGGGTCAGGATCGCGTTGGAGAGGGATTCGTCGTTGGCGACGGCGATCACCTCAATCTGATCGCTCATGGTGGCCCGCATGGCCGGGACGGCTCCGCATCCGGCGACGGCCCAGTCGTAGGCCTTGACGTTTTCGATGAGGTCCCTGCCGGAATCGAACCGGAGCATGGCTATATCCAGCCCGGCTTCCTTGTCCCAGCCTTTTTCCTTGGCGTACCAAGTCAGAAACGCCTCGTGCTCGCCGAGCCAGGCCGTGCGGAGGGTTTCGGACAGGGCGGGCGACGACTGAAACAGGCTGCCGAAAAGCGCGCATACTGCAAACAGTGTCTTGAATCGCATAACGGGTTCCTTTTGGGTTGAATGTTGCAGGCCGGATTTCAGCCCCGGCCCCTGCCGCCCATAAGCAAGAAACGTTCCGCCCGTTTTCCGAGACCGCCCGTCACGGACCGGCGGATTCCGTTCCGGGAAAGCGACGCACACGGACCGCTGGACCTGAACGACGTTGCGGCCCTCTCCACGCGAAAGCAACGCGCGCCAGCGGGACGGATGCCGGAGCCCCTGATGTTGCTCCGCGCCTCGCGGACGCGGTGAGCGCCGTAGCTATTGGAAAGGACTGATGCCCGCAAGGGTCCCGGCACTGCCGCCGGGGGACGCCGCAGGCATGTGGGAATTGCCGCGCCTGCGGACATCACCAACGCGCTGAAGAGTGCGCTCCGTGCGTATGTGAACGTTGCCGTCGAGGCTGCCGCCTTCAAAGACGATACGGGGTGAGCTTGTAATGTGGGAGTTGACCCGCGAAGGGCAGGCGGCGGAACAGCGCCCGCAGTGAGCTCCATATGTATGTGGGACTCCCCTCCCGTCCGCTCCATGCGGGTACGCTACGCACGTCGGACAGGACGCCGCCTCTCCGGTCCGCATCATCATGGTGCCCGCAGCGGCGGAACGGGTCACCCGTTCTTTCCCGGACGCGGCTGCGGCACACACGGTCGCTCGCAGGGAACGCGTGTGAAGAAAGAAGCCTCCGGAGGGACGAGCGGAGGTTTTCCGCGACTCCGGCGCATCCCGCCGAAAGCCCAGCCTTTCGGCGGCGTACTCCGCAATGCCGGAATCACTCAGCGCGGCGGAACGCTGTTTCGATGGCCGCGATCCCGGCGCACGCACCGCCGGAAGTCCGCCGCGCCGCCTTGCGGATGGGGCACGCGACCACGGCACAGGGAACGCGGAACCGCCTTTGTCCCGATATCTCCGCAAAGTTCGCCCCTTATGCTCGCAAACAGGAAAAACGCATGCTCCCGCAATACGAATTTCACATGACCGTCATCGCCCCCTACAAGGGGCTGGACGCCAAGGTCTTCCGGCAGGCCGCCAAAAACCTGCGCTGCCGTCTCCGGTTTGTGGATGCGGCCTTTGAAGAAGCCATCGACGCCGCCGAGCGCCTTTCCCCCGATACCTGCGACATCGTTCTCAGCCGGGGGGTCACGGTGGACGTGATCAAGCGGCACTCGACCATCCCGGTGGTGCCCATCGACATTTCCGCATGGGATGTCCTGCAGGCGCTCCAGCCTTATGCTGGAAACGTCCGCAACGCCGTCTTTTTCCGCTACGGGACGCCGCTGCCGGGGCTCGCCAGCGTCGGCAGGGCGCTCGGGATGAAGATCAAGGAATACCTCTACACTTCGCGGAACCAGATGCGGCTCCAGCTTCTCCAGTTGAATCCCGCCGATGTCGACCTCTTCGTGGCCCGGGGCACGCTCATTTCCGAATGGGCGGCCGCGATGGGCTTCGCCACCCTCGAAATCATCGACGGGGAGATTTCCGCCAAGCGGACGTTGCTCGAAGCGGTCAACGTCGCCCGCGCCCGCCGCGCCGAACGCCAGCGCACCGCCCGGTTCGAGGCCATCCTCAACGCCGTAGGCGAGGGGATCGTGGTCTATGACGCTCAGGGGCAGGTCAATCTCGTCAACCCGTCGGCGGAACACCTCCTCAAATGCCCCCGGAAAGAGGCCCTCGGCAACCACATCCGCACCGTCATGCCGGGCGTGTTTTCCCCAGACGCCGTCACGACGGACAAGGCCGAACACGGGCGCATTCAGGACATCCGGGGGACGACCATCGTCATCAACCGCGTGCCCATCCTTTTTCAAGGGCAGAACATGGGCACGGTCTGCTCCCTTTCCGACGCCAAACGCATTTCCCGTGCCGAAGAAAAGCTCCGCACCAACCTGAAATCAAAAGGATTCACCACGCGCTACCGTTTCGGGGACATCCGCACCCGGTCCCCCCATATGCGCCACCTCAAAGAACTCGGCATGCTCTACGCCTCCACCGACGCCAACCTGCTCATCTGCGGGGAGTCCGGCACCGGCAAGGAACTGTTCGCCCAGAGCATCCACGCGGCCAGTTCCCGCGAGGACAGGCCCTTCGTGGCCGTGAACTGCGCCGCCATCCCCGAAGGGCTGCTGGAAAGCGAACTCTTCGGCTATGAGGAAGGCGCGTTCACCGGCGCGAAACGGCAGGGCAAGGCGGGCATGTTCGAGCTGGCCCACACCGGCACCCTGTTCCTCGACGAAATCGGGGACCTGCCCCTCGCCCTTCAGGGCAGGCTCCTGCGCGTGCTTCAGGAGCGCGAACTCGTGCGCGTGGGCGGCACGCAGGTCATCCACCTCGACGTCCGCGTCCTGTGCGCCACCCATCAGGACCTTCGGCGGCTCATCGCCGAGGGACGGTTCCGCGCCGACCTCTTCTACCGCCTCAACGTCCTGTCGCTGCGTCTGCCGCCGCTCCGCGAACGGCCCGAGGACATCATCGATCTCGCCGTGTCCCATCTGCGGGCGCACCTCGACGAGCCTCCGGCGGAGGAACGCCTCATCGCGCAGCTTCGGACGCCCCTGCTCCGCCACACGTGGCCCGGCAACATCCGCGAACTGCTCAGCGTCATGGAACGCATGGCCATCGTGGCGAACCACATGGCGGAAGTGACCGACTGGGAGCGGCTCCTCACGGAACTGTGGGAGGAATCCTCCCTCGCGCCCCGGCCCGAACCGCCCGCCCAGACCGAGGAGACGCCCCTTTCCCTCAAGGCCCACATGGCGCGGGAGGAAGCCCTGTTCATCCGGCGCACGGTGGAACGCTGCGGCGGCGACATGGGCAAGGCGGCGAACGCCCTCGGCATCAGCCGGATGACCCTCTGGCGCAAATTGCAGGCTCCCCACGAAGGGGACTCCTAGGCGTTTTTTGTAACAGATATGATACGAACAAGGCGGCCCGCCGTAACGTTTTCGTTACCGGCGGGCCGCCTTTGCTCGTTTCCGAAAACGAATGGGGGGCGATTCCCCCCAAAATCCACTGGCATATTTCTTGATATAATGACTCTCATACGGTCGGCGGCACCTTTCGCCGACGGCCCGCCGAAGGAAGACGCGGACGCTCCCCGCGCATCCCCACAACCCAAAGGATGGAATTGCCATGAAGAAAAGCATCATCGCCTCGTTGCTCCTCGCCTGTGCCCTGTTCGTCGGCGGCAACACGGATGCCCGTGCCGAGTATCCCTACGACAAGCCCATCAACGTCATCGTCCCCTTCGGCCCCGGAGGCGGGGTGGACATCGCGGCGCGCATCCTCGCCGACTACTTCCAGCAGCACTACAACATCACGATCAACGTCATCAACAAGCCCGGCGGCGCGCAGGCCATCGGCATCAACGAAATGCTCCGCGCCCGGCCCGACGGCTACACCCTCGCCTTCCCCGGCTTCAGCGCCCTCGCCACCACGCCCAAGCTGACCAACGTGGGCTACACCCTCAAGGACATCAAGCCCGTGGCCCACATCGCCGCCATGGAATGCGTACTCAGCACCAACAAGTCCTCCGGCATCGACACCTACGCCAAGTTCCTCGAAACCGCCGAAAAGGACCCCGACGGCACCGTCTACGCCACCACCGGGGCCATCTCCACGCAGCGCCTCTACATGACCAAGCTGCTCGACCGCTTCCACAAGGGCCTCAAAATCCGTCACGCCGCCTACACGAGCGGCCATGAGGTGAGCACCGCTCTGCTCGGCAAGCACGTCACCGCCGGGTTCCAGGTTCCCGCCAACATCCTGCCCTACGCCAACTCCGGCGACTTCAACGTCATCGCCATTTCCCGCAAGGAACGCCGCGCCGATCTGCCCGACACCCCCACCTTCCGCGAACTGTACGCCGACCAGATGACCCCCGAAGACGAAAAATGGATCGACCTCGGCGCGTGGCACGGCCTCGTCTTCTCCAAGAAGGTCAAGGACGACCGCGTCGCCAAGCTCGAACCCCTCATCGAAAAGGCCATGAAGGACCCCGCCGTCATCGAAAAGTTCGACAAGATCGGCCTGTCCGCCGACTACCTCTCCGCCAAGGACTTCGGCAAGCTCATCCAGTCGTCCTCGGACCTCGCCGACGAAGTGCTGGCCGGGCGCAAGTCGCTTGACTAACCGAACCTCGGGGCGGAGCGCGGTTGCGCCCCGCCCCTCCTTTTCATGACGGGGGAGTTTCATGAAAAACAAGACGGACTTTTTCATCGGATTGGCGCTGCTCGTCTTCTGCTGCGTCATGGCCCACCAGATATACCTGATTCCCGAATCGGCCTCGAAGGACGTGTTCACGGCGGAATCGTTCCCCATCGGCATCACCGCCGCGCTGGCCCTCCTGTCCCTCGTCCTCATGGGGCGGGCCGCCTTCGGCAGGGAGGCCGGTTCCTGCTGGCCCGAAAAGGCCCTCTTCACCAAGATCGCCCTGATGGGGGCGTGGATTCTCGCCTATGTGGTCGGCTTCGTCTTCCTCGGGGAATACGCCTACGACATGGAATGGCCCGAAGGCACGGGCTTCGTCATCTCCACGCTGATCTTCATTTCCGGGGCGCAGTTTCTGGTCGGGTACCGCAATCCGCTCAGGACGGGGCTCGTCGCCGCCGGGATATCGGCCTTTCTGTACGTCGTGTTCGCCATCTTCTTTAAAGTTCCTCTTCCTTAAAAGGTGGTACCCCCATGTTCGACGCCTTCATCTCAGCCTTCGGTTCGGCATGCAGCCCTGAGGCGATCATCGCCAACTTCATCGGGGTCGCCCTCGGGATCATCTTCGGAGCCCTGCCCGGCCTCACCGCCGTCATGGGCGTGGCCCTGCTCATCCCCCTGACCTTCGGGTTCGCCCCGGTCATCGCCTTCTCGGCCCTGCTCGGCATGTATTGCGGAGCCATCTACGCGGGCAGCATCACCGCCATCCTCGTGGGCACGCCCGGCACGGCGGCGGCCGCCGCCACCATGCTCGAAGGCCCCCGATTCACGGCCCGCGGGGAATCCCTCAAGGCGCTGGAAATGACCACCATCGCCTCGTTCGTCGGCGGCATCTTCTCCTGCGTCATCCTCGCCACCGTGGCGCCCCAGCTCGCCCACTTCGCGCTCGACTTCAGCGCGCCGGAATACTTCTCCCTCGGCATCTTCGGCCTGACCATCGTGGCGACGCTCTCCGAAGGGGCGCTCCTCAAGGGGTGCATCGCGGCGCTGCTCGGCATGCTCATTTCCATGATCGGCATGGACCCGATTTCGGGCAACCTGCGGATGACCTTCGGCTCCTCCAACCTGATCAACGGCGTGTCGCTCGTGCCCGCGCTCGTCGGCCTGTACGCGCTGTCGCAGGTGCTGATCACCCTTGAGGACGTGTTTCTGGGCCGCAAGCTCTCCGCCGCCGAAATCTCCCGCAAGGGCATTTCCCTGAAGGACCTCTGGAGCAACCGGGCGGCCCTGCTGCGCGGCTCGCTCATCGGCACCTTCATCGGCATCGTGCCCGCCACCGGTTCCGGTACGGCCTCCTTCGCGGCCTACAGCGAAACCAAGCGCCACTCGAAGCATCCCGAACGGTTCGGCAAGGGGTCGCTCGAAGGCATCGCGGCCACGGAATCCGCCAACAACGCCGTCACCGGCGGCGCGCTCATCCCCCTCCTGACCCTCGGCGTGCCCGGCGACGTGGTCACGGCGGTCATGCTCGGCGCGCTCATGATTCAGGGCATGACGCCCGGCCCGCTGCTGTTTCAGGAACAGGGCACGCTCGTCTACAGCATCTTCATCGCGCTGTTCCTCTCCAATTTCTTCATGCTGGCCCTCGGCTACTACGCGGTGCGGCTGTTCGCCAAGATCGTGCTCATCCCCGGCGGCATCCTCATGCCCCTCGTGGTCACCCTGTGCGTGGTGGGCGGCTACGCCCTCAACAACTCCAACTTCGATCTCGCCGTCATGGTGGCCTTCGGACTCATCGGCTACATCATGACCAAGGCGCGCTTCCCGCTCGCGCCCCTGCTCCTCGCCATGATCCTGTCCGGCATCATCGAAACCAACTTCCGCCGGGCGCTCAGCATCTCGAACCAGAACTTCTCGGTGTTCTTCACGCGTCCGGTCTGCGCGGCGTTCCTCGCCATCAGCCTGTTCATCCTGCTCAACCTGCTCTGGAAGGAATGGAAGAAGTTCCGTGCGCTCCGCGCCCTGCCCGAAAACGCCTGACCCCGCAACCCCTCTGAGGACAACCATGCGACACGCGACCCATATCTACCGGAACGGCGTCATCCTGACGATGGATTCCCGCTGCTCCATCGTCTCCAGCCTTGCCGTGCGCGGCGAAACCATCCTCGCCGTGGGTTCGGACGCGGAAACGTCCCCGTTCCGCGACGCCGAAACCCGCGTCGTCGATCTCGGCGGCGCGTTCATGATGCCCGGTTTCTACGACTGCCACAGCCATTTCATGCGCGCGGGCATGTACAACCGGTATTATCTGGACGTGAATTCCCATCCCATCGGAACGGTCAGGACGCACGAGGACATCCGCCGCAAGGTCCGCGAAGCTCTCGAAGGGCTGCCCGCCGGGGAATGGCTGCTCTGCGCGGGGTACGACGACACCGCCGTCGCCGAGGGGCGGCACTTCACGCTCGCCGAGTTGGACGCGATGGCCCCGGATCATCCGCTCTTCCTGCGCCACATCTCCGGACACCTCGCCCTGTGCAACAGCCGGGCCTTCGAGGCCGCCGGGATCACGGACGACACCCTGAATCCGGCGGGGGGGCTCTTCCGACGCGACGCCGAGGGGCATCTCACCGGGCTGGTGGAGGAACCCGCCGCCATGGATACGGTGCTCGAAGCCTCCCCGCAGATGACCGAGGAAAAGTGGCTCGGCGCGCTGGAGCGGGCCACCACCGACTATGTGGCCAAGGGCGTGACCACGGCCCACGACGGCGGCGTGACCACCCCCATGTGGCGGAACTACATGCTGGCCCACAAGCGCGGGATGCTCAAGAACCGCGTGCAGCTGCTGCCCAAACACGGCTTTTTCGACTTCTCGCTGGCGCCCACCACACGGTGCGGCGCGCCGCTCACCAACGACGGCCTGCTCAACATGGGCGCTGTCAAGCTGTTTCAGGACGGCAGCCTGCAAGGCTATACCGGGTATCTGAGCAATCCCTACCACCGGGTGCCGGACGACCTGCCCGACGGGGATTTGTGGCGCGGCTACCCGATCCATCACCCGCAGCGGCTCGTGGACCTCGTCTCAGGCTATCACCGGCAAGGCTGGCAGGTCGCCATCCACGGCAACGGCGACGCGGGCATCGACGACATCCTCACGGCCTTCGAGGAAGCCCAAAAGGTCTACCCTCGGGCCGACGCTCGGCACATCGTCATCCACTGCCAGACGGTCCGGGAAGACCAGCTCGACCGGATCGAACGGCTCGGCGTGGTCCCGTCCTTCTTCACCGTGCATACCTATTACTGGGGCGACCGCCACCGGGACATCTTCCTCGGGGAAAGCCGCGCCGCACGCATCAATCCGCTGCGGAGCGCGCTGAAACGAGGCATCCGGTTCACCTCCCACAACGACACCGCCGTAACGCCTATGGACCCGCTGCTGTCCGTCTGGTCGGCGGTGAACCGGCTTACCGGCAGCGGCAGGGTGCTCGGCCCGAACCAGACCATCCCCGTGCTGGACGCCCTGAAAAGCGTGACCATCTGGGGCGCATACCAGTTCCACGAGGAACGGACCAAGGGCAGCCTCGAACCCGGCAAGCTCGCGGACATGGTGGTGCTCGGCGAAAACCCGCTCGCAATCGCGCCCGAACGTCTCCGGGACATCCCGATTCTGGCAACGCTCGTCGGCAACCGGCTGGTGTACGGTTCCCTGTAGGCGCCTTACGAACCGACCGGCGTTGACGCTCCGGCGCGCTCCGCTCACTTCATCGGACAAAAACGGGCCCCGTTCCACTGAGGAACGGGGCCATTGTCTTTTCCCGTACGCGCTGTGCGAAGAAGGCCGTTTTCCGGGAAACGGCACACTCCCTATCGCGTACCCCGGAGCGTGAACAAGGCCGTCCTTCCTTTGGGTACACGTCGCCAGCCGTCGTCCGTGTGCAAGCCGTCAAAAAACGGGGGATGCCTCAAGAGCATAGCGCCACAACGAGAACTCACGGAATACGTCAAAAGCCGGATTCCCCGTCACAGCAGAAGAACAAGGGAACCGGCCGTGATCAACGCGCCGCCCAGTATGACTTTGAGGCTCACGCTTTCCCCGAGAAGCAGGATCGAAAGGAGTATGGTGAGCTTTTTTATGATCGAAGGTTCAGACATTTCGTAGATGGATGGCTCCGGCTCCTTTGATAAATCACAGAAACCGAGAAGCAGGCTTCCTTGCCTGTTCACTTTCTTATGGCAGAGTCAAGGGTGGAAACGCACATTCGTTTGCATTTCACATGGACAATATCTAGAGTTTTTATAATAATTATATTATTTAATAACAATATATTACGAAGTGTACACTTTTACTTTGTGAAAAATAGGATTGACATCCCTTTTGAGGGCCGCTATGGTCGAACCAACTTATATATACGAGTAGATGATTATATGAATCAGGAACCCATGCTTTATTCTGCTGTCCCCACAGGCGTTATCCTCGGCGAAGGTCAGATACGCCTTCCGGCCTACTTACGTGTCGAGCAATCCATCCGTAGAGACATTGAACAGGCGAAGTGGCTGCCGGGAGACATGATTCCCTCGGAAGCGCAACTTTCCGCTATCCACAACGTCAGTATCGGAACCGTTAAAAAGGCCCTGCACAATCTTGTAACCGCAGGTTTTCTCTACCGTATCCAAGGTAAGGGCACTTACGTTGCAGGAAGCTTTCTCAGGTGCGAGAAGTTGCGATTCTACAGGAATCAGCCGGCGTTTTACCAGCCCGAACCTCCGTATTCGGCACATTTCATTGCCTGCAAAATCATTCCGCCGGTTCCAACGGCAAATGCTGCGCTCAAAATAGCCATGAATGCCAAGTTGATCCGTCTGACGCGTATGATGCGCATGGATAACAAGCCGTTCGTTCTCATCGAATCCTATTTTGCGGCGGAGCGTTTTCCCTCGCTTGTGAATGAAAGCCCATCACGTTTTGAAAAACAGGCGCTTACCTTGATCATCGAGAACGACTATGCCACTCCGACCATGGCAACGCAGGAACTGGTCAGCGCCATCCCTGTCGACGCCAGCCTTGCTGAACGACTGGAACTTCCGGCAGGCTCACCGATGCTGCTCATCGAGATGGTCTCGTTTACATACAAGGACGATCCGTATGAATACAGGATGAGTTATTGCGTCCCCGGAAAAAAGATATTCCGGGCCTACTGATGAAGCCGAAGGGCTACAAAATGTGCGGACTCGAAGTCATAGGGACTTCGTTACCGTATATAACGGCAGGAGATGAGTATGTATCACATCGTTGAAACCGACGTTGTCATCGTCGGCGCAGGCGCGGCGGGGACCTTTGCCGCGTTGCATGTGCACAAGACCGATCCGAAATTACGAGTAGCAGTGCTCGACAAAAGCAAAATGGAGACCTCGGGTGCTGCAGGACGGGGCATGGATGCTCTGAACACCATGGCCCTTCCGCCCTACAGCACTTCCGAGGATGTTGTGGAAATGCTGACCAAGATTTCCGAAGGCGTCCTTGACCAGGAAGTTGCCTATGCGTTCGGCGAGCGTTGTCCAGACGTGGTTCGCGAACTTGAGGAAATCATGAATCGACCCAAGGGCGATCTCTTTCCCGTTGATAAAAACGGAAATTATCTCCTTTGGTATCTGCACCCCACAAACAAGCCGATGTTGTTGCCCATGCATGGGGAAGAAATGAAGCGTGCTCTTGCCAAGGCCGTAAGGGCTACCGGAGCCGCTGTCTACGATCGTACCCCCGCCATCAAGCTGATCACGGAAAACGGGCGAATCGCCGGTGTGCTGGCATTCAATATCCGTACGGGCGAGTACACCTATTTCAAGACCAAAGCCGTCTGTCTTACCGCCGGTTGTGCGGGACGTCTCGGTTTAGCCACATCGGGTTACCTTTCAGGGCTCTATGAGTTCCCCGGCAACTCCGGGGACGGGTTCACCCTTGCCTATGAGGCCGGAGCTGAACTTGCGAATATGGAGTATATCCAAGCCAGCGTAAAAATCAAGGATTACGAAGGACCGGCGTGCAGCTATGTTGCCGCGCCGCGAGGCGCCTATTCCGTAGACCGCAACGGCGACAAGATCGTTGCCAACGGTTGGGCCTCGGGAGACAGCCGGCTTATCATGTGGAAGACCTTCGCGGAAGGGCGCGGCCCCGTCTATCTGAAGATCAACCATCTAAAAGAAGACATGATCCGCATCATCGAAAAGGTTCAGTTCGGGAACGAACGGACGACGCGAGGCATGTTCCACGAGCGGCGGCACAAGAACTATCATGACGAACATGCCGTTGAGCTTTCGATGGATGAACCAATCGGTTCCTGCGGCGGGCACGGGCTTTCCGGTATCCTCGGGAATAAGGATGGTGCAACCAACGTGCCCGGTCTTTATGTAGCTGGAGATGTGGACGCCGGTCTCCCACAGTCCTATCTGGGCGGTGCCTTCGTTATGGGCATGATTATCGGCGAGAAAGCCGCCGAATTTGCGGCGAATCACGAGCAACTCTGCATGGACGGTCTCAAAGCATGGATACGCAAGGAAGCCGATTTGTTCGAGGCCCCGCTGCACCGCGCCAAGGGGCTACCCACCAACATGGTGGAGTACAAGGCCAGGGCTCGCATCCAATACTACATCAAACCCCCTAAGAATCCCGCCTATCTCGAAAAAGCCGATTGGTGGATGCAGCGCATCCGCGAGGAAGACCTCCCCTTCATCAAGGCCGTCGATTATCATGACCTGATGAAGGTACATGAAATCCGCAGCATTCTGCTCGTCGGAGAAATGATGGCCAAAGCCAGTCTGTACCGTACGGAAAGCCGCTGGGGCTACCAGCACTGGCGTCTGGACATGCCTGCAAAGGACCCCGCATGGGACGGACAGTGGGTTATCGTCAAAAAGGGCGCCGACGGCGGCATTGAACTGAGCCGCCGGGCTGTCCCCGCCCCGAAGTGGGATTATCAGAACTTCATGGACTACAAGTATCCCGTCCTCTCCTTTGACGTGGGCAAACAGTTCCAACGCGATCCGAACCTGAAGAATCCGCCGGATGATCCATGGATGAAGGCCCATCTGGATGAGGAAGGAATGGGAACGCCAAGACGATTCATGCCCACGACGGAGGACTAATATGGAACCGCAAAATCCGAATCTTGTTGCCGAATCTTTATACTCCTGGATCGAAGTCGACGAAAAACGCTGCAACAAGTGCGGCCTGTGCATCGATATGTGTCCCATGAACGTGCTGGACAAAGGGTCTCGGGGTTTTCCGTTCATGCTTCACCGGGATGACTGCTGGTACTGCGACGCCTGTGTCTTTCTCTGCCCGCGTCAAGCAATCAAACTGACTGATCTGCCCTACCTCATTCGTTAACATCGGTTCGGCGCACGAAACCATCGTGCGCCGCCCTCCATCTACGGTGATGACGCGCCGGAGATGCCTTTCCCCCGCGCGTTGTCTCCAGGGAGACGATTATGCGTCGATATTTCAGAATCGCGACTTTGGCCCTGACGGTTGCAACCCTGTTTTCATGGGGAGTTACGGCATCTGCCGAAACGGCATACCCTCGTTCTCCCATCAGCTTGATTTGCCCCTTCGGAGCGGGTGGAGCAGGCGACGTAGCGGCCAGAGTGTTGGCCAGCGCCGTCAAAAAGGACTTTTCCCAGCCGATTATGGTGGTGAACAAACCCGGAGCGGCCGGTGTCGTGGGAACGATGACGGCTAAAATGAGCAAGCCGGACGGGTATACCCTGCTTGCCGGACGCGTCGCCAACAACGCCATCATCCCGGCCCTGAACAAGACCATCAAGTACAAGTGGGATGATTTCATCTGCATCGGCCTGCTTGACCTGAACCCACTGGTTTTTGTCGTTCACAAGGATGCTCCCTATAAGACGCTCAAGGAACTTGCGGACGACATCAAGGCCAATCCGGGCAAAATCAGTTTCAGTACGGCCGGTGCTCTGAATATTCAGGAAGTCGCTGCCTACATGCTTTTGTATTCCGTCGGCATGGACAAGAACGATGCGGTCAGCGTGCCTTTCCCGTCCGACGCGGCGGGCAAGAACGCCATCCTCGGCAAGCACGTCGTATTCGGTGCGCTGAATCTGTCAGCCGTACAGGATCAGCTCCAGGAAGGCGGCAACCTCCGCGCACTGGCCGTCACCACACCAGAACGGCTCAAGAATTTTCCGGATGTGCCCACGGCACGCGAAGCCGGTTTCCCCAAGCTGGAAAACATTCTTGGGTGGAATGCGCTGTTTGGCCTGAAGGGAATGCCACAGGCTGCCTTGGACAAGTGGGTTGCCGCACTTCAGCATGCGAAAATCGATCCCGAATGGATCAGCCATACCGAAAATATGGGTTCCATCCCGCGGATTCTCACACCTGAAGAAACCAGAGCCTTCGTCAAGGAGCAGGTCGAAAAATTTGAAGCACTCGGCGCATCAATGGAACTTTTTATTCGCTAACTCAAGAATATCATTAGAACATCCTGTTTGCCCCCCGCGTCCCGCGGCGCGGGGGATACCCTTTCCTGCGCACATCAAAAGAGTTCCTCTTTGGGAGAGACGCTATGGACAATCCCCGTAACGATGCTCTGTTAGGCCTTTTCCTTTCGGTATGCTTCGCCTTCGTGCTGTTCGTCATGATCCCCCAAGGTGTTGACATTCCCACTGAATACGATCCCGGACAGCTCCCCCCCTCGGCGTATCCCACATGGATCGCCATTGCCGCACTGATTCTGTCGCTTCTTCTGACAGGGGTGTCTCTCTGCCGAATGCGGGGAACCACCGCGCCCGAATCAACTGCCAACGTTCCCTTGAAAAGCGTTTTCCGTGTCGGACTGGGATTTGCCCTGCTTTTGCTTTTTTGGATATTTATTCAGGAAATCGGTATGTTACTGGGGAGTTTTTTGCTCTACGCCCTGTATGCCGTACTCTCCGGTGAACGCAATTGGACAAGGCTTCTCCTTGTGGATGCGTGCCTGTGCGGTCTGCTGTATTTCTTTTTTGTAAAGCTCGCGGCCCTTCCCGTACCTCTGGGGCCGTTCCAGTCCCTCGTCCTGTAGGAGAAAATTTCATGCTTGAAGCTCTGACCGCAGGATTATCACTTATCGCTTCATGGACAAATGCCCTGGCCCTGCTTTGCGGCATGCTCGGCGGCGTCATCATCGGTGCTCTGCCGGGTCTGACCGGAGCCATGGCGGTGACGCTGGCCCTTCCATTTACCTTTTATATCCCTCCGATTACCTCCCTGATGTTGCTTCTCGGTATTTATAAGGGCTCCATGTACGGCGGCTCTATCTCTGCCATTCTTATCCGTACACCGGGTACGGCCGCAGCCGCCTGTACCGTCCTTGACGGATACCCGCTGGCGGAACGCGGAGAGGCTGGAAAGGCTCTCAAGATGGCACTCTACGCCTCCTGTTTTGCAGACATGGTTTCTAACTGTGCCCTGATTTTCTTTACCGGAGCCATCGCCAACTTTGCCTTGCGCTTCGGACCACCGGAATTCTTTTCACTGATCTGTTTCTCGCTTACCATTGTGGCTGGTCTGGCGGGAGATTCCCTCATCAAAGGGCTTCTTTCCGCCTGCCTCGGTTTACTCATGGCAACAGTAGGCATGGATCTTGTTTTCGGCACCGGACGGTTTACATTCGATAATGTCAATCTGATGGCTGGCCTCAGCTTCATTCCGCTGGTCATCGGGCTGTTCGCTATCCCGGAAATCTTCAAGGTCATTGCCAGCTGCGGCAAGACAAAATCCATGCAGATGACGATGGGGGCTTCCCATATCTCATGGGCGGAATTCAAGTGTTGTTTCAAGAGCATCGTCCGGGGAAGCGTCATTGGTGTGATCATGGGAGCCATTCCCGGCATCGGTGGGGCCCCGGCGGCCTATCTTTCCTACAGCGAGGCCAAGCGTTACTCGTCTCGACGGGATAATTTCGGGAATGGGGAACTCGAAGGAGTCGCAGCCGCAGAAGCGGGCAATAACGGTGTCTGCGGCGCGACACTCATTCCCCTGCTTTCACTCGGTGTTCCAGGCGATATCGTGACTGCCGTCATGCTCGGTGCGTTCATGATGCACAACATTACCCCTGGCCCTCTCCTTTTTCAGGAACATCTGCCACTTGTGTATGCACTGTACATAGGTATCATTTTCAGTTCCGTCCTGTTGTTCTTTTCCGGCATCGCTTGCATCCGCGGCGTTTCAAGGCTGACCAACGTCCCCAAGATGATTCTATTTCCCTGTGTGCTGACCATTTGCCTGTTTGGAGCCTACGCCGTAAACAACAGCGAATTCGATCTCCTGGTCATGACATGCATGGGCATCGTCGGTTATGGCATGAGTCTGTTCCGTATTGCTGAAGCTCCATTTCTCGTGGCCTTTATTCTTGGGCCACTTTTTGAGGACAACCTGCGTCGCTCACTGCTGTTGTCACATGGAGATTGTTCCATTCTCTGGAGTACGCCCATCTGTTGGTTTTTCATCCTACTCACCGCGGTTTCGCTGTTCGTTACGATTCGCAAGGAACTGACAAAGTTCCGTAGCGGCACACGAGGCTGATACGCTCGTGCGTAACATTCCCAAATCGCCTTTCCCCGACGATTTGGATCAAGATTTGGGGAAATACGGAGGCATTCTCTATGCGATCCGCATGGCTTTTCTCTGCATTGTCTGTTTTGCTGTTGTCCTTCGGAGTACCATTTGTCCATGCCCAAGAGACTGCTCCGCTTAAAACGGCATGGCTGGGTGAACACGAAACATTCGTAGTCTGGTATGCCCAAAAGCATGGATGGGACAAGGAAGTCGGGCTGGACATATCGCTGATTCATTTCCGATCCGGTAGGGAACTTGTGGATGGAGTGGCCGCATATGAATGGGATATTGCCGGATGCGGGGCCGTTCCGGCTCTGACGGCAGCCTTAAGCAATCGTCTTCTCATCATCGCCGTGGCCAACGATGAATCGCGAAGCAACGTAGTATTTGTACGGCAGAATAGTCCTATCCTTTCCGTAAAAGGCAATAATACAACGTATCCAGACATATATGGCGACTCTGAAACCCTGAAAAATGCACTGCTCCTTTGTACAAAAGGTTCTTCCGGACACTACCTGCTGGTTGCGTGGCTCAAAACACTCGGCATGAAGCCCGAGGATGTGCGGATCAAATTCATGGAACCGGCCCAGTCTCTCGGCAGTTTTTCCAATGGGTTCGGCGATGCCATAGCCGTGTGGGCACCTTTCACCTATGAGGCGGAACGACTCGGCTTCAGACCCGTCTCATCCGCCGAGGATTGTAAAGCGCGACAACCTGTTGTTATTGTGGCAAATAGAAAATTTGCAAATCAATATCCCCAACGGGTAGAAGCCTTCCTACGGCTGTATTTTCGAGGTATTACACTTATACGCAAAACCCCTGTCGAAGAACTCGTCTCGGAATATCGTACTTTTATCAAAGAATGGGCAGGGCGAGAGCTTTCTGAAGAAACGGCCCTTCGTGACTTGCAAAACCATCCCGTGTTCACCTTGAAGGAGCAGCTTGAACTGTTTGATGTTTCTCAGGGAAAAAGCGTCCTGCAACAATGGTTGTCCGATATTGCTACGTTTCAGGTCAATGCCGATCCTGCTGGCTTGAAAAGCATACCTGGGCCGAAACATCTCGACATTATTACAGATTCTTTTTTAAAGGCAATTCATTAATACTGTGTTTTATAAATTGAATTCACCAGTATCTTAACAATATCATATGAGATGTGAGAATAGGATTACAATTCGATCCTATTATTTCTATTTTTATTAAAAAAATAAAAGGTATCCGGTATACTATTACCGGATACCTTTTATACAGTTCTGTTACCTCTGTTGGGGGTTTCTTGATCAGGATATTCACCTTATACCCCACCAGCTCTTGCAACGACTTCCCATGACGAGAGATTGAATCCGCCATGACTCCTCTTCAACCATGATTCTGCAAACTAACGATTCACAAAATTTGCTTATTCGCGTCTCTGTAACGGCATCGAGAAGCGCGAATAAGACTTATTCTTGTGAATAAAGAGGCAGTCAAAATCACCCGGCAAAGCCGGGGGGGTGAAACGCGGTGACCGCTCAAAGCGGTTTTTGCTATTCGCCTACGGCGAATTACAGCAGCTTAAGCTGCTCCACTCTCCTGTCTTCCTTTTCCTGATTTCGTATGTAGAGTCGAATTTCCCGCTCTCCCATTCCTACCGTGCTCACGAAATAGCCTCTGGCCCAAAAGCTCTCTCCTGTTATTTTACGAACTTTTCCAAAGCGCCTCGCGATTCCGGGCATCAGAGGCAGCACCAGCACGGAAACGTGCATATCCCGCTGGAGCCAATGTGGTTTGCATGGAAATGACTTGTGCTGCAACCCATATAAACAGGCACAGCATCATGGCGATGGGAATAAATTCGGGCAGTGCAAAGGAAAATTGCCATGTCGGACTTTCAGGATACAAATGTGTCCAGACGTCAATATTGCTCAGCGCGATGAAAAAACTCGAACGGGAAAACCAGACAAAAAAGCCGATAATCAGCATGGGAAACGATATGCCCCAGAGTTTTCCAATAGAATTTCGCAAAATTCCGCTGGCGATAATGGCGATTATGGTAAAAAGCCCTGCACTGAAAGGCAGCAGGAAAATGGCTGTGCTACTCAATCCAATATCGATTGTAGTCAATGCGTAACCAGTAAAAATCTCTCTGGAACCCTTTTCACGCAGATAGGCGAAAAGCGACGTCCAGAGCATGGCAAAATAATAAAAATCAAAAAACATTTTCCCTGCCATGCTCGAATGCTACTGTAATTCTCTGCGGCAGCGGCACTACTGCTATTCAGAATCAGATACAGCATCGCTCCACCGGCACCGAGGAGGCTGGGCCTTACCGCAAAGCCAATACACCGGAAAAGATGATAATATACGATAGGAGCAAAAAAACGCTCATCCCCCGACAACCTGATGCACAAAGACGATTCCGGAAATATTGAAGATTCTGGCAATAAACGCTACGGATGTCTCCATCGCCGAAAGATGGTGCATAGGCGACAGTTCGGGAATATCTTTCATTTTGAATAGAGCAGTGTACTTGCTAATCAACTCATCAAGATGTTCAGCATAATATAATCCCCGAAAAAAGCTGATATCATCCATATCCGGACGAAGCATAAATCAATTGATGCATAATGAACTGTGCAAAGCACAAGCAGCATTGCACAGTTCATATCAGGCAACGTTACACGACAGCTCTTTTTTATAATGAGAGGCAGACCGTACCGTATCATCATATCCCAGTATTTTGTCGTGAGATTGTCGAAGCCCCTGTCAGGGGTCCTAAGGTAGGAGGCAGGCTGAAATCTGTGGAACGCAAACCATAATGCCAGAGAAAATTCATACAATATGGCCTCATTTCGGTCACTTGAAAGAGACACAAGATCAAAAAAACTATCATTAGTTAGAATAAATTCGTCACAAGAATACAGAGATGGGTACAGGTTCAAGGCCGCCTTCCAGCTGGTAAAGTCATATCCTGAACAGGTTCGACAGAGAATCGCGTCGGCCCACTCGTGCAGTGTGTATCCAGCTCAACACCTTCAACCCTACTTGCCGAAGCTATTATGGCCTTTCGGCCCATTTGTCTGAAACTGCGCGCTAGATACTTAATACGGATATATCCTATGTTCGTGGTCCAGTGCGCCATAATAACAGCCCTGCTTCCTGAAAAATCATGCATATTTTCCCAGAAGCATGAGACAGAACCAGCTATGGAACTTGGAGTTTCTGGAAGCTGATGCAAAAGGACACCAACCTTTTCTTTGGCGTCCTTTTCCCCGTTTACCAGCCCGGGAACAAGTGCACCCCTTCCGGCAGACAGCGGGACAACAACAGGTCACCTGTGAAGTATCGCATATGTCATCACGACAGCCAGAATACTTCCTTTCTCAACGATCTTACAGGCAATTCGAATAGAGTCCCGAGTACTGCCCAACAAAAAAGGCTCCGCTTTGCAAGATTTTGTCGTACAGAATACCTTTCTGCAGCATCCCTGAAAAAAGTTTTCCCGGAGCATAAGACCTTCATCCTTGTTCGCATATCGGGATAGTAGGTGAAGCTTACAGGAAAAAGGCAAAAAACGACAATGATCCTTCGAATAAAACTTCCCAACCGGTCAAGGAGTCCCATTCCGGTTAACCGTTATTTCACCAGGCCCGCTCCTCATTTCGAGGAACAAAATCTGTCAGAAAATCCCGAAGTTCATCTTCCCAGTGAGGCATGGGAGGTAGACCGCAAAGGACCAGCATCTTCTTTTCCAGACGGGAATTGGCCGGTCTATGGGCCGGAGTGACATATTCATCGGAAAAACAGGGAACGACCTTCTGCGCTACGCCCGCCAGTGCAAAAATCTTACAGGCAAAATCATACCAAGTGGCCTCGCCCTCACACGTCAGGTGGAACGTTCCCACAAGCTCCGGCCTAACGATGATTTTCCGGAGAGCCCGCACCACGGCAAAAGTACTTGTTGGGTTCCCATGCTGATCATTAACAACTTTCAGGACATCCCGGCTGCCGTCGGCCAGTTTCAACATGGTATGCACGAAGCTTGGACCGCCGGGGCCATAAAGCCATGAAATTCTGGCGATAACATGATTCGGGCAATGGGTGCGGATGGCCTGCTCTCCCGCCCACTTACTTTGCCCATAGATGTTGATTCCGCCGGTCGGCGTATCGAACTCGGTATAGGGCCTTTCAGAATCTCCTGAAAAAACGTAGTCGGTAGATATGGCGATGAGTCGAATCCCATTACGATGACAGGCTGAGGCCACATTGGCAGAACCAATCGTGTTGATTTTCCACGCCATGTCTGGGCAGTTTTCACATCTGTCTACAGCAGTCATAGCCGCACAATGGATAAGTACGTCCGGTTTGCAGGCTCTGCATATGGCATCAATCCCGGCTGCATCGGTAATATTGATTTCAGGTAAATCGGCTACGAGAACCTGGTGTTCCCGCAATTCGGCGCACAGAGTACGACCAAGCATCCCTTTGCCACCGGTAATGAGAATCTTCATAAGACCAATCCGTTCGTTGCAATACGTTCTCGGCGCTTCAGGCAAGCAGCGTGTTTTTCAGTTCGGCAAAACCGGGAGCGGCCATGTCCTTTGCTGAGAGGGTGGGCTCGGCAATGGGCCATGCAATGTTGAGTTCCGGATCATTCCAGCAAATGGCTCCTTCATCCTCCGGGTGATACACGTCCGTACATTTGTAATGAAAGTGCGCGGTCTCACTGGTGACGACAAAACCGTGGGCAAGCCCGGGAGCAATCCAGAGCTGCCACTGGTTTTCCTGCGTCAGTTCCACACCGAACCACTGACCGAAGGTTGGTGAGCCCCGACGGATGTCTACGGCCACATCAAAAACACTGCCAAGCGAAACACTGACCAGCTTTCCCTGGGGAAAAATTTTCTGAAAATGCAGACCTCGCAGGATGCCCCGGCGTGATGTGGAGTGATTGTCCTGAACGAAGGGCAGCCTTATTCCCGCATCTTCATACCGTTTCTTCTGCCAGGTCTCGACGAAATAACCGCGGGCATCTCCCCAGACTCTGGGCTTGATGAGCAGGACTCCGGCTATCGGAGTTTCGACTACTTCCATGTCTTTCCCCCCATTTCGACCAGCTCATACAGGTATTGTCCGTAGCCGTTTTTATCCATGGGCTTGGCAAGACGGCGCATATCATCCGAAGAAATATACCCATTCCGCCACGCGATTTCTTCGAGGCAGGCTATTTTCAGTCCTTGGCGTGTCTCCACAGCCTGTACGAACGAACTCGCTTCAAGCAAAGAATCATGCGTTCCCGTATCAAGCCACGCAATTCCCTGGCCCATGAGCTCTACATTCAGAAGACCACGTTCAAGGTAGATATTGTTGACCGAGGTGATTTCCAATTCTCCTCGTGCGGAAGGCCGGACCTGACGTGCAATGGAAACGATCTCTGAGTCATAGAAATAAAGGCCAGTTACAGCATAGTTTGACTTTGGATTCTCAGGTTTTTCTTCGATACTGACAGCGCGCAGGTTGTTATCGAACTCCACAACACCGTAGCGTTGAGGTTCGCGAACGTGGTAGCCGAATACGGTAGCGCCTGTTGTCCGACTCATGGCCTGTCTGAGAAGTGCATCCATGCCGTTGCCGAAGAAAATATTATCACCGAGAATCAGGCACACGTTGTAACCCAAGATGAAGTCTTCGGTCAGCAGGAAGGCTTGAGCCAGCCCTTCCGGTCGCTCCTGCACGACGTAGTGGAACGAACAGCCCAGCTGAGAACCATCCCCCAGCAGTTCACGATACAGGGGCAAATGTTTAGGTGTGGAGATAACGACGATATCCCGAATGCCGGCCTGCATGAGTATGCTTAACGGATAATAGATCATGGGTTTGTCATAGACCGGCATAAGCTGCTTGCTCACGCTGCGCGTCAGGGGGTAAAGCCGTGTTCCGGATCCACCTGCGAGTACAATGCCTTTCCATTCTTTCATGATTTACATTCTCTCCGCATAGTTGCTGCGAATCCAGTCTCGGTAGGCACCGCTCTGGACGTGTTCTACCCATTCGAAATTGTCGAGATACCACAGGACTGTTTCGCGCAGACCTTCCTCAAAGCTATGGTCTGGTTTCCAACCCAGTTCGGATTTGATTTTTGAACAGTTGATCGCATATCTGAAATCGTGACCCGGGCGATCCTTCACGAATTTGATAAGAGCGGCATAGGAACCATCAGGAGATGAACGCACCTGGTCGAGTACTTCACAGATACCGTGAACGACCTGAAGATTTGTGCATTCGGAATTACCGCCGATGTTGTAAGTCTGCCCTGTCCGCCCTGATTCCAGCACCCGTTGAATGGCGGAACAGTGATCTTCAACATGAAGCCAGTCGCGAATGTTGGAGCCGGAGCCGTACACAGGAAGGCTCTTGCGAGCCAGTGCATTGAGCGTAACTAATGGAATAAGTTTTTCCGGGAACTGACGCGGCCCATAATTGTTGGAACAGTTGGTAATCAGTGTCGGCAGACCATACGTCTCGTGAAAGGCACGAACAAAATGATCGCCGGATGCCTTTGATGCAGAATAGGGACTGTTGGGACTATATGGAGTTTCTTCCGTAAAGGCGGGATCCCCGGGTTTTAAAGCACCGAAAACCTCGTCGGTCGACACATGAAGAAAGCGAAATGCTGCCTTTTCGAGTGGAGCAAGAAGTGTCCACCAGTCCTTGACGGTCCGAAGCAAAGAACAGGTGCCAAGCACATTGGTACGCACAAAGGCATCCGGATCAAGAATGCTTCGGTCGACATGGCTTTCCGCAGCAAAGTTGACTATCGCATCGGGCCGGTACACCTGGAGAAGATGGGCAACAAGTTCCGTGTTTCCAATATCGCCCTGTATAAAGATGTGTCGCGGATTATCCCGGAGGGAAAGCAAATTGTCAGGATTTCCCGAATAGGTCAGCTTGTCCAGATTGATGACGGTATCCCCAGCGGCGCACCGTTTCAGGACATAACAAGAGCCAATGAATCCGGCCCCACCAGTAACCAAAAGCGTCTGCATGCCTTCAACTCAGCTTTTTAAAAATGACTTTGATCGTTGCCTTTATGCCAATCTCCTGTATTTGCACGCAAAAACGTATAGCCAGTTCGGCCCAGACGGGCAACAAGAGAAAGTATTTGTACCAACAGTCCCTTTTCCGTGTGTAATTGGGAAGCAGCTCTGTCCGAAGGCCTCTCCAAAAAATGGAAGCAGACTTGGTATATTGGGTGAAAGAGGCAAGTTTCGACGCGGCGAATGGCTTGCTTCGTGCAGTAAAACTGTTGCTGTGCAGCCGCCAACGAGTCAGCTTGGGCGGAATGTAGGCAAAAGTTGTTTTTTGCGCGGCCTGACACCAGAGCCATCTGTCTACCCATTGGGGGACAGGGGAATTCAGATCACAAGCAAGCAGCATGGAACGCCGAATCATGGCGCAGGAGAAAGTAGGAATCTGGTTTTCGATCAGAAAGGCTCCCCTCATTTCATATGAACCATATGGGCCATTTTTCGCATCGGCTACACGACGGGAATGGCTCCTCATAATTCTAGGAACATAAACATCGAACCATGCTGTGCTGGCCCCTTCCATGCACAACACTTCTACACCATTAAAAATAACTCCGGCATTCGTTGCGGAGGCAACCCGCATTCTCTGCTCAAGACAAACAGGCAACCAGATATCGTCCGCTTCCAGAAAAGCTATGTACTCACCTTTGGCTTCAGCAGCTCCAAGCTGCAGAGTCGCCGCCAGGCCATGGTTTTTTCCATCCTGATGTTGCAGCACGGTGATGCGTTGATCTTGTTCAGCAAAAAAACGGGCTACAGTCACAGAATTGTCTGTAGATCCGTCATCGACAATAATCAGTTCAAAATCTTTCCATGACTGTTGAAGCACACTTTTAATGGCTTCATGCATATAAGATTCATAGTTATAGCTCGGTATAATGACTGAAATAGAGGGCATTGATGAGACCACTTCGTTTATTTATACATTATTAACAGTACGCTGTACTGTTTCAATCAATGCATTAGGCATTTCCAAATATAAAAGACACCCATACATTTATCTTCATTTCCCTGTCTTTGGACCACGCCTGACATCCTCAGCAGGAGGCAACAGATCAGCCGGGATACCCAGTTGAGCGAGTTCCTGGTGTCGTTCCGAAGGAATACACTCAGCCTTGCACAGACGACCTACATGCGAGTTATACCGAGCAATTCATCTATTTTACTGAAATTCACATTATTTCTTCTCAGCCAAATGATGAGACGTTCCAATCCGGTAAGTTTGATGTATTCAGTCATGAGATAGGTATTTTCGGTGAGAAAAAGATGAAATATGAGTGTTCACCCCAACATATTTTCTAAAAAAAATCGTTTAATTCAAAAAACAAAAAGAGTGGAGCGTCAAAAAGAAGGTGTACTTTTTGTCATCCCATCATTTAACTTACTCCGTACTCTCTTACCCCAAAACTATTCAACTTTCCAGCCTAAAAACAGCCCTTTCTCCTCTGAGATTTTTGGGCTTCACTCTCGCCAAAAGAGTACACTTTTTGTCGGGTTGTAATTCATTCCCCCGGCATATCTTGGCACAAACGGTATCATAACGTATAACCCCTCACGATTACGGCTGAAATCGGATGACATACCTCCATACCTCGTGTACCCGAACAGCCGCAGGGGAGTACGTCTCAAATGGAAAACCGGAATGATCACCCCGATGGGGGACAGAGCGTCATTTCAGAAGAAAAAGACGGGGCACAGAATGCTTATGAAGATTCGTTTCCCAAAACGATGGGAACGATTTTGAAGGAAAAACTCTCGGCGCAGGCGGGAGGCATGGACTCGGAACACTGGACGGTCGCCAAGATTCGCCCTGTTACGCCTGACGCCATTCCCCCGGATACGCTGAGAAGGATAGAACTGATTACGAGAGGATTGTCCATCAGGATTCAGGGACTCATGCAGTCGCTCTCCATGTCGGCTTCCTATCCTTCCACAAAGGGGAGGCTTAATACTGCAAAGCTGTAAAGAATCAAAACGGAAAATCCGAAAGTATTCATCCAACGGACGGAGTGCATCGCCGTCAGTACGAGTCTCCACATCCTGCTGGACGCATCCGCCAGCATGTACGGCAAACCTATGGAACTCGCGACGGCATCCTGCCATGCTATTGCCTCAGCCTGTTCAGCCCTCAAGGGGCTTAATACTGCCATAACTGCCTTCAATGGAAACTACAGGGGAGATGTTGGTCTGGTCTATCCACTGCTCAAATATGGACAACCCGTTCATACCCGCATCAACCTCATGCCGAGCGGAGGAACACCTCTCGCTCCCGCACTCTGGTGGGTCATGCAGCAACTTCTATTCACTAAAGAACGGAGAAAAATGCTGTTCGTCCTGACGGATGGGCAACCCACCGATATGACCGCCACGAGAAAGGCACTTAAAATGGCGCACAAAATCGGTCTGGAAGTCTACGGGTTGGGAATATTGGATGAAAGTATCAAGCAATTTCTTCCCGCCTCCAGCAGAAGTATTTACGATCTGGGGGAATTACCCGTGGCACTTTTTGACATACTTGGGAAGAATATTATTGGTATTCCAAGAATATAGTTCAATAATTCAAAGTAAATTTAGCTATGAATATCTATCCAATAGGTCATTGTCCGGTATGTAAAAATGAAATACACCCAACTTCAAATGATATTCTTGAAAAAATAATTTCAGAAGAAATGTCATCAAATGTCCGTTATGCAAAACAAGAATTCTGAGATGCATTGCACCGGGGTGCAATAACTATACGGAAGGTGGAGATTTATGGGATGATAAGATATGTCCGTCATGTAAAAATCCGTCAATATTTATCCCCTATATGGAAAGTACGGCCAAGACTGGAGCGGTCATCATAACTTCAGTTCTAGCCGTACTTCGGTATCTCGACAATAAACCGTAACAGAGTATAAAAATGGAACAAATACAGGAAGTGGAATGTGAAGAATGCGAAGGCTCTAGTGTGATAGAATGTCCTATCGAATATGGGGGAAGGCATCCAGAAAATTGTCCTGCATGCGGGGGAGAACAAAAGATCGTTTGTCCCATATGCGGAGGAACGGGAAAACATAATGCGGAATTCGATTTCATGTAACAATATTATAATATTGATAAAACATCAAAACAGGCATCTTGCCAACTATAACCTTTTGCCTTATTCTTCCTTCATGAACACAAAAAAAGTGGACAACCCGCACGATTTGGTCGCCAGAAAATACTTCTCGAATCCCGGAGCCATGGGAAACTTCCTCAGAGAGTTCCTGCCGAGGGAAATGTACGAAGCCTTGGACATCTCCAGCCTGGAACCAACAAGGGAAAGCTTCATAGCGCCGGGGCTGAAGGAATCCATCGCAGACATCGTCTTCCGGTGCTTCACGAAGGACGGTAAACAGGGAAGCATCTACATCGTCTGAGCATAAGCACAACCCCGCCCCTACCTGTGCCCTTCAGCTACTCAGGTATATGGCCCTCATGTGGGAGGACGAGGTCAGTTCGGGGCGATATCAAGCCAGAGGCAAGCCTCTCCCCTTCATTATCCCCATCGTGTTCTACCACGGCAAGGAAAGATGGAACGGAAGGCAGATGCGGGAACTCTTCATGGAAGGCACACCCTTCAACATGTGTATTCCTGATTTCAGCATGTTGGTCTGCAACCTCGCGGAACTCTCCGAGGAAAAGCTGAGAGCTAATTTCACGGACAATGCCATGCTTCTTTTGCTTCAGGCATTATTGCTGAAGCACCCCGTAGAACAAATTGCAAGAATATTCCTGCTTCTGGATTCTGCTATGAATCGGGAACTTATGGATACCATCAAGTTATTCCTGAATTACGTTCAGCAGACCAATCCTGACATTACCGAATCACATATTAAGCAAAGCATAGAGGAAATCGCCATGCAGGAAGGCATCACCACTCCCATGAAGTCCTTTGAGGAATACTGGTTTCCGGAATTCTACAACAAGGGAAAGGAAAAAGGGAGAGTTGAAGGAAGAGCTGAGGGAAAAGCCGAAGGGTTACGTTCCGCAGTAACCAATCTGCTACTTTCTCGCTTCGAAAAAATTGAACCTTCTTTACTCACGAAAGTTGATCAAATTAATGACGTCGCTACGTTATCGTCTTTGGTAGTGGCAGTGGCAAAGGCAAGTTCATTAGATGATATCCAAAGTCTCATTGAACGTTCCTTCTTGAAAATTCAATGAAACGAGCTCTCCGCTCCTTCTGAAAGAGCGGAGAGTTTTTCATTAAGCTGTCCAGTAAGAACACCCTGCGTGGGTACAACTCTGATCCGAAGAAGAGTCAGCACATATCTTCACGAAGAAACACTTTTCATCCCAGAAGGAATGGGGACAAAATGGGGACAACAGCGCCCCATAACCAGAAAAGGCCCTACAGCTTTCGCTGTAAGGCCTTGGACTTTCTGGCTCCCCGGGACGGACTTGAACCGCCAACCTAGTGATTAACAGTCACCCGCTCTGCCGATTGAGCCACCGGGGAATGAGGCACGTCGTTGGTGCGAAAAGAGGTCTACCGAAACGGGGCCTCTCCGTCAAGCGTTTTTTTCTCTTTTCCTGAAAAAAATTTTTGGGACGCGCCACGTCCTTGACTGCACAGCACAATTGGACTACGGCTTTGCGGATACAAACTGTGCGATCAGGCCCGCAGGGCGCCAAGGCCGGAGGGGTGTTCCCGCCGCCGGAAGCCGTGGGCGGCGCAACGGAACGAAAACCGTCCGGTTTTCTCTAACCCGTTGGAACAGTGTACGGCTTTCCTGTAGAGTCGTCATGCCGTCGCAGGGGGCAGTCCGCCCGGCACCGCAGGGCTTTTTTTCCGCCGTCCGGAAACGCGAAGGATTCCGCCGGTCGCCACATCGCTATTCTAATTGATGGAGAGATTCCCTTGAGCAATCAGGAAACTACACACCACAAGCCCGTTAAGCTTGCTACCAAATCGGCCCACGCAGCCTATTTCATGCCCATGCTTCAGAGCCTCGCCGACAAGGACGAGCTCAATGAAGTCGTCAAAAACTGCGTGGTGAAATCCTGCGAACTCATGGATGCCGGAGTCCCCCTTCATCTCAACGGGTTCGTCAAGACCCACGACGCCGGGGCCATCCGCGCCGAATACGAAGCCTGTTCCGCGACCGAGCTTGAGGAACTGACCGAAACCTTCACCTGCGCGGGCCGCATCATTTCCCACCGCTCTTTCGGCAAGGTGGCGTTCTTCCATCTTATGGATCGCAGCGGCCGCATCCAGTGCTACGCCTCCAAGGACCTCATGGGCGAAGAAGCCTACAAGAACTTCAAGAAGTTCGACATTGGCGACATCGTGGGCGTGCACGGCAGGCTCTTCCGCACCAAGACCGACGAACTGACCCTCGCCTGCGATCAGGTGACCCTGCTCACCAAGTCCTTCCGCTCCCTGCCCGAAAAGCACAAGGGCCTCACCAACGTCGAAATCCGCTACCGCCAGCGCTACGTGGACCTCATCACCAACCCGAAGGTCCGCGACATCTTCCGCAAGCGCAGCAAGATCATCCGCACGTTCCGCGCCTTCCTTGAGGAACGCGGCTTCGTGGAAGTGGAAACCCCCATGCTCCATCCCGTGGCGGGCGGCGCGGCGGCGCGTCCGTTCATCACCCACCACAACGCGCTGGACATGGAACTGTACATGCGCATCGCGCCCGAGCTGTACCTCAAGCGTCTGCTCGTGGGCGGCTTCGAAAAGGTCTTCGAGCTGAACCGCAACTTCCGCAACGAAGGCATCTCCATCCGCCACAATCCCGAATTCACCATGTGCGAATTCTACTGGGCGTATGCGACGTTCTACGATTTGATGGACCTCACCGAGGAACTGTTCTCCACCATCGCCACCGAGGTCTGCGGCAGCCCGATCATCACCTATCAGGGCACCGAACTCGACCTGACCCCCGGCAAGTGGCAGCGACTCACCTTCCATGAATCGCTGGAGAAGATCGGCGGGCACTCCCCCGAATTCTACAACGATTTCGAAAAGGTCTGCGCCTACGTCCGCGAACGCGGAGAAAAAATCCTCAAGACCGACAAGCTCGGGAAGCTCCAGGCCAAGCTCTTCGACCTCGACGTCGAACCCAAGCTCGTCGCGCCCACGTTCATCTATCACTATCCCACGGAAATCTCCCCGCTGGCGCGCCGCAACAAGGACAACCCGGAGATCACCGACCGTTTCGAACTGTTCATCATGGGCCGCGAATACGGCAACGCCTTCTCCGAACTGAACGACCCCATCGACCAGCGCATGCGCTTCGAGGAACAGGTCCGCGAAAAGGCCGCCGGCGACGACGAGGCCTGTTCGATGGACGAAGACTACCTGCGCGCGCTGGAATACGGCATGCCCCCGGCCGCGGGCGAAGGCATCGGCATCGACCGTCTGGTGATGCTCCTGACCGACTCCCCGTCCATCCGTGAAGTCATCTTCTTCCCGCTGCTGAAGCAGGAATCCTGACCTTTATGCGTTTTGAACTCTTCGTAGCCTTGCGCTACCTCTTCGCGCGGCGCAAGCAGGCCTTCATCTACATCATTTCCGCCATGTCCGTGCTCGGCGTCGCCATCGGCGTCGCCGCGCTGGTCGTGGTGCTCGGCGTCTACAACGGGTTCACCACCGACATCCGGGACAAAATCCTCGGCGCGAACGCGCACATCATCGTCTCCGGTCCGCTGGCCGCCCTCACCGCGCGCCCGTCGGACGCGGAGTTCGACGCCCTGCGCAACGGCGGCGGGGATGCCCCGCATCTTTCCGGCATCGATGCCGTGCTCAAGCGCATCGACGCCACGCCGGGCGTGGTGGGCTCGACCCCCTTCCTGTACGCGGAGGGCATGCTCTCCTCGCCGCGCGGCGTGAAGGGCGTGGTGCTGCGCGGCATCGATCCGAAAACCGCGCCGTCCGTGCTGTCCATGCTGGACAACCTGACCAGCGGCAGCCTCGCCGGGCTGACGCCTTCGGTGGAGGGCGCGCCGCCGGGCGTGCTTATCGGCAACGAGCTGGCGCAGCGCCTCGGCCTGACCGTAGGCAGCCGCGTCAACCTCCTCTCTCCTTCCGGCCAGAAAACGACCGCCGGTTTCCAGCCCCGCATCCGCCCCTATCGGGTGGCGGGGATTTTCCAGACCGGCATGTTCGAATACGACTCCTCGCTCGGCTTCATTTCCCTTGCTGCCGGGCGTGATCTGCTCGGCCTGCCCCCGGATCAGATTTCCGGGATCGAGGTCACGGTCAAGGACGTGTACAAGGCCGACAAGGTGGCCGCCGAACTCCAGGAGGAACTCGGCCCGCTGGCTTCCGTACGGACGTGGATGGACATGAACGCCAATCTGTTCGCCGCGTTGAAGCTGGAAAAAATCGGGATGTTCATCCTGTTGGCGATGGTAGTGCTCATCGGCTCGTTTTCCATCGTCACCACGCTGGTCATGCTGGTCATGGAAAAGACCCACGACATCGCCATCCTGATGTCGATGGGGGCCACCAAGGGCATGATCCGCCGCATCTTCATGCTTCAGGGCACGATCATCGGCGTGGTGGGCACCCTGCTCGGCTACGTGCTCGGCATCGGGCTGGCCCTCCTGCTGCAACGCTACCAGTTCATCAAGCTGCCGCCCGGCGTGTACACGCTGGATCACCTGCCCATTCTTCTCGACTGGGTCGATATCGTCGTGGTCGGCGTGTCCGCCATGACCCTGTGCTTCCTCGCCACGATCTACCCGGCGCGGCAGGCCTCGAGCCTCGAACCCGCCGAAGCCCTGCGGTACGAATGATGGAACAGCCCTCACTCGCGACGCCCGCCGCCCCCGTGCTCTATGAGCTTGCCGGGGTCGAAAAGTCCTGCGAAGGCCCGGCGGAGCGCATCACCATTCTGAAAAACATGAACCTGACCATCCGGGCGGGCGAATCCCTCGCCGTCGTCGGAGCGTCGGGATCGGGCAAGTCCACCCTGCTCCACCTCCTCGGCGCGCTGGACGTCCCCACGGCGGGGTCGGTCCTGTTCGAGGGCAGGAGCCTGCCGGACATGACGCCCGTGGAAAAGGCCCATTTCCGCAACCGGAAGCTCGGTTTCGTCTTCCAGTTCCACCACCTGCTGCCCGAGTTCTCCACCGAGGAGAACGTCGCCATGCAGGCGCTCATCGCCGGCATGGACCGGCGCAAGGCGCTGGAGCTGGCCCGGCGGGCGTTGGACCGCGTCGGCCTCGGCGACAGGCGGAACCACAGGGTCACGACCCTGTCCGGCGGCGAACGTCAGCGCGCGGCCATCGCGCGGGCCATCCTGCTGGAGCCCCGCGTACTGCTCGCCGACGAGCCCACCGGCAACCTTGATCAACGGACCGGCGACACCGTCGCCGAACTGCTTCTGGAACTGAACCGCACGCTCGGCATGACGCTGGTCATCGTCACCCACAACCGGGACATGGCGGGAACCCTCGGGCGTTGCCTCGAACTGCGATCTGGAGAACTGTATGAAGAGATGCGTACTCGCGCTGCTGGCGCTGGCGCTGTGTAACCTGTTGTTCCACGGCATGGCTCAGGCGGCTCCCAAACCGGCCGCCTCGGACGCCGTCCGCGTGGCCGTGCTCCCCTTCCAGATCAACGGAGGGGCCGACATCGACTACCTGAACGAGGAACTGCCCTCGCTGTTCGCCCAGCGGCTGGCAAACAAAGGCATAAAGGTCATCCCGCCGAAGGAAACCCTCCGCCTGCTCAAGCGACAAAAGGTGGGCCAGCTCAATCTGGCCGCCGCCCGCGCCATAGCCAAGCAGACCGGCGCGGACTACGCCGTGTACGGCAGCTTCAGCAAGACCGGCGACGCCTTCAGCATCGACGCCCGCATGGTGGACGCCACCGGCGAAAAGAGCGCCCAGCCCCTCTTCGTCCAGAAGGCGAACATGATGGAGCTGCTGCCCGCCGTGGACGAACTCGTGGAAAAGATGGGCGGCGGCGCGGTCAAGGGCGACGCCATCTCGGACATCCAGATACGCGGCCTCAAGGTGCTCGATCCCGACGTGGTGCTCATGCGTCTGTCCACCCGCAAGGGCGACGTCGTTGATCCCGCCACCCTCAACGCCGAAATCAAGCGCATCTGGGACCTCGGCTACTTCAGCGACGTGAGCGCCGACATCGAGCGGAGCGGCATGGGCCGCGTGCTCGTGTTCACGGTCAAGGAAAAGCCGCGCATCGACGACGTGATCGTCAACGGCTCCGACGAAGTGAAGAAGGACGACATTCTGGCGGCGATGAGCTCCAAGACCGGGTCCGTCCTCAACGATCGCCTGCTCGCCGAAGACATCCAGAAAATCACCGAACTGTACCGCAAGGAAGGCTTTTACCTCGCCGAGGTGAACTACCGCATCGACCAGAAGGCCAACAGCGCCTCGGCCGTCCTCGTCTTCGACGTGAAGGAAGGCAAGAAGCTGTACATCAAGGAAATCAAGATCGAGGGCCTCGAAAACATCGACGCCGGCGATCTCAAGAAGGAACTCGCCCTTCAGGAACACGGCATCCTCTCCTGGGTCACCGGGACGGGCGTGCTGCGCGAGGAATACCTCGAACGCGACTCCGCCGCGATCACGGCCTACGCCATGAACCACGGCTACATCGACATTCAGGTGGCCGCTCCGCAGGTGGACTATGAAGAGGACGGCATCACCGTGACCTTCACCGTCAAGGAAGGCACGCGCTACAAACTCGGGGAAATAGGCTTCAAGGGCGACCTCATCGACACCGACGACCGCCTGTTCGAAGTGATCAAGCTCGACGACTTCAAGAACAGCGACGGCTACTTCTCCCTCTCCGTCATTCAGGACGACATCAAGGCTCTCACCGACTTTTACGGCAACTACGGGTATGCCTTCGCCGAAGTGGACATGGACACCCGCAAGCACCCCGAAGACGGCACCATCGACATCTTCTTCGTGCCCAACAAGAAGCAGAAGGTGCACATCCGCCGCGTGGTCACGCAGGGCAACACCCGCACCCGCGACAACGTCATCTTCCGTGAACTGCGCCTCGCCGACGGCGACCTGTTCGACGGCTCCAAGCTGCGCCGTTCCAACGAACGCCTGAACCGCCTCCGTTACTTCACGCAGGCCGACACGACCATCGTGCCCACCGACAAGGAAGACGAGGTCGATCTGCGCGTCAACCTGAAGGAAGACCGCACCGGCGCGCTCATGGGCGGCGTGGGCTATTCGAGCTTCTACCAGTTCGGCGTGAGCGGCAGCATCATGGAACGCAACCTGTTCGGTCGCGGCTACTCGCTCGGCCTCCAGGGCTTCGTGTCCGGCAAGTCCTCCTATCTGGACCTGTCCTTCGTCAACCCGCGCATCTACGACACCGACTTCGGTTTCAGCAACAACGCCTACGCCATCTGGGAAGAATGGGACGACTTCAAAAAGAAGACCATCGGTAACACGATCCGCCTGTTCCATCCCCTCGGCGAATACACCTCGGTGTCCGTGGGCTACCGTCTCGACCGCTACACCCTGTTCGACATTCCGGACTCGGCCTCCCGCGCCTACAAGGAATACGAAGGCAAGAACCTGTCGAGCGTGCTGAGCTCCAGCGTGACCTACGACTCCACCGACTCGCGCGAACGTCCCACCTCCGGCGTGGTGGCCCGCCTGTCCGCCGAATACGGCGGTGGCGGTATCGGCGGGAACGACAACTACTTCAAGCCCATCGGCGAAATGCAGTCGTTCCACACCCTGTTCCGCAACCCGAACCACATCTTCCACTGGCGCGGACGCGTCGGCGGCGTGTTCGAAAACTCCGACAAGCCGGTCCCCGTCTTCGACCGCTTCTTCATCGGCGGCATCGATTCCATCCGCGGGTACGACACGGAAGACCTCGCCCCGCGCGATCCCGAATACCACGATGAAATCGGCGGCGACCGCATGGGCTTCCTGAACCTCGAATACATCTGGACGGTCCATCCGGAAATGGGCATCGCCCTCGTGCCGTTCTTCGACATCGGCTACAACATCGACTCCAAGCAGCAGTCCGATCCCTTCAGCGAGCTGAAGAAGTCGGTCGGCCTCGAACTCCGGTGGCGTTCGCCGATGGGCGACCTGCGCTTCGCCTACGGCTACCCGCTGGACAAGAACGTCAAGGGCGACAACCCCGGCGGACGGTTCGAGTTCTCCATGGGTCAGTTCTTCTAGGCTCTACGGGGCCCTTCCGCGGAAGGGCCCCTTTTCCGCCGCGTCTCCCACGCGGTTCACCGCCATCACAGGCCTCCCTTCATGAGCATCCCCGCCGTCAGCCCCCTGAACGATTCCCCGCTTTCCGGCGGCTTTTCCGGCTGGCGTGCGTTCCGTCTGCTGCTGGCCGCCTGCGCGGCCTTTTTCCTCTTCGCCTCCCTCCCCGATGCGCACGCGGCGCCTTCCTTCGAACAGCAGTACGAAAAAACGAAGCGGGACATGGAGC
Source organism: uncultured Bilophila sp. (assembly GCA_902373525.1). Lineage (GTDB taxonomy): Bacteria > Desulfobacterota > Desulfovibrionia > Desulfovibrionales > Desulfovibrionaceae > Bilophila. Next base: position 51,773 of record CABKMN010000006.1, on the reverse strand, counting down.
AGCTCAAAAACGACGCCAAACGCGGCGGCTGGCGGGAACCGTGGGAAGTCATCGCCCAGTCGTTTCTTGATCTGTACGAAAAACACCCCCGCTGGCGCAACCGACCGGCGGCCCTGTACCGTTCCGCCCTCGCGATGGAGGAACTGGCTTCCCGTTCCATGCTCCGGCAGGACGCGCAAACGGCCGTCGCCCGCTACGAATTGTTCCTCAAAAAGTACGCCGCGCATGTGCTGGCCGACGACGCCCTGTTCCACATCGCCCGCATCAGGGCGGAGCGCTTCGGCGACGCGGCCGGAGCGCGGGAAGCCCTGAACGCCGTCCAGACCCGCTATCCGCGCGGCGACGTGGCTCCGGAGGCCAAACTCTACGCCCAACGCATGAACACCGCGCTCGAAGCCGCCAGAAACAGCACGCCCGGCAAAAAAAACGCCGCCCTGCTCACCGACATGAGTTGGGAAAACCGAAAGGGGCTGGCCGTCGTCACACTGGAATTCGACCGGCCCATCATCTGGTCCGTCTCCTCGCAGAGCGGCAACAAAAAGAAAGACGTGCCCAGCCGGATCATCGTGAACCTGTCCGGCGTCGCTCCCGCTCCGACCATCCGTCCCGGCATCAAGGTACAGGGCAGCTCCCTGCGCCGCATGCGCCTCGATCTGTCCGCCCCGGACAAGACCCGGCTGCTCCTCGACTTTCGGACGGTAAAGCGTTTCACGGTCAGCACCGAAACCTCGCCGTTCCGCATCGTGATCACGACCTCGGCCACGGACGCCGGACTGCCGCGCGGAATCGCCATCGGCCAGACGCTGCAATCCGGCGATCCCCTGTTCCGGTTCTCGGCCCGTACCGTCATGATCGACGCGGGGCACGGCGGCAAGGACCCCGGCACGGTGCACAACGGCATCGTCGAACGCGACGTCACGCTGGACATCGCCAAACGCGTGGGGGCCATCCTCGCGGCCAAAGGCCTGCAGGTCCGTTACACGCGCACCGACAACACGTGGGTCTCGCTGGCGACCCGCTCCTACAAGGCCAATCAGGCGCGGGCCGATGTCCTGCTGTCCATCCACGTCAACGCCAATCCCAACGAAGCGGCCTGCGGACTGGAAACCTATTTCCCCGACACCGCCAGCAACACGGACGCGAGCAAGCTCGCCGGGGTGGAAAACGCCAACGGCGACCACAAGGCCGGGGACACGGCGTCCGCACCCGGTTCGCGGGCGCAGGCATCACGCCGTCTCGCGGACACGATTCAGAAATGTTCCCTGTCCGTCATGAAGGAAAAGACCTTTACGGTCCGGGACGGCGGGGTCAAGGCCGCGCCGTTCAAAGTGCTGCTCGGCGCATCCATGCCCGGCGTGCTGGTGGAGGTCGGCTACTGTTCCAACCCGCAGGAAGCCAAAAACCTCGCCGTGCCCACCTATCGGCAGGCGCTGGCCGAGGGGCTGGCGTCCGGCATCGTCGCCTACATGGGCAGTCTGGAAAATACCCGGAAAGAGCACGGCGGCTCCTGACGCAAGGGTTCTCTCCCCGCCGGGGGAAAACCGCTCTGCGCGCAAGGCTCGCCAGACTCGAAGGCTCACCCGACGGCACGGCCTCTCTAGGGCCGTCCTCTGGAGAGCCCTCGCCTTAGGGTGTCCGCTCGGAGCGAGGCCGAAGGGGCACGGACCCCGTGAAGCCGGAAAGAAACGGCGTATCCGGTTGCGGTCTCATCGCTGAGGGCGGAACAATCGGCATCCGCTTTTTCGGCATGGAACGGCGTGAAACGCGGGATATGCTGCGGAAATCGTTCTTGAGAAAAGAAACATCGGGAAGAATCGTCCCTCAAGAAAGGTTTTCTCCTCCGATCCGTTCCCGCTTCATCATCCGTTGTTTTTTCAATAGATTGATATACAAGGAAATACCTGTCTTCAACCCGCCTTTTTCCCGCCCCGTTCCCGGTGCGGCACGGCTTGACGACTCACGCGTTGGAGGCTATCCATTGCGATCTGCGGGCTTCATCCCGCTATTGTCTGCACATTCAAGGAGAAAAGTATGTTCAGAGTATTGTCCCTTGCTCTTGTGGCTTGTGTCCTGATGGCGGGTTCCGCTTTCGCCGACATGAAAATCGGCGTCTTCAATTCCCAGGCCGTCGCCATGGACAGCGACGCCGCCAAGGCTGCCCAGCAGAAGTTGCAGTCCCAGTTCGGCACGGAAAAGTCGCAGCTCGAAAAGCAGGCGAAGGACCTCCAGTCCAAGGGCGAAGCCCTGCAGGCTCAGGTCGCCAAACTGTCCGCCAAGGAACGCGAGGAAAAGCAGATGGAATTCCTCCGCCTGCGCCGTTCCTTTGAAGAAAAGTCCCGCAACTTCGCCCGCAAGGTCGAAAACACCGAAAACCAGATTCGCCAGAGCATGGCTCAGCAGATCTACGACGCCGCCACCACGATCGCCAAGCAGCAGAAGCTCGACCTCATCCTCGACGCCGCCGCCGGCAGCGTGATGTACGCGACCCCGACCCTCGACATCACCAAGCCCGTGCTCGCGGAAGTCAACCGCCTCTGGAAGGCCGGCGGCAGCAAGTTCCCCGAACCCAAGTCCGGCAGGAAGTAAATGGTTGCCCGTAAACTCTCCGAAATCGCGGCCCGGCTCGGCTTGACTCTTCAGGGCGAAGACGCCGACGTCATCGGCGTCAACACCCTTGAGGGCGCCGGGCCCGACGAAGTGAGCTTTCTGGCAAACCCCAAATACGCTGACCAGCTCGCGGCAACGCGGGCTGGCGCCGTTATTGTCCGTCCCGAGCATGCCGGGGACGTCAAACGCGCGCTGATCAGCGAAAATCCCTATCAGGACTTCGGCCGCGTTCTGGAACTTTTCGCCGCCCCGCAGGGCAGCTTTTCCGGAATCAGCCCGTTGGCCTTCATCCACCCCGACGCCCAAATCGACGAAGGGGCCACCGTCTATCCCTTCGTCTACATCGGTCCCCATGCCGTGGTGGAAAGCGGCGTCAGCCTGTTCCCCGGCGTCTACGTGGGCGAAAACGTCCGTATAGGCAAGGGGACCACCGTCTATCCCAACGCCGTGCTCATGGCGGGAACGCAGGTCGGTGAAAACTGCATCCTGCACCCCGGTTCCGTGCTCGGCGCGGACGGCTTCGGCTTCGCCCGCACGCCCGCCGGCATCCAGAAAATCCCGCAAGTGGGCCGCGTCGCCATCGGCAACGCGGTCGAAGTCGGCGCCAACGCCGCCGTGGACCGGGCCGTACTGGACACCACCCGCGTGGGCGACGGCACCAAAATCGACAACCTCGCCCAAATCGGGCATAATGTGCAGATAGGCCGCAACGGCTTCATCGTGTCTCAGGTCGGGATTTCCGGCTCCACGACCATCGGGGACAACTGCACGCTTGCTGGTCAGGTCGGCGTCGCCGGGCACCTGCACATCGGCGACAACGTCACCATCGGCCCCCAGTCCGGCGTCGCCAAGGACATCCCGGGCAACGTCGTCGTCGGCGGCACCCCCGCCGTGGATCAGCGCACCTACATGCGTACGCTCACTCTCATGCCCCGCTATCCGGAACTTTTCAAGCGCCTGTCCAAACTTGAAAAGGAACTGGAGGAACTCAAGGGCGGCAAGCCGGACGCCTAACCTTCTGACTTCAAGGAACACACCGCATGGACCAGCCCATCTCGTTCGACATCCGCAAGATTCTGGACCTTCTCCCCCACCGCTACCCCTTCCTTCTCGTGGACCGGGTCAACGAAATCGTGGACGGGGAATACATCAAAGCCCACAAGTGCGTCAGCTTCAACGAGCCGTTCTTTCAGGGGCATTTCCCCGGCGTTCCGGTCATGCCCGGCGTGCTCATCGTCGAAGCCATGGCGCAGACCGGCGGCCTGCTGGTGTTGCACGGTTTCGATCCTTCCGAAACGGCTGACAAGCTCTTTCTCTTTTCCGGGCTCGAAAAGGTCCGCTTCCGCCGTCCTGTCTTCCCCGGCGACCGTCTGGACCTCGAATGCCGCCTGATCCGCCACAAGCTGAAACTGTGGAAGATGGAAGGCCGCGCCTATGTGGACGGCGTCCTCGCCGCCGAAGCCGAACTGACCGCCGCCGTAACCGACCGGAGTGAAATGTAATGAGCTGTTGCAACATGGCTCCTCCTCAGGGCATCCACCCCACCGCCATCGTGCATCCCGGCGCGAAGATCGGCGCGGACGTGGAAATCGGGCCCTATGCGGTCATCGAAGAGCACGTCGTCATCGGCGACCGCTGCCGCATCGACTCCCACGCCGTCATCAAGAAATATACGAAGATGGGCACGGGCAACCACATCCACTCGCACGCGATGGTCGGCGGCGAACCGCAGGACCTCAAGTTTCAGGGCGAAGAGACGTGGCTGGAAATCGGTGACGGCAACCGCATCCGTGAATTCGCCACCCTCCACAGGGGTACGAAGGGCGGAGGCGGCCTCACCCGCATCGGCAGCCGCAACCTGTGCATGGCCTACACGCACATCGCCCACGACTGCCTCCTCGGCAGCGACATCGTGCTGTCCAACGGGGCGACCCTCGGCGGCCATGTTCAGGTGGACAACTTCGCGATCATCGGCGGGCTCTCCGCCGTACATCAGTTCTGCCACATCGGCACGCACGCCTTCGTGGGCGGCATGACCGGCGTCGCGCAGGACCTTCCCCCGTGGATGCTGGCCGCGGGCAGCCGCGCGCTCGTGCACGGCCCCAACCTCGTGGGCCTGCGCCGGGCCGAAGCCGGCCGAGAGACCATCGCGGCCTTCAAGCAGGCCTTCCGGCTGATCTGGCGCAGCGAAATGCCCCGCTCCGAAGCGCTGGACCTGCTCGCCGAAGAATACGCTTCCATGCCGCAGATCATGGAATTCGTACAATTTGTCCGCGCCAGTGAGCGCGGTTTGTGCCCCGCCGAAAAAAATGTTGAAAAAAAGCTTGACGAAGACGGGGTATCAAGCTAAAAGCTTCTTCGTCGACAGCGACTAGCGCGACAAACCCAAACGCCTTTGTAGCTCAGTTGGTAGAGCGCATCCTTGGTAAGGATGAGGTCTCCAGTTCAATTCTGGACAAAGGCTCCACGAAATCAAAGCCCTTATGGTGAATAACCGTAAGGGCTTTTTTCGTTGTATGCCGCTCCACTTCTGCCCCTCCCTGCCAGATGGGGAACGCAAGGTTCCACTTCTAACCTTGCTCTCTTCCGGGTAAAACGGCAGGCCCGACAGCGTGCGGATTCCCTCATGGCAGGCGCAACCGCCGTGCAGTCGCCGCGCCGTGACCGTCATTGCCCACCTTCAACCGGTTCCAGTACCCGGTCTGTATGGACAGGGGGCTTTGATTGACGGCGGCGCGGCTTCCCGGTTTCCCATCACGAAGCTGTTTCTCCCGCCGCATCAATGGAAAGCACCTCAAGCGTCGAGCCGTTCACCCGGAACCTGACATTGCGTCCGGCAAAGGCGAATCCGTAAACCCGCTCGGGATCATCCTGATAGGACGGGCGCGGATCAAGCGCCAGCACCGCGCGCAACGTCGTCCATTTGCCCGCCGGGAGCCCTTGCAGGACTTCCGGTGCGGCGCTTACCGCAAGCCGGGGACCCGGTTTCGCTCCCGCAAAACCGCCTGTCGCCTGCGGAAGACAGTCGGCGTAGGGGAGGTACGGTTTTATATCGAAAATCGGCGTTCCGTGCAGCAGGTCGGCCCCGGAAACCCGCAACAGCGGCCCTTCCGGGGACTGGAGCACAATGTCTTCCAGCTTCACCGCCGACAACCCCAGCGGATTCGGACGGAACGGAGAGCGCGAGGCAAAAACGCCCACCCGCGCGTTGCCGCCCAAACGCGGAGGCCGGACCGTAGGCGACCAGCCTTTGCCCGCGGAGGCGGAAAACGCCCAGATCAGCCAGATATGAGAAAAACCTTCCAATCCCCGCAGGGCCTCCGCACTCCGGTAGGCCGGTTCAAAAACAATCTCGGACAGAGCCGTCTCCACGACGCCGCTTTGTCGGGGGATACCGAATTTTTCCTGAAAGTCATTACGAATATAAGCGATTACGTTCATAGGGGCACCGTCTTTTCGCGCATCATCGGGCACAGCCCGACGGCTCACCGGAACCGTGGAAACGGCGTTAAAGGGTAAACCGGCAGCCGGTCTCCGGCTGACGGCAAGCTAGGCGACCGGGCGGCGCTTGGCGTCCCGGATGCGGCTCACAAGGATTTCCTAAAAAACGGGACGCGGGCTCCCGGAACAGACCGACCCGTTCGGGCAGCCTTCGGAATTTCATGGGACAGCCCTCCTCACCCTCCACCGGTTCCACGCCCACGAGCCGATCAGCACGATGACGCCGGCCAAGGCAGCAGCCGCCCACTGCCGCCCGCTCCAGCGCAGCGGGTTCCACGCACCATCCATGAGGCCCGTAGCCAGATAGACGCCTGCGGCATAGGCCGGGAACTGGCGTGCAAGTCTCTTCATCATGGGAAGCCTCCTTTCCGTGCAGGGTAGCCGCCGCACCGCGCCACGGCAAGAGGGAACCCAAGGCAGCGATGGCCCCGCGTATCCTTTCCGCATCCCTCACGGACGCCATATCGCCTGTCTGAGCCTTGTTCCGTTCCAACATGAATCCCCCTGCCTTACGGAAAAAGGCATCGTACAGGACGCTTTATGTGCTCTCCCCGACGGAGCCTCCCCCTCCCTTTCGGAACCCCCCGCAACCGCCTGTCCCCCGCGAGACATATACACGCTCCGCCACTTGCCTCCACCACCGCAATTCATCCGCACGCCCGTATGGCATCCGTAAGGCCGCCCCCAATATTGCACACTTTTCTTCCCAGAATGAGGACAATGCCGTTTCGCCCCAAACCGGATTCGGAATCCCACAGGTGCCACGGGCATACCGGGACTCCGGGATTTGCGGTGCGCCGCTCCCATCGCGTCCTCGAAGCGGACCGTTTTTCTATCCAACATCCCTTTTCTTTTCCTGTTTTTTTACCGACCGCATCTGATTCTCAAAATGATTTCCCGAATGATATGTTTTGTGCAAATGATAACTTGACAATCATCCGTTCCGGGACTAGTTAGTGAACAAAAGAACAATTTGTTTGATTATTCAATCTAACACGATTTCACATAAAGGAGTCCGTCATGTGGGATGCCCTGTTCAATGAACGTGATATCAAGGAAATCCGTACCAAGACAACGACCTATCTCGGCGTCGGCGCCATCGCCAAGATCGACGACATCGTCGGAGAACTCAAGGCCCGGGGCATCGAATCCCTCCTGTGCGTAACCGGCGGACGCTCCTACAAGCTCACTGGCGCTTGGGACTATGTGACCGCGGCCTGTGCCAGGCACGGCATCCGCACGACCCTGTACGACAAGGTGACTCCCAATCCCACCACGGACGCCATCGACGAAGCCACGGCGCTCGGCAGGTCGGCCGGAGCGCAGGCCGTTTTGTGCATCGGCGGCGGCAGCCCCATCGACGCGGGCAAGAGCGCGGCCATCATGCTGGCGAATCCCGGCAAGACGGCGGAGGAGCTGTATACCTTCGCGTTCACGCCCACCAAGGCCGTGCCCATCGTCGTCATCAACCTGACGCACGGCACGGGCAGCGAAGTGGACCGCTTCGCCGTGGCGAGCATCACAAAGCTGAACTACAAGCCCGCCATCGCCTACGATTGCCTGTACCCGCTGTTCTCCATCGACGATCCGGGCCTGATGACCAAGCTCTCGCCGAAGCAGACGCGCTACGTCTCCATCGACGCCGTGAACCACGTCATCGAAGCCGCGACCTCGACCGCCGCCAACCCGTTGTCCATCATGCTGGCCGAGGAAACCATCCGTCTCGTGGCGAAGTACCTCCCCAAGGCGCTCGCCGACCCCGAGGACCTCAAGGCCCGCTACTGCCTGACCTACGCCTCCATGATTGCGGGTACGGCGTTCGACAACGGCCTGCTGCACTTCACCCATGCGCTGGAGCATCCCCTCAGCGGCGTAAAGCCCGAACTGGCGCACGGCCTCGGCCTGTCGATGATCGTCCCCGCCATCGTCGAAGAGTGCTATCCGGCCTGTGCGGCCACGCTGGGCACGATTCTGCGGCCTCTGATGCCGGAGCTCAAGGGAACGCCCGACGAGGCCCACAAGGCCGCCAAGGGGCTTGAAACGTGGCTCGCCGACATGGGCGTGCCGCAGAAGCTCGAAGACGAGGGCTTTACCGAAAACGACATCGCGCGGCTGTGCGATCTGGCCCAGCACACCCCGTCGCTCGATCTGCTGCTCTCCGTCGCCCCTGTGCCCGCCACGCCCGAACGCATCGAGAAGATTTACCGGAAGTCTTTGAAGAAGATGGACTGAGGCATTGGGGAAGGGGAGGAGAATCCTTTTGGAGAAGGGATTCTCCTCCCCTTCCCCCCAATCCCTACCTCTCCTAAGACGTTTATACCGGGCCGCAGGACGGCGTCGTGCGGCGCGCAGGGCCCGAAGTGGTCCAATCATCCCCCCGGCGGCGTTTACCTCAAAAGCACTCCGCCACAGAGGAAAGAGTTTCCTGAAACGCTCCGCCCCTTCTTGCGCGGCTTCTCTCGTCACGCGACAACGCCCCGAATCTTCCGATCCGGGGCGTTGTCCTTCTCTTGTTCAGGAGAGGCAGGCAAAGGCGGAACCTCCGCCTACGAGCGAACGTCGCGGAAGAAAAAAGGGGCCGGAAGAAGCGTTCCTTCTCCCGGCCCCGATGGTTACGGACTATTCGTCGTCATCATGCGGCTTGAGGTGATCGGGGACGATCATCATGTCGATGATGATGGGCTTGAGGAAGCTCCACTTGATGTCGTGCACGTTGTACACTTCCATCATGTCGCGGATGGCGTCCCAGCAGTTGTGGCAGGGCGAGATGACCAGCTTGGCGCCGGTTTCGCGAATCTGCTGCAACTTCATGTACAGGCCCTTGTCGCGCTGCGGGCGGAACTTGCCGATGCCGTTGAAACCGCCGCCGCCGCCGCAGCAGAAGTTGTCTTCGCGGTTGCACTTCATTTCGCGGAAGTCCTCCGCGATCTGGCTCATGATGTAGCGGGTATGCTCGGCGAGACCGTGGTTGCGGATGTAGTTGCACGAGTCCTGCAACGTCACGGGCATCTTGAGACGCTTGGCGGGGTCGATCTTGATCTTGCCCTTGCGGAGCGCGTCGGCGAGCCATTCCACATAGTGCAGGAACGGAACCGGCGGCTGGCCGTCTTCGCGGCCCGCCCAGTAGGGACCTTCGACGACCGTGGCGCGGTGCGCGTGACCGCATTCCGTGCCCACGACCATCTTGGGACGCAGCCTGTCGACCGCGCCGTAGATGCGCTTTATGTTGTTGGCGCACGCTTCCCAGTCCCCGGCGAACATGGACAGGGAGGTGTTTTCCCAGCCCACGGAAGGCACGGTCCACTTTTCGCCCGCCACGTGGAAGAGAATGGCGGCCTGCGCCACGTCTTCGGGGTAGTGCTTGGGTTCGCGGGCGTTCAGGATGTACATGACGTCGCAGTCTTCCTTGTCCACCGGAATTTCAAGGCCCGGCCACTCTTCCGAGTTTTCGTCGGCCATCCATTCGCAGGTGTCCACCCAGTCTTCGGTGGTCACGTCCATCTGCGCGCCGTAAACGCGGTGCATGCCGGCGCCGATCTTGAGTTCCCACGGCACGAAGCCCTGCGCGTACAGGATGCCCCGCAGGTAGCTGAACATCACGCCCATGTCGATGCCGTGCGGGCAGTACGTGCCGCAACGGTTGCAGCAGGTGCACTTCGCCCACGCCACTTCCATCGCGTTGATCATGAACTGCGTGTCGACCTGTCCCTTGCGGCGGATCATTTCACCGAGCGTGGACTGAATCTTGTAGGACGGCACCTGTTTGGGATCGCGGTTGTTCGCCATGTACAGGAAGCAGCTGTTCGCGCACAGACCGCAGTGGGCACAGATTTCGAGCCACGTCAGCGTGCGGGACTTGCAGGTCTTCTGCAGGCTGTCCCACAGCGCGACCGTGTCCACTTCCAGGGTTTCCATTTCTTTATAATACTGCTGCCCGCCCTTGTCGCCGAGGAGCGCTTTCAGGTCTTCCTCGGTGTTGACGGGCCGTCTGTTGCAAAACTTGCCTTCAGGCATGTTGTCCTCCAATATGCTGGGAATCCCGAAGGATTACCAGGGGAAAGCGGGTCCGCGCGTCGCGCCGCCACGCTTGATGGCGAAGTCCATGCCAAGCTGGCCGCGCGACATGAAGTACAGCACGATGTGCGACAGCTTGGTGAACGGCGCCAGAATGAGCACCAGCTCGGCCGAGAAGATGTGCCACAGGAGCCAGCTTTCGTAACCGGGAGCCTGCATGCGGGCGAGGAAACCGGCGACGATCACGAACAGGACCAGCACCAGAATGGCCCAGTCGGCCATGTTGGTGAGGAAGCGGACTTCCGGCAGCGCGATGCGGCGCAGGACCATCATGATGCCGCCCGCGATGGCCAGCACCGTGAACGCGTCGGAGAACCACATGGGCAGCGCGGGCAGGCTGAAGCCGAAGCGTTCCTGCATGATGACCATGTGCCCGGCGAGGAACAGCGGCACGATCACCACGCCGATGTGGAACAGGAAGAAGGCGATGGTGAAGTACGGCTGTTTGCGCCAGCTATGGGTCCCGAAGGGAACCAGCCACTGAAAGACGGAGGAAAGCGCGCCTTTCATACCGATTTTGCGGCCCGGACCGTAGGCGACGCGTTCAAGCCGCCAGTCCAGCCCCCGGATATACAGGACCACACGGCGGGCGAGGCCAATCACGAAAACGAGAAAGGCCACCCACAACATGGGACCAGTGAGGAATTCGTACATACAACAGCTCCTTGCGGATTACTCGGGTCTGCCGGTCCGTTCGTCGCGCCCAAAAAGGAAGCGCCAGTAGCCGAGGAACCCCACGAGCGCGACGCCCATGAGGACATACGTCCAGCCCTTGGTGAAGATCATAAACGAATAGAGCGTGGGAAAATCTTCCATAGTTCGCTCCCGGAGCCCTAGTGGGCGTCCTTGAAATCAGGATGTTCGTACATGACGGGCATCTTCGAGCAGACGAAGCGGTAGACCGTCACAATCAGGGTCACGATGAAGATGGACAGGAAGACTTCCGAGATGCTCGGGAAGTAGCGATCCGCGCTGTCCAGCTGCCAGTTGAAGGCCACGAGGCACACGTTGAAGCGGTTGACCACGATGCCGAGCACCGCGAAGACCGAACCGACGCGGATGAGCGTGAGGTTCTTTTCGCGCACGCCGAGGGCGTACAGGAACGCGGGCAGGAGCACGAAGCCCACCATTTCAACGGCGAACCAGGCGCCGTAACCGGTGAACAGGTAGTGCCAGTCGTTGTCCATCGTGGTGTCCAGCACCTTGATGATGAAGTAGCCGATCAGCACGAAGGAGGCCGCGCGGCCGAAGCCGAACACGACGCCGTCGGCTTCGCGCAGATGGGTTTCGTCCATCTTGTGGTGCAGGGCCTTGTGGGCCAGCGTCCCTTCGAAGATGACCATGGAAAGCCCGGCCACCATCGAGGAGATGAAGAAGAACACCGGCATGAACGGCGAGTACCACAGGGGATGCATCTTGCTCGGCACGATGAGGAACAGCGCGCCCAGCGAGGACTGGTGCATGGTGGACAGCACCACGCCGAGGATGGTCAGCGGGATGGTGAAGCACAGCACGGCCTTGCGGATCGTGTGCATGTAGGGGCGCAGGCGCACCAGCCAGCAGGGGGCTTCCTTCATGCCGAGCAGCCATTCGAGGCCCACGGGAGACCACTCGATGAACAGCACGGTCAGGTAGATGCCCACGCACAGGCCCACTTCGAACAGCAGGGACGTGGTGCCCTGCGAAACGATCAGCGGATACGGCAGACGCCACGGCTGACCTACGTCATACAGCAGGGCGACGACCACGAAGGCGTAGCCGAGGAAGGCGGTCAGGATGGCGGGGCGCACGGCCGAGTGGAACCGCTTCATGCCGAAGAGGTAGCAGGCCGAGGAGGTCACATAGCCGCCGGCCGCCAGCGCGACGCCGCACAGGAGGTCGAAGGCGATCCAGATGCCCCAGGGGTTGTTGTCGTCCAGGTTGGTCACCGCGCCGATGCCGAACCCGAAACGACCGATGGTGATCAGCACGCCGATGGCGAGGATGACCGCGGTGATCAGGTTGCCGGGCGTACGGGGGATGGAAAGCAGCGTCTTCCCCACGCAGCCCTGCATGCAGGGCTTGGCGGCCATGACGTCGGCCATGGCGTCAAGACGATTCGAGAGCTTTTTCCAGAGTTTCATTGCTTACGCCTCCCCGCCGGTGGTGTTCTTGCCCTTCTTGCCCTTTTCAGGCTTGGACGGCCTGATGGGAGCCTTGGGCTGCGCCTTCGCGGCTTCTTCGGCGGCCTTCGCGGCTTCCTCAGCGGCCTTGGCGGCGGCCTCTTCAACGGCCTTGGCGACGGCTTCGGCCTTTTCGGCCTCAAGCTGGGCGCGGAGCGCCTCTTCGGCTTCGGCCACGGCCTTCTTCACTTCGGAAGCGACGGCGCTGTCCTTTTCCTTGGCGGCGGCCTTCGCGGCCTTGTCGAGGCTGGCCTGCAGCTTCTTCGCGGCCTCTTCCTCGGTACGGGCGACGGCGGTGTTCACGGCCTCGGTCTGTTCTTCCTTGGCGATCTGTTCCTTACGCTTGGTGATCGCGTACGCGCCGCCGAGCAGGACGGGCCAGATGCCCACGACCATGGGCACGGCTCCAAGCGCGCCGGCGGTGTATTCGCCCGCGGCCTTGGTGCCGAGCTCCTCGTTCAGCCCCACTTCCTTGAACTGGGCTCCGGAAATGGTCATCCACGCGGTGCCGCCCATTTCATGCTCGCCGTACACATGGCCCTGATACCGTTCGGGATGCGCGTTGATGCGGTCCCACGCGATTTTGATCAGGTCCTTGCGTTTGCCGAAGACCAGCGCGCCGGTCGGGCACGCCTCCACGCAGCCGGGAAGTTTCCCTTCCTGGAGACGCGGATGGCACAGCGTGCACTTCTGGACCAGCGGATTGAGGGCGCGGTCGTAGGTGTAGCCGGGGATGTTGAACGGGCACGCGACCATGCAGTAACGGCAGCCCACGCAGAGGGTGGGGTCGTAGGTCACGGAACCGTCGGGGTTCTTGGTAAACGCCTTCACGAAGCACGCGCTGGCGCAGGCGGGTTCCTCGCAGTGCATGCACTGGGTCTTGCGGAACACGTCCTTGTCGAGGCTCGCGGGGCGATACTTGTTCACCACGGTCCACTCTTTGGCGGTCGTGCGGCGCTTCTCGTTGAGCACGTTGAGATCGGTAAAGGGCTTTTCCGGCTTGGGAAGGTCGTTGACCTTGTTGCAGGCCTGTTCGCACCTGCGGCAGCCGATGCACAGCGTGGTGTCGTGCAGCACGCCGTTGCCGTCGGGATACCCGTGGAACGTCCCGCCCGCGGCGGACGCGGATTTCGCGCCGCCGAGAGCCGAACCGATGCCGAGGCCACCCATCAGAGTCAGAAAGGATCTACGGTTCATATCTTCTCCTCACCGCCTATTTCACACGCGGGGTGTGGCAACCCGCACAATCGGTGGCGGCAGGCTTCGCGACCTTCATCCGATCGTGGCAGGCCATGCACTGTTGATGATACGCAGCCTTGAGCGAAGGCTTGTTGGCGTCCGCAGCCATCTTGTCAGCCTGCATGCCGTGGCAGCTGGCGCACTTGGGAGGCGTCTTCAGACCTTCGACGGGGCTGTTGTGGTGGCACGCGGCGCACATGGACGTGGGCGACGTATGGAACGCGGCGGCGAGGCCGCTTTCGCCCGCACCCTTCACGAGGGCTTCGTATATCTTGCGGTGCGGGAACACGCACGGCTCGAAATCGTTGGACAGCACGCCGATGGTCACGGTTTCCGGAATGTCGGCGGCGGGAAGCGGTTTCGCCGGAGCGGGTTCTTCGGCCACATTCTTGGCGGCGATGTCGGCAAGCTGCTCCTTGGAGAGCTTGAAGGCGGAGCCGTCCGCGATCTGGGCGGAGGTGATGCCCTTCACGTCCTTGTGGCACGTAGCGCAGGAATCGGCGGGCATGACGGGAACGGCACCGTGGCAGCCGGCGCATTCCTTCTTGCTCATGACGGTCTGCTGGTGGCAGCCCACGCAGCTGCTGTCCGAGGTCTTCGCGTGCATGGCGTCGGCCAGCTTCACGAACTTCCCGTCCTTGTTGCCGTCCACGGTGTGGCAGACGGTGCAGGATTCGATGCGGACATGGTGGCAGGTGCGGCAGCTGTCCACGGAAGCCTCATGCGCCTTGTGGTTGAACACCACGGGCTTCATGCCGGCTTCGGGGGCGCCTTCGGGACGCTTCGCGCTGTTGACGGGCAGCAGGACGGTGGCGTCGGGCTGGCCGCGCATCAGGCGGGGAACCGGGCTGATCCGCTTGAACGTGGACTGGGCGGCCTCGGTGTGGCAACCGGCGCAGGTCGTGGGACCGGTGACGATGGCGGCCTCGATGGCGGCGGCTTCGGCCTGAGCCTCGGCCCGCACGTCCTTGGCGGACTTCTTGCCCTTGGGCGCTTCGGCCTTCTTGGCCTCGGCCTGAGCGGTCAGGTACGCACGGGAAGACTGGGCCACGTTTTCATGGCACCAGACGCACTTGGTGTGCACCGCGGTCTGGAGGGACGGCTTCGCGCCCTCGGCCTTTTCACCGTGACAGGCGGCGCAGGCGTCTTCCTTGCCCTTCTTCCACACGAGCTTCTTCAGCTGTTCGTCGTACACATGATGGCACACGCCGCAGTTCGCGTCGGGGTTCGCCGGATTGACGATGGCCTTGGAGCTGACGTGCATGTAGTGAAGCGACTTGCTGCCCATCTTGACCGGCTTCTGCTCGGCCTTGTACGGCAGTTTCGTGTTGTGACAGGCGCGGCATTCGCCGTCGAGCGGACCGGTCTTCTGGTTGTTGGAGGCCATGTTCTCATGGCAGCCGATACAGCCATTATGATACAGTTTTTCCAGCTTCTTCGGGTCGGTCCCGTCGTCCTTGCGCTGGAATTTGACGGTGTGGCCGTTCGCGGTGGCCGTATGACAGACGGAACAGTCCTGACCCGCGGCGGCGAGGGCCTTGGTGTGTTCGTCATGCAAAAACACGGCGGGAGGCATTTCCAGCTTCTTCTTGAGCTGGCCGATGGCATCGATGCGGATCACGTCGGGGCGGGTTTCGGCGGCCTGCGACGGTGAAGCAAACAACGCGATCCCACCCAAACCGATCACGGCAATCGCCGCCAGCGCAATCCCACGCAGCAGTTTTCGACCGTTTTCCATGGTGGCAGTCCTTTGCAAATAGAAAAAGAAACAATTCCCCTGACAACAAAACCGGTCTGATTGCAGTATGATGCCATACGCTCTCAGACAGGTGCCTAGCTTCCCAAGCTGGTATCGTGAAAAAAAGGCCCCGTCAAGGGGGCAAAGCCTCTTCGGACTCCCCATTGAAAACGCCAACATAGCCATCTTCGTGAAAAAAGAGACGAATATCCGGGCTTCGCACCTGCTTGAGCGTTCAATGAATTCCAACGGTTTCCGTGTGGACGGCAACAATCCCTCAAAAAAGGATTTCCTCCCCGGCGGCGTATTCCGCGAACAGCCCGCACGGTTCGAAGCCGATCCGCCTGTACACGGGCTCGCCCTCCTCCGAAGCCTGCAACACCGCCAACGACGCGCCCGCCGCCTGTCCGGCCCGCAAAAGCGCCTCCGTCACGGCTCCGCCGACGCCGCGCCTGCGAAAAGCCTCACGAGTTGAGATCATGTGCAATCCCGCAATGTTGCCGCCTCCGCTCAAAAACAGCTCCCCGCTGGCCACGGGCACGTCTCCGGCAAAGGCGACGAACAGGCGCATAGGCACAATACCCCGTAAAAGCACGCTTTCCGCCAACTTGTAGAACCTTTTCACAGCCTCGTCCGGCGGTGTCCAATTGGCGGCCATCACTTCGGCGAAAGCGGCGAGCCCCGAGGCGTTCCCGACGGGTTCGATCCGCAGGCCCTCCGGCACGGGGGCGGACGGCGTCCAGCGGTCCAGCGGCAGAGCCATGCCGGTTTCCTTCTCCGCAATGCGGAACCCCTCCCGCTCGAACGCCGGTTGCAGGCGGCGCAGCGCGCGCTCGTCCTCGGCGGCGGCCCATACCGTAAAGGGCCGGTCGGTCGCCGGAGGCATCGGCGTCCCCGGCAGCGTCAGCAGATTGCGGGGCCGTTTCCCCGCGAACCAGTCCTTTGCGGCCAGCAGCGCCCCATCGTCCGGGTCCGCGGCGCACGGGCCGTTCCCGTCACACCCCCAAAGGACCTTGTTGAAGGTATCCGACGCCAGCCCGGCGTCCACGAGCAGCGCGCCGCCCACGTCCCGGATCAGCATGCCCGGCGTCCGCCGTTGTACAAACGACACATGCCCGAACAGGTTCTCCCGTGCGGCCTGAAAAAACGTCTTCATAACCATTCCTTTGCATGAAAGATGAAGGCGGGGATTGAAGGGGACGGAAAGAAGACGGAGGGAGCTCCCTCGTTCTCCGCAAAGCCCCCCGATCAGCCCGCACCACAGACGTTAAGGAAATGAAGGCCGGGGAAAGATGCAAAAGATTCCAGCCGTTTCCCCCAATCGCAACAAAAAAGTCCCGGAACAAGGCGTTCCGAAATCCCTCTTGGGGACGTATCCCCAGACGCCCTTGTGTTTTCCCGGCAAAACACAAGGCTGTGTCATAGAAAACGGTTGATGCTTTATTCCTTGAAAGGCCAAAGGAATAACCAATAAAACGCCCCAAACATGGATTCCGCCAAGGGGAGAACTGGAGAAAAAGGTCGTCGTTTCACCGGGCTGTGGAGATGAAACAACCACATCCTATGACAGTGCCAAACACCAAAACAGGCAACGCGAGATTGCCTGAAAGCAACCGCCACCAGCGCGGCAGAATCAATGGGAAAAACGAAAAGACAGCCCCCTGACGAGCATCTCAAGAGGGCGAAGGCCAAGGGAAAAAAACGGGAACCAAGGGAGCTTCCCCCCTGTTCAGCAACGTCCTCTTCCCTCCCCCGGCCTTCACCCTCACCTGAGATCAGGCGAAATCGGGGTCCACGGCGGCGTGGCCGTTGGCGAGCATGATTTTGACGTAATGCACGGTACGTTCATCAATGGGCATGACGGGGAACGTCTCCCCGCACGATTCGCAACGGGTCATGGCGGGCTGCGTCGGCGCGATCAACGGATTCCGGCGTCCGCATCCGGGACAGCGGTACCAGAACACCAACTCCATGCTCTCCGGCGGAACGGGTTGCGCGGGACGGCTGGAAGCGTTCATCCTCACCCCCTCACCGTTTCGACGAGGCTCTCGCCGGTCATGACGTCGGGCTGGGCCAGCCCCCACAGATGCAGCAGCGTGGGCGCGATGTCTCCGAGCTTGCCGCCGGAACGCAAAGGCACGGCCCTGTCTCCGTCCGCGCCCCGCTCCACCACGACCAGCGGAACCTGATTGCAGGTGTGCGCCGTCTGCGGATGGCCGTCCTTGTCGAGCATTTCCTCGACGTTGCCGTGGTCCGCCGTCATGAGGACCCGTCCGCCCGAAGCCAGCACGGCCTCGACCAGACGCCCCACACAGCCGTCCACATACTCCAGCGCCTTGACCGCCGCCTCGATGACGCCGGTGTGCCCGACCATATCGGGGTTCGCCAGATTGCAGACCGCCAGCGTATACGGCACGCCGTCCTTGTCCGGCCCCGCCGCCCACGTCTCAAGAAAACGATCCGTCACTTCAAGCACGCTCATCTGCGGCTTGAGGTCGTAGGTCGCCACGTCCTTGGGCGAATCGACGAGCACGCGATCCTCAAGCGGGAAAGGCTCTTCCCGGCCTCCGCTGAAAAAGTAGGTGACGTGCGCGTACTTCTCGGTTTCGGCGATGCGGAGCTGATGCAGGCCCGCGTCCGCGACGACCTCGCCGAGCGTCCGCACCAGATTCTCCTTGGGGAAAGCCACCGGAACGCGCAGCGAACTGTCGTAGGAGGTCATGGACACGAGGCCCGACAACGCCGGGACCCGCCCGCGGTCAAACCCGTCGAAATCCGGAAAATGAAAGGCGCTCACCAGTTCGCGGCCCCGGTCGGCGCGGAAATTGAAGAAAAAGATGCCGTCGCCGTCACGGACGCACACGTCGTCCGGTTCGCCGAACAACTGCGGCTTGAGGAATTCGTCCGTTTCCCCGGCGGCGTACAGCGCCTCCGCCGTCGCCACGGGATCGGCGGAACGCGCGCCCTCGCCGTGGACCATCAGGTCCCACGCCACCTTGACCCGCTCCCAGCGCTTGTCGCGGTCCATCGCGTAGAAGCGTCCCACAAGAGAGGACTGCTCCACGGAAACGCCGGGATGCGCCTCCCGCGTCCGCGCCATCATGTCGCGGAGCCGCGCGAGGTAGCCCGCGCCGCTGGTCGGGCTGGTGTCGCGCCCGTCCATGAACGCATGCACCCGCACGCCCACGCCGTGGGACGCCGCGATGTCCAGCAGCGCGCCGAGGTGGTTGATGTGGCTGTGCACGCCGCCGTCGGACAGCAGGCCCGCGAAGTGCAGACGGCCTCCCGCCTTCTTCACGTCCCCGATCAGACCGAGCAGGGCCGGATTGGCGGCCAGTTCGCCGGTTTCCATCGCCACGTCGATGCGGGTCATGTCCTGATAGACGATGCGCCCGGCCCCGATGTTGAGATGCCCCACCTCGGAGTTGCCCATATACCCGGCGGGCAGGCCCACCGCGCGCCCGGAGGCGTCGATGCGGGTCGCGCCCGGCAGAGAGACGAGCCGGTCGATGTTCGGCGTGCGCGCGAGGCTGGCGGCGTTTCCCGGACCGGCGGGAGCCAGTCCGTAACCATCAAGAATGAGCAGCAGGGTCGGGGTAAGGGACATGGGGCAACTTCCTTGCAAAAGGGGGCTAGTCTTCGTCCCCGGAAACGGGTTCTTCATGGCGCGCCGGAGCGGACGTTTCGCCGTACAGCACGGGGGCGTCCTTCCAGAGCGATTCGATGCGGAAAAGTTCGCGCATGTCCTGCTGGAAAATGTGCACGACGACGTCGTTCAGGTCGGACAGAATCCACTGCCCGGTCTGATAGCCTTCCATACGCAGGAATTCGTAGTTGTTCTTGGTGCACTGCTCCATGAGCCCGTCGGCGAGGCTCTTGGCGTGGCGCAGGGAGGAGGCCGTAACCACGACGACCACGTCCATGCACGGGCTCTTGCCCGCCACGTCGAGGGCCACGAGATCGCGCGCCTTGCTCTCTTCAAGCCACTGCACAAGAACAGCCGTCTTTTCGGCGGCTGACGCGGTGGAGAACTTGCGGATCGGCTGAGCCTTCGGGGCGGGGGAGTGAGCGGGAGCTGCCTGAGACGCCTGAGAAGTAGAGTTGTTCTGTTCCATCGCCGACACATACTCCATTTTCGGGTTGATCGCAACGAACGCCCACCGCCGGAAATCCCCGGAAACCACCGCCCGCAAGGGGGAATCGGCGCACTCCCGGAGGCAAGGGGGGGGAAGCTCCCGGAAAGCGCCGCCCGCAGGGCGAAATCCTCTTTTCCGGCCTTGACCGCTCCGAACAAATGGGGCAATCCTCGTCTGTCTCGACTTTACGCATTCCGTTTGGAGGACTGTATGATTTTCAACATAGATAAGGAAACGATGCCCCGGGAAGATATCCGCAAGATACAGTTGACCCGCTTGCAGGACCTGTGCCGCCGCGTCTACGCCAACGTGCCCTTCTACCGCCGCAGCTTCGACGAAAAGGGCATCAAGCCCGCCGACATCCAGACGCTCGACGATCTGAAGTACCTTCCCTTCACCGTGAAGCAGGACATGCGGAACAATTATCCGTACGGCCTGTTCGCGGTCCCCATGGAAATGATCGAGCGCATCCACGCCTCCAGCGGAACCACCGGCAAGGCCACCGTGGTCGGGTACACCAAACGCGACATCGAAGTCTGGGCCGAATGCGCCGCCCGTGCCCTCGCCGCCGCCGGAGCCACGGCGAGCGACCTCGTGCACGTGGCCTACGGGTACGGCCTGTTCACCGGCGGCCTCGGCGCGCATTACGGCGCGGAACGCCTCGGCGCCACGGTCATCCCCATGTCCGGCGGCTCGACCAAGCGTCAGGTGCAGCTCATGCGCGACTTCGGCGCGACCGTGCTCTGCTGTACGCCGTCCTACGCCCTGCACCTCTACGACGCGGGCCTCGAAGCCGGAATCAACATCAAGGAACTTCCCCTGCGCCTCGGCGTGTTCGGCGCCGAACCGTGGACCGAGGAAATGCGCCACGACATCGAGGACAAGCTCGGCATCACCGCGACCAACATCTACGGCCTGTCCGAAATCATGGGTCCCGGCGTGGCGCAGTCCTGCGCCAAGGAACAGCACGGGATGCACCTCTGGGAAGACCACTTCCTCCCCGAAATCATCGACCCCGTCACCGGCGAAGTGCTCCCCGAAGGCAGCACCGGCGAACTGGTCATCACCACGTTGACCAAGCAGGGCATTCCGCTGGTCCGCTACCGCACCCGCGACATCACCTCGCTGAACTACACGCCCTGCTCCTGCGGGCGCACCCATGTCCGCATGAACCGCATTACGGGCCGCAGCGACGACATGCTGATCATCCGCGGCGTGAACGTGTTCCCCTCGCAGATCGAAAGCCTGCTCCTCGAAGTGCAGGGCGTTTCCCCGCACTACCAGCTCATCCTCACCCGCGAGAACAACCTCGACAACGTGGAGGTGCAGGTCGAGCTGGACGGCGCCATGTTCTCCGACGCCATCAAGGACCTCCAGCAGCGCGAAAAGCAGATTCAGAAGGGCATCAAGGAGTTCCTCGGCGTCACCACCAAGGTGCGCCTCGTCGAGCCCCACTCCATCCCCCGCTCGGAAGGCAAGGCCGTCCGCGTCGTGGACAAGCGCGTATTGTAAGAGTGAAATGAAAATTGGGGAGGGGAAGGGGAACCTTTCTGAAGAAAGGTTCCCCTTCCCCTCCCCAATCTTCCCTCCCCGCTATGCTTCCTCAAAAATCTTTTTCAACGCGTCCTTCTCGGAAGTGAGCCCGAGCGCGAGCATGAGCTTGAGGCGGGCCTTGATGGCGCTGGTTTCGCCGCCGAGGATGGCCCCGGCTTCCTTGAGGGTCTTGGCCCCGCCGTCGTAGCCGTATACGTCGAGCACGCGCCCGGTGTGCGTCCGGGTGGTGATGACCACGGGGATGCCCTTGGCGATGGCCCGGCGGATGCCGGGGGCCGCCGTAGGCGGGACGTTGCCGCGCCCGAACGCCTCGATGATCAGGCCCCGTACTCCGCGGTCGGCCAGAAAGTCGATGAGGAGGGAATCCGAACCGCTCGCGAGCTTCACGAGATGCACGTCCTCGACAAGATCGGCGGGGCGGAGCGACTGCCTGCCGAGCGGCTCGCGCCGGAAAACGATGCGGTCGGCGTCCACATAGCCGAGCGGCCCCCAGAAGGGCGACTCGAACGTCTTGACGCTCGCGGAGTGGGTCTTGGTCACTTCCCGTGCGGCGTGGATTTCGTCGTTCAGCACCACGAGGACGCCCTTGCCGCGGGCTTCGGGCGCGGCGGCGACCCGCACGGCGTCCAGCAGGTTGACCGTGCCGTCGTAGCTCACGTCCGTGCCCGAACGCATGGCCCCGGTCACGCAGACCGGCTTGTCGCCCGCGTGCAGGAGATCGAGCAGATAGGCGGTTTCCTCCAGCGTGTCCGTGCCGTGCGTGACCACCGCGCCGAGCACGTCGTCGTGCCGCAGGGCTTCCTCAATGATGCCGCCGAGCTCGAACATGAGCCGGGGCGTCATGTGGGGGCTCGGCACGTTGGAGAACTCCCGCACCTCGACGGGGGAGACGTCGCGCAGTCCGGGAACGGAATCCACGAGGTCCTCGCCGCTGACGGCGGGGATGACCCCGAGCTCGGGATCGAGCTTCATGGCGATGGTGCCGCCCGTGGTCAGAATGAGCACTTTTTTGTCCATGACGGTATCCTTGTGGGAGCGGGACGCCGCGACGACGCCCCGCGCGGGTTACTTGCCTTTGCCGGGGGAGGCTTTCTTCATGGTCTGCACGACGTTTTCGAGGTGCAGGAGCATGGCGTCCCGGGCGGCCTTTTCATCGCGGCCGAGAATGGCTTCGACGATCTTTTCGTGGTGCGCGTAGACCTGCTGGCGGCCCTCCTGCGAGGTGAGGAGCTGGGAGTTGAAGTCGCTCATCATCGTCCGCATGGTCTGGAGCATGGTGACGAGGATGCTGTTCCCCGACGCCACGGCGATGGCCTGATGGAATGCGTAGTCGGCCTTGATGAAGGCCGCCTTGTTGGCGATCTGGCCGCGCGACTGTTCGAGGAGTTCCCTGAGCGCGGCGAGGTCTTCGTCGCGCGCCCGGATCACCGCGAAGCGCACGCTGGCCGTTTCGAGGACCTTGCGAACCTCGATCATCTCTTCGAGGGCGTACTGTTTGATGAGGTGCAGCATCTGGATGTTGTTCACCATGATGCTGTCCCCGTCGGCCACGAAGATGCCTTCGCCCACGCGGGTTTCCAGCATGCCGGCGTATTCCAGCGCGCGTAGGGCCTCGCGGAGGGAGGGACGGCTTACGCCGAGCATGTCCGCAAGCTGCCGCTCGGGCGGGAGGCGATCTCCGCGTTTCAGTTCTCCCTTGATCAGCAGCTCCTTGATCTGCTCAATGACCTGCCCCGGAACGGTGCTCTTGACGACTTTATCGAACATATCCCCCTCTCTTTTTGGTCCAACAGGTTGATGATGAGGTACGGCGGATTGGTGCCGCCGGGAAAAGCCTTGTTCCGGCCCGCCGGAGGGGCGGCGGAGCGGGATGGTGCCTTTCACCCTATCGGAACAAACGGCAAGAGTCCAGTTTTCCCGAAGCGGGACGGGCAGGTCATCTTGATGAAAACTTGTTGAAGAAAAATAGGATAGGTGTGAAAAGCAAAAAAATCCCAAAAGACGATTGACAGATTTTGTACAGGAGGCTATTGCTGTTTTTGGTAAGACCACCTGTCCAATAAGACGTCAAGGGCGGCTTCACGGGGCGTGCGGATGCGTCCTGCCCCGGAAGGCGCGCCGGACGGAACATCCGAAACCAACGGACGTGCGCCGATGCCGCGGCGCGATGGGAAACGGAACAGGCCCCTGCGGAACGCGGGCGGCGCAACCGGGCGGGACGCGGCGAGCGGGCCGTCCGCGGAAGGAGAAGAGTATGGGATATCCGAGCGATCTGTTGAGTTCCAGAGCCGTGGTGAAGCCGGGCATGTACGCGATCATTCCGCCGGAAGGCCGTGTCTTCAACGTGATCCCCGGCATCGAAGGCTGCCGGATGACCATCCTGTGTACGCCCAAAATGGGGGCGGGCTTCGTCCAGCACATCGGCACGGCGTTGCCCGGCGGCGGGACCACCATGCCTTACGGCGCGTCCGAGTTGATCGAAACGTTTCTTTACGTGCTTGACGGCGAAGGTTCGCTGACCGTTACCGTGGGGGACCGCACCGAAGTCATGCCGCAGGGCGGCTACGCCTACGCCCCCGCCGGCGTGGGCATCTCTTTCCGCAACGAGACGGACAAGCCGCTGCGTTTCCTGCTCTACAAGCAGCGCTACATCCCGCATCCCGATCCCGAGATGCGGCCCTACGCCGTGTTCGGCAACACCAACGACATCGAAGAGCGCATCTACGACAACATGGAAAACGTGTTCGTGCGCGATCTGCTGCCCGTGGACGAACGCTTCGACATGAACATGCACATCCTGTCCTTCGCGCCCGGCGGCTGCCATCCTTTCGTGGAAACGCACGTGCAGGAGCACGGCGCGTATCTGTACGAAGGGGAGGGCGTGTATCTGCTGAACGACGACTGGATTCCGGTCAAGGCCGAGGACTTCATCTGGATGGGCGCGTACTGCAAGCAGTGCTGCTACGGCGTGGGCCGTACCCGTCTTTCCTATATTTATTCCAAGGATTGCCACCGCGACGCGGACATCTGACGCCGGAGGCCCGCCGCCGGAAACGCGGCGGGCCGTCCCCTTCACGACACCGCCGCCATACAAGGGAGCGCTACCATGACCATTTCCGCAAGCCTCAAGCCGCTGGACCTGCGTGACGAACTCGAAGCCACCAACATGAAGGGCAAAAACCTGACCTTCCTCGACGACTACAGCAAGGAGGAACTCGGGCATCTCTTCAAGGCCGCCGAACTGCTGGAGCCGTACTCCAAGAACCAGATTCCGCTGCTTGCCAACAAGATTCTGTACACGCTCTTCTTCCAGCCGAGCACACGTACCCGGTGCAGCCATGAGGCCGCCATGCACCGCCTCGGGGGCCGCGTGATCACCGAGACGGACCCGATGGGCCATTCCGCGATGGCGAAGAACGAGTCCCTGTACGACGGCATCCGGGTGATTTCCCAGTACGCTGACGTGCTGGTGTTGCGCCACGGCGACAGCGAACAGGTCCTGTCCACGCTGGAACGCCTCGGCTCGGACAGTTGCCCGATCATTTCCGGCGGCTACGGACACGTGACCCATCCCACGCAGGGCCTGCTCGACATGTACACCGCCTTGCGCGCCCTGAAAAAGCCGTTTGAAGACATGCGGATCATCATTTCCACGCCCGACCTGTCACGCGCGCGTTCCGGGCAGTCCTTCGCCCTCGGCGCGGCCCGCATGGGCGCGCACATCATCTACACCGGTTCGAGCGAGCTGCGGACCCCGCAGGTGCAGCTCGACAAGCTGAGGAGCATGGGCGCGAGCTTCGAGGAGCATTTCGACCTGACCCACGACGAAAACGTCGAGCTCATGACCCGTGCCGATCTGCTGTACCTGCCGGGCAGCTCGTTGAAGAAGGAAGACCCCAACCGCGAAGACTTCATGCGGAAGGTCGCCAATCATTATCTGTATCTCAACGATCTCGAATACATCAAGAAGAAGACCGGGCGCGTGGTCGGCATCATGCACTCTCTGCCGCGCAACGACTTCGAGTTCGAGCAGCGTATCGACAAGAGCGAATTCGAATTGTATTTCAAGCAGATCGGATTCAGCATCCCGCTGCGTATGGCTCTGCTCGCGTCCATTTGCGGCGTGAATTAGCCTGTCCGGCGGACACGGGGAAGGCCGTTTCCGGCGGCCTCCCGCCTCGGGCGCGTTTCCGCGAAAACCGCCGCCGGGCTCCATCCCGTCCGAACCTTTTTCCACCCCTCAGCAGGCGGAGCCGTGTCCCCGGACCCGCCATCGGGAGAAGCAGGCATGCCAACACGCAAGGTCGCCGTCATCGCCATCGGGGGAAATTCGCTCATCATCAGCAAGGACGCCCAGACCGTACAGGACCAGTATAAAGCCCTGTGCGTCACCGGAAGGCATATCGCCAGCCTCGTGGAGCTGGGCTATCAGGTGGTGGTCACCTATGGAAACGGCCCGCAGGTGGGTTTCCTGCTCTGGCGGAGCGAGGTCGCGCACGCCACGTCCGGTCTGCACGGCCTGCCGCTGGTGAGCTGCGTGGCGGACACGCAGGGCGGCATCGGCTACCAGATTCAGCAGACGCTCAAGAACGAGTTCCTCCGGCGCGGCCTGTGCGATGACTCCATCGCCGTGTTGACGCAGGTGGTCGTGGACAAGGACGATCCCGGCTTCCGAAACCCCACCAAGCCGGTGGGCGAATTCTACACGCCCGAGCGGGCCGAGACGCTCCGCCGGGAAAACCCCTCGTGGGTGCTCAAGGAAGACGCGGGACGCGGTTTCCGGCGATACGTGCCCTCGCCCAAGCCTTTGGAAATCGTTGAGGAAGCCGGGCTGAAGACGCTCCTCGCCTCGGGCCTGCACCTCATTGCGGGCGGTGGCGGCGGCATCCCGGTAATCCGCACGGCGGAGGGCTACGAAGGGGTCGACGCCGTGGTGGACAAGGACCTGACCTCCTGTCTGCTCGCCAAGCGCATCGGAAGCGATCTGTTCGTCATTTCCACGGCGGTGCCCAACGTCGCCCTCCGTTTCGGAACGCCCGAACAGGAAGACCTTTCCCGGATCACCGTGGCCGAGGCGATGGCCTGCGTGGAAGCCGGACACTTCGCTCCGGGCAGCATGCTTCCCAAGGTGCTGGCGGCGGTGGATTTCGTCAGGGCAACCGGCAAGGAGGCCATCATCACCTCGCCGGAAAACGTCCGCGCCGCCGTTCTGGAAGGCAAGGGGACGCACATCGTTCCCTGAACGATCCCCAGCTTCCTCAGAGGCCGGTCATGCCTGCCGTGGGAAAGCCGCATGCCTCTCCGGCGGTTTCCCACGGTCTTTTTTGAAGGAGCGCCGCTGCGGGAGGTTCCGGGATGCGTCCGGTTCCCGTTCCCGCCCGTCGGGGAAGCCGATGCCGGAAGGGGCACCGGGAGTAGGGCGTACGGTCGTCCCGCGGCTTTTTCCGGGTGCTTCCGGGGCTGGACGCCTGCGGCCTTTTCGCGTCGTTCACCGCGTCGGCAGTTTGATGGCGATGGCCTCCCGATGGGGCAGGCGCCGTCTGCATCTTGCGCACTTGGGTGCAACCGACCGCCGCAAGCAGTGTCCCCCCGCATGTGGTCCGCGCCTTGCGCGTTCGGGGGCACCCCCGGAAGGTTTTATCGGAAAAAAAGACGGCAGAGGGTTGCAACGGTATGGGGAATACGGTATACTAAACCAAAATAAATACATAATATAGCGTATTCTTTTGTTTTATTTAAACTGGTCAGACAACTTAACCTCTTTACTATATAGCCATGTAAACCCTTTGCACATTTCTCCGGCGCCCGCCGCCTTTCGGAGCCCGCATGTTCGATTTAGCGATCAGGAACGGAACATTGGTCACCGCCGACAGGGTATTCGGCGGACATCTCTACGTCAGGAACGGCACGATTGCGGCGATTTCCGACGACGGGACGCTGCCCGCGCGCGAGGAACTGGACGCCGCCGGATTGTATGTGCTGCCCGGCATGCTGGACTGCCACGCCCACATCAACGATCCCGGCTTCACATGGCGCGAGGACTTGCCGCACGCTTCGGAAGCGGCGGCGGTGGGCGGTGTGACCACCCTCATCGACATGCCGCTCCAGAACACGCCGCCCCTGACCTCGGCGGCGGCCTTCGCGAACAAGCGGGCCGTGTTCGAGGGGCGCAGCCTTGTGGACTACGCTTTCTGGGGCGGGCTCGTGACCGACAACACCGCCGAGCTGGCGGGCATGGACGAGGCCGGGGCCGTGGGCTTCAAGGCGTTCATCGCGCCCGTGTCCCTCGGCTATTCCAGCGTGGACATGGGGCTGGCGCGCGAGGCGCTGTTCCGGATCAAGGGCTTCGGCGGCCTCGCCGGGTTCCATTGCGAGGATCACGCGCTCATCTGCGCCGGTGAAGCGAAGGCGAAGGCCGCGGGCGGGACCCGCCGGGCCTTTCTGGACAGCCGTCCCGTGGTCGCGGAACTCATCGCCACGGCGAACGTCATCGAACTGGCCCGCGAAACCGGGGCCCGCGTGCACATCTGCCACGTCAGCCATCCCCGCGTGGCCGAACTCGTCCGCCGGGCGCGGGCCGAGGGCCTGCCCGTCACCGGCGAAACCTGCCCCCATTATCTCGTTTTTACCGAAGAAAACCTCCTTTCCGGCGGGACGGCGTTCAAGTGCGCGCCGCCCCTGCGGACCGCCGAGGCCCGCGACGGGCTCTGGGAATACGTGCTGGACGGCACCCTGTCCTGCGTTGGCTCGGATCATTCGCCGTCGCGCGCCGACGAGAAGGATGAGGCGATCCACGGCGTCATGGGCGCGTGGGGCGGCCTCAGCGGCCTCCAGAGCCTCGTGCAGGTCATGTTCGATCAGGCCGTGACCCGGCGTGGGTGCAGCCCGAGCCTGCTGGCCCGGTTCGCCGCCTCCGCCGCGGAGCTGTTCGGCCTCGACGACCGCAAGGGCGCGCTCGGCGTCGGCCTCGACGCGGACGCCGTCCTGATCGATCCGGCCCGCGCCTGGACGATCACCGCAGAATCCTTGCGGTATCTGAATCCGTTTTCCGCCTTCGAAGGGCTTGAGGGCGTCGGGCTCCCCGTCTGCACGGTCGTGCGGGGCAGAGTGGTGGCCCGCGAGGGCGAAGTGCTGTCCCCGCTCGGGCACGGCCTTCTCCAGACCCGCAGAGCGCGTCCCACCCGTTGCCAAGGCAACGCTAACTCATAAGGAGTACAACGATGGCAAGTCTCACGAACGGTTGGAAGGTCCTTTCCGCAGCCGCGCTGACGGCGGCGATGCTCTTGACGACGGCGCCCGCGAAGGCCGAACCGATCCCCGAAGGCGGCACGTTTACGGTGACTTGGGCGCAGAACCCCGTTTCGCTGAACCCCGGCCTGAGTTCCGGCATTTCCTCGGGCATCCCCGGCGCGCAGCTCTTTGCGAGCCCGCTCCAGTACGACGGTCAGTGGAACCCGCACCCCTACCTCGCCGAAAAGTGGGAGATGGCCCCCGACGGCCTGAGCCTGACCCTGCATCTGGTCAAGAACGCCAAGTTCCATGACGGTACGCCGATCACCTCCGAGGACGTGGCGTTCTCCATCATGGCGGTCAAGGCCAACCATCCCTTCAAGGCCATGTACGCGCCCGTGTCCGGCGTGGACACGCCCGATCCGTACACCGCGGTCATCCGGCTCTCCAAGCCGCATCCCGCCATCCTGCTGTGCATGTCCCCGGTGCTGTGCCCGATCATGCCCAAGCACGTCTACGGCACCGATCCCAACATCCGCCAGAACCCCGCGAACAAGGCTCCCGTCGGCAGCGGCCCGTTCAAGTTCGTGGAATGGAAGCCCGGCGACTACATCATGCTTGAGAAGAACAAGGACTTTTTCATCAAGGGCAAGCCGCACGTCGACCGCGTCATCATCAAGATCATTCCCGACATGAACAACCGCGTCATGGCCGTCGAGCGCGGCGAAGTGGACGCCATGCCCTTCTTCGACAGCCTCCGCGAAGTGAAGCGCCTTTCCGGCGACAAGAACCTTGTGGTCACCAACGAGGGCTACGCCGGTATCGGTTCCCTCGACTGGGTGGCCTTCAATACCGGCAGGAAGCCTTTCGACGATGTGCGCGTCCGTCAGGCCGCGGCCTACGCCATCGACCGCAACTTCTTCGCCAAGGTCATCATGATGGGCCTCGTGACGCCTTCCGCCACCCCGATCACGCCGTTCAGCCCCTTCTATACGAAGGATGTGAACATGTATGACGTGAACCTCGAAAAGGCCAAGAAGCTGCTCGACGAGGCCGGGTATCCGGTCAAGGCCGACGGCACCCGCTTCACCGTGACCGTGGACTACGCCCCCGGTTCCCCCACCACCAAGATGATGGCCGAATATCTGAAGCCGCAGCTCGCCAAGGTCGGTATCGACGCCAAGATACGCATTTCCCCCGACTTCGGCACCTGGGCCGACCGCGTGTCCAACTACAACTTCGACATCACCACCGACAACGTCTTTAACTGGGGCGATCCGGTCATCGGCGTGCACCGCACGTACTCTTCTGCCAACATCGTGAAGGGTGTGCCTTTCTCCAACACCCAGCAGTACCGCAATCCCAGGGTCGACGCGCTCATGGAACAGGCCGCCTCCGAGGTCGACAACGAGAAGCGTGCGAAGCTGTACAAGGAATTCCAGCAGATCGTCATGAATGACGTGCCGATCTACTTCATGACCACCACCGCCTACCACACCATCTACAACAAGCGCGTCGGCAACGTGCCCATGTCCATCTGGGGCTTCCTCGCTCCGTACATGGACGTTTATCTGAAGCGGTAGCCGACCGGGCCGCGCGGAACGTCCGCGCGGCCCGACGTCCTCATGGACGGGCCGTTCCGGACGGGCCTCTTTGTCATCTCTTGGAATCAACATACGCGGAGAGTTCTTATGACGTTCTTGCGTGTCGTCGGAAAACGATTGTTCTGGGCGGCCGTCCTGCTCGTTCTGGTGCTGTGCCTGAACTTTTTCCTCATCCGGCTGGCTCCCGGCGATCCGGCGGTGACCATCGCGGGGGAGATGGGCGGCGCCAGCCCCGAGCTGCTCGCCTCCATCCGCGAACAGTACGGGCTGAACCAGAGCCTGTTCAACCAGTTCGTGGCCTATTTCGGCAAGGTGCTGCACGGCGATCTCGGCTACTCCTATTTCTTCAACCTCCCGGTGACGGAACTCATCCGGGATCGCCTGCCCGCAACGCTGCTGCTCGTGGTCACCGCCGTGTGCGCGGCGGTCGTCATCGGCGTGTGCCTCGGCGTACAGGCCGGGCGGCGTCCGAACAGTTGGACCAGCCATCTGGTGACCATCGTGGCCCTGATCGGCTTCTCCGCCCCCGCGTTCTGGACCGGCATGATGCTGCTCATCCTGTTCGCGTCGTGGATTCCCATCCTGCCCGTGTCGGGCATGACCACCATCGGCGCGGGGTACACGGGGTTCGCCTACGTCCTCGACGTGGCCCATCACCTCATCCTGCCGGTGGTGACGCTGGCCATCCTCTACATCGCCCAGTACAGCCGCATGGAGCGCGCCTCCATGATCGACATCCTCGGCACGGACTACATCCGCACGGCGCGGGCCAAGGGTCTGCGGGAACGGACGGTCGTGTACAAGCACGCCCTGAAGAACGCGCTCATCCCGGTGGTGACGCTGGCGGGCATGCAGTTCAGTCAGGTGTTCGCCGGGGCCGTGCTCGTGGAAACGGTGTTCAACTGGCCCGGCATGGGGCGGCTCGCCTACGAGTCCATCCTGCGCAAGGACTATCCCACGCTGCTCGGCATCCTCTTCTGCTCCGTGTTCATGGTCATCGTCGCCAACGTCCTGACCGACTTCGCCTACCGGTTTCTTGATCCCAAAATGAGAGTGGGGAGGAGGTAGCCATGTCCGAACAAAGCGCCGCTTGGGAATACAAGGAAGAATCCCCCCTGCGCGAAGCGTGGAAGATGTACCTGCAAAACCGGGCCGCCGTGCTCGGGCTGATCCTGCTCGGGATCATCCTGCTGCTCACCTGCGTGGGGCCGCTGGTCTACCCGGTGGACCCCTTCGAGATGGTCGCCCCGCCCATGAGCGCCCCCGGCGAGTACGGACTGCTCTGCGGCAGCGACTATCTGGGCCGCGACATCTTCGCGGGCATCATCGCCGGGGGCAAGGCCACTATGGCGGTGGGCGGCTTCGCCACGCTGGTGACGCTGTGCATCGGCATCACCATCGGGGCGCTGGCCGGGTACCGGCAGGGCGTCTGGGACGAACTGCTCATGCGGGCCACGGAATTTTTTCAGGTCCTGCCGCCCCTCCTGCTCGCGATGGTCGTGGTGGCCCTGTTCAGCCCCTCGCTGACCAGCGTGGCCGTCTCCATCGGCATCGTGAGCTGGCCGCAGGTCGCCCGCGTCACCCGCGCCGAATTCATGCGGATCAAGGAGATGGACTATGTGGCCGCCGCACGGACGATGGGCGCGGGCAACGCCACCATCATGTGCCGGGTCATCCTGCCCAACGCCATTCCGCCGCTGGTCATCGTGGCCACCCTGACCATCTCGTCGGCCATCCTGTTCGAGTCGGGCCTGAGCTTCCTCGGCCTCGGCGACCCCAACATCATGACGTGGGGCATGATCATCGGCTCCAACAAGGACTACATCATGAATTCCTGGTGGGCGGTCACATTCCCCGGCCTGACCATCTTCCTTGTGGTGCTTGCCATCGGGCTGATCGGCGACGGCATCAACGACGCGTTCAACCCCCGCCTGCGGCGACGCTAGCGCGGCCCGCAAACCGATTTCGAAACGAGGCGAATCATGGAAGATACGTTGCTTGAAGTCAGGGACCTTCAGGTGGAGTTCTCGACCAAGATGGGGATCGTCAGGGTCCTCGACGGGGTCGGCCTGAGAGTCGATCCCCGGCAGACCGTGGGCATCATCGGCGAATCCGGGTGCGGCAAGAGCATGATGGCCCTCTCGATCATGGGGCTCGTGCCCATCCCGCCGGGCCGGATCGCCGGAGGTGAAATCCTGTACCGCGGGACCGACCTCCTCACGCTGGAGAAGGACGCCGTCCTCGACATCCGGGGGAAGCGGATCGCCATGATCTTTCAGGAGCCCATGAACTCGCTGAACCCCGTGTTCACCGTGGGCAACCAGCTCGTCGAGACGCTGCTCCGGCACGAAGCCATGACGAAGCGCGACGCGTGGGATAAGAGCGTCGAAATGCTCAGGGCCGTGGGCATCCCTTCCCCCGAGAAGCGGATGCACGACTATTCGTTCCAGATGTCCGGCGGCATGCGCCAGCGCGTGATGATCGCCATGAGCCTGTGCCTCGATCCCGACATCCTCATCGCCGACGAGCCCACCACCGCCCTCGACGTGACCGTGCAGGCGCAGATTCTCGACCTGCTGCGGGAGATGCAGGACCGCGTGGGCGCGTCCATCATCATGATCACCCACGATCTGGGCGTGGTCGCGGAGGTATCCGACAAGGTCGCCGTGATGTACGCGGGCCGCAAGGTCGAGGAAGGCTCGGTCGAGCAGATTCTGTTCAACCCGCAGCACCCGTACACCAGGGCGCTCAAGGGCTGCATCCCACACCTCCAAAGGACGCCTACGACCGGGCGGCAGCGCCTGCACGAAATCCCCGGCATGGTGCTCGGCATGGCCGATCTCGGCAAGGACCGCTGTTCGTTCTACGAGCGCTGTCCGCACGGGAAGCCGGAATGCATGGAGCACAACCCGCCCATGAAAACGATTGATGCCGGACACGAAGTGGCCTGCTGGCTCTACAGCTGACGTCGGCCCGTGAAGAGAACACCGTTACCAGAAGGGTGAGCCATGAGCACTGAAAATGAGACCCTCCTTGAGGTCAGGGACCTGAAGGTTCACTTTCCGCTTCCGAAAAAGTCGCTGTTCGGAGAGCGTTCCTACGTCAAGGCCGTGGACGGCGTGTCGTTCCGCGTGCGCAAGGGCACCACGTTCGGCATCGTGGGCGAGAGCGGTTCCGGGAAGACGACCATCGCCAAGGCCATCATGGGACTGGTGAGCGTCTCGGGCGGTTCCATCAGGCTGGAAGGCGACGAACTTGTGGGTATCCCGGAGGACCGGCTTAAGGCCCTGCGCCCCAAGTACCAGATCGTCTTTCAGGACCCGTATTCCTCGCTCAACCCGCGCATGCGCGTGGGCAGGATCGTGCGGGACCCCCTGAACCTCATGGATTTGGGAAGCCGCGAGGAACGGGAGGCGCGGGAACGGGAAGTCTTCGAACAGATCGGGCTGCATCAGGCGCAGCGGGCGCTGTTCCCGCATCAGTTTTCCGGCGGGCAGCGCCAGCGCATCAGCATCGGACGGGCGCTGGCGAGCTATCCCGAACTGATCATCTGCGACGAGCCCGTCAGCGCGCTCGACGTGGCGATTCAGGCGCAGATACTCAATCTGTTCATGGACCTTCAGGAAAAGAACAACCTCACGTACCTGTTCATTTCGCACGACCTCGGCGTCGTGCAGCACATGTGCGACGACATCGGGGTCATGTACCTCGGCCGGTTCGCGGAGGTGGCGGACAAGGTGTCCCTGTTCACGTCCCCCGCCCATCCCTACACCTATTCGCTGCTTTCGGTCGTCCCGCAGGTGTCGCGTTCGCCCAAGAACGCCCGCGTCAAACTGCTCGGCGATCCTCCGAGCCCCATCGATCTCAAGCCCGGCTGCCGGTTCCACACCCGTTGTCCCTTCGCCGAGGACGTTTGCCGTCGCGAGGAACCGGAACTCAGGCGGATCGGGGACAACCATTTCGTGGCCTGTCATCTGGTCAGGGACGGGATCGGCCCGCACCAGCGGGGAGAGTGGAAGGCCTGAGGGCGGCTCGCGCCGGAATCGGGATTCAGCGTCAACGGGGGCTTTCCCCCACTGCAAAGGATTCGTCATGGAAAAGAAAAGGCTGACTGTACACGGCAACGAAGTGACCGACGGGCGTTTTTCATGGGTCACGCCCGAAAAGGACATCGAACTGCTCCGAAAGGGCATTCAGGCCGGATTCAAGGCGCTGGCCTCCGGCAACGAGCCTTACGGCTGCGTGCTGGCGGGGCCTTCGGGCGAACTGCTCCTCGAAGGGCTGAACACCTGCCTTACGGATCACGATCCGACCGCGCACGGCGAGCTGAACCTCTGCCGCGAGGCCGCGAGAAAATACGATCCCGAATTCCTGTGGCGGTGCTCGATCTATGTGCCCGGGGGCCCGTGCAGCATGTGTACCTGCGCCATCTTCTACACGAACATCGGGCGCATCGTATGCGCCACGAGCATCTACGACAAGAAGGGCTACACGGTCATGGACCTGCCTTCCCTCGGGCTCTCCCCGCTGGAAATCCTGCAAAAGGGCAACAAGGACATCGTGATCGACGGGCCCTATCCCGAGCTGGCCGATGAATGTATGAAGAAGTTCGAGCACTTCGATCCCTCGGGGATCGAGTTCTACGCCAAGAGCGCCCATCATCTCATGAAACGATAGGCCGTCCGCCTTCGGGGACGCCCGGCGGGCGTTCCCGGATTCCGGGGAAACGGCCCTCCGTCCGGCGGGACGGGACAACCTTTTGGGGGAGTATGTTATGAAACGATGCGCGATGGCCCTTCTTGTCTGCGCGGCGCTGGTCGGCCTCGTATCGGGTCGGGCCGTGGCCGCCATTCCGGTCAAGGTGGCTTCCTCGGTCGGCACGAGCGAACAGAACTACGTCAACGTGACCTATGGGAAGCTGGTCGAACTGGCCCAGAAATATTCGGGCGACGCCTTTGATTTCCAGTTGTACCCGGACATGCGGCTCGGCGACGAACAGAAGACCGTCCGCGCGCTCCAGCACGGCGACATCCAGATGTCCGTGCTGGCCACGAACAACTTTATGCCGTTCGCGCCGTCCTGCGGTTGGCTGAATATGCCGTATCTGTTTGGTTCGCTGGAGGAATTCCGCAAGCTGGTCGATCAGATGTGGGACCAGCACAACGCATGGGCGGTCAGGGAGAGCGGGGCGCGCGTCCTCGCCATCGTGGACATCGGCTACCGGCAGTTGACCACCGACGCGGCCCATCCCGTCCGCAACCTCGCCGACGCCAGGGGGCTGACCGTGCGCACGCCGCAGAACGCGCTGGCCGTCTCCGCCTTCAACGCCCTGGGCTTCAAGCCGCACCCCGCGTCCTTCGCGGACACCTACGATATGCTCGCCAAGGGGACCGTCAGCGGGCAGGAGGGCTGCTTCAACAACGTGGTGACCATGCGCTTCGCGGAGCATCAGAAGTACGCCTCCTGCATCAACTACGCGGTACACAGCGCCAACGTCATCGTTAATGAGGAATGGCTTCGGAGCCTGCCGGAACAGGCCCGCGACGCGCTGATCCGTGCGGGGCGCGAAGCGATGGACTACGAACGGACGAAGGTTTCCGCCATGCTCGCCGAGGACGACAAGACCATGCGGGAGCAGGGCATGGAACTGCTCGGCGTGGTGGAGGACCTCCCCGAATGGACCCGCCTCGGGCGGACGTCGTGGCTCAAGTGCTACGACGTGCTCGGGTACGGCAACGCCGACAAGGGCAAGGCGATCATGGCGGTGGTGCTCTCCAAGAAGGAAGCCCTCGCCAACGCGTGGGAGGACTGGCTCAGGCAGCCGCCCGCGGCGCGTTGATCCGTGTCCGTGACGCCATGCACGAAGCGGAGCCGCATGGCCCCGCTTCGTTTTGAGGCCGAAAACGCACCGTCAACGGGCGGCGTTTTCGGCCTTCACACCACCCTTTTCCGACAACGGGCGGTCATGTTTCGCGAGCTCTAGGCTCCGTAATACGACTTGTACCACTCTACGAACTTGCCGACGCCGTATTCCACGGTGGTCCGGGGCTGGAAGCCCGTATCGGCGATGAGATCGGAAACGTCGGCCCACGTGGCCTCGACGTCGCCGGGCTGCATGGGCATGAGGTTGCGGATCGCCTTCTTGCCGAGGGCGTTTTCCAGCGTGTCGATGAACGTGCCGAGTTCGACGGTGTTGTTGTTGCCGATGTTGTAGATGCGCCACGGCGCGGTGCTGGTCGAGGGATTGGGCTTGTCGCCGTTCCAGTCCGGATCGGGCTGCGGGATACGGACCATGACCCGCATCACGCCTTCGATGATGTCGTCGATGTACGTGAAGTCGCGGCGCATCCTGCCTTCGTTGAAGACCTTGATCGGCTCTCCGGCGAGGATGGCGCGGGTGAACAGGTACAGGGCCATGTCCGGGCGGCCCCACGGCCCGTACACGGTGAAGAAGCGCAGGCCGGTGGCCGGGAGGCGGTACAGGTGGCTGTAGGTGTGGGCCATGAGCTCGTTGGCCTTTTTGGAGGCGGCGTACAGGCTCACCGGATGATCCACGTTGTCGTGCACGGAGAAGGGCATGGCGGTGTTCATGCCGTACACGGAGCTGGAGGAGGCGAACACGAGGTGCTCGACCTTGCCGTGACGGCAGCATTCCAGCAGGTTGCCGAAGCCCACGAGGTTGGATTGGACATAGCTTTTGGGGTTGATGAGGCTGTAGCGCACGCCCGCCTGCGCCGCAAGGTTGACCACATGGGTGAACGCGTTGCGGCTGAAAAGGTCCTCCAGCGCGGCGTCGTCGGCGAGGTCCGCCAAGGCGAAGGTGAAGCCGGGAAGCCCTTCAAGCTGCGCGAGGCGGTCCTTCTTGAGCTGTACCGAGTAATAGTCGTTGAGGTTGTCGATGCCGACGACGGTGTGCCCCTCGGCGATCAGCCGTTTGGAAAGGTGGAATCCGATGAATCCGGCTGCGCCGGTAACGAGAACGTGCATGTGGTGCTCCGTGATGGTTGAGTCATGAAACGTGGGGGAAGGATTCCTTTCTGAAAAAACGCCTTCTTCCCAGCCGTCGGGCCGGAGAGAGGCCACGGCCGCTCCGGCTCCGAACGTTGTATTCCGGGAGGCCCCTGCCTCCGTTCGGCCCGGTCCGTCATCCGAACACGGAGCCGTCGGCCGCGTGAAACGCCTTGGGAAGGGGAGGCTGGGGAGGGCGCGGAGGGCCGTCTCATGGAGAGAGCCGTACCCGTCTCATTGCCGTCGGCAAGCCTCGCGGGCATCGGCGGCAGAGCGTTTTTTTCCCGAAGGCCCCTCTCTTCTTCCCCGTCTCGCCGTTTCCCCTTTATCTTCCGGCGATAAGCGCCTTCAAAAACGTGATGAGCTGCGCGTAGCGCTGCGGCTGTCCGATGAGGTCGTCGACGTGCGGGGTGACGACGAAACGGCGGCCTCCCACGATGCTCGGCAGCAGGGGGGACAAGCCGTCGAGCCCCAGTTCGGGCGGGGCCTGCCCGCACATGAGGATGACGCTCTCGGGGTTGAGCACGGAAACGCCGCTCAGGAAGAGGCGCGCGTCCACGGACTGTTCCGACTCGCCTTCACCGTAGGGATAGCGGTTCAGGGGCCAGAAGGCGTGACTGCCCTTGGGCAGGGCCATGTCCCCGAGCAGGCGGCGCAGGAAATCCCGGTGCGCGGCGTCGGCGTCGCCGCCGAGGTCCCGGCTGAGGGACGGATAGGTCCAGACCAGCGAGGGGCTGGACGGCGTTTTCTTGAGGAGCGTCTTCCAGTACGCGGGCCACTGTTCCGGCGGCAGGGCGTCGTCCCGCAGGGGGCGCGCCGGCCTTGGGGCGGCTTCCTGAACGGGTTCCTGAGCGCGCGTCCCGGCGGGGCGGGGCGCGCCAACAGACGTTCCCTGACCTCGTCGTCGAGGAGCAGGTACGTTATCCCGGCCTGCCGCCACGGACGGAAGGCCGGAGCGATGTTCAGCGGGACAGGAGCCACGAGAGCAGTCTCCACGCGACGCCGGTTTTGGACAGGCGCGTCCAGCGTTCCTCGCGCCCGGAGGCGTCGGCGACGAACACCGTATTGTCGGCCATGCCGAAGCCGTCCCGGATGAGGTTCCCCACCACCATGTCGGCCTTTTTGGAGACCAGCTTGCCGCGCACGGACTCTTCGAGGCCCTGCGATTCGGCGGCGAAGCCGACCACCTTCTGATCCGGCCTGCGGTCGGCGGCGAGGGTTTTCAGAATGTCCGGGTTGGGCGCGAAACGCACGCCGAAACCGTCCGGCGCGTCGCTTTTCTTGAATTTTTTGTCGGCGTGCTCCGAAGGGGGCACGGGCGAGAAGTCGGCGACGGCGGCGGTGAAGACGCCCGCGTCGCAGGAAGGCCACACCGAAGCGGCGGCGTCCAGCATCTGTCGGGCGGAAACGACGTCGTGCCGGACGATCCCGGCGGGCAGCCACGGGGTTCCCGGCCCGCAGACGGCCTCGACCGTCGCCCCGCGCAGCCATGCGGCCACGGCCACCGCCGCGCCCATCGTGCCGGTGGAGGGATTGGTCCAGAAGCGCAGGCCGTCCCAGTGTTCGCGGGTGGGGCCGAGCGTGACCATGATCCGCAGGCCCTCCATGTCCTGCGGGGCCAGCGCGCGCAGCCCGGCGAGGTGGATTTCGCGCAGATCGGCGAGGCGGCCCTGTCCTTCTTCGCCGCAGGCCGTGCGCCCGCAGCCGGGTTCGACCACGGCGCAGCCGCGCGAACGGAGGGTCGCGACGTTGGCCCGCGTGGCGGGATGGTTCCACATGGCCGGGTTCATGGCGGGGGCGATCACGACCTTGCCCCGGAAGGCGAGGGCCTGGCAGGCGAGCAGTTCGTCGGCCTGCCCCTGCGCCAGTCGGGCGATGGTGGCGGCGGAGGCGGGCGCGATGACCAGCGCCTGCGCGACCTGTCCCGGTTCGAGATGGGCGAAGGGCGTGGGCGCCTGCGGATCGTCGAACGCGGCGGTGTAGACCGGAGCCGCGCCGAGAGCCGCGAAGGTCAGCGGCGTGATGAATTTCTGGGCCGAGGGCGTCAGCGTGGCGCTCACGGCAAGGCCCGCGTCCTGCCATCGGCGGACGAGGTCCGGCGCGCGATAGACGGCGACGGACCCGCATACGCCGAGGTGCAGGCGGGTTCCGCCGACGTCGCGAAAGGCGAGGTGCGCGTCCATTACTGGCTGAGTCCCTGCTGCTGCACGCCGCCGGACGTGCCGCCGGAACCGTTGCCGGGCGTCAGATAGAAGGAGGGGGTGGAGCTGCCGCCCGCGTCGGTGCCGGAGGACGGCATGCCCGTCCCGTTGCCCATGGTCGGCAGGACGCCGTCCGCGAGGCGGGTCATGGCCCAGATTTCCATCGCGGCGGTGGTGGTCTGATCGTAGTAGTAGATCACCACATAGCGGTCGCCCTTTTCATACAGGTGCATGGTCTTGGAACCGATGGCGGCGGCGCGCAGGTTCCAGCCCTGACGGTTCATATTGAGGATCATGGCGTTGGCGAGCGAGGGCTTGTCCACGCGGCCCTCGACGGTGATCAGGCCGGTCTTGGTGCCGTCCTGCGCCACGGAGATCAGGCTGCGCTTGGCGTCCACGGACATGTCGCGGGGAATCGGCACGTCGGGGAACTGGTCGAAGTAGACTTCGCTCCCGTCGGAGGCTTTGGTTTCGAACGGATTGGAGATATTGAGCTCCGCGCAACCCGAGAGGGGCAGCAGGGCGCAGATGAGCAGGAGGCAGTACAGAGCACGCATGGGAAACTCCTTCGTCATGGCGGTGTCCGGGAACTCCCGGCTTTTTGTTCATAGCCAATCTTGGCGTGATTCGCAAATGAAACGGAGAGCGTGCCCGCCGGACTCCGTCTTTGCGAACCCATCGGCATGACTGCGGGATCGCCGTCGCAGGCCCGGACGCCTTCCGAACGCCGACCCCGCGTGCGCCCGGCGCGCAACATTCTCACGCGGCGAAACCCCGCCCCGGCATCCGGGGTTCCTCTCCAGACTCGGGAACCATACCGGAGACCGACCGGTGTCCTTCTTGTCTTTCCGACCAAACCCGTCGAACAGCGGCGGCCCGTCGCCTTCCCCGTACCCGCAAACAGGGATTCGATAAGGACAAACGTCTTTGAAGGAGGAGGGGGAGGTTTGGAGGGGGA
Source organism: uncultured Bilophila sp. (assembly GCA_902373525.1). GTDB lineage: Bacteria > Desulfobacterota > Desulfovibrionia > Desulfovibrionales > Desulfovibrionaceae > Bilophila. Next base: position 11,761 of record CABKMN010000006.1, on the reverse strand, counting down.
ACCTTTCTTCAGAAAGGTTCCCCCTCCAAATCTTCCTCCACATGCCTCACGCGTTACGACACCCAGTACCGGATCAGCGCCACGGTGCCCATGCCTACGGCGAGGGCTCCGAAGAGGCTTCCCTTCTTGTACCAGCAGATGAGCAGGGTGGGCACGGTGGCGATGAGGAACAGATTGTCGCCGGTAAGGTTGAGCCTGCCGTCGGCGAGCAGAAGCTCGGGAGCGACCAGCGCCGCGAGCACGGACACGGGTACGAAGGACAGCCAGCGCGTCAGCAGCGGCGGCAGCTCGCGCCCCGCCAGCAGGGTGATGGGCGTCACGCGGGGAATGAGGGTTACCAGACACATGCCGACGATGCAGAGAACGAGATCGATGTTCATGCCTTTTTCCTGAGCGCGTCGATGGTGCGGTCGCGGTGGGTGACGAGCAGCGCGCCGATGGTGGAGGTGACGACGCTGGCGATGATGACGTTCCAGCGGCCCGTGCCGCACAGGGCGAGGATGACGGACAGCAGACCGGCGAGCAGGGCCGCCAGCGTGTACAGCCGTTCCTTGCACTGGGGGACGAGCAGGGCGAGGAACATGGCGGGCAGGGCGTAGTCGAGGCCGAACAGCTTGGGATCGGGCAGAAAGTCGCCCGCCACCGCGCCGACGAACGTGCCGATGATCCAGCCGGAGTGCGACGTGAAGTTGGCGGCGTAGACCAGCGGCAGCCGCGCCTTTTCGCCCGTGGACATCGCGGTGCTGTGCATGGCGAAGACCTCGTCCGTGAGCCCCCAGCCGATGATGAACTGCTGGAGGCGCGTGAACGGCGCGAACCACGGGGCCACGGCGGCGGACATGAGCACGTGCCGCAGGTTGATCACCAGCGTGGTGAACACGATGGAGAATACGGACGCGCCCGCCCCCCAGAGCCCCACGGCGATGAACTGTCCGGCCCCGGCGTAGACGAGCAGGGAGAAGAGCACGGCGTACACGGCGGGAATGCCGTTCTGCACGGCCAGCACGCCGTAGGCGAACCCGAGCGGCATGTAGCCCAGAAAGATGGGGAAGCCCCGCTGTACGCCGGTGAGGACGGCGGAGGCTTCGGGTGCGGCCCCGGACGCGACGGATGATTCGGTGGTGTTCATGACAATTCTGTGGACGTTGCGGAAAAAGGGACGGGCAGGACGAAAAAACCGTGCTCTTTCAACCCGTTCCCCGGAGACAAAAAAGGCCCCGGATGAGGCGAAGAGGGAAGATATATCGAAACGGGCGGGGCGTCCAGTCGTCCGGGGGAGGAACCCGCCTTGCGCGGAACCGCCGCGCCGCATGAGGCCGTCCGCAGGAAGGCCGGGCGGGCCCGTCCCGCGCGGCGCTTGCCACCCGGCGGGGAATGCGTCAAGAACAGGCCATTCTCTCTTTTCAAGGAACCGTCCATGCGCCCCATCCGTTTCATCCACGCCGCCGACCTCCATCTGGACGCCGCCTTTTCCGGGCTGTCCCGCGACCTTCCCCCCGATCTCGCGGAACGCCTGCGCGCCGCCACCTTTACCGCGCTCCGCCGCCTCCTCGACCTGTGCGAACGGGAACGCCCCGACTTCCTGCTGCTCGCCGGGGACGTGTACAATCAGGAGGATGCCAGCGTTTCCGCCCAGCTCGCCCTGCGCGACGGCTTCCGGCGGCTGGAGGCGCTCGGCATCCCGGTCTTCCTCGTGCACGGGAACCACGATCCCCTGCCTTCCCGCCTGCGCGCCGTGCGCTGGCCCGCCAACGTGACCGTATTCGGGGAACAGGTGGAGGCCGTTCCCGTGTTCCGCGGGGACGAAACGACGCCGGTTGCGGTCGTGCACGGCGTGAGCCATGCCTCCGCGCGCGAAACCCGCGACCTCGCCGCGCTGTTCCGGCGCACGGACGAACCCTGCCTGCATGTGGGACTGCTGCACGCCGCGCCCGGCGACGCCGACGGGGAGGCCCGGTACGCGCCGTTTTCGCAGGATGATCTGGCGGCGTCGGGCATGGACTACTGGGCGCTCGGGCACATCCACGACCGGCGCCATGTCCGTGAGGAACCGCCGGCGGCCTATCCCGGTTGCACGCAGGGCCTGCACGTCAACGAACCCGGCGAAAAGGGCTGTCTGCTGGTGACCGCCGAACCTCGGGAGGGCGGATACGCGCTTTCGACGGCGTTCCGGCCCCTCGGCCCCGCCGTGTGGACGACGCTGGAAACGGAACTGGACGGCGTGTCCGCGCTGGACGAACTGGAAACCCGTCTCCGGGCCGTGCTCGACCGGGCCGCCGCCGAAGTCTGGTCCGGCTGCGAGATGCTGCTGGTTCGGCTCCGCCTGCGGGGGCGCACGGAGCTCGACGGCCTGTTGCGGCGGGGGACCGTCTGCGCCGAGCTTGTGGAGCGCCTGCGCGAGGAGGGCGACGGCGTGCCCCGGCTGTGGATCAAGGATATGGACGTGTGTACCCGGCCTTGTGCGGATCGCGCGGTCCTGCTGGATCGCGAAGACCTGATCGGGGAGGTCTTCCGGCTCGCCGAGGCCGCCCGCACGGAACAGGGGTTGCGGGACCTGCGTTCCGGGCCGCTGTCCGTTCTGTTCGGGCATGCGCGGGCCGGGAAGGCGCTGAACCCGCTGACGGACGACGAACTGGCCCGGCTGCTGGACGATGCGGAAAGCCTGTGCCTCGACCTGCTGGAGAACGACTGATGCGGATTCGCGCTTTCCATATCGATACCTTCGGGACGTTGCGGGACCTGACCGTCGAGGGCCTGCCCGACGCCGGGGCCGTGTTTCTGGGGCGCAACGAGGCGGGCAAGTCCACGCTGCTGGATTTTTTCCGGTCCACGCTGACCGGCTATCCCCGTTCCCGCGACGTCCGGGAACGCGGCTACCTCTCCGGGCATTCCGGCCTGCTCGGCGGCGGCCTGACGCTGGCGTCCGGGACGGCGGAAGGCGACATCCGCCTCGTGCGCCGTCCCAACGTCGCCAAGGGTGAGCCGTCGCTCACGGATGCGGAGGGGAATCCGCTGGACCCGGCGCTGTGGGAACGGCTGCTCGGCGGCGTGACCCGCGAGGTCTACGCCAGCGTGTACGGGTTCAGTCTGTCGGAATTGCAGTCCTTTTCGTCGCTGACCACGGAGGGCGTACGCAACGCCCTGTACGGCGCGAGTTTCGGCATGGCCGGGTTGCGGTCGCCCGGTGCGGCGCTCAAGAAGCTCAACGCGAACATGGAGGAGCTGTTCCGGGCGCGCGGGTCCAATCCCAAGCTGTCGGCGGCGCTGCGCGACTGGGAGGAGGCGCGCCGGGAGGTCCGCAGGGCCGAGGAGGAGGCCGTCCGGTACGACGCCCTCGCCGCCGAGCGTGACGCCCTGCGCGGACGGCTGGACGCTCTGCGCGACGAACGCGGCGGACTGGAGCGGGAACGCCGTCTGCTGGAGCGCCGTCTCGGCGTCTGGGAACGCTGGGAGGAATGGCGGTTGGCGGGCGTGCGGCTGGAACGGCTGGAGCCCGTACCCGCGACGTTCCCGCAGGACGGCCCGGCCCGTCTGGAACGGGCTTTGGAACGCCGGTCCGACGCGGAACGGGCCGTGGAACTGGTCCGGCGGCGTCTGGAGCGCACTCGTGAGGCGCTGGACGCCCGCACGGTGGACGAACGGCTCTGGGAGTGCGGAGAAGCCCTGCGCGCGTTGGGCGGACGTACGGCGAGCTGCCGCAACGCGCTGGCGGCGATCCCCGGCCTGCGCGCCGATCTGGAGCGGGTCCGGCCTGCGCTGGTCCGGGAACTGGCCGCACTCGGGCCGGAGTGGACGGCGGAGCGCGTGGCGCGCCTTGAGCGTCCCCTGTCTTTGCGTGAAGCGCTTGAACGGCAGGCCGAGGAACGGCGCAAGGCGGCTTCGGAGGCGGCGTACGCGCAGGCCGCGCTGGATCGGGCGGCGGAAGAGGCCGAGGCGCTCGGGGCGGAGCGTCGGGAACTGGCGGCGCGGCTGGCGGAACTGCCCGTGCCGGCGCTTGATCTGCCCGAAGCCGAGCGTGAGCGGCTGCGCGAGGCCGTGGCGCGGGCCGACGAGGCGCGATGCCGTTTGCCCGAAGCCCGCGAGGCGCTCGCCGAAGCGGAACGGGAGCTTGGGCGGGGGCTCGAACGGTTGGGCCTCGGGCGCGGGGATTGCGAACGGGTGTTGCCGGAACTTGCCGCCGGTCAGGACGTCGTCGTGGCGCTCGCTGCCGGGACGGTGCGGCGGGAAACGGAACGGAAGGAACGGGAACGGGACGCCGCGCAGGCGGAGGCTTCTCTGACCGCCGAACGCGAGACGCTGGAACGGCTGCGCAACAGCCTGACCGCCTGTCCGGATCGGTCCGCCGTGGACGCGAAGCGTTCCGGGATACGGCGGCTGCGTTCGGTCCTGTCGCGGCTGGCGGCGGAAGAGGCACGGCTCACCGAAATCGAGGCCCGGCGCGCCGAGAACGAAAGCCTGTCGGGTACGGAGTCGAGTCCCCTCATGATCGGGCTCGGCATTCTGCTGGCGGTGCTCGGGATTGCCGGAGGGCTTCTCCGGTGGCTGGGGGATATTCCGGCGCTGCAACTGGGGCGCGTGCTCCTGCCGCTTGAGAACTGGCTGTTGGGGCTGTTTCCGATCATGGGCGGGGCGTTCGTCTGGGCCGGGTTCCCGCGTCGCCGCCAGTCGCTTGCCGTATCCGCGGAGCGGGCGGAACGCCTCCGGCAGCGGCGGGACGGTTGCGTGCAGCGATTGGAAGCGGAGCGGCGGGACGCGGCGGCGCTGTGCCGGGCGCTCGGGCTTGCGGACGTGGAGGCGGCGACGCTGGACGCCTTTGAGGCCCAAACGGAGCGGGAACTTGCCGGGTGCGCCGCCGGGGAGCGTCTTGCCGAAGCCGTCCGGCGGTGCGAACAGGTCTGCGCCGATGCCGAACGAACGGCGCAGGCGGCCCGGAACGCGCTGGCTCAGGCCGCGGAGGACGGGCTTGCCGCCGGGGAACAATGGTTGGCGTGGTTCCGCGCGCACGGCGTCGAGGCGCCGGAACCGGAACAGGCCGCGGCCTATTGCGCGCGCGTGGAGGGGGCCCGGATGCGTCTTGCCGCCGTACGGGACCGCCGGCGTGCGTGTGAGGAACTGGAAGCCCGGTACGCGGCCTTGATCGGGCTGGCCGGAACTCTGCCGGAAACCTTTGCCCCGGAAGCCGGGGACGAGGCGCGGGCCGCCGAAACGGTGCGGCGGGCGCTGGAATGCTGCCGCGAAGCCGATAGTCTGCGTGAGGAACGCCGTCGCCTCGACGAGGAAGTCCGCGCCCTTGATGTCCGGATCGGACGTCAGGAACAGGCCCGGCTGGCCGCCGTCTCCGCGCTTGATGCCGCCCGCTCCCGTCAGGCGTCGGCTGAGGCGGCGTGGGAAACGGGATTGCGCGGGATCGGGCTGTCCGAAGGACTTTCTCCGGCGACGGCCCGCGACGCGCTGGACCGGATGGATCGGGTGCAGGCGCTGGACGCGGAACGTTCGCGCCTTGAGCGGGAACTTGCGCGGCAGGAACGGGAACGCGACGCCCTGTGCGTGCCGTTCCGCGATCTGCTGGAGCGGATGGGCCGGACCCCGGATGCGCCGGAAAACGGCCCCGAGCGGGTCGAAGCTCTGCTGCGGGAACTGGATCGCGTCCGAAACGGCGTCGCGGAGCAGGGCCGTCTGCGGGCCCGACTGGGCGAACAGACGGTCGAACTGCGGGAGGCCGAAGCCGTCCTGCGCGACGCCGCACGGGAAGTGGAACGGCTGCTCGCGCTGGCGGAGTCGCCCGATCCCGAGGCTTTTTACCGTCGGCACGCGGCGGGGCAAGAGCGGGAGGCGCTGGAGCGGCGGCGCGAAGACATTGAGGACGCGCTGCGGCTGGCGGCGCGGGACATGGGGGCCGAGGATTTCGAGGCGTTCCTCGCTTCTTTCGGGGAGGCGGACAGGGAGGCGCTCGAAGCCCGGCTTGCCGAACTGGGAGGACGCCTTGCCGCGCTGGCCGAGGAGGACGAGCGGCTTGCCGATGCCGCGCGTACCCTCGAGGTGCGCCTCGAACAGGCCGCCGCGTCGGATACGCTGTCCCGTGCGCGACAACGGGCCTCGTCGCTTGCCGGGACCATCCGGGAACTGGCCCTCGAATGGAGCCGTTGCGCGCTGGCCCGATACCTGCTGCTTGAGGCGCGCGGACGTTTCGAGAAGGAACGGCAGCCCGGCGTCGTCCGCACGGCGTCCTCGCTGTTTGCCGCCATCACCGGCGGGGCGTGGTCGGGCATCGCCGCATCGCTGGAGGACAGCTCCCTGCGCGTTCTGCCCCCGCACGGCGAGCCGGTGAGCCCCGAAGTCCTGAGCCGGGGCACGCAGGAACAATTGTATCTGGCCCTGCGGCTGGCGCATATCCGCAACCACGCGGCGCAGGCCGCCGCGCTGCCGGTCATCATGGACGACGTGCTGGTCAATTTCGATCCCGAGCGGGCCGCGCGCACCGCTCGTGCGTTCGGCTCCCTGACGGCTCCGCAGGACGGACGGGCCGGACATCAACTGTTGTACTTCACCTGCCATCCGCACATGGCGGACCTGATCCGCGAAAGCGTCCCCGGTTCCCGGCTGTACGTCATGGACAAGGGGAAGGTGGAAGCGCGGGCATGAGTTCGGGAACGGTTTGCGGAGAAGAGGCGCTTGCCTGAGACGGAAGCCCGCTTTTTCCTCAGCGTCTCTTTCACCACAAACCGCCGGAACCGCCGACAGGCCTTGCGTCTCCCTTTTTTCGCAGGGGATTGGGACCGGACCGAATCCTTGAGGATGGGGACGTGCGGCGGGACGGGGCAGGCGCGGGCATGGACGTATCGGACGGGGCTGTTACCGCCGTGGGCAAGGCGTGTCCGCAGCACGGGGCGCGGCGCGGGAAAACGGTTCTCGCCGGAGAGTCCTCGGGTGAGGCGCGGGAGCCGCGTGACCGGGAGGCAGGCTGTGAATCGCATTGCGCGATCAACGAAGGCGAGGAACGCCGTTGCCGTAACGCGGGTGTGGGCAAATCGTTTATGCGGGCGTTGAGGAAGACGATGCGGGCAAACGTGACCGCCGAAAAACGGAACGCCCCGGACCTGTACGCAGGTCCGGGGCGTTGTTTCTGCTTTGTAACATTCTACGGGCGTTGCAATTCGTCGAGCAACGGGCGGTCGGCTTCGAGGAAGGGCAGGGTGCGGGCTTCTTCGGGGGTGACCCAGCGGAAATCCTGTCCGTCGTTGGCGGCGGGCTCGCCGGAAAATTCGGTGATGTGGAAAAAGTGGAGCCGCACCGCACGGAAGCCGTAGTCGTGTTCCACGGTGCGCCAGAAGTGCGGATGCCGGACGGACAGGGAAAGCTCCTCCGCCAGTTCGCGGGAGAGGGCCGCTTCCAGCGTTTCGCCGGGCTCGACCTTCCCGCCGGGGAATTCCCAGAAACCGGCCTGCGGGTGTCCCTCGGGACGCTGCGCCGCCAGAAAGGCGTCCCCGCGCCAGAGAATGCCGCCGACCACTTCAATCCATCGTTTGTTCTCCGCCATCGTGTACCTCATCAAAAAGAAAGACAGGCCGGTTGCCCGCCTGTCGCGTTGGCGCCTTCCTTCGTACAGCCATGTTGAGTCTTCGGGACCAATCGGTAACATGGCGCCGGACTTCGTCATCCGCCGTCTTCCCACGCTCTCAGCGGGAGAGGGGGCGTCTGGTTTCGCAATCCGCCGCACGAGTGTCCGGGAAGGGCGAACAGTCGGGAACGCGGGGCATGCCGACGGGCTCAATGAGGGAGAGAAAACCTGTGAAGGGGCGTCACCGCTTCGAAAAGGTTTCCTCTCCCCCTTTGTTCAAATTGTCCGCTAGTTCTTGGCCAGATATTCGGCGATCATCGCGTCATAGCGCGAGGTTTTGGCGAAGGTGCGGGCCGCCATGCGCTGACGGAAGGGCAGCGACACGCGCATGGCGTTGGCCTTGAGTTCTTCGGTCGCTTCCGCGTAGGTGTCGGGATCGGACAGGACGAGGATGCTGTGGAAGTTCTTGGAGGCCGCGCGCAGCATGCAGGGACCCCCGATGTCGATTTCCTCGATGGCTTCGCGGGGTTTCAGACCCTTGGCGAGCGCGCTCTCGAAATCGTAGAGGTTCACGCAGATGAGATCGAAGGGCTTGATGCCTTTTTCCTGAAGTACGGCGAGGTGTTCCGGGTTGTCCTTGTCGGCGAGGATGCCGCCGTGGATATGCGGATGCAGGGTCTTGACCCGGCCGCCGAGGATTTCGGGGAAGCCGGTCACGTCGCTCACGGCGGTGACGGGCAGGCCCGCTTTTTCAAGGAATTTCAACGTGCCGCCGGTGGAAACCAGCTCCACGCCGTTGGCGTGCAGAAACGCCGCGAATTCCGCCAGCCCGTCCTTGTGGGTGACGCTGAGCAGAGCCCGCTTGATGGGAAGGAAATCCATTCGATTCGCTCCTGATCCGGTTTGCAGGGGAAAAGGGCCGTACGGAAGGCGTCCCGCCCCGGAATCCCGCCGCGTAAGGCGCGCGGAAGACGGAAAGGACGCCGGTTCCGCCGTCATGCCCTAGTGGTGCATGTGGTCGCCTTTTTTGATACGATAAAAGGCCGTCGCCACAATGACGCAGAAATACACGAAAATCAGCGAGACGCCCACAAAACCCTGCGGGGTGGAGTGCATGGCGTTGGTGATCAGTTCGTTGAACATGGCGGACTCCTTGGTGCCGTTTCCGCCGGAGGGAGTCTGTCGGCGGATGTGGTCGATAACAAACTTTTACATTGCCCGGCTTGCGAGAAAAGTCAAGCGGCGGCCTTCGGAGGAATCATGCCCCAAGCGTTCACAAATCCTTTCGTTTTCGGACAATTCCTCGAATTGCGGGTGGACGCGCTGGTGTCGGACGGGCGCGGGCTCGGGCGGCATGACGGCGTGGTCGTGATCGTGGAAGGCGCGCTGCCGGGCCAGCTCGTGCGGGCGGAAATCGTGAAGGTCCAGAAGAGCCTTGCGGAGGCCGAACTTGCGGACGTGCTCGAACGCTCGCCGGACGAGCAGGAACCGCCGTGCCCCCACGCGGGGCGTTGCGGCGGGTGCGCGTGGCAGTCGCTGGCCTACGAAAAACAGCTCGGGTGGAAGGAACGCATCGTCCGCGACGCGCTGGAGCGGGTGGGCAAGGTGCAGGAGCCGCCCATGCTGCCCATCCTGCCTTCCCCGGCACCGTGGGGGTACCGCAACAAGATGGAGTTCGCCTTCGGGCTGTCCGAGGCGGGGAAGGCCGTCGGTCTGCGGGAACGCGGTTCGCGGCGTATCGTCGAGGTGACCGGCTGTCTGTTGCAGACGCCGTTGACCATGCGGGTGCTGGCGGCGGTCCGGGAACTGGCGAACGGCCCGTTTCGCGAAGTGGACGGGCGTTTTCTCGTGATCCGCGAACCGCAGGCCGGAGGCTGCTTCGTCGAGCTGATCGCGGGGCCGGGCTGTGATGCGGGTACGGGCGAACGGTTCGCGGCGGCCTTGCGCGCCGCCGTTCCCGACGTGTCCGGCTTCGCGTTGTCGCAGCGTTCCGCGTCCTCCGACGTCGCCTATGGCGAGAAGACGCTGTACGCGGACGGGCGGCTTGCGGAACGCATCGGAGCCGTTACGTTGCGGCTTGGTCACAACGCCTTTTTTCAGGTGAACACGCCCGCCGCCGAGCTGTTGTATGCGGAAGCGGCGCGGTTCGCCGCACTGGACGATTTGAAGCGGCCCGTGTTGTGGGACGTTTACGGCGGCGTGGGGTCCATCGGGCTGTACATGGCGGCGGGCCGGGACATCCGCGTCGTGGGCATCGAGGAAATGCCCGGCGCGGTGCGGTGCGCCCGTGAGAATGTCCGGGCGCACGGGCTGAAAAATTACAAGGTGGAGCAGGGCGACGCCAAATCCGTAATCGGCCGCCTGCTGCGGCTGGGACCGAAGCCCGACGTCGTGGTCGTGGACCCGCCCCGTGCGGGCATCGACGCCAAGGTCGCGCAGCAGCTTGCCGAAGCCGCCCCCGCGCGTCTGGTGTACGTGTCCTGTAATCCCGCCACGCTGGCCCGCGATGTGGCGCGGCTGGCCCCGGCGTTCCGGCTGAAGGCCGTCCGCCCCGTGGACCTGTTCCCGCAGACGCCGCATGTCGAGACGGTGGCGTTGTTGGAAAAAAGAACAATTTTCTAGGGAAGTATGATGGGAAAAGAGTTACAGATGCGGTTTGTGTTGTTGCACGCACTGGTGCAGCTCGGCGGCAGGGCTACGAAAAAAGCCCTGTTGGATTTTATAGATCAGAAGCGATACTGGGTTTATTCCGATACTGATTTGCTGAGATTGCGAAGCCGTACCGAACTGCGCTGGCGGAACCAGTTTGCCTATACGCGGGCACATCTGATTGCTGAATCGAAGCTGGAACCCAGACATGATGGACTTTGGGTACTGACTGAAGAAGGGAGTGTCTATTACAACTGGCTGAAAGATTCGGTTCTACACAGCTCTGCCAGCGACAGGGAGAAAATATCTGAAACCTGTCTCCATGAATTGTCCTTCCAATATCAGGATGCACATGATGATGAAGAGCTGATCCGAGCTCTCGCATCGTGCGAGCTTTCCGAAGAAGCGGGCAATGCGTGCCTGCAAGCGTGCCCGCTGCCTAAAGGCCCTGTACGAGAAGGAGGCATGGGAGTAAGGATTTATGCAAGGGATGCCCATATCGCAATAAATGCGCTCAGAATGGCTGGCTATACCTGTGCAATCAATCCAGAACATGCTACGTTTATACGTAGACGGGGCAATACGCCGTATATGGAGCCTCATCATCTGATACCCATATCCGAAACGGACAGATACGACGTATCCCTTGATAGGGAACAGAATATTGTTTCGCTTTGTAGCCATTGCCACAATCAGATACATTACGGAACGAAAGATGATATCAGAAACATGTTGAAGAAATTGTTTGCAGAAAGAAAGGAAGGATTATGTGATATTCTTGGCCGTACGATAGAGATTGAAGAACTTTGGCAATTGTACGGCGTTTTGTAACGCCCATGGAAACACCTATGTCCGCAAGGTTGGGGAGTTTATGCTCGCATTTCTTCAGGGTTTGTCGCTCGGGCTGGCGTATGTCGCACCCATCGGCGTACAGAATCTGTTCGTCATCAATGCCGGGCTGGCCCAGTCGCGGGCGGAAGCCTACAGGACGGCGCTCATCGTCATTTTTTTCGACGTGACGCTGGCGCTTGCCGGGTTTTTCGGCATCGGCGCGCTGATCGAGCATTCGGAGCTGATCCGCAAGGGCGTGTTGCTCGTGGGCAGTTTCGTGGTCATGTACATGGGGGTGCGGCTCATGCTGTCGCGCGAGGTCGCCAATCCCGCGGTCAACGTGAACATTCCGATACTCAAGACCATCGGCATGGCCTGCGTGGTGACGTGGTTCAATCCGCAGGCGATCATCGACGTGTCGTTGCTGCTCGGTTCCTTCCGCGTCGCGCTGCCTCCCGAGGACGCCACCCGGTTTATTTTGGGCGTCGTCTGCGCTTCCTGTCTGTGGTTTCTGACCCTGACCACCGTCTCCTCGCTCTTCAAGAACCGGTTCACGCCCCGGCTCCTGCGCGTCATCAACCTCGTCTGCGGGCTCGTGATCCTTTTTTACGGCGCGAAGCTCGGCTGGCCGTTTGTGGAATTGGTGAGGGGATGAGTATTGGAGAAAATTGGAGGGGGAAGGGGAAACTTTCTGGAGAAAGTTTCCCCTTCCCCCTCCAAGCC
>CABKMN010000005.1 GCA_902373525.1 uncultured Bilophila sp. | reverse complement strand
GATGAGGGCGGACGCATCTCCGCCGCAGACTACGCCAAGCTCGTCGGCTGAACGGGCCGGAAATCCGGCTGATCTCGGCTGACCTCTTTACCGAAAGGGGGGTGGGAAAGGTTCCCATCCCCTTTTTGTCGTCAGGTGTACCGGAAGGCTTCGGAGGAAGGGCGGCTTCGCGGCGGGCTTTTCCTGTGGACAGCGGAGGCGGTCACCGCTATGGAGGAAGCTGCGGAGGAAGACATGAACAGGAACCTGTTTGCTTCGAGTCAGTGGTATGCGTTCGCCACCGTGGCGTTGTGGTCGTCGGCCTTTGTGTTCACCAAGGTGGCCCTGCAATCCTTTTCTTCAACGGGGCTCGGGTTCCTGCGCTGCGCCATCGCGTCCGTGACGCTGTATGCCGTCCTGCGCGTCAAGAAGATCGGGCTGTTCGGCTGGCGGGAACTGCCCCGGTTCGCGCTTTCCGGTGCGCTGGGATTTTCCATCTATCTGTATACGTTCAATAAGGGGTCGGAAACGCTGACCGCCACCACCGGGTGTATCCTTATCTCCACGGCTCCGATCATCACCGCGCTGTTGGCTTCCTTCCTGTTCCGTGAGCGTTTGCGGGCGATGGGGTGGGCGGCCTTGCTGCTGGCCTTCGCCGGGGTGCTTGTCCTGATGCTGTGGAACGGGGCCGTCTCGATCAATGGGGGCGTGTTCTGGATGCTGGCGGCGTCCTTCGCCATCAGCGGCTACAACGTGATCCAGCGGAAACTTGCGGGTGCGTATTCTTCCCTCCAGATAACGGCGTACAGCTTTTTGACGGCGACGGCGATGCTTGCGGGCTTTCTGCCCGAATCGGTACGCGAGATCATGGCGGCCCCCGCGCCGCACGTGGCCGCCGTGGTGTTTCTGGGCGTTTTCCCGAGTGCGCTGGCATACCTGCTGTGGGCGCGGGCGTTGTCCCTCTCGGCGAATACCAGTGAGGTGACGAAGTTCATGTTTTTGACGCCGTTGCTGTCGCTGGTGCTCGGCTACGCGGTGATAAGCGAGCTGCCCGGACCGGAAACGTGGATCGGCGGGGCGGTTATCCTGTGCGGGCTCGGCCTGTTCCATGCGGCGGGCAGGCGCGGACTGCCCAAGGCAACGGTGCGGGCCGGAGCCGAAACGCTCCCCCGGAATGTCTGAACGAAGGATGCCGTGGGGCGGAAGGGGAACGCAGGAAGGCCCCACGATGGCGCGGGGCCTTCCTGTCGGACCGTGCGGGACGTATTCGGAAGCGACGGAGCGGAAGCCGCTTGCCGAACTTCCCGAGGCTCAGGCGAGTTTGGCGAACAAATCGTTCAGCGCTTCGGTCATGGACGGATGGGTGTAAATCATGTCGCGCAGGAAGGCGGCGTCCTTGCCCGCCCGGATGGCGACCTCCACGACGTTGATCATTTCCCCGGCGTCGGCGCAGTGCAGGGCGCAGCCGAGAACGGCTCCGGTCTTCGCGTCCACTACGGCCTTGAGCATGCCGGTGGTTTCGTCCATGAGCCGGGCGCGGGGAATGGCGGCGGCGGGAAGGACGGCGACCTTGACGTCCAGCCCCTTGTCGCGGGCGGCCTGTTCGGTGAGCCCCACGCGCCCGAGCGGCGGGTCCATGAACACGGTATAGGCCGGATCGCGGTCGCTGATCACGCGTTTGCCTTCGCCGTACAGCGCGTCCCGGATGATGCGGAAGTCGTCCAGCGAGATATAGGTGAATTGCAGCCCGCCCTTGACGTCGCCCATCGCCCAGATGTGGGGAACGGACGTTTGCAGGTGCTCGTCAACGCGGACGGCCCCCTGTTCGGTGAGTTCGACGCCGGCGGCTTCCAGATTCAGTCCGGCGGTCAGCGGGCGGCGGCCCGTGGCGAGCAGGACGGCGTCGGCGGGAAGCGTCCGTTCGGTGCCGTCGAGGAGGAACCGGACCTCGGCTTCGGCCCCGGCGTCGCGCACGGCGGTTACGGAGGTGCCGGTAAGAATCGTCACGCCTCTGGCCTCCAGCGCCTTGCGTACGCTTTCCGCCACATCGGCGTCCTCACGGGCGAGGAAGCGGGGGCTGCGCTCCAGTATGGTGACCTGTGAACCGAATTCCGCATAGAAGGACGCGAATTCCAGCGCGATGTACCCGCCGCCGAGGATGACCAGCCGCCGGGGCAGTTCCTCAAGATCGAGCATGGTGGTACTGGTGTAGACGCGCGGATTTTCCCGGACGCCTTCGATGGGCGGGATGACGGTTTCGCCCCCGGTGTTGATGAAGATGCGGTCCCCGGACAGCATCAGCGTTTCGTCGGCGGTCTTTACCTGCACATCGTGCGGAGAGAGGAAGGAGGCCGTGCCGGTGATGACGTCCACAGTGTCGCGGTCGGCCAGCATGGCGTAGTTTTTGCCGCGCAGGAAGCCGGTCACTTCGTTTTTGCGGGCGATGGCGCGTTTGTAGTCGGCGGCCTTTTCGGCGAAATCGCGGTCTCCGCGGCACAGGCTCCTGCGGGCCTCATGGACCAGCGTCTTGGTGGGGATGCAGGCGATGTTGATGCAGGTCCCGCCGTACATCATGTTCGAGCGTTCGATGATCGCCACGGACTGTCCCCGATCCGCGAGGAATCCCGCCAGCGTCTTGCCTCCCTTTCCAAATCCGATAATGATGGCGTCGTAATGCTTTTGCATGTCTTTCCCCTTTTGGGATGGTTGCGGGTGATTCGAACTGTCTTACTTGAAAATGAAGGTGCCGTCATTGTGGTATACGGGGATTCCCTTGAGAAACCACAAGGTTTGATCATGAGGGTAGGCTTCCTTGATCATCTCGTAGGCGGCCTGGGCTCGGTGTCCGGTACGGCACAGCAGCAGGACGGGCTTGTCGGACGGAACCTGATTCATATGCTGCCGCAGGGTCTGGACCGGAAGCAGTACGGCGCCGGGAACATGGCCCTGCGCGAATTCCTCTTCGGTACGGACGTCGATGATCGTCAGCTTGTCGCCGAGCGTGTCCATCAGTTGCAGCGCTTCCGCCGGGGCGAGAGCGCCCGATTTTGGCAGATCGGCTGCGGGAGCGTTTGCGGTGGCCGCGAGGACGAGCGCGCAGGCCATGAGCAGGGCGAGACACTGTGAGCGAAACGTGTTCATGGGAACCTCCGGTTGAAAGGGGTGTTGTTTTTTTATTGAACGATTGTTAAATTACTCAAGTCGCCGTCGCTGTCAAGTGTTTTTTGGCGATTCAGTATAAAGGAGTATGTAATGGGAAGACCGCCAACCTACGATCACGATACGCTTCTGCATGAAATCATTGACTGTCTTTGGGAGCGCGGCTATGCGGCAACGCCCGTCAGCACCATTGTGCAGGAAACGGGCGTCAACGCGGCGAGCCTGTACGCCCGGTTCGGGAGCAAGAAAGGGCTTATGCTCGCGGCGCTGGAAATGTACGCGAAGGAAACGCTGGAAGGATTGGAGGCGCTCCTCGCCTCGGAACAGCCGGGCGTGCCGCAGGTACGCGCCATCTTGGAGCACGCCATGCAGAGCTTTTCCGATCCGCAGCGGCGCGGCTGTTTTCTCGTCAACAGCATCGCCAATATTTCCACGGAAATGCCGGAGTTTGCCGCTGCGGTTTCGGGGCACATGGAGCGTATCCGGGCACTGATCCGCGACGCGCTGGCCGAAGCGCCGGGCCTGCGGGTGTCTCCCGAGGAAGCCGCGCTGTTCGTGCAGGTGCAGGTCTGGGGGATCAAGCTGCTGGCCCGGATGGAGCCCGCCGAGGACATGGGGCGGATCGTAATCCGGCAGACCCTGAACGCGTTGTTCACCGACGAGGCCGTCGCCGCGGCATCGTGAGCGGATGTTTAACCCCTTGGCGCGGATCGTGGTGCGGTCCGCGCCAAAAAAGGCGGCATCTCATTGTTTTTGAAAAAGCCGTCTCCGGTCATGGAAAGCCTGTTTTGCACGATGGAACGCGTTTTTTCGTTCGATTAAAACATATGAGTTGTTAAATAAAACAAATTATAAAAGAATCTTTTCCGTATATTTTATGAAAAATCAGTGAAACTCTTTGTAAAAAGTTTTCATTCATTTTATTTCTTGTAAATAACGTCATTCGGAGGTACGCTCTTTCACAAATAAGGATATTCTATCCAGTCAAATGATAGGGAATGGTACGACGATGCTCTCTCTCTCTCTCTCTCTTAGCATCATCCAGTCAGCTTCTTGTTGAAAAAGCCCGCAGCCAAAAGGGGTGGCCGCGGGCTCTTTTCGTATCTGCAACACCTTCATTCTATGCCGTAACAGGCAAAATTCATCCGGGGAGGATGTAATCATGACTTTGTCGAAAGGCGCCGTCGGGAACCTGATCAACAGGTACCGTGCCGTTCTGAGGAAGTGCCGCATGATGAACGTATTCGGGTCACTGGCCGTGGCCGGCATGCTCGTCGCGGGAAGCGCGGGCATGGCTGGCGCGGAGGAGGGGGGTGGCGAGCTTAAAGGAACAGTCAAACCTATTGCGGTGACATCGGGAGTGCAATCTTTCCGTGGAGTCGAGGACGTCACAATCACGTCCAGCGCGTCTACGCCGTACACCGTTGATGTGTTGGGTGGGGGAACGTTGGCATTCCGCATGGAAAGCGGGAAGCTGTTGGTGGAGAATACCTGTTCGCGGAATAGCTCCGGGAGTGCCATTGAATACGGGGGCGTGGCTGCCATACGAGCGGCGGGGACTGGAAGCTCAGGCTCTTTTGAAGGAACAGGGACTTTTAAAGCGACGGGTGGCGGAAAAAATGTCGGGGTAAGCGCTATATTGAGTGATAACGGCGCAGACCTGACGCTCTCCGGAGACATCACCGGCGAAGCCATCGCCAAACCGAATGGTGACGCTGGATACGAGGCCTACGGTGCGGCGGCGGTGGGGAAGGGGAAGCTCACTTTCCAAGGCGAAAAAACGACTCTGAAAGCACAATCCCAGACAGGGATGAACGCTTCTGGATTGTATACCCAATTAGGTGGAATGATTTATCTTGAAAGTAAGCAGGTTGTTATCGATGCACAATCTATAGGAATTTATGCAGCTGATGGAACTATAGATTCATCTCCTGAAACTTCTTTTATTATAAATGCAAAAGGTAATGATAGTAGTACAGGTATTAGATCACAACATAGCGGCAGTATAAATATTAAAGGATATGCAGATATAACGGCTACAGGTAAGAATGCAGAAGGTATACATAATAATGAAGGTAAAATAACAATAGAAAAAGATGTATGTATTAACACCATGTCAGATGATTTAGCGTCTAATATATACGGTGTATATGGTTATTGGGGTTCTGCAACAAATCTAAATGGAAATATTGATATTGATACTGAATCATCTGGAAGCACAACTGGAGTTTATGCAAAGAGCGGGGCACAGATATTTTTAGGAACTCAGGGAAAAGATAATACAGTAAATATCGTTTCTAGCGGTACGAATTTTAGTTACGGTATTTATAGCGATGATGGCGATAGTAATATTACTGTGAATGGAAAATCTAATATTACGGCAGGTATAGGTGTATGTGCCGCATCAGGTAATGCCTCGGTAACGTTTAATAGCGATGCAATTATTAATTCTGATATTGGTGTGCAGGCTAAAGGTGGAAGTAAAAAAGAAGAAATAAATACTATTAAATTTAATAAAGTATTAAAAATTGTTAGTACCAATACGGGTATTGATGCAAAACATTCTTGTCTTTATTTTAAAGATACGGATATTGCTGCTAAAACTGGTGTCAATGCAGTTGCAACAATAAATTATAAAGATAATTCAGAAACAAAATTAAATTTTGAAGGTTCTACCATAATCACAACTTCAGATACAGGGCTGATAGCCAAGGGTTCTGTGGGAGGGAATTATGGTTGTTCTGGAACGGTTATTGATTTCAAAGGGAAGACAGCAATTGCTTCTGATGGTAATGGAATAATCGTACAGGGCTCATCAGGTAGTAGGGAAGTGGCGCTGGACACTTCTGTCACTTTCAAAGGACAAACTGATATCACAGCATCAACTGGTGTCGGTGTTAAGGTCTCTGGAGCAAATAGTTCCAAATCAGTGCCTGAGGACGCGACGCTTGTGCGTTTTAACGGTGCAACGAAGATAGACGCCCCAACTGCCATACAAACGAGCAAAGGAAATGGTTCTGGCGGAGCCTCCGTTACTTTTGCTTATAATCCGACTCCCATTAATGTTTCCGCCAAAAGAGAGGATGCGACTTCCGCCGACTCTCAGGTAAACGGTTCCGTGACGGGCGACGGCAATCTCGTCAAATCCGGCTCGGGTTCTCTTGCCTTCAATGGTGATAATTCCGGGTTTTCCGGACTGTTTGATATCTTGGGCGGTACGGTGTTTCTGACGGATACGGACGCGGGCTTTTTCTCCAGAGCGAAGGTCAGCGTGACCAGCGGTGCGCTCATTGCGCCTGTGCTTACCTTTGCGGCGGGTGGAAAACTTGCCCTTGCGGGCGGCACGCTGGTGACCAACACCGGACAGGTTTTCCTCAACGCCCTGAACATCGCCGGAGACAATACGGACATCGGCGGTGTGAAGCTCGCGCCGGACAACTGGGATTTTCAGTCCGGACTGGTTTCATTCGACGACGCCAAGTACAATCTGGAATACGCCAAAAACGCGGCTGAGGCGTTGGGCGCCACGCAGGCGGATACCCCGCGTTCCGCTCTGGAAAAGGAAGTCACCTTTACAGGGACATTGGTGGACGGGGCAACGCCGCCGGAGCCGGGACCCGATCCTGATCCCGATCCGGACCCGGTGCCTACGCCCGACCCCACTCCTGATCCGGACCCGGTACCTACTCCCGATCCTACGCCCGATCCTGTGCCTAAGCCGGTTCCGCCCGTTAATGAGCCCACCGACGTTACCACGCCGTCGAGCAACGTTTCCGTAGCCGATTTGAACAAAAGCCAGATTACGAATGTGGTTTTCGGCAATGTGACCATCACCACCGGTACGGAACAGGGAACCGGCAGGAATCTTGTGGTGGGAGCGGGGACGGTGGACCACGAATCGTTCCGTGACGCCGAAGCCCTTCCGGGGAGCATTGGTTCCAAGAACGTCGATCTCGGTGCGAACGGCGCAAGCGTCATGGTGACGGGCGGGCATTACCTTACGCTGGTGGGCGGTTCGTCCGATACGCCGCTGGTACAGGCCGGAAAAAGCAAATCCGATCCGGTCAATGTGTATGTCGGTGGTACGGTCAACGGCAAGAGTTCGTCCGGTATGCTGAACCTCGGCACTTCCGCCATGGAATCCGGCGGCAAGCTGACCGGCAACGTGCAGATCGCCGAATCCAGCGTCGTGAACGTACGGGCCGGGGAGCACACCATCACCGGCGAGACCAACGCGGAAACCGGTACGGCTGACGTCGCCGGGCTGAACAACCACGGCGGTACGATCAATGTCGCCGAGTCCGCGCGGCTGCAATCGACCATCCGGCAGACGGCCGGGGAAACGAACGTGTCCGGAACGCTCACTTCCGCGTCGGTGGAACTTGCCGGAGGCACGTTGAACGTTTCCGGGAAGGCGCATGTTGAAAAGCTGGATCAGAGCGACGGCAAGACCCACGTTTCCGGTTCGCTGGAATCCTCCTCCGTGGCCGCATCCGGCGGCGATATCCATGTGGTGGGCTCGCTGGTGACGGAATCGCTGACCGGCGCGTCCGGCGTTCGGGTCTTCGTCGGTGACGAGAAGGCGTCGGGCAAGGTGGTTTCCCGTCGGACCCAACTCTGCGGCGGCTCCCTGTTCCTCGATCCGGCCTGGAAGGGAGAGGATACGCTGGACGGCGCGTCGCACGGTGCCTTTACCTTTGCGGACGACCTGTTGGACGGTTCGCTTGCGGTCGGACAGAATGCGCTGCTTGTGCTCGGCGACGCTTCGACGGATTGGACGCGGAATACGTTCATAGGGTCAGGGTTGACGTGGGGACAGCATGACGTGACCGCCGCGCTCGCCATTCGCAGCCCGCAGACGCTGGAGGCCGCACGGGGGGCGCTCGTCGTTGACGGGACGCTGACCAGCGTTCCCACTCCGACGCCGAACACAGCCACGTTTGCGGACAACTCGCTGCTGATCGTGGACGGTTCCGGGCTCAACGGCAAGGCCGCCCTGACGTCCGAAGGCGGCATGTTGCGCGTGGCTGAAAACGCCAAGCTGCTCATGGACAACATTACGCAGGGTGAATTCGCCATCACGTCCGGCTTTGCCGCCAGCGACGTAAAGGGATGGAACGGCTCGAACCTCTCCACGCCGGACCTGCTGATGAAGCTGGCGCTCGCCACGGCGGAAGACGGTTCGGTCCGGGTGAAGGCCGAGGCGCAACACGCGTCCGATGTCCTGCCCGGTCTGTCGCTGGGCAATACGATGGACGCCGTCTGGGGCAAGGGACTGAACACTGTTGACAGTGCGAACAGGGGCATCCGGTTCCTGTCGCGTTCGGTGAACGGAAACTACCTCGACAGGGCCGACGCCGTGCGGACCATCGACGGCGCGGCGCAGATCGCCGTGGCCGGAGGCGCGCAGGGGATGGCCGTGGCTGCGGCGCAGTCGTCTTCGGAGGCCGTTCAGGATGAGCTGTCGCTTGCGCGCGGGGTCGCCCGGAAGGGTGGAGCCGTGCGTGAAGACGGCCTGAACCTCTGGATCAACGCCCTGTACGGTTCGGAACGGGCGCACGGTTTCGGAGCGGGAACTCTTGATGGCGGGTACAACGCCGATTTCGGCGGCGTCGTGTTCGGCGGAGACTACACGTTCGGTCCGTTCCGGGCCGGTGTGTCCCTGAACGCCGGAAGCGGCACCTCCCGGTCGCGCGGCGACTTCAACCGGACCAAGAACGACTTCGACTTCTGGGGCGTGAGCCTGTACGGCGCGTGGACACGGGACAACCTGAACGTCATGGCCGATCTGGGCTACTCGGCCAACAAGAACGACGTGAAGCAGCACCTGCCGGCTTCCCTGCAACTCGGACAGCTTGAGGCCGATGTGGACACCGGCGTGCTGACGGCGGGCCTGCGCGGCGAATGCCTGCTCCGTACGGACTGGGCGGACGTGCTGCCCCATATCGGGGTGCGCTACTTGGGCGTGACCACCGACGCCTTCACGTCGCGCATCGACGATCACGACGTATTCCGTATCGGGAAGGAAACGCAGCATATCTGGACCTTCCCGGTAGGCGTGGGCTTCAGCCGCGATTTCGAAACCGCGTCGGGCTGGAAGGTGAAGCCGAGGGCCGACGTTTCGGTCGTGCCCGCGACCGGCGACCTGAAGGCCAAGACGAGGGCGAGCGTGCGCGGCGTAGGCGCTTCGGACACCGTCACGTCCCGGATCATGGACGCGACTACGGTTGACGGCACCCTCGGCCTTGAGGTGGCCAAGGACAACCTGTCCTTCGGCCTCAACTACGGCGTGCAGGCCTCCGAACACCGGACGGGGCAGGGCGTCAACCTGAGCTTCACCTACAAGTTCTAGCAGATGAAGCCGATCATTCTCTGGAAAAAACGGTAGGGCGGAAACCGTCCCGCCGCCGATACGTTGAGGCTCTCCATCGAAATGTGGAGGGCCTCAACTGCATTGGGCCGTCATGGTTTGAGCTACGCCCACTGACACCCGTCTCTGGCGGCTTCCGTAATCTTTTCTCATGGCAGCGTTTCAGGAAAGGATACCGATCTGTTGCGGACTCCCTCACCCTTGGCTGGATGAAGCTGGAACGAGAAATCCCGAAAGTCCGCTGAATAGCTTGACTTTCGGGATTCAAATGGCTGGGCCGGAAAAATTTGATGGTGGAGGCGGGGGGAGTCGAACCCCCGTCCGAGAAAGATTCACGCGAAGCATCTACAGGCTTAGGTTGGGTATCTTGTCTCGTCTCGGGCTTGGCCCCCAATCAGGGCGGCCTTCGACCAGTTCACCGTAAAGTCTCACGCGTCGCCCGGCAAACGCAACGCCACGCCAGCCCGATGGTTTTACACCTTGCCGGTCTATCGGGCGTGGACCGGTTCGGTGTGCCGCTTAATTAAGCAGCGTAAGCGTAGTCGTAATCGTTGCCAATTACTATTGTGCCGCTTTTTACGAGGCCAGCGGCGCCTCGGCCTGCCACTTCGGCTTCAACATCCCCGTCGAAACCAATGCGCCCCCAGAGCGCTGGGCAGAAGGACAAAGTCCCTGTTCGCGTAGGATGAAGTATAGACATTCCTGCGGAAAAGGCAAGCGATCCCTCCGGATGTTCCGGCTTCCGCCGAAAACGGTGCGCCGTGAGGACTCGGAGGGCCCCGGTTTCAGGGGAGGCGAACATCCGTCCGTACCTCATGAAACCGGGGAGCATCCCGCCCGTCCGCCCAAAAAAAGAGGGAGTTTCCTCCCTCTTGGCAAAACGTTTTGTGACGGTGCCTACTTGGCGTTCTCGGTCAGCGGCACCGAGCGGAAGAACGTCTGGCCCTGACGCTGGAGCTGGAGCATGACGACCCCGCGCTTCTTGGCGTCTTCACGGATGATCTTGGCGAAGTCTTCCGTGGACTTGATGGGCTTGAGGTTGGCGCTCAGGATGATGTCGCCTTCCCGCAGTTCCGCTTCGGCGGCCAGCTTGCCGGGTTCGACGCCCACAACGAGGAGGCCGGTGCCGGGCTTCAGGTTCGCGGCGCGGGATTCTTCCTTGGTCAGCGGGCGGACGGAGAGGCCGAGAGACGGGGCGCTCTGATCCATCGTATTGCCCGCCTTGCCGCCCTTCAGGTTCCGTTCGCCGAGCTGGACGGTGACGTCCTTGCGTTCGCCGTCGCGCCACACGACCATGTTGACCTTGGAGCCGGGCGCTTCGGTGGCGATGGCGCGGAGCAGGGCGCTGGAGTCGTCGATGGCCTTGCCGTTGACTTCGAGGACGACGTCGCCGTCCTTCATGCCGCCCTTGGCGGCGGGTTCGTCGGGCATGACCGAGCCGATGAGCGCGCCGGTGGCCTTCGGCAGGCCGAGCGCCTTGGCGGTGTTTTCGTCAACGTCCTGAATGGTGACGCCGATCCAGCCGCGGCTGACCTTCTTGTCCTGCTTGAGCTGGTTGACGATGCGTTCCGCCATGCTGCTCGGGATGGCGAAGCCGATACCCTGACCGCTGGCGATGATCGCGGTGTTGATGCCGATGACCTTGCCTTCCATGTTGATCAGGGGGCCGCCGCTGTTGCCGGGGTTGATCGAGGCGTCCGTCTGGAGGAAGTTGTCGAAGGGGCCGGACTGGATGTTGCGGCCCTTGGCGCTCAGGATGCCCGCGGTGACGGTGTGCCCGAGGCCGAAGGGGTTGCCGATGGCGAGAACCCATTCGCCCACTTCCATCTTGTCGGAATCGCCGAAATTGAGGAAGGGCAGGGGCGTGTCGGCCTTTACCTTGAGCAGGGCGATGTCGGTTTCCTCGTCGGTGCCGATGACCTGCGCCTTGAGGGAATGATCCTTGCCGGTGCTTCCCTGAAGGTTGACGAGCACGGTGTCGGCTCCGGCCACGACGTGGTTGTTGGTCACGATGTAGCCGTCGGCGGAAATCAGGAAGCCGGTGCCGAGGGAACGCTGGGTCCGGGGCTGGGCGTTGCGCCCGCCCTCGAACTGTTCAAAGAAACGCTCGAATTCGGGCGGAAGACCCCGGAACATTTCCGAGGGCATCCCGCCGCGCTGTATGACCTTCTTTTCGGTGCTGATATTGACGACGGCCTTGCCGGCGGACTGAACCAGCGGAACGAAATTGGGGACGACAGGGGCAGCCTGCGCCGTGAAGACCAACGACATGACGAGCATGACCGCAACAAGAGGCAGCATTTTGCATTTGTGCAGCATGTGTGAAAACTCCTTTAGAACGATTGGTGCACAGTTCGGTTCAAACTGTTTCCCCCATAATAGCTACACGGAAGGGCTTGTAAATAGCTTGATTTGGTACAAAGTTCTTTACTTTGCGCACTTGGGGGCGTCCCGTGCGGGTGGTGCGCATCCGAACCGTGCAAAAAGAGGAACTTATTGGGGAGGTAAAAATTTGTACGCCTTTCGGGGGCGGAATGATAAGTTTCCCGGAGAGTCGGCGGAACCAATCGAGGCCGGGTTCGCCGGGACAGCGTTGCGGCATCCGGGAAAGCCTCCCGCGGCGGAAAGGAAAAGACATCTGAGGAGGCCTCTCCGAAGAAAGGCCTCCTGTTTTTGGGGGGCGTGTCCGCGCGTACGGTTGATGAAACTGTGGTGCCCAGTTGTCCGTTGCGGAGAGAAAGGCGCGTACGCCTTCGTCGCCGGATCGTGTTGAACCGCTTGTGCCGTTTCCCCGCCTCACGCGCTTCAATCGGTTTGGTGAATGCCGCGTTGGGGGCCGGTTGAGGCTCAGCGGCGGTGGGACAGCGTGCTTTCGTTGCCCGCCTGAATGGCGACGGCCACGAGCACCGGCCCGGCGAAGACGCCGACGGGGCCGAACGCCGCGAGGCCGCAGAGGATGGACAGGATCAGCGTGACGACCGAGGCGTCGATGCCGGTCTTGAGGAAGAAGGGGCGGAGCAGGTTGTCCACGCCCGCCACGACCAGCGCGCACCAGATGGCGAGGCCGATGCAGGCGACCGTGGACCCGGTGAGCCACAGCCAGATGCACACCGGGACCCAGACCAGCGCGGTGCCGATGAACGGGATGGGCGCGACGAACGCCGCGATGAGCCCCCAGAACGCGGGCTGGGGCACCTCCGCGAAGGCGAAGCCCACGCCGCAGAGAAAGCCCTGAATGAGCGCCACGAAGACGACGCCGACCAGCACGCCGAAGATGGCCTTGCGGATGGTGGAGACGAAGCGGTCGATGACCTCGGCGGGCCATTGGGTCAGGCGGCAGGCGAATTCATGGATAAGGTCGGCGCGGGTCGCGCACATCATGGTGATCATGACGAACAGGAACATGACCAGCACGGCCTGAAACGCGCCGCCCGCGATGCCTACGCCGCCCGCGAGCACGGTGCGGGCCGCGGTCCCGGCCAGTCCGGCGGCGGTGCTGGCGAGCTGGTCCAGCCCGCCTTCCAGTCCGGGCAGGTTCTTGAGCCACGCGTCCACGGATGCGAACCACGCCTGCGCCTCAGGGCTATGTATCCAGCCGGAATCACGCAGGCCGTCGAGGATTTTGAGCCCGGCGACGGCCTGCGGCGTCACCAGCGACACCACCGTGGCGAGAGGCAGGATGGTGATGGCCGCCAGACCCACCGTATAGGCGGTCATGGCCCATGAGGGGGACAGCCGCCGGTGCAGCCTGCGGTATGCCGGATAGGTGACGCAGGCCATACAGGTCGCCATGAACGTCGTGATCGGGAAAGGCCAGAGCAGGAGTACCCATGCTCCAAGGGCCAGACAGGCAAGCACTCGAGTCATTCAGAGCTCCTCGCCGCGTGGCGGCGGGTTGTTTGCGGGAAAGATCGCCGGAAAACGTCCGGTTCGGGCGCTCTCGGAAGAAGCCGCGACGCCGGAGGGAAGCGGGCGCTCCTGTCGGGAACGCGGGCGGATTACAGGTTGCCGGATTCTTCGTTGTATTCGCGGACGGCGCGTTCCATCCGCTTGCGGATGCGGTCGACGTCCTGCCGGGCCGTGGCGAGATAGTTTTCCACGCACTGCCGGTAGGTTTCCATGTCGGAACGGTACAGCCGCCAGTCCATTGGACCGTCGCCCGGCAGGGGGCGGAGCGGGGAGCGACATTCCGGGGCGGGGTAGTCTCCGCCGGGAAGCAGGGACGCGCCCTGTGCCGCGGCGGGCAGGAGCAGGGCGAACAGGGACAGGAACAGCGTGCGCATGGTGATTCCTTTGCTGACGGACCTTCCGAAGTCCGCCTTCAAGGCGGGTTTCGGAAACGTCTTTTTCCTAGCAAAAAAGCGTGTTATTGTACAGAAATCCTTCTCGGGGAGCCTGTTGCGGCACGCGGGGCCAGCAGCGCGTAGCCCGCCCGGACCGCGCAGACGCACAGGGACACGTTCAGGATGACGTTCAGCCCGGCGAGCGGCGCGGAGTGGCGGAACAGCAGCAGCGTATCCAGCGAAAAGGTGGAAAAGGTGGTGAAGCCGCCCAGAAACCCCGTGCCGAGCAGGAGGTAGCCCGCCCGGAACGGTTTTCCGGCGCGTTGCATGCCGCCTTGCAGAAGCCCCATGAGAAATCCGCCGAGCACGTTGACGCACAGGATGCCCAGAGGAAACCCCAAGGGCGCCCCCATCGCCCGCATGACGGCTTCCCCAAGCATGACGCGGCAGACCGCGCCCGCGCCGCCCCCGACCATGACCGCAGCCGAATCTTTCGAGAAAAGCATGGCGTGATTCCGGTTACACGACAATGAGAAAGAAGCCCCCGGCGGCGGCGCCGAGGCACAGGATCGTGTTCAGGGCGACGTTCAGCGCGGCCTTGCCCGGCTGTCCGTCGCGGAAGGCGGCGAAGGTGTCCATCGAGAACGTGGAGAAGGTGGTCAGCGCGCCGAGAAACCCGGAACCGATGAGCAGTCCCGGAACAGGGAACAGGCCCCAGCGTTCCCAGCACCCGCCGAGCAGTCCCATGAGCAATGATCCGAGTACGTTGACCAGCAGGGTGCCGTAGGGAAACGCCGTCCCGAGCCGTAACGAGCATTTCGTAGAGATCAGGTGGCGGCACAGGGCGCCTGCCGCGCCCCCTCCCGCGACCCAGAGCAGATCGGGCGTCATCAGCGTTTCCTTTTCATCTGGAAACTCCTCCAGCGGCAGCATTTCTTTTCCAGCGCGTTGCACAGTTCGTACAGGGCCACTCCGAGCAGGCTCATGGCGAGGATGCCCGTGAACATTTCGAGCTGATCGCCCCGCCCCCACGCGTCCATGATCAGGAACCCGAGGCCCTTTCGCGTGGCGAAGGATTCGGCCATGAACAGCACGGCCACCGCCGTGCCGCTGGCGACTTTCAGGGCGGTCATGGCGTCGGGCAGGGCCGCCGGGATGAGGATGTGCCGGAGCGTCTGGACGGGGCTTCCGCCGAGCGACCGGAACGAATCGAGGTATTTCCTGTCCAGCCCCTGCGCGCTGGCCCGCGTGACCACCAGAATCTGGTAGCCGGTGGTCAGGGCGATGAGCAGGACGCGGGGCAGGTCACCGAGTCCGAACAGGGTGAGGAACAGGGGCAGCAGGACGATCTTGGGCAGAGGATAGGTCAGGAAGACGAGCGGGGACAGGGTGTTGTCCACAGCCCTGACGTGTCCCAGAATCAGCCCGAGCGGGAAGGCGACGATCCACGCGAGGCTCATGGCGGAGGCGACGCGCCACGCGCTGGCTCCGGCGTGTTGCCAGAACGCGCCCGTGGTCAGGGATTCCCCGAAGTACGCCAGCACCTCAAGCGGGCGCGGCAGGAGAAATTCGCCGAGCGCCACGGAGCCGATCTGCCAGAAGGCCAGCAACGCCGCCAGCGCCAAAAGATAACGGAAGAGTCCTTTCATAGAGGTATGAACCTTTGTATGTCTCCGGCGGCCAGAGGTGCGAGCCGCACCGGCGGGCTACCGCCCCTCCGGGCTCCCCGTCCGGGGGCGAGCCGCGTTTTCTCGATGCCCGTAAGGCTGGATCGCCCAACGGTCACGGCCCTGCGGGGTCGCCCTTCGGGTCGGAGCCCGGCGCAACCGGTCGCGGCGGCAGTTTTCCCGGTTATGTTTACCGGGGCAAACGAGGTTTTTTCCCGGTTTGGTGTTTCAAAGACAAGTACGTCTTGGCACGCCTCGTCCGAGACGTCTGGAAAAGCCGTGAAAAGGGATTCGCTACGGTCAAAACGGCGCTGGAAGAGGCGGGGAGGAGAGGAGAACGCTTTTTTGAAAGGCTCTGTCATAGGATGTGGTTGTTTCATCTCCACAGCACGGTGAAACGACGACCTTTTTCTCCAGTTCTCCCCTCGGCGGAATCCATGTTTGGGGCATTTTATTGGTTATTCCTTTGGCATTTCAAGGAATAAAGCATCAACCGTTTTCTATGACACAGCCTTTTGAAAAAACATTCTCTTCTCCCGGTGTTCCGTTATCATCCGCCTATTGTAAAAATTTGTGCAAAATCCGGGCGGCGAGGGGCACCGTGAGGATGATGGCGTAGAGCCGGACCATCTGGTAGGCGAGGACGATGGGCGCGTTGGGGCCCATGTCCGCGGCGAGTCCGACCACGACGTTCAGGCCGCCGGGGCTGGTGGCGAGGTAGGCGCTGGTCACGTCGAGGTTGCCGAATTTGACCACGAAAACGGCGATGAGCATCCCGGCGGCGAGCACGAGAAGGGTGCTGATGAGCAGTACGGGCCATGTGTCGCGTACCGCGAGGAGCATTTCGGGCCGGTACATGTTCCCGACCAGAACACCGAGGCAGACGTAGACGAGGAACTGGAAGGGCCGGGGAAACGCGGCCTGAGGCATCACGGAAAAACTTTTCAGAATGATGACCGCGACGATGGCTCCGGTCATGGCCCCGCCGGGCAGGCCGAACCACTCGAAGAGAAAGCCGCCCGCGGCACCGCAGAGCAACAGGACGATCAGTGTGGACATGGGCAATCCTCCGTCCCGGACAAGGCGGCGTACACCCGTTTGGTCAGGGCGAAATACCGGTCCTCCCCGCGCGCTTCCGCATCGCCGAAACAGGGGTTTTCCAGCCACATGACGTTGCGGGCCGGGCGACCGTTCATCACCATGACGTGCTTGCCCAGAAACACGGCTTCGGGAACGTTGTGCGTCACGAGGACGCAGGTGGGGCGGCGGCGCTGCCACAGAGACAGCACGGTCGTCTGGAGATGTTCGCGCGTCAGCGCGTCAAGCGAGGAAAAGGGCTCGTCCATAAGCAGGATGTCCGGGTCCGTGATCAGCGCCCGGCCTATGGCGATGCGCTGTCGCTGGCCGCCGGAAAGCTGCGCCGGGTATCGTTCGTCCAGTCCGGCGAGACCGAGTTCGTCCAGCATGCCCGCCACGGCTTCGCGCCGTCGTTCGGAAGACAGCCCCTGCAATTCCAGCGGCAGGGCCAGATTTTCCCGCACGGTCTTCCACGGAAACAGACCGTAATCCTGAAGGATGAACGAAATGCGCCCTTTGTCGCGCCTTCCGACGTCTCCCGTGCGTACCGTGCCCCGGTCCGGCTTGTCCAGTCCGGCGAGCAGGTAGAGCAGGGTGCTTTTGCCGCACCCGGAAGGGCCGATGACCGAGAGTGTCTCACCGTCCGGCAGGTCGAAGGACAGACCGTCCAGCACGGGGCCTTCCCCGTAGCCCTTGCTCAGGTCGCGGACGGCGATGCCCGCGTCGCGGCGTCCGTCGTTGCTCACCGGAAAACCACGTCGGCGTAGGCCGGGTCTTTCTTGAGGATGCGGTTGGCCTTCATCCAGTCCGCGAAGGCCTTGATGTCCGCCTCGGAAGGCAGCCCGGTCGGGGTATGCTTCATGTCGAAGCGGACCATCGCGTACTGGGCGGACGCGCCCTTGGGGAGCAGTCCCTTGGCTTCCATGACCGGGCGGTAGGTGTCGGGCTTGCCGTTGATGCGCGCGGCGGCCTCCGTGAGCGCCTTGCGGAATTTCGCCACGGTGCCCGCGCCGTCGGGAGCGTCGAGCACGGTGCGCTTCAGGGCGATGACCGCCAGCGGCGTGTTCAGCTTGCGGTCGTCGAGGATGGTGCGCGCGCCCTTGGCCTCCACGAGCGAAACCAGCGGCTCGGGCAGCAGCGCGGATTCGATCTGCCCGCTCAGGAGCATTTGCAGGCGCACCGGAATCTGCCGGATGTCCTGCCGGTTCAGGAAGTCGGGAGCGACCTCTTCTTTCTGGAGCAGCTCGGTCAGCAGAAAGTCGATGATGGTCGCGCTGGAGACGGCGATGTCCTTTCCTTTGAGGTCCGCCAGCGTCTGCGCCTCGGATTTGGGGGAAACCACCAGTCCGAAGCAGCGGCCTTCCGGAGAGGAGTGGGAGGTGGTCGCCACGATGGCCTGCGGAGAGCCGCTTTCGTTCTGCATCAGGACGTTGATGATGTCCCCGAAGTGCCCGTCCAGCGCACCCGCCCGCATGGCGGCCCCGAGTTCCAGCGCGCTCTGGAAGGGGATGAGTTCCACCTCCAGCCCCTGTTCGGCGAACAGCCCTTCGTCGGCGGCGACATGGAGCACGATGGTATCGGCGGCGGGCAGCACCCCGAGTTTGAGGGGAGCGCCGAAGGCGGGGAGGACGGTTCCGAGGACAAGGAGGGACAGGAGCGCGAACAGACGGCGTATCATGGCGGTTCCGTTGGGTTAGGAGGAAAAATCGTTGCGTTTCCGAGTGGATCGGCCTTACGGCGGATACGGGTGCCGGTGCGGCATGCGTTCCATGTTTACACCGGATGTCCGAAAATATCCAGTGGACCGCGCTTGAGAGAGATTTCTCACGGTATCGGGTCAAAAAGCGTTGGACAAATCGCGCGGGGTATGATCTGCTACGGCAGCCCGCTGCACGGGCGGGCCGCCCCGCCGGAACCGCTGCGGGAAAACGCCGGGAGACGCCGTCCGCCGGATGCCGCCCCCCTCATTACTATAGGAGAAAAACAATGCAGGAGACGTTGTTTCGTCGTCTGATGGACGTCATTGAATACGATATCGCGCCCCTCACCCGCAAGCGCGTGGCCATCGGCTGCAAGGTGTTCGGCGCGGCGGTGCTGCGCAGGGACGATCTGTCGCTTGTGCTCGCCGAAACCAACATGGAGGCCTTTTCGCCGCTCTGGCACGGCGAGGTCTACGCGATCAAGCAGTTCTGGGAATTGCAGGGCCACCCCGATCCCAAGGACTGCCTTTTTCTGGCTACGCATCAGCCCTGCTGCATGTGCGCCTCGGCCATCGCGTGGAGCGGGTTTCCCGAACTGTATTACCTGTTCGGCTACGAAAACACGAGCAAGGACTTCAACATCCCCCACGACCAGAAGATGATCCGGGAACTGTTCCATTGCACCAGCCCCGCCGAGGATTCCAGCTATTACACCAGCCGCCCGGTGATGAGCCTGTGCGAAACCCCGGAAGCCGCGGTGCGCTTCGAGCACATCAGCCGCCTGTACGCGGAACTCTCCGCCGTCTATCAGGCCGGCGAGAAGAAAATGGTGCTTTCATAACCGATTGCAACATTGTCGAACGCCTCTCAATACCCTCCGCTCGGCCCATGAAACGGCACATTTCCTCGCTTATCATAATAGAAAAGAGAAAAAGATAAGTCGTACCGATGAAAGTCACCTTTTCCCCGGCAGTTCCCTATCCGAGGGGGTCCGGGGGGAATCATTCCCCCCGGCCTGCCGGGAGGCGCAGGTCCGGGCGGCAGCCCGGCCGCCGGAGGCGTCTCCTTCCCCCCTCTCTTCCCCCGCCGCTTACTCTTCGTCCCCGAACCACGCATCCGGGTCGTACCCCGCAAGAGGCTTCCGGCCTTCAAGATAACCGTCCACGGCACTGGCCACGGCCTTGTAGTCCGCCATGCGCCGCTTCTCCAGCCCGCGATCCCGAGGAATGATCAGCTTGTCCGGG
Source organism: uncultured Bilophila sp. (assembly GCA_902373525.1). Taxonomy (GTDB): domain Bacteria; phylum Desulfobacterota; class Desulfovibrionia; order Desulfovibrionales; family Desulfovibrionaceae; genus Bilophila. The sequence goes on along the minus strand of CABKMN010000005.1, from coordinate 91,969 downwards.
TTCACGAAGGCCCCGTTTTTGCGGATGCGGAAATCCAGATGCGGCCCGGTCGCCGTGCCGGTCGCGCCCACATAGCCGATGGTCTGCCCCTGCCGTACCCGTTTGCCGTTCTTCATGGTCTTGGCGAAACGCGACATGTGCCCGTACAGGGACTCCAGCCCGTTGTCGTGTCGGATGATGATCTGCTTGCCGTAGCCGCCTGCCCGCCCGATGCTGCTGATGACGCCGTCGCCCACCGCCATGATCGGCGTCCCCGTGGGCGCGCCGTAGTCGATGCCCTGATGGGGCCGGACCTTGCCGAAGACGGGATGCCTGCGGGCCATGCTGTAGCGCGACGTCACGCGCAGGAAGGAGAGCGGCGCTTTCAACAGTTCTCGGTGCAGGTTGTCGCCTTGGGCGTTGTAGTAGGTTTCCCGCCCGCGCTCGTTGAGGAAGAGATAGGCGGCGTGCGGCTTGTTCTGGTTGGTGAACTTCGCTCCGAGCACGCGTCCGTAGCCTTCGAACGCGTCGTGCCGGAAACGCTTTTCCACCAGTACCTCGAAGGCGTCGCCTTTTCGCAGGTCCGAGATGAAGTTGATTTCCGAGGCGAAGACGTGCGCGAGCGCGATGGCGAGGGCCACGTTTTCGCCCTGTTCCGCAACGGCTTCCGAGAGCGTGGTGCTGATAGTCCCTTTGACCACCGCCAGTGAGGTCTGGTAGTCGATTTCCTCAAGACGCGCGGCGAAACGGTCGTCCTTCTTCTCGACGATAAGGTATTTTTCCTGATTGATTTCGTACTTGAAACACCGGAACGCCTTGGTCCGGGGATCGCGGAGCACGGCGAAGGGTTGCCCGAACCGGACTTTGGTCAGCGCGTATACCGGCTTGGCGGCGGCGAGCAGTTCGGCCAGATCGTTGGCGTCCAGCCATTCTCCGAGGATTTTTCCGGCCGTGTCGCCCTGCTGCACGTCGCTGCGGAGGATTTCGCCTCTCTCGGGGTCCTGTTCCACGGTATACCGGGGATTGGCCTCGTAGACCTCGGCTTCTTGATCCGAGTCGTCATTGGCCTCGTCGTCCTGCTTTTCCTCAGCGAGCAACGCGTCCAGAGCGTGTTCGGGAGACGGGGAAAGGATTTCCTCCACGCCGGAAACCAGCCTTTCCAGCGGATCGGGCAGGAACCGCTCCGCGTCGTCGAACCGAAAGAGCAGGGCGAGGCTGAACAGGACAAGGCACAGGGAAATCAGGCTCCACACTATCCGTCGCATGATCGTTGAAACTCGTTGTAAGAAGGTGGCGCGAAACGGCGGACGCCGCAACGCGGAAACCCGCCTCATACCGCATTCGGCGCGAACACCCCACCGTTTTTTTGTCAAAATATTTTGACGTCGGGCTGATGCGGCGTAACGGACCGTCGTTCATAGAAAAGGGCAATCGCCCCGAAATGCCTCCTCCGAGGAGAGAACGGATGACCGGAGCGGCCCGCAGAAGCCCAACAATGCGGTACGGAGAAATGGACGTGGGGGGAGAAGGAGCCGCGGCTCCGCACGCTTTTACTGGAAAGGGAAACCCCGGAGGTCGAGGGGAACCGAACTTGATGCTAATGGTCTATTTCTACAGATACTTTTGAGATCGGTATGCCGAGTCTGGTCTTTTTTGTCCGTTCCCGCAAAAAAACGCTTGCCAAGCGTCCTCGTTTTCGCTAGAAGTCTTTTCGCGCCGAAGTGGTGGAATTGGTAGACACGCTAGGTTCAGGGTCTAGTGGGGGTTCCCCCGTGGGAGTTCAAATCTCCCCTTCGGCACCATATTTTAAGGGTTATAGCTTGATGGCTATAGCCCTTTTCTTTTTTCTCCGCCGAAGTTCGGATGTGGGAAACTATTCCAGAAGAATGAGTTGTCCTTCGGCATAGAGGGTCGCCACGGCCCGACCCCGTTATCTTCGCTTAGGACTGAGGGAGTCCTGCGAGCTTTCTTGGTTATCTTGTTTGCGAGTAGGAAGTCCGTCAGCAAATAGGACTGTTGTCTATTCGTTGGATTTTTATCCAAATATTGGATGGGGCATCGGCTTTCGGGAATGGTTGCCGATGGTCCAAAGATAGCGAAGGCATGACCGACCGCAGTGGGAGACGCCGCGGGATGCTGTACGGAACCGGCGGGGCAGGGAGCGCTCCGGAGCGGTATCGAACACGTTCGGTTACGCACGTCATGCCGCAAAAGGCATGGAGTGTCCCTCCACGGGGATAGGAGAGCTATAGTCCAGTATTTTTTGAACAAACGTTGAACTCTCCGTGGCCAATACGGTACTGGCGCTGCTTATCTGGAGCTTTTCATCCAGATCGTTGTCCATTACATCTTCCATACCGGTTTGGCGTGGACAGAAGAGATTTCTCGTTTTTTCCTCTATGTTATCTATACGTTGACCAGCCTCCCCGTCTTTCGCGGGACCCGCATCAAAGTCGAGATCGTCGTTGCTCTGCCGCCGGAAAAGATATGTAACGGCGTAGCCGTACTGGTCACGGTCATACAGATTCTTTTTTTCCGTCATGGCCGGCAGGAGAGGCGTTGATGCGGGACCCCGGACCGGGAGGCGTGCGGGATGCCCGATTGGGAAGATGCCGGAGCGCTCCGTTCGGCATGTGTCAGGGGTATGACGGTCTTGTACGGAGCGGCCTCGTGAAAGAATCAGGCAAAGAATAAAGAGGATCGTATCTCCCTTTCGGCGATGGCTCCGGGTATGTTCGTTTCATCAAGGAGATGGAGTCGGAAAACTCCATCAAGGAACGTCGTTACCCAGAGGGAAATCGCTATGAGCAAGCATACGCGCAACAATGAAATCATCCTGTCCAGACGGAATATCCTGAAGTCGGCCTTTGCCGGAGCGTTTGTAGGGCTGGCGTCCCGGCTGCTTCCGGGGACGGCTTTCGCCGCCGATCCCGGCAGCCTCAAGATACTGACCGTATACTACTCCCGTACCGGCAACACGCGCGCCGTGGCGGAGGAAATCCGCAGGCAGCTCGGCGGCGACATCGTGGAGCTTCAGACCGTGCAGCCGTATCCGGAAGCCTACCGCGCCACCACGGAGCAGGCCCGGCGGGAACTGGAAACCGGGTTCAAGCCGCCGCTGAAGACGAAGATCGAGGGATTCGGGGCGTACGACGTCGTGGTGGTGGGCTCGCCCTGCTGGTGGGGCACGGTGGCCACTCCGGTCATCACTTTCCTGTCCGAGTACGATTTTTCCGGCAAGACAATCGCGCCGTTCATGACCCATGAGGGCAGCGGACTCGGACGCAGCGTGTCCCATATCCGGGAACTGTGCCCGAAGGCCACGGTGCTGGACGGGCTGGCGATCAGAGGCGGCGCATCCGGTCACGCGCAGGGCGACGTCACCTCGTGGCTGCACAGGATCGGCTTGCAGCGGAACTGAGAACGGTCGGGATCGTCCGGGCAGGGGGCGGCCCCTGTCCGTTGAGACGGCAACGTGCCGACGGCGCGGCGCATCGGAAAGACGTGCGCCGCGCCGTTGCTTGTTTCGTTGCCGTGGGGACGCTCAGGCGGTGGTTGCCGGTCCGGAATAGTGGACGTGTACGAGACGCCAGCCTTCGGGCCGCTTCACGTAGACCTGACTTTCGCGCCCGGTCGTATGCCGCAGGCTGCCGTCCGCGCGCACGGTCGCCACGAAATCCCATTCGAATTCAACCACCGCGGCGTCTCCGTAAAGCTGGATCACGGGCGTACCGACCAGCGTGAGTTCCCGTTTTGAAAACGTCTCTCCCATCGTCTTGCCGTAGAAGTTCCGCCTGATCGCCTGCCACCCGGATGCGTGCCCGCGCGGGTGGGTAAAGGATACGTCCGGCGTATCCGCCCAAACCTGTTCCGCAAGCGACGGATCGTCCGCGTGAATGATGGAGCGGCGGTACAGGTCGACGGTGTCGAGCAGTTGCTGTTTCTCGGTGGACTGTTCCATGATGCCCTCCTTGGGTTGGCATACGGTTTTGAGGCGCACCGGACGGGTGCGGCGTTTGCGGAAAGGGTGGGCTAGAGGCGTTCCCGCGTCTGCGGCGTATCGGCGGCATCCCGCAGGTTGCGGAGGATGGTGCGGAGGACGTCGACGCAGGATTGCCGTTCCGGTTCCCCGACGCCTTCCCACACTCGTTTCAGCAGGTTTTCGGAAATGGCCGCCTGTTCCGCGCGGACGGTTTCGCCCTTGTCCGTCAGGGCGACAAGCTGCGCTCGGGCGTCCTGCGGATCGGGTTCCCGGCGGCAGTAGCCCCGTTCCTCAAGCGTCTTGATCAGGCCGGTGACGGTGTTCTTTTTTCGACCGATGGCTTCCGCCAGCTCGTTCATCTGGACGGGGCTCCGCTGAAACAAGGCGTTCAGGACGGCCCCGTGGGCGGGCAGAAGGTCCGTGATGCCGCGTTCCGAGAGGGCGCGGACAAGAAACAGATTGGCCTGTTCGCGGATGGAGGCGATCAGGGCGATGACGGCGTGGGTGTCGTAGTGTTCGTTCATGGCGGCTCATTTGGTTCGTGGGCGAACGGATGGGGTGTTCCCTTCTTTAGTTCGCCCACGAACAAATGTCAATGCGGGAACGGCATCCGACCGCTACGACCCGGAGGAGGCGTTCCCCGTGCGGAATTTTTGAAGCGTGCGGCTCAGGCGCATGAGGAGAGCATGGCGTCTTTTCCTCCGCATGAAGGGCCTCCGCGATACCTGCCGGAAGGGTTCTTTGCGGATGGCCGTAAAGGCTGGCGAATGCGGTTTCGCCGGAGGGGATGTTGCGTGTCCGTTGCGCTCCTTCAAGAAGATGAAAGCGTCACGCAATGCCGTTGAAGAAGTGTTGTCTGCACGTTGAAAGCGATCAAAAAACCATGAAGCGCACCCTGTCAACAGTAGACACGGTGCGCTTTTCCTTTTTTGTATGACCATGCGTATTGGGTGAAAGGATCAGGCAAGTATTCAAGAGGATCGTGTCTAGGTTTTTACGGTGCGTATACCTATAAGTACGTCACAAGATGCTGCTACGGCATCGAAACAATCATATGAAAATGAGACGCAGCGTCTCATACGCAATCAAGGAGTATATGATGTTCAAGTCTCTTCTGTTCGCCGCCGTTCTGTCTCTGGGTGCCGTTATGACCTTTGCCGCCCCTTCCCACGCCGATCAGTCCGGGGCGCTGCTGGCGAGCAGCGACGGATCGAGCCTCGGCAGTACGGGCCCGGATTCCAGATACCCCGTCAATCCCGAAACCGGGAAGCGTGACGGCGTGCTTGACTGGAACGGGACGGGCCGCGACGTTTCCCGGCATCCCGACGGCCCCCGGCACGATTTCGCCACTTGCGGCATCTGCAAGTAGCGCCGCGACGTCCTTCCGTCCCGATGCGCCGTAGCGGGGACTTTTCCCGGCTGCGGCCATCCCGGAAGGGAGGCATTTTCAAGGACATGATGCGAAAAGGCGGGGAACCTTCCCCGCCTTTTCGCATATCCGGTAGGAGCGGAGGCTCCCCCGCGTCATCCGGCGTATTTCTTCGCCTGCTCGTTGATCAGATCGACGTCTTCAAAATAGTTGATCTTCATGGCGCGCTTCACGTCGTCCAGCGTCCGGGAGGCCGCTTCACGGGCCTTGAGGCTGCCCTGCCTGAGGATTTCGTAGACGGCGGGGATGTCCTTTTCCAGTTCCCGGCGGCGATTCCTGATGGGTTCCAGTTCGCTCTGGAGCACGTTGTTCAGGAATTTCTTGACCTTGACGTCGCCGAGGCCGCCGCGCGAGTAGTGCGCCTTCATCTCGTCGAGGTTCTGATAGTCCGGCAGGAACTGCGCGAAATGCTCCGGACGGCAGAACGCGTCCAGATAGATGAACACCGGGTTGCCTTCGACCTTGCCGGGGTCCTCCACGCGCAGGTGGTCCGGGTCGGTGAACATGGCCATGACCTTTTTCTTGATCTCGGCGGCGTCTTCCGCAAGGTAGATGCAGTTGCCGAGCGACTTGCTCATCTTGGCCTTGCCGTCGATGCCGGGCAGGCGCAGGCACGCCTTGTTGTCGGGCAGCAGCATTTCCGGCTCCACGAGGGTGTCCCCGTAGACGGCGTTGAACTTGCGTACGATTTCCTTGGTCTGCTCCAGCATGGGGGCCTGATCCTCGCCGACGGGAACCGCCGTGGCCTTGAAGGCCGTGATGTCGGAAGCCTGACTGATCGGGTAGGTGAAGAACCCGACCGGGATGCTGGCCTCGAAGTTGCGCATCTGGATTTCGGCCTTCACCGTGGGGTTGCGCTGGAGCCGGGCCACGGTCACGAGGTTCATGTAATAGAAGGACAGCTCGCAGAGTTCGGGAATCTGCGACTGAATGAACATCGTGGATTTCTGAGGATCAAGGCCGCAGGCGAGATAGTCCAGCGCCACCTCGATGATGTTCTGGCGCACCTTTTCGGGATGTTCGGCGTTGTCGGTCAGGGCCTGCGCGTCCGCGATCATGATGAAAATCTTGTCGTACTTGCCGGAATTCTGGAGTTCGACGCGGCGTTTCAGCGAACCGACGTAGTGTCCGACGTGCAGTCTTCCCGTGGGCCGATCCCCGGTCAATATAATCTGTTCCATGTGTGTTCCCTTTCGGCTGGTTCGTTTTTCCCGTCGGCGCATGCGTCCGGCAGGCGTGGCGGCGTGCATGGTGACACCATATCCGCAGCACTGCAACAAGAACGTGTTTACATGACGGGCCGGTAAAGTTCAAATGCCGGATCGGGCCCGGTCTCTCGGGCCGGGCGGTCAGTTCCGGTTCGTCGTCTCGAAAACGGGGCGCTTGCGGCCGGGAAGCAGGTTGTCCCCGTCGTCCCTGCGCAGGAGCATGAACACGAATGCGGCGAGCAGGGTGATCCCGCCGATGGTGATGAAGGTATAATGGAAGTGGTCGAGCAGGGAGCCGGACGCGAACGAGTTGTAGAACCGGAGCACGACCGTACTGCTCGCCACGCCGAAGCTGATGGAAAGCTGCTGGGTGACGGACAGGAGGCTGTTGCCGGTGCTGGCGTCTTCCGTGGACAGGTCGCCGAGGGTGATGCTGTTCATGGCGGTGAACTGTGTGGACATGGCCATGCCGAGCAGGAAGAGCGGCAGGATGAGCAGCCACAGGGGCAGCGTGGGCGTCTGGAGGGCGAACTGGGCGATCATGAGGCCGATGCACACGGTCACGCCGGTCAGGGTGGCCCGGTAGCCGAACCGGTTGAGGACCTTCATGACGAAGGTTTTGGCGGCGATGGAGCCCACGGCGGTGGGGGCCATCATGGCGCCCGCCACCAGCGCGGGGTAGCCGAGACCGACTTGGAGCATCAGCGGCATGAGGAACGGCACGCAGCCCGTGCCGAGCCGGGAGACGATGTTCCCGCCGATGCCCACGGAAAAGGTGCGGGTGCGAAACACGCCGAGCCCGATCAGGGGATGGGGGCGGCGTCTGGCGTGGCGCACGTACAGGACGAGCAGCACGGCTCCGGCGACGATCAGCGCCGGGGCGAGGACGTCGGGGCCCACCCGGTCGCCGAACACTTCCAGCCCGCTGGAGATGGCGACGAGCCCGAGCCCGAACAGGAAGAAGCCGAGCAGATCGAAGGAGCCGCGCGCGGCGGTGAAGTTCGGCATGATCCGGGCGGCGTAGACGATGCCGATCAGCCCGACCGGGATGTTGATCAGGAATATCCAGTGCCATGTGGCGTAGGTGACGAGCCACCCGCCGAGCAGGGGCCCCACCACCGGACCGACGAGGCCGGGAATGCTGATGAAGTTGAGCACGGACACCAGCTCGGAGCGGGGATAGGCCCGCAGTACGGCGAGGCGCGCCACCGGCATCATCATGGCGCCGCCGACGCCCTGAAGGACCCGCGAGGCTACGAGCATGCACAGCGTGCCGGACAGCGCGCACAGGAGCGAACCGAGGATGAACAGGGAGACGGCGAAGATGAACACCCGGCGCGTCCCGAAACGGTCCGCCAGCCAGCCGCTCACGGGGATGAGCATGGCGACGGTGAGCGTGTAGCCCACTACGGCAAGCTGCATCGCCAGCGGCGAACGGTCGAGGCTGTGGGCCACGGCGGGGAGGGCGGTGTTGAGGATGGTGGCGTCCAGCGCCTGCATGAAGAAGGCCGCCGCCGCGATGGCGGGCAGTCCGGCCAGTTTTTTGATGGAAAACGTCATACGATACACCGCCTTGTCTGTTTCGGCGTCATGGACGCGGGCCTCGCCGGAGGCCGTTTGTCCGGATATAGTGTTGATATACCAATACGATGCCCGCTCTTCAAGCTGTCCCGTCTCCCCGAAAGCGTGGGGGGATTTTCACATGGTCCTGCCCCATACGGGAATATGCCCGTTCAGCCTCCCTTCGACGCGAACACCCGAAACGGTTCTCTCCCGCACGGGACACTCAGGCCACGCGTTCTCTGTGACAAAGAGGACTGAAACGGCTCTCTCTCTCTCTCTCTTCCGCCCTCGCCCGGACCCGGCGCGGGGTGAAAACGGTTTCAGGTACGTGCGGCGTACGCGTTTGTTTTTTCTTAACAATAGTACATTGTTGATAGAAACAGACGGGATGCGGCGTACGCGGGGATGTTGTCTTCCCGCCGCCGGGGGAAAGCCGGTCGTTCCCGTCGGCGTTTCGCCCGCCCCCTGTGCGCCGCCGGGCCGGACGGCGTTTTTCTTCGGGCGGCATGTGCAGTGAGACCGGTGCGTTGGGTTCCGCCGTCGGGCCGAGCGTGCCCCGCCGTCGGGGGGAAGGTATGGACCTGACGCCGGTTTTAGAGGATACTCGGCCCTCTCCGTCGCTTTCCGGGATGACGGAGGTTTCGGGAAGGCATCCCTCGCGGCCTCGGAGGAGAACGGGCGGCAGGGAAACCGCACACCCCAAACCTGCGCCATGCAGGAAAAAACGGGAGAAGGCATGGCCTCTCAAGCAAAACACAGTATATTGGGCGGGACGATGATCATCGCCGGGACGGCCATCGGCGCGGGGATGCTGGCCCTGCCGATGATTTCGGCGGGCATGTGGCTCTATTGGTCCCTGCTGCTGATGGTTCTGACGTGGCTTCTGATGCTGCGTTCCAGTCAGGCGATTCTGGAAGTGAACCTGCACTACGAACCGGGCAGCAGTTTCCATACGCTCGTGCGGGATACGCTCGGTCCGGTCTGGAGCACGATCAACGGCATCGCCGTGGCCTTCGTCCTGTACATCCTCGTCTACGCCTATGTGAGCGGCGGCGGGTCCACCGTGCAGCAGACGGTCATGGCCGTGACCGGAAACGACCCCGGCACCGTGATGTCGAGCCTGTGCTTTTCGCTCGTGCTGATCGCCTGCGTGTGGTGGAGCACCCGTTTTGTGGACCGGCTCTCCGTCATCCTCATGGGCGGCATGGTGCTGACCTTCATTCTGTCCATGACCGGCATGCTGTCGCAGATTCGTCTGCCCGTGCTGCTGGACATCGGTGAAAAGGGTTCCGGCGGCGGCGCGGTCATCTTCATCTGGTGCGCGCTGTCCACCTATCTGACCTCCTTCTGTTTTCACGCCTCCGTGCCCAGTCTGGTCAAGTATTTTGGCAAGGAGCCCGTCGAGATCAACACGTGTCTGCGCTACGGCACGCTGATCGCCTTCATCTGCTACGTGGCGTGGATCGTGGCCGCCGACGGGATCATCTCCCGCGAACAGTTCAAGGCGGTCATCGCCGCGGGCGGCAATGTGGGCGACCTCATCCGCGCCGCCGGTTCCGGCATCGACAGCAGCTTCATCCTGCGCATGCTGGAAGCCTTCTCCTTCTTCGCCGTGGCGACCTCCTTCCTCGGCGCGGGGCTCGGCCTTTTCGACTACATGGCGGACCTGTGCAAGTTCGACGACTCCGTGCTCGGGCGCGCCAAGACGACGCTCGTGACCTTCCTTCCGCCGCTGCTCGGCGGCCTGATCAAGCCCGACGGCTTCCTCGCCGCCATCGGCTGGGCGGGCCTCGCGGCGACGATCTGGTCGGTCATCGTCCCCGCCCTCATGCTGCGGGCCAGCCGCCTGAAGTTCCCCATGTCCGCGTACCGGACGCCGGGCGGCTCGCTGACCATCGTCCTGCTGCTCGTGTACGGCTGCATCACCGCCGTATGCCATGTGCTGTTCGTGTTCCACGTCCTGCCCATGTACGAGTGACGCGGCTTCCCATGCGGAAGGCGAAGCCCCCCGATTCGGACCGGAATCGGGGGGCTTTTTTCAGGCGGACGCCGTTTCGTCCGCTTTTTCTCCGTATCCGCGGGTTCGGCGGGTGAAATCCGCTTGCCTCCCGTTGGGAAATGGGCTAAACAATCGCTGTCAGGAATTATTACTATAAAAATATGCCGGGATCAGTCTCGGAAGTGCGAAAACAAGGAGTGAACATGAGCGACGTTTTGTTGTGGCTGCATCCGGTGATGCAGGTGTGTGCCGCCGTTCTGGGCGTGTGGGCCATGTGGCAGGGACTGAAGCGGGTGGCGATGCTGCTCGGCAAAAAGACGCTGTTCCCGTGGAAGCAGCATGTCAAGCTCGGCACGCTGGCGCTGGTCCTGTGGCTGCTCGGGGCGCTCGGCTTCTACGTCACGCTGGACCTGTTCGGCAGCACGCACATCACGGGCCTGCACGCGCAACTGGCGTGGCCCATCATCGGGCTGGCGCTGGTCGGCCTGATCACCGGATACGTCATGAACCGCTACAAGAAGAAGCGGAAGGTGCTGCCGCTCATTCACGGCGCGGTCAACGTCCTGCTGATCATCCTCGTCGCCGTGGAATGCTACACCGGCGTGCAGGTGTGGAAGGATTTTTCCTGATCGGTCCGCTTCCCGGATACCGAAAAACCGCCCGAACGGCAGAGGTTCGGGCGGTTTTTCATTTGGAAAGGCTACGTTTCTATGCCGCTGAAAAGGCGCGGGATAAACAGGTCGTGCTTTGCAGAACTGCAAGCCGGTCTGTTTTCGCGGTCGGCCCGCGTCGAAACGCTTGGGCTGATGCTTCCCAGCTTCACCCGCCTTTTGGACAAAGGCGGGCGCGGAGGCTTGCCCGGGACGTTCTCCCGGACCGGCGCAGAAAGACTTACTTCTGAGCGCCCTTCATCTGCCACATCCAGCTGTCGCGCACCATGTCGTCGAGGTTCTTTTCGGCCTTCCAGCCGAGTTCCGCGAAGGCTTTGGCGGGATCGGCGTAGCAGCTGGCCACGTCGCCCGGACGCCGCGCGACGATGCGGTAGGGCACGCGCACGCCGTTGACGGCCTCGAAGCGCCGGACCATTTCGAGCACGCTGGTGCCGTTGCCGGTCCCGAGGTTGTGGATGATGCAGCCGGGTTTCGTTTCCAGCTTGCGGAGGGCCGCGATGTGTCCGGAAATGAGGTCGGTCACGTGGATGTAGTCGCGCACGCCCGTGCCGTCCGGGGTGTCGTAGTCGTCGCCGAACACTTGGAGTTCCTTGCGGATGCCCGCCGCCGTCTGGCAGATGTAGGGCATGAGGTTGTTCGGGATGCCGTTGGGGTTCTCGCCGATGAGCCCGGATTCGTGTGCGCCCACCGGGTTGAAGTAGCGCAGGATGGACACGTTGAACTCGGGATGCGCGAGGGCCACGTCGCGGATGGTTTCCTCGATGTACAGCTTGGTGCGCCCGTAAGGGTTGACCGCGCTCAGGGGATGTTCTTCGGTGAGCGGCAGGAAATGCGGCACGCCGTAGACCGTGGCGGACGAGCTGAACACCAGCGCGCTGCCGTATTTGAGGCACATTTCAAGGACGGTCAGCGCGGAATCGTAGTTGTTCCGGTAGTACATGAGCGGATGGGCCACGGATTCGCCCACGGCCTTGTGTCCCGCGAAGTGGATGACCGCGTCGATCGTGTTTTCCGAGAACAGCTTTTCCATGACGGCGACGTCGCAGGCGTCCGCCTTGACGAAGGGGATTTCCCGGCCGCAGATGGTCTTCACGGCGTCGAGAACCGACGGGCTGCTGTTGTGGAGGTTGTCCAAACACAGGGGATCGTACCCCTGTTTCACGAGTTCCACGAGCATGTGGGTGCCCAGATAGCCGGTTCCGCCGGTGACGAGAATCTTGCCCATAATGTTTTCTCCTAAGCCCGTATCGGTGCGGGCATCCCCGCTTTAATCCATAGCGCCTTCCGACGCAAGGGCGGCGGGTTGGCGTCCCGTCGTCCGCATCCGCCGCGGGCTTCCCTGCGGGAAGGGATCAGGCTTCGCTGTCGTATAGGCGCAGGGTGCTGCCGGACCAGTGCGCCCGGATGCGCACGCCCTTGCCGGGAGCCGTATCCAGCCGGAAGGTCCCGCCGCTGAGTTCCACCCGCTCGCGCATGCTTTTGAGCCCAAGGCCGGGGGTGGTCCCCGCCGTTTCGGGAGCAAATCCCCTGCCGTCGTCCCGCACGATGACGGTCAGACCCTGCGCCGTGGTCACGATGGCGATCCACGCCCGGGCGGCTCCGCTGTATTTGGCGATGTTGTTCAACCCTTCCTGAACAACCCGGAAGAGGACGATGCGCAGAGAGGCGGGCAGGGCGGTTTCGTCTCTCTCTCTCTCTCTCTGAAGGAAGTTCTTACCCGCAGCCGGATATGGGGGTGCGCGATCTGATAGTCGTTGCAGAACCATTCGAGGGAGTTGAGCAGGCCCAGATCGATGTGCGCGGGCCGCAGTTCGTACTGGATGCGCCGGAGCTGGCGGACGAGCCCCTTGACCAGCGCCACGGCCTCGGTGAGTGGCTCCTGCGCCTGTTCGGTATCCTTCTTGCGGAGGATCAGCAAGGCGCGCTCGATGCCGAACTTGATGACGCTCATGGTCGCGCCGATGTCGTCGTGCAGCTCGGCGGCGAGGCGGAAGCGTTCGGCCTCCTGCGTTTGCAACAGCCGTTTGGAGAGCCTGTTCAGTTCCCCGGTGCGCTCGGAAACCTGTTTCTCCAGATCGTGGTGGGAGCGTTGCAGTTCCTGTTCCCGCCGTTCGAGCTGATTGACGAAGAAGGCTACGGAAGCGGCCATTTCTCGGACCTCCCCCGCGCCGCCGCCGGGGATCGGCGTTTTCACCTTGTGCATGCGCAGGCGCATGCACCGGTTCAGCCGGATGACCGGGGTGATGACGTATCGGGACAGGTACAGATACGTGCAGGCGATCACGGCCAGCGAAAAGAGGATGAGCGCGACGAGCCACGCGGAGAGCAGGGATACCCGCTGGTTGAGGCCGTCGCGTGAAAGGGCGGTTTCCTTGCGGGCCTGTGCGAACAGATCGGCGGCGGTGACGACGATGTCGTCGGACAAGCGGTCGATGCGGGTGCCGAGCCGGGCGAGTTCCTGTTCCGCAAGGTGCTTTTTCCGAAACAGCGGCAGCACGCCGTCCTCGTCCAGCGCGGAGAGCACGAGTTGATCGTAGAGCAGATGGATGAGCCTTCGCAGCCGCCGCAGCCGCGGGTCCGTGGAACCGTCGATCCGCGTCAGCGAGGCCCGCGCCTCGTTGATCTGCGTGTACACTTCCTCGGATACGCGCAGGCCGTAGGACATGTCGGCGTTGCCGCACAGGACGAGCAGGTGCGTCAGGCTCATGTGGATATGGTGGTTCCAGTGATCGAGGTCGAGATTGTCCGGGTAGGTGTTGTTGAGGTATTCCAGTTGGCTGGACAGGGAGCGGAGCGTTTTGGTGAGATGGGCGTATTGCGTTCTGACGCGCAGGGTTTCGGCGACCCGGTACTCCAGCGCATCGATGATGCCGGTGAAGGCGCCCATTTTGGTCCTGAAGGAGCGGATTTCCTGCGGGTACAGTCCGGCGGCCTCGATTGCGGCCAGCGTGCCGGTGAGCCCGTCGATGCGCCGCCGCAGTGCGCCGATCCGGTCCCGCAGCAGGAGTTCGCTGTCGCTCTGCGCCAGACGGAAGCTCATGCCCCTGATCCATTCGCATTCCCGGACCAGTGTGGCCGTAGCGGACAGGGCGGGGATTTTCCGATTCGCGGAAAAGTTGTTGACGGCGGTGAAGTCCCGGAACGCGAACAGAAGCCCACCGGCAAGGAGGAGGAAGAAAAAGGCGAACAGCATGAGCGGGATGCTGGCGGTCAGGGCGATGCCCCACGGTTTCCGTGCGGACATGGGGCTATTCCGTGTCCACGGCATCCAGCGGGGACAGGATGCCGAGCCCCGTCGTTTCCAGATGCCGGACGCCGGGGGTATGGATGATCAGATACGGGATGGCTGCCAGCCACAGCGAAGGATGATCTTCAGCGACGAGACGCTGGAAGCGGGCGTAGAGGGCCTTTCGCTCTTGAGGATCGGCGGCTGAGGAGGCCTGCCGGAGCAGCGGCGGCACGGCGGGATTGTCGTAGCCGTCCGTGTTCGACCAGATGACGTTCCGTTTGGTGGGGTTCGGCGTGTACAGGCGGTGGATGCCGATGGCCGGATCGTGCCACGCGAACAGGCCGTCGAGCGTGGCCTGATAGCGTCCGGTGGCGATGCGGTGCGCCCATTCCGCAAAATTGGGGGAGTCGTGGACCTGCACGTCGATGCCCACGCGTTCCAGATCGCTTCGCAGCACATGCAGTACGGAGGGGAAAAAGTCCGTTCCCGGAATGTAGTCGATGAGCATGGTGAAGCGTGTGCCCCCCGGCCCGCGCGGATACCCGGCCTCGTCCAGAAGCCTGTTGGCGCGGTCGATGTCGGTGCGGAAGGATATCGGAGAAAAACAGGGCGCGCCGGGAGGGATGGGGCCGTACTGCGGGGTGAGCCTGTTTTCGAGATGCTCCGCCAGCTTGGGAAGATCGACGGCGAGGGCTACGGCTTTGCGGACTTTTCTGTCGGAAAAGGGCTTTCTTCGCAGGTTATACTTGATGAGGATATGAGCGTTCAGGTTGGCGAACGCCGTGGCTCGAATAGCTCCGAAGGGATAGCTCCGATTGAAGCTCTTGAGGAACGTGGGGGAGGCGAACGGGTAGACGTCCACGCCTCCGCAGACCATCGCGGAGGGGACTTCCGACTGGTCCCAAAAAAAGCGGTAGACGATGCGGTCGAGCAACGGTCTTCCGGGCAGGAAAAAGCGGGGATTGCGCTTCAGCCTGAGTTCCTGATCCGGGATGAAGGCTTCCAGCATGAACGGTCCCGAGCCTACCGGGTGCAGGTTGGCGGGATGGACGGGCAGGGGCGTGCCGTCGTCGTAAACGTGTCTGGGCAGAATCGGTACGAGCGAGGGGATCAGTATCTTGGGCAGGACGGGGTAGGGGCGGGAGAGTCGGATCAGCACGGTGTGCGGGTCCGGCGTCTCCACGGCGGCCACGGGTTCCAGCATGGGATGGAACGGATGGTAGCGCTTCCCGGCGAGGATGGAAAAGGCCACGTCCTCGGCGGTGACGGGGACTCCGTCGTGAAACGCGGCGTTCTCCCGCAGCCGGAAAAGGAACGAGAGGCGATCCCGGCTTTCCGTCCATGAAGAGGCCAGATAGGGCAGGGGGGTCCCGTCAGGAGCCAGCCGGGTAAGCCCGGCGAACAGTTGCGCGCCGACGGAGCCGACCATCTGGCCGGTCAGGATGAGGGAATTGAAGTGCGGCGGGCTGGCTGCGGCGATGACGAGTTCATGGGGCGCGGCGTTGCCCGCAAAGGCCGAGAGAAGGACCAGCATCAGGGAGAAAAACGGGGAAAAGATGCGGATCGGACGGCGCATCACTGGCCCTGCATCTGGATAAGGCCGTTCTGCAATGCGAACATGGTGACTTCCCGCACATTGCGCAGGCCGAGTTTTCGCATGAAATTGGTGCGGTGCGTGACCACGGTTTTTTCGGCGATGTCGAGTTCTCCCGCAATTTCCTTGTTGGAGTGGCCTTCGGCGACCAGCTTCAACACCTCGCGTTCGCGGTGCGTCAATTTCTCCAGCGGTGATGCGGATTCGGAGCCTTCATCCTTTAAATAGGAACCGACGAACGATCCGGCTATTTCCGTACTGATGTAATGATTGCCCTTGAGCACGGACTGGATGGCGAACAGGAATTCCTCGGCGTCGGCGGATTTGAGGAGATAGCCGTGCGCTCCGGCGCGGAAGGCGGTCCGCAGGTAGTCTGGAGTGGCGTGCATGGAAATGACCAGAATGCGCGTTTCGGGGCTGGCCTTGCGGACGCGGGGGATGACGTCCAACCCGTCGCGACCCGGCATGGATAGGTCCAGCAACAGCAAATCCGGGCGCAGGCTGGTGGTGGCGTCCACGGCGGACAGGCCGTCCCCCGCTTCTCCGACGACTTCAAGATCGTCCCGGAGAGACAGAAGCAGCTTGAGTCCATTGCGGAACAGTGCGTGATCTTCGGCAATGACGATGGATACGGACATGGGACCTCCGGACGACGAACCGGCATTACCATAGAGTGAATTTTTGAACAGGACAATAGGTGTTTTTTTCAGTTCTTCTAGGGTGCGCACCCGATTGTTCCGCGCGCCGAATCCGCCCATAACATGTATGGCTCCCCAAAGCGGGAGGAGGGACACTCATCGAAGGAGCGGATATGAAGACGCGAAGCAAGAAGCATGTGTTGTCGTTTGCGGCGGTTATGGCTTTGATCCTTGGCGGCGGCATGCAGCTGCACGCCGCGGACAGATTGGCTGACACGGTCTACCATAACGGCAAGATTTACACCGTCACGGAAACGATGGAAGAGGCCAAGGACGTCAAGAACGCGAAGAAGGCCGACGTCGTCGCCACGCTGGACGGCAAGATCGTCTTTGTGGGGTCCAAGGCCGAAGCCAGAGCCAAGGGCTATTTCGACGACGCCAAGGTCCGCAAGATCGTCGATCTCCGCGGCAAGACCATGCTGCCCGGCTTTGTTGACGGTCATGGGCATTTTCCCAGTCAGGGAAACAATGACCTTTTCAAGGTCAACCTGAACAGCCCCCTTCTGAGCGGTCCCGTTGATACGATGGACAAGCTCGTGGAAGAACTCAGAAAAAAGGCCGATACGCTGCCCGCCGGCAGCCCAATCATCGGCTACAACTATGACGATACGCAGCTTGCCGAACAGCGTCATCCTTCCCGTGAAGACCTCGACAAGGCCAGTACGACGCATCCTATCCTGATCAGCCATATTTCCGGTCACATGGCCGTAGCCAACTCGCTTGCTCTGGAAAAGTACGGCGTCACCAAGGATACCGAGTGCGAAGGGCTGGTCAAGGGGGCCGACGGCGAGCCTACCGGTCTGCTTTTGGAAATGAAGGCGCAAGGTTTGGTTCCTCTCGGCAATGAGCTGAAGACGAATGACGCGCGTGGCGTTGCCCGCGCTTCCGAAGTGTACACGACCGCCGGCGTAACGACCGCCGACAGCGGCGGGGTGTCGCTCTCCGGTCAGATTCCTCTGCTTCAGGGCACGCTGGCTGCTGATCAGCTCGACCTGCGCGTGCTTGTACATCCCATGGCGTATTATGCGTATGAAGCCAAGCCCGGCGTCATTATAGATGCGATGGGTCCCGGTAACCGCAGAATTCTCGGCTGGAAGGACACCGACGGCGATCAGTCGTTTGGCGACGCTTCCGATGCGCTTAAGGGCGGCGCCGACATTACGTTCCTGAACGCCGGCAAGGATGTGCCGCAGAATCTTCCCGCCAACCAGCTGCTGTTCGGCGCATGGAAGATCATTTTTGACGGTTCCCCGCAGGGCTACACCGCGTGGATGAAGAAGCCCGGTTTCTACGACTGGGATAAGTACACCGCGGAAGACAGCTTCAACAAGGCCGGATATTTCAACGGCCTTGAAGGTACGCTGAACATGACCGTGGACGCCCTCAAGCAGGTCATCAAGCGGTACCATGCCGCTGGTCAAAGCACGGAAACCCATACCAACGGTTCCGGCGCGGCGGAAGCGTGGGTTACCGCGGTTGAAGAAGCCGTTGCCGCAGCTCCCACAGTCAAGGACACGCGCCATACTTCCATTCATGGTCAGACGTTGGAACGCCAGCATCTCCAGCGTATGATCGGTGATTATGCCGGACTTAAGGGCACGGCCGACATGTACGAAGAGCTTGACGGCGCCTTCAAGGACGGTGTCGTCGACACGACTCTTGGTGGGAAGTTGCCTGCCGGCAATCTGGGCGAACTCATGAAGGCCCAGAACAACTTCATCTCGTTCTTCAACAACCATACGTATTTCTACGGCTATCGCCATACGAACAAGTTCTTCGGCCCCGGTCGCGCCTGTAACATAAGCCCCGCCGGTTGGGCCAGCGCCTACGACCTGCCGTATTCGTTCCATAACGATACCTTCGTCACCCCGATTTCGCCTCTGCGCAGCATTCAGTCCGGCGTGACCCGGTTCTCGGGCGACGCCATCGCCGCCTCCGGGCAGGAAAACATCGAGGTCAACGGTACCGGCAAGGACCTGAATGCTACGGTTCAGTACAAGGCCCGAATCACGGATGGCGAAACCCGCGCGTTCTGGACGTACGACCAGCGTATCAATACGTTGCAGGCCCTTCATGCCGTCACCATCAGACCTGCCTACCAGAATAAGGTCGAGGACCGCATCGGTTCCATCGAGGTGGGTAAGCTGGCCGACTTCGCCATCATGGACAAGGACGTCTTTGAAGTAGCCGAAACGGCTCCGCTGACCATCGCGGATATGCGCGTGGCGGCCACCATCGTGGGAGACGATGTCGTACACGGCGTACTGCCTGACAGCAACGTGTTCATCAGCAACTTCCGCGCCGCGTATGACCAGCCTGCGCTGGATACTAAGGTCGCTTTGAGCAAGGCTCCCGAATACATCAGCCACGCCGATGCTGAAAAGAACTATGCCTCCCTCAACGAAGGCGAAAAGCGTTTCGGTACCGTGAGCTTCACCGCCGCCGTGGATCAGGGGGCCAGCGCCGTTTTCCAGATGACCCTGCTCGGCAACGGCGACAAGCTCAGCAACCTGAAGCTGTACAAGATTACCGACACCAAGAAGATCGAGTATGCCTACGGTCGTCCTGACGCCGGTTCCATCGGTTCCTCCACCGGTCAGTGGTGGGTCGCCGACTTCGAGAACCCCGCGGCCGCGCTGTCTCTCGCTGACGATCCGACGCTTGAAGCCGATAAGCAGTATATCGCGTACTTCATCATTCGCGACAACGACGGCACCTATGACGCCGACAGCACCGAGGGTGTTATTGTTGACCCGGTGACGCTGGTTTCCACCTCCGGCACTCTGCCCACCAACGGCGGCACCGCAGATCATGTTTATGCCGGCGGCGGCAGTGACGACGGCGGAAGCAGCAGCGGCTGCACCGTGGGCTCCACGCCGTCTTACGACCTGCTGGTCATGTTCCTCGGTCTTTCGGCCGTAGCCGCCATCCGCGTTCTGCGCCGCCGCGAAGACTAATCTGACGACATAACCTGTAATCGAAGGGCTCGCCTGTTCTCAGGCGGGCCCTTTGCATTTCATTGGAGTTTGCGTCTCCGTCAACGGCAACGCACCGCCGTACGAACAATAACATAATATACACCAGCATATTACACTGACACTGAATACGCCGACGGAATCGGCCGCGGATTCGACCGGGGCCGGGACGTTCCCCATGCCCGGTGTTTCATCCGCCGGGAGCGCGGGTTGTCAGGCGGGCGGGAAGGCGTATACAACGGGGAATCTTTTTGTACCGCAACCAGTGAGACGACTATGAAACTGCAAGGCAAGACGGCCATCATCACCGGCGCGGCGAAGGGCATCGGCGCCGCGACGGCCCGGCTTTTCGCTTCCGAAGGGGCCCGGCTCCTGCTGCTCGACAAGGACGAGGCCAACGGTGCCGCCGTCGCCGCGTCCATCGCGGAGCGGGGCGGCAAAGCGGTGTTCCGCCGCTGCGACGTAGGATGCGAAGCCGATGTCCGGGCCGCGTTGGATACGGTCGTGGACGTGTACGGCGATCTGGACATCGTGGTGAACAACGCTGGCTGGCAGTTGAACAAATCCCTTCTCGAAACCACGGCGGAAGAGTTCAACGCGGTCCTGAATACCAACCTGACCAGCATGTTTTTGTTCACGAAGGGCGCGGCGGAGCTGTTCATCGCCCGGAAGAAGGGCGGGGCCGTCGTCAACGTATGCTCGACCTTCGCGGTGGTGGGTTCGCCCGGTTACGCGGCCTATCACGCGTCCAAGGGCGGGGTGGCCTCGTTTACACGGGCCGCCGCCGTTTCGCTGATGCCGCACAACATCCGCGTCAACGCCGTAGGGCCGGGCACGACCGACACTCCCGGACTGCATGACGGGGCGCGGGACACCGGCGACGAAGATCAGGGCATGAAGAGCTTCCTCGCACTCCAGCCCTTGGGGCGCTTCGGCAAGCCGGAGGAGATCGCTTCGGTCGTCGCCTTTCTCGCCGGTGACGAGGCCGGGTTCGTCACCGGCGCGCTCTGGATGGCGGACGGCGGGTACACCATCGTCTAGCCGGAACGTCGCGTTCGGATGCGAGAGGCGAAAAGGCACCGGACTGTTGAGGTCCGGTGCCTTTTTTCGTGAAGACACGCGGAGGCCGATGATTCGGATATGCCGTCAATCTGTCGGGGAGGCTGCCCGTCATCGTGTCGTCTTTTGAGGCGTTCCGGGGTGTTCCGTCCACAGTCTTTATCGTACGGCGGCTTGTTGGGGGGCCTCCGCCCGCAGGGAGTCCCCGACCGTTTCGGATATGGGGTCGGGCCGGGAGGGTGTTCGTGCTGTCGCGGAGGCAGGACGATCCGCCCCGCGTCCCGTCAGCGTGCGGACGGGGCGGGGGCCGTTGAGGATGCCGCTAGCGGGAAACCTTGGTGATGCGTCCCGTCATGGGCATGGACAGGGGCGAATGCGCCTTGATGTATGCGCCGACGATGTCCGTATCCATCGGATCGGGTGCGGGCAGCGTCCTGCCGTCCGTCAGCATCGTGTACCCGTCGCCGCCCTTGGCGAGATAGCTGGGCAGCACGACGGCATAGCGTTCGGTCTTGTCCAGCGGGTGGGGCTTGCCGCATTCGTCCACGATTTCCGCCGAAAGAACGCGCTGTCCGGCGGGCCGTGCGGCGTCGAAGCGGTACCGCAGTCCGGCGAAGTGCAGGATGCGCGGGCCTTCTCCCTTTTTCCCCGAAAGGCCGTGTTCCAGCGCCGCCAGCAGTTGCCCGCCGCCGTATTCCCGGATGACCAGCATGTTGCCGAACGGGAGCACGGAAAGCAGATCACCCTGCGTAACCGGACCCCGCTTCAGAGGAGCCCTCAGGCTGCCGCCGTTGGTCAGCGCCAGCGTCGCACCGTAGGGTTTCCCGTAATCCAGCATGGCGTCCGTCACGACAAGCCCGCCGAGGCATTCGCCCGTGCGGCAGGCTTCCATGCCGTCGGGGAAGTCCAGATCGTTGCGCCCCAGCGTTTGGGCGCGGAAGACTTCGAGCGGTTTGGCGTAGTCGTTCACACGGGCGTCCACGTCGGGGGCGGGGACGATGCCGGGTTCGAGACGCTTCGCCGCGCCTCCCCAGTGGGTCGGGACGCCCTGTTCGTCGAAGTCAACGCGCAGTTCGCCCAGGTATTCCGTGGCGAACTTGGCGGTTACGACCAGTACGGGCTGGCCCGAAGGGCTGCGTTCCACGATGGGGTAGGGGCCTTCCGGCGAGTTCGGGCCCAGATAGCTGTGCGTGTGGCCGCCGACGATGACGTCCACGCCGTCCACGGTGCGGGCCAGTTCCCGGTCGGCGGGCAGGCCCAGATGGGTGACGGCGACGATGTGCCGCACGCCCTGCCGTTCGAGTTCGACGACGGCCTTCCCGAGGGCTTCGGCGCTGTCGGTGAAGCGCGTGTGCGGGCAGGCGGCGGCCAGCGTGCTCACGTCGGGATTGGCGAGCCCGACGATGCCCACCCTGACGCCCCGGACGGTGCGTATCGCATACGGTTTGATGGGCAGGCCGAGCAGGGGGCAACCGGGTTCCGGGGCCAGATTGGCCGCCAGAACCGGATAGTTGAGGGTGCCGACGTATGCGGCGAGCGTGTCGCATCCCCTGTCGAATTCATGGTTGCCGAGCGTAACGGCGTCGTAGCCCACCCGACCGTCGAGATCGGACAGCATGGGCCAACCGTTGACGGTGAAGAACAGCGTTCCCTGAAATTGATCCCCGGCGTCCAGCACCAGCACGTTGTCGGCCTTCCTTCGTTCGTCGCGCACTACGGCGGCGATGCGTCCCATGCCTCCCACGCAGTCGGTGGAGGTCATGCAGGCGTTGCCGTATTTGTCGCGTCCGGCGACGTAGGAGTGGGTATCGTTGGTGTGCAGCAACACCAGTTCGAGCGGTTCGGATTGCGGCGGAACGGTTTTCGCGCACCCCGGCAGGAACAGCGCGAGAAGCGTGCAGGAGAGAAGCAACCGAATGGACATGGACGACTCCTTGGGCAACGAAGGCCGTAAACAGGTGAGGCAAATCCGGCGTCCTGAGAGAAAGACGGGGATGTACTGAAGGAACGGCGAAACGTTCCCTTCCCTCTTTGCCGCAAATCGTCGGCGGAGGGAAGAGGAACGGATTGCGGCGGTACGGGGCTCCCGTTGGTGCATGCGGATCACGGCGAACGGCGTTGCCGAAAGCTGGCGATGCCAGATATGCCGCTGTTGCATCCTGCCTTGTCGTTTTCCGCCTTCTCGGCAGCGGCGGGACGCCGGTAAGGACACCTACGGCATGCGCCTTTCTGGAATCGCACGGGCTTGCCGCGCGCGAAAAGAGGGGAAACGTCCGCGCTGGACGCTGTGCAGGCGGTTTTTTTGCGGGATCGGAGGGCGAAGGGCATTCAGCCGGATTGGTATGCTTTGGGGGAGGTCGCCCCGCAGCAAGGCGGTTTGCCATGAGAACATTCCGTTTGTGCTCGATTGCGCCGGAAGGCGGGAATCGTTCGCACAGGCGCTGCTCGGAAGCGTGTTTCGAGAGCCCGCACCGGGCGGGCTCTCGTGAAAAGGCATGCGCGGGCCGTGCGGGATCACAGCTCTCAATCGAGTTGTCGTGAAGTCGATCCCGCATCGCGGCCCCGGCGCAGGCGCTCGCTGAGTCCGGTGAACACGGTGAAGAAGAATGGGGCATAGAGCACGGTCAGCAGCGCCGTAGCCACCATGCCGCCGAAGATGGCGGTGCCGAGGTAGCGTTGGCTGGCGGCTCCGGCTCCGGTGGCCCAGAGCAGGGGGACGGCTCCCACGGCGAAGGCCAGCGAGGACATGAGGATGGGTCGGAAACGGACCTGTGCGGCGCTCAGGGCGGCGTCCCTTAAAGGTTGTCCCTCCTCGTGGTACCGTCTGGCGAACTGGACCAGAATGAGCGCGTTTTTGCTGGACATGGCGATGAGCAGAAGCAGCCCGATCTGCACGTAGATGTTGATGTCCATACCGCGCAGGGCGATGGCGCCCACGGTGCCGGATACGGCCAGCGGAATGACCAGCAGTACCGAAAGGGGAAGAATCCAGTCCGCGTAGAGTGCGGCCAGAATGAGATAGACGAGCACGACCGCAAGGCCGACGAGCACGCCGGTCTGGCCGGAGGCGCTTTGCTCCTGAAAGGCCATGGTCGTCCACTCGTACCCGAAGCCGTCCGGCAGGACCCGCCGCGCAAGGCTTTCCATGATCGTCATGGCCGTTCCCGTGCTTGTGCCGGGAGCCGGGCTGCCCTGCAACGAGGCCGAGCTGTACAGGTTGTACCGGGTGACGAGGCTTGGCCCCACGATGGGCCGCACTTCGGCGACCGTGCCCAGCGGGACGCCTTCGCCGTTCCCGTTGACGACGCGCAGTGCGGCGATGGAGTCGGGACTGGAACGGAACCGATCCTCCGCCTGAACCCGCACTTCGTAGTTCTGGTTGAATTTGCTGAAGTTGTTTATGTAGCTTCCCCCAAGCGCCGTCTGCATGGCGGTGAATACCGAGGACAGGTCCAGCCCGTGGCTCATGGCCCGCGTTCTGTCCAGAGCCACATAGAGCTGCGGCGTGTCGGCGCTGTACAGGGACATGACGCCGCGCAGTTCGGGGCGTTGGGCCGCGGCCTGTTCCATGAGCCGCACCGCCTCTTCCAGAGCGTCCGCGCCGAGGTTTTTGCGGTCTTCGACCATCATGTCGAACCCTCCCGCATTGCCGATGCCCATGATCGGCGGAGGCGGCACGACCAGCGTTTGGCCTTCGGGAAGGGCGGCGAAAGCCCGATCCAGCCCGCCGATGATGTCCGCTTCGGAGATGCCGGGGCGTTTGCTCCAGTCCTCGAAAATGACGAAGGCCGTAACCGCATTGGGAATGGTATTGCCGGTGAGCAGGGAGGTGCCGCCCACGACGACCCAGTCCCGGATGCCGGGCACGCCCGCGATGGCCTTTTCCAGCCGGGCCATGTAGGCCTGCGTGCGCGGCAGGGCCGCCGCGTCGGGAAGCTGGGCGCTGACCATGACGTAGCCTTGATCCTCATTGGGCATGAAGCCCTTGGGCAGGGTCGTATAGCCCCAGACCGCGAATCCGCTGATCAGCAGGTACGTCACCGCCGCCAGCGCGGGAGCGCGCAGGGTCAGCGAGACGATGGCCATGACGCCGCGCTTGAGTCCGTCGTACCCGCGGTTGAACACGCGGAAGAAACGGTTCTTCCTGCCGCCGCCGGTTCCGGCGGGTTTCAGCCAGATGGCGCATTCCGTGGGGTTGAGGGTGACGGCGAACAGCGCGCTGAGGATGGCCGTACATCCGATGACCAGCGCGAACTGGCGGTATATCTGGCCGGTGATGCCGCCGAGGAAGGAGGCGGGGAGGAACACGCTCGCGAAAACGAGGGTCACCGCGATGATGGACAGAAAGAGGTCTTCCATGCCCCGGATGGCCGCGTCCTGCGGGGAGAGCCCCTTTTCCAGGTGGCGGATCGTGCCTTCGACCACGATGATGGCGTCGTCCACCACAAGCCCGATGGCCAACACCAGCGCGAACAGGGTGATGATGTTCACGGAGAACCCCATCAGCCCCATGAACAGGAACGCCCCCATGAGCGTGACCGGAATGACGATGGCGGGGCCGATGACGGCCCGGACGTTCTGGAGAAATACGAAGACCACGAGCATCACCAGCAGGGTGGCCTTGAAGAAGGTCCCGTAGACCTGATGCACGGCGGTGGAAACGAAGGTCGTGGTGTCGAAGGGGACGTTCCAGGTCATGCCGGGAGGAAAGTCCTGCGCCAAAGCGGTCATGGCCTGATTGACGGCCTTGGCCGTGTCCAGCGCGTTGGCTCCCGGCTGCTGGTAGATCGCGATCATGGCCGCGTCCGCGTTGTGGGCCCGGGCGATCAGATCATAGCTCTCCGCGCCGAGTTCCACCCGGGCGACGTCCCGGATGCGCACGATGCGCCCGTCCACGCCGCCTGTGGAACGTGTGCCGTTCGAGCCCGAACCGCCCGTCCTGACGATGATGTCCCCGAAGGCTTCCGGCGTGTCCAGCAGTCCCTGCGTCAGCACCGTGAACTGGAACTGCTGCCGATCCGAAGAGGGCTGGCCGCCTATCCGTCCGGCGGCGACCTGTACGTTCTGTTTGGCGATGGCGCCGTTCACCTCGTCGATGCTCACGTCGAGGGCGTTCATCTTGTCGAGGTCCAGCCAGACGCGCATGGCGTAGTTGGAGGCCCCCATGATCGTGACCTGCCCCACGCCGGGAACCCGGGCCAGAACGTTGACGATCTGAAGCGACGCGTAGTTGGAAAGATAGAGATTGTCGTAGGTGTTGTCCGGCGACTGGAGGCAGACGAACTGGAGGATGGAGGAGGAGCTCTTGGTCACCGTCACTCCCTGCTGCTGCACGGCGGCGGGCAGCGTGGGCAGAGCGTTGTTGACCAGATTCTGGAGCAGGACCGTGGCGACGTCGGTGTCCGTACCCAGCGCAAAGGTCACGGTGAGGGTGTAGGAGCCGTTGTCCGCGCTTTTGGAGGACATGTACAGCATGTCCTGAATGCCGTTCACCGACTGTTCGATGGGGGAGCCCACGGTGTCGGCGATGGTTTTTGCGTCCGCGCCGGGATAGAACGCGCTGACCACGACTGTGGGCGGGGTGATGTCGGGATACAGTTCCACGGGCAGATGGTACAGGGTGATGCCCCCGAGCAGCAGCGTAATGAGCGCGATGACCGTGGTGAAGACGGGATTGCGGATGAACAGGCGTGAAAACATGGGCTCGCTCGCTTAGTCTGAAGTCCGGGGGGTAACGATCTGTCCGGGACGGACCCGGGCCATGCCTTCGACGATGACGCGGTCGTCGGGCGACAGGCCGGAGAGGATGACCTGCTCTTCCCCCGCCTGCGGGCCGGTGGAAACCGGCGCGCGCCGGACCCGGTCCTGAGCGTCCACGGTGAACAGGTAGGGGCCGCCCTGTCCCGAGGCGAGCGCGCGCCGGGGGACGAGCAGCGCGTGTTCCAGCGTACCGGAGCTCATGCGTACGCGCACGTACTGTCCGGGGATCAGGCGTTCGGGGCTGTTGGGAAACACGCCGCGCAGGAGGAGCGTTCCGGTGGAGGCGTCCACTTCGGGGGCGATATAGTCCAGTTTGCCCTCAATGACGAAGGGGCCGTCCCCGATCCCCAGCATGAGGGGCTTGTCCGGGCTGAGCAAAGGCCGCAGGGTCGGATTCACGGAAAAGAGGGCATAGACGGGATCGGTCGCCACCAGAGTGGCCAGCGGCCCGCCGTTCGGGCCGACCACGTTGCCCGCGTCTACGGAAGCCTTGCTGATCCGTCCCGTGAACGGCGCTCTGATGGTCGTGTACCCCAGCTCGATGCGGGCTTGCGCCACTTGCGCTTCGGCCTGCCGTACAAGCGCTTCCGCGCTGGAGAGCTGCTCCCGCCAGCGTACCACGTCCGTCTGCGCCGCGGCCTTTTCCCGGTACATGTCCAGATTGCGCCGGTATTCGATGCGGGCCTGATTGCGGGATGCCCGCCTGACGCCGAGTTCCGCCTCCGCCGCCGCGAGCCGGGCTTGGAACACGTCGGGATTGATGACGAACAGCACCTCTCCCTTGCGGACAAGGCTTCCGGCCTGAAAGGCCACCTCACTCAGCGTTCCTTCCACCTGCGGGGTAATGGCGACCGTTCTGGGCGACTGCGCCGTGCCGGAGCTTTCCTCCCACAGCGTCACCGGCCGGGTTTCGGGTCGGGCGATGAGCACTAGGGGCGGTTCTTCCGTTTGGGATACCGGCTTGTCGCACCCGGCAAGGCCTACGGGAAACAGCAGGAAAAGGAGGATCGCCGTATGGGAAGGGAACGCGGGCATGCGCATGGAATCACCTCGAAAGCGTTGCGGGAAGAGGGGAAGGGCCGGAGGGCGCGGCTGCCGGAACCGCCGGGGCGGTTGCGGACGACGGATCAACGGGATGGGGGACTGTTGCGGCCTGCCGGGGAGGGAGCCGCATGGGCGCTTCGTCAAGCAGGCCGCCCCAGGCCGTACGCCGCTTCATGTCCTCCGCCGTTTGCGGGGGAAGCCCGGCTTCCGGTTTCCAGCCGCCGCCGAGCGCGCGGAACAACTGCACGGTTTGCCGGGCCGTTTCTCCCGTAGTTACGGCCACGGCGTTTTCCTGTTCGTACAGGGAGGACTGGGCCAGAACGACGCTGGTAAAGTCCACGCTTCCGGCCAGATATTGCCGGAGCGTGAGCCGGACCGCGCGATCCGCCGCGTCCCGGGCCTGTTCCAGCGCGACAAGACGCTCCTGAGCGCGGAGCAGGGACGTCATGGCGTTTTCCGCCTCTTCCAGCGCCGTAAGCACGGTCTGCCGGTACGACGTCAGCGCCTGCTGGAAAACGGCGTCCTGCGCACGCACGGCGTTCAACAGGCGGCCATAGTTTAGGAAGGGGAAAAGCGCGGACGGGCCGGCGTTGGCCGTGAATCCGTGGTCCCACGTCTGGCCCAGCGTGAAGGCGCCCACGTTGCTGCCCTGAAAACCGATGAAGCCGCCCAGCGAGAAGGAAGGGAACAGGTCGGCCTTGCGCACGCCGATCTGCGCGCACTGGGAGGCGGCGAGCAGCTCGGCCCTGCGTACGTCCGGCCTGCGCCGGATGACGTCGGAAGGAATGCCCACGGCGATGGTCCCGTCCACGCGGGGGATGCCGCTTCCCTCCAGTTCGGCCAGCGGTCCGGGAGCCTGTCCGAGCAGGACGCACAGGGCGTTGCGGGCGATCTTGAGTTGCCCGCGCAGTGCCGGAAGGTCGGCCTCCGTACTTTTCTGCTGGGCGAGGGCCTGCGCGTAGTCGCGTTCGCTGACCGCACCGTGCCGGAAACGAACCTCGGTGAGACGTACGGCTTCCTGCTGGGCCCGATTGTTTTTTTCGGCGATGCGTATCCGTTCCTGCAAGGTCCGATAGTTCAGATACTGTTGGGCCACGTCCGCGCTCAGCGTGACCAGCGCCAGCTCGTGGGCGGCCTGAGCCGCCATCAGGGTATCGTGGGCGGCTTCGGCTCCGCGGCGGTACTTGCCCCAGAAATCCAGTTCCCAGCTCATTTGCATGCCTACGTTGATCTCCTGCACCGAAGAGGGGCCGGAAGGTTCGCCGGGCTGCGCCGCATCGGGCGACCGGCGGCTCGGATGGGACCATTCGTACTCGCCGGTCAGGGCCTGCTGTTGCGGGAAGAGCTGACCGAGGGCCTGTCCGTACAGCGCGCGGGCCTGCGCCACACGCAACAGGGCCGTTTCCACGGTCGGGCTTTCACGCCGGGCCCGCAGAATCAGGGCCGACAAGGCCGGATCATGGAATTGCGTCCACCATTCGGCGGACGGCGCGTCGCCACGGAAAGCGTGCCGGAGATCGGCTTCCGACCACTGCTCCGGGAGAGATTGCGGGGGCGGAGCAAAATCGGGACCGACCTTCATGCAACCGGACAGAAAAAGGACGCAGAGCATCGTCCCGGCTGCCGCACGCAGGACCGCCGTCGCCGTACCCGGTATGCCGTACCGGGACGGACGTTCGGACAACCGCCGCCGAAACAAGAAATCCCGAGAAAATGTACGCATGGAGTCTCCGGGAGGAACGCATC
Organism: uncultured Bilophila sp.; assembly: GCA_902373525.1. Classification (GTDB taxonomy): domain Bacteria; phylum Desulfobacterota; class Desulfovibrionia; order Desulfovibrionales; family Desulfovibrionaceae; genus Bilophila. Next base: position 63,033 of record CABKMN010000005.1, on the reverse strand, counting down.
GCTGGAGGAAACGTCTTCAAAATCCGTCTTTTCATCCGCAAGGAGCGGAAGAAAGCCTGCTCATGCCGGATCATATCGGCACTCGAAACGGAACAGCCGAAATCAGAACGGATTGTACAGGCAAACGTGAAGATGTACGATGAGTATCACTTGAGAAAACGGAGCGGAATCCAGCCGGTATAGAGAAGATATCCCCGGAAGGCCGTATGAAACAGCAAACGTGGAGAGGGCGGAATGGCTTGGGAGCGGAAAGGGAGGGTTTTACAAGCGGAGGGTGCTTATAATACAAAAGGCGCACCACAAGACCCTGATTTTCAGGGTAAAGTGATGCGCCTACAGTTTCCTGTTGGCGTCCCCAAGGGGATTTGAACCGCTGTTGACGGCGTGAAAGGCCGTGACTGTAATTTTGACCGACTTTACCCCACTCTTACTAAATTATATATTTCATATAGTTATTTCATTTTTCTCCTGCCAAAAAGCCGCCGACTTCGATTGGACTTTATGCCGTTTGTGGGGCATAGTGTGGGGCATATGAAAACGGCTATTTCCGCCGTTATCAACGGATTAAAGCCCATTCTATCCCGTATATGTGGGGCAGAACACACCAAAAGAGGTCAAAGGCAATATGGCAAGCAGAAAAAGACAGTCGGTCGTAGGCTATGCGGGAGTGTATTTTGTTGAAGTTCCACGTTCAACAGGGCATGGGTTGGAAAAGGTCTATTACATTCGATACCGCAAGCAGGGAAAGCTCATCGAGGAAAAAGTCGGCGGACAATACCGCGACAACATGACCGCCGCCAAAGCCTCCAGCATCCGTGGACTCCGTATGGAAGGCAAAGACGCCTCCAACGAGGAAAAGCGTATTGCCGTTCGCGCAGCAAAGATGGCTGAGGAATCACGATACAATTTCAACAGATTGTGGAGCCTGTTCGAGGAAGCCAAAAGCTCCAATCGTTCCATCAAGGATGACCGTATCCGCTTCAACCTTCATATCGCTCCTTCTCTGGGATCGAAAAGCATTCCCGAACTGACCATCCACGATATAGACAAGCTCCGCGCCAAACTGGAAAAAGCGGGCAAGTCTCCGCAGACCGTCAAGCACGTTCTGACTCTGGTCAAACGCATACTGAATTTCGCCTTGCAGAAAGGATATGTCGACTTCATTCCCGGCACTCTCCGCATCACCATGCCCACCGTTGACAACAAGGTTACGGAGAATCTTACCCATGAGCAGGTCCAGAATCTGTTGAAGGCGCTGGACGAAGAGCCGGACCAGACGCTGGCATCTCTCGTGCGTCTGGCTCTGTTCACCGGGATGCGCCGCAGCGCCCTTCTCAACCTGCAATGGGAAGACCTTGATTTTGAGCGGGGATTCATCACATTGCGCGGGACCGTTGCCAAGAAAGGCAAAACGGAAACCATCCCCATGAACGACCAGGCTCGCGCTATCCTGACTGCCCTGCCGCAGACCAAAAGTCCCTACGTTTTCCCCGGTCGCTATGACGACAAACCGAGGGGGAACATTACGGACATGCTTAGGCGAGTGAAAGAGAAGGCGGGATTGCCGGAATCATTTCGCCCCCTGCATGGGTTGCGCCATTCTTTTGCCTCATGGCTGGCAAGTTCCGGGCAGGTGTCCATGTACGAGCTGCAAAAATTGCTGACTCATTCCAGTCCGCAGATGACCCAACGCTACGCTCATTTGCATGATGACGCGCTGAAAAAGGCTTCCGGTGTGGCAGGCTCTCTGTTTGGAGCCATACAAAATGCTCCCGAAGCGCCGTCTTCTCAAAACGGGCCGGATACGCTAAAAATTCGTAGAACGAAACGGTCTGGCCGGGAAAAGGGCGCATGAACCATCCTTGCAGCCAACACCTGTACCCGCATCAAGCTCACCTTGTTGTAACCTGCCTTGATACATATCTGAACAGGGAGGAATGCGCCGCATGACGTATCCGCCATACACCATCACCAGCGCCATCCTCAAACGTGTGGCGAACATCAGCGAATAGCTTGCCGCACGTGCCGCCCTCAGGGGACTTGCCGTGGATCTTCTGTCTCCGCATCTGCGGCGGGAAAATCGTATTCGTACCATCCATGCATCTCTTGCCATTGAAAACAATACGCTCAGTCTGGAACAGGTGACGGACATTATTAACGGCAAGACGGTTATTGGGCCGCCCCGTGACATTCAGGAAGTACACGGCGCAGTGTCCGCCTATGAAAGACTGGATACATGGCAACCCCACAAGCTGGAAGATATGCTGTCGGCTCACGCAGTACTCATGCGCGATCTTGTGGAAAGGCCCGGCAGTCTCCGCACTGGCGGCGTAGGCGTTTTTCAGGGCAACAGAGTCGTACACATGGCCTCGCCCGCTCACCTGGTGCATGAACACCTGAAAAAACTTTTTGGCTGGCTGGAAAAGACGGACGAGCATCCACTGGTTTCGAGTTGCGTCTTTCACTACGAATTTGAATTCATCCATCCGTTTGCGGATGGCAACGGTCGCATGGGACGCCTCTGGCAAACGCTCATCCTCAGCAAGTGGAATCCTCTTTTTGCCTATCTGCCGGTGGAAACCATTGTCCGTAATAGGCAGACCGAATATTACGACAGCCTTGGTCGTGCCGATGCACAGGGAGAAGCAACTGCCTTTGTGGAGTTTATGCTCGCGGCCCTGAACGATGCCGTGACCGATATCCCAAGCGATCAAGTAAGCGACCAAGTGAGCGATCAAGTAAGACGCTTACTGGAGGCACTTGGGCAAGGGGAAAAAAGCGCGGCTGAGCTGATGGATGATCTGGGGCTGCGCCATGCACCCACATTCCGCAAAAATTACCTGTCGCCCGCACTGGAGGCCGCTCTTGTTGAGCGAACAAGACCGGATGCGCCCCGCAGTCCCTTACAAAGATACAGATTGACAGCGGCGGGAAGAAGAATCGCCAACGGCAATGCTCACCAGTCAATGTGAACCTGATAATGACCTGCGTCATTCCTTTGCCGCGTGGCTGGCCAGGTTCTGGGCAGGTGTCCACTCCATTGCCCTGAACGACAGTTGCCCCTCCTACACGACAATTTTGCAGCAAGTTGTTGCAAAATTGCCGTGGGGCCATACCATGCTGCTTATCAGCAAGCTCAAAATGGAAAACGAGCGTTGAAGAGATTAAAAAAGAACTGGATACAGGTAAACAGGAATAACACATGCTTCCTTCATTAACAAAATTAACCATTTTGCAGCGTGGCATAGCACAAAAATGTGCGGTATTTTGCACATACATTATCAGCATTACTGTTATAGCATTTATTCTCGATTGGTTGGACAAGAAAACATTTCTGAAGAACGTTCATGAAGTACATAAACAAGGCTCTATTTCTGAGCAGGCTGTCAATGCTTTTACCATTCTCATTGAATCGCGTGAGGGGATATTCTTTCTCAATTTTATCTTTATTGGAATCATTTGTGGAGTTGTCGGCTTGCTTATCATTCGACAATTCGCAAAGCTCCAATGGTCAAAACCAGTTGTTCTCCCCAAGGTTATTGAATTCAAACAGGCCATGCAGCATATCGGTATACATACTCCTGAAGACAGGATAGACTTTGTTCGCAAGCAGGGAGTTCCCATTTTTATAGCATCCGAACCATTTCTTGAACTGGAACAATATAATGTTCCCGTGCGCCTGTATGCTTTTGCGTATGACTCAAATCTTAGCGATGCGAATATTTTCAGCACGTATATCGGCCAACAACGTCTGTGTTTTGACGCTGCGGATTATGAATATCTTCTGAAAAAATATGGACAGGAAGCTCTTTCTGCCTATGCAGCGCGTATCCGTGATCTGGAAGAGACCATTACTAATCTACAAGGTGCATTCTCGGTACAGCAGACAAAAATGAATGAACTCACGGAGCAAAATCAGGCATTACTCGCTGAAAAAGTTGAATACCAAAATAAAAAGCGAACCCTTTCCGGCAGAGAAAAGAGCTTGGAAAGTTGGGAAAACGTCAAGTTGCCTGTCCGGCGTATTTTCTATCCTCTGGTGAATCGGCTCATTGCCGAGGCCAAGCCGGGAACAAAGTACACCCGTACCAGAATTCAGGAAGAATTTTTGCGGGAACTTGACTCCTTCCTCGAACTCAAGCCTGCGGTTCGGGACGCACTTCATACCCCCAAAAAAGCCAAAAACAATACTCCCTTTGAGTTGGCAGGCTGGGCTATGGAAGAAATTCGTCTTGCCTTGGGTGAGTACGCTCAAACAAGTCCAGGGCGCGACAGCGAAAGCTGAATTTCCGCTCTAATCTCTCAGCTCTGTGAAATATTTTTTGCGGCACCCCACACAACTCAGTATTTTTTAATAATATGAAATTATTCAATAAACATAAAAATCTCCGAGATTGACAGAACTCGGAGATTTTTTCTTTTCTCCGGCACAGCACCGAGAATTTTATTCTTTTTCAAGACCGGTATCCTTCCTTCAAACACCGCCTGACATAAGTTCACGCGGGCAATCCCATGAAAGAAGGATACAACCATGACTCCCAAACAAAAGCTCAATACTCAGGAAGCGGCTGCCTATCTCGGCATCCAGCCCAACACTCTTGAAGTCTGGCGCTGCAAGCATAAAGGGCCTCGCTACGCCAAACTCGGCACCCGCGTCATTTATGACAAGGCAGACCTTGACGAGTTCTTTGCTTCCCGCTCCATAGAAACGCTGGAAAGCGCCAAACGCGATCGCCGTTACAGGAACCAGCGATGAATCCCCGTCTTTTTCATAGTAGGCAGTTTCTGCCTGCCCATCCCGGAGGCGAAACATGAGCGCGGATATTCAGCGGGCCTTTGCCGAACAGCTCCGGGCAGCCGGGCTGATTGTCGAGCAGGTGGAAATGGACGGGAGCCTGCACCGTTGCGGCACGGAAGGCAGACCGTATCGCAGGGACGGGGCGTACAAGGCGTTTCCTGATGTACCCGCCTCGCTTTGGTGGAAGAACTGGTGCACGGGTGACGAAGGAACGTGGACATACAAACCTGAGAAGGAACTGACTGCCGCCGAGCGGGATGCTCTGCGTGAACGCATCAGGGCTATCAAAGCATATAATGACGCCAAACAGGAGCATCGTTGGCAGGCGGCCGCAAAGCTGGCCGCGAGCATCTGGAATCATGCCCTGCCCGCTGATGACGGGCATCCCTATCTACAGCGGAAGGAAGTCCCGGCCATCGGATTGCGCCGGACAAAAGACGGGCGTCTGATTATCCCTGTTCTGAACCAGTCCGGCAGGATACAAAGTCTGCAATTCATCCTGCCGGAACAAACTGCCGAGGGTACGGACAAGTTCTTTCTCAAGGGAGGACGTACGGCGGGAGGCTTCTTTTCCCTTTCCGCCGGAGACGGGAAGAAAGACGGTCCCCTGCTGATCGCCGAGGGGTATGCCACAGCGACCAGTCTTCATCTGGCGACCGGTTATGTCTGTCTTGTGGCCTTCAATGCCGGGAATCTGAAAGCCGTGGCCGTCATGGCCAGAGAGAGATATGCAAAGCGTGAAATCATCCTCTGTGCCGATAACGACATGGAGACACAAGGGAATCCCGGCAAGAAGATGGCCTCTCTGGCGGCTCAGGCCGTGGGCGGCAAGCTGGCCGTCTGCCCGGTTCATGAAGGCAAAGCGACGGACTTCAACGACCTGCACCGGCTGCGTTCCCTTGAAGCCGTCCGGGCCGTTGTGGAAGAAGCGCGAAAGCGAGATGACGACTGCCCCATGCCGGAAGGCTTTTTTCTGGTGAAGGAAGGCAGACGCGCCGGGCTGTACAAGCTGGAGACCAGATCGGACGGAGACAGTCAGGAAATCCGGCTTGGTCCTCCGCTTCTGGTCAAAGGCATGACGCGGGGAGCTGACGGCAACGAATGGGGCCTGATGCTGGAATGGATTGACCCGGACGGCAACAAGTACGCATGGGCCATGCCCGTGGAAATGCTGTTCCGGCAGGGAAACGACTGGTACAGCATACTGGCCTCCGGCGGGTGGTTCGGCAATCCGTCCACCCGGTCGAAGCTGGCGACATTTCTGTCCGCGGGCCGGCCCCTCCGACGGATACGCTGTGTTTTGCGCACGGGCTTGCATGAATCCGTCTACGTGCTTCCCGATACCGTTTACGGCGTAACAGAAGAAGACACCGTGCTGCAATCTTCACAGTATGGCGGCTTGTACCGTACATCTGGAACGATGGAAGGCTGGCGGGAGATAGCGGAATTGTGCGTCGGCAACTCCCGTCTCAGTTTCGCGTTATGCGCGGCCTTCGCCGGGCCTTTGCTTCGCCCGGCCGGTCTGGAAGGCGGCGGCTTCAGCTTTGAGGGAGGCTCATCCTCCGGTAAGACCACGGCATTGCAGATCGCCGCCTCCGTCTGGGGCGGTCCTGAGCATGTCCGAAGCTGGCGGGCTACGGACAACGGGCTTGAAGGCATCGCCGCCCTGCACAGCGACAATGTGCTGATTCTGGATGAAATGGGGCAGGTCAACGGACGAGTTCTTGCCGAATGCGCCTACATGCTGGCCAACGGACAGGGCAAAGGCCGCTCGAACCGTGAAGGCGGAATTCGCCGTTCCCAGAACTGGCGTCTGCTCTTTCTCTCCAGCGGCGAACTGGGGCTTTCCGACAAGCTGGCCGAGAACGGTCTGAAATCCAGGGGCGGACAGGAAGTACGTTTCGTGGGGCTGCCTGTGGACTCGTCCATGCTCGCCAGCCTGCATGGCCTTCCCGATGCCGGAGCCGTGGCCAATCGCATCAAACAACTTGCTTCCGAACATTATGGCCATGCGGGGCATGATTTTCTGCAAAAGCTGACGAAGATCGAAACCCTGAACGCCGTCCGGGCGGAAATCGGCCCGGCAATGGCCGATGCCGTCAGGCATCTTGTCCCCGAAGGCGCTGACGGACAGGTACGACGTGTGGCCATGCGCTTCGCCCTGTGCGGCATGGCCGGAATGCTGGCCCTGCGGCTGGGCCTCCTTCCCGAAAAGCTGGACGTATTGAACTGCATCGAAATCTGCTTCCGGGACTGGCTCACGGCAAGAGGCGGTACCGGAGCTTCCGAGGATGCCGCCATCCTTTCCACGGTACGGCTGTTCATCGAACAGCACGGCGCAAGCCGCTTTCAGGATTTGGATACGCAAATGTCCACCTGCATCAACCGGGTGGGATTTCAGCGCACTCGCAACGGCACGACCGAGTATCTGATTCTGCCGGAAAGTTTTCGAGCCGAAGTCGTCAGGGGATACGCAGAGGCAAGGGCTGTGCGTGTTCTGCGTGAAGCTGGATGGTTACGCACTCCTTCTAAAAACAGACTGAAGCATCAGGAAAGACTTCCTGGTCTAGGGCGCGTGCGTGTCTACATTGTTTGTTTGTCTGATGACCCGGATGAAGAAACTGCTCCTGCCTTGCCTGATTGAGTGGTGACAATGGTGACAAACCTACAGCCGCAAGGGTTTACGCCTGTCACCACTGTCACCATTGCATATTTGAGTGGTGACAGCCGAAAAGCATTGCCATTGCTCGATTGTCACCACTGTCACCGTTGTCACCGCTGAAAATGAACAAAGGGAAAAGCCATGTCCTATCTCGTACTCCATATGGACAAATTCAAGAAGGAAGCCATACGCGGCATCCAGAGCCACAACCGGCGGGAGCGGGAGAGCCACAGCAACCCCGATATTGACTACGACAGAAGCGCGGCGAACTACGAGCTGCACGAATCCGCCTCGTCGAACTATGCCGAGGTCATTCAGAATCGTATTGACGACCTCCTGCTGGTCAAGGCTGTAAGAAAGGACGCCGTGCGTATGTGCGGGCTTATCGTCACCTCGGACAAGGCGTTTTTTGATGGCCTCACGCCGGAGGAAACAAGGCGTTTCTTTGAGGAGAGCAAGCCTTTCTCACGGAATTTGTGGGCGCGGAGAATGTCATTTCCGCAATGGTTCACATGGATGAAAAGACGCCGCACATGCACTTCCTTCATGTGCCGGTGACGCCGGACGGGAGGCTCAACGCCAACAAAATCTATACCCGTCAGAGTCTGCGAAAACTGCAAGCCGGGCTTCCCGCCCATCTGCAAAGCCGGGGCTTCACTATTGAACGCGGCGTGGAACAGACGCTTGGCTCAGCGAAAAAGCATCTGGATATCCGCGAGTTCGAGCAGCAACAGGAAGCATTGGAGAAACTGATTCAGGAGTCCGAAGAGACCGCACAAAATTCACGGCAGCTTATCAACGTATTGGAACAGCGTGAAGAAGAGTTGAGAAAGAGCATTGAAGAGTATGAACGGCAGGCTGAGGAAGCGGAAAAGGTACTTCGGGAGGAGACCGATCTACCGAAAGCCTCTTTTCTCAATTATCCGTCCGTGCTGAAAAAAGCCTCTTCCCTCATTGACGAACTGAAAAAGGCGCTTGCCGTCAAACACCTTGTCCAGCAGCGGGAAGAAACACTGCAACGGGAAGTGGATACCCTTCGCGGAAAACTGATGCGGCTTGAAGCGGAATACACGGCCCACAAGAAACAGAGTCATGAGGAAAAAGAAGAGCTGGAATCTCAGCTAAAGAAAATGAAGAGAATCATGGCAGGCTATCGGGAGTTTTTGCTTCTGCCGGAAATCCGGCCGCTGCATATCGAGTTCGTGGAGCGCAAGCGTGCCGAACAGCTCCAACGGCAGCAGGAAGAGGAACGGCAGCGGCAGGAGCAGGAGGCGCGGGATAGGGAGCGTCGGCAGGCGCATTTCGCCCGTGGCATGAGAATGAGGTAAGGCGTCGGGGGGAAATCTTCGCACAGGCCGAAGATATAGTTCACTATGGTTTTCTAACGAAAACCAGTGGGCAAGCGTACCGCTTGACCGCCAAAGGCAAAAGACAAAACCGGGAACATGCCCCCATCATCCATAGGAGAAACCACCATGACCATCACAGCCAGCCAACTGAAGGAAATCCGACAGGAGTTCGCCAAACTCAAGCCCGCCACCGTTACACTGGATGGACACAGGCCCATGACCATCAAGGAGGCCATTTTCTCCCTTGCCCCAACGCTGGAGCGGATGAAAAAGCGCGGCTTTGATACTCAGGAGATTGTCGAAAAGCTGCATGAGAAAGGGATTGAGATAAAGGCCCAAACCCTGACTAAATATCTGACCGAGGCCAGACGACAGCGGGAAGACCGGAAAACGCAAAAGAGAGACACGCCCCCGCCCGCCTGCGAAACACAAACAGCACAACAACTTATTGCTGCGGATACACCGTCAGATGCCGCGAATAATGAACTGTGAAAAGAATCTAATGAAAGGAGAAAACGCCATGGCAGAAACGTACGGATACATCCGCGTATCCAGCACCGATCAGAACGAGAGCCGTCAGCGCATCGCTCTTGAGCAGCAGGGCATACCGCCAGGTCACATTTTCATGGATAAAATGTCGGGCAAAGATTTCCAGCGCCCGCAGTATCAGGCCATGCTCAAAAAAGTCAGGCCGGGGGATCTGCTCTGCGTCACCAGCATTGACCGACTTGGCAGAAACTATGAGGAAATTCTGGAACAGTGGCGCGTGCTGACCAAGGAAAAGCGCGTGGATATCCTCGTCCTGGACATGCCCCTGCTCGACACCAGACGCGACAAAAACCTGCTCGGCACGTTCATCGCCGATCTTGTCTTGCAGGTGCTTTCCTTCGTGGCTCAGAACGAACGCGAGAACATCCGCAACAGGCAAGCCCAAGGTATTGCCGCAGCCAAACAACGTGGCGTGCGTTTTGGTCGTGAGGTCAAACCCTTGCCGGACAACTTTCTGGAAAATTGCGACCTCTGGCTCAATGGCCGCATCTCCGGCTTGGAGGCCGCCAGAAGATGCAAGATGCCATCAAGCACCTTTTACCGAAAAGCCAGAAACCTTCGGGAAGGCCGTGTTGATATTGTCTAACAAGGTGTACTTTTTGGGGAAATTCATTTTTTCTCTTTTAGGTAAAAAAATAGTCCCTGTCAAACCTCCCTGGACAACAAATTTTCCCTTTGCCCCTCTTTCCCTCAAAGTACAGTTTTTGGTGAGGGCATATCCCATCACCATTGGATGACGGTCGCGAGCCCGTAGAAGATATGGTCGGAACGCCGCGATTGCTCCCTGTTCACCCGTTTCAACTACATGTGAAATCTTGAAAAAATTATTCAGATTCTCACAGGCTTGGATACTGATCAAAAAAGGAGAACATATGATTCGTTATTTTATTTTTGTTCTTTTTATTTTTTTGTCAGGATGTGCAAGCACAAAATACAGTGTTGGTGTTGATGCAATATCTGCAGTAGATAATTATACCATGGAAAATAAAAATTATTATTTTTTTCCTTTAGACAAGGGGGTAAATATTAATGATTTGCAATTTAAAGAGGTTTGCCTATTATTAAAACCATATTTTGAAAATAAAAATATGATAGTAACTGAAAATTTATACAATGCTGACTATATTGTAATGGTAGGCTATGGAATAAGCGAACCCAAAGAGCACATTGAAACATATAATACTCCCGTAACTGGCATTACTGGGTGTAGTTCATATACTTATGGGAATAGCAATTCGACGCTTGATAAAAATAATATATATGGTACATATAATACTCAAACTTATCCAATGCCTAGATACGGAATTGTTGGATACCAGTAGAATGTGCGAACATATACTGACTACGAACGACATATAGGAATGACTGCATATGGATTAAATAAAAAAATGAAGATATAAAATTAGGAAATCAAGTATGGAAAGTCTTTATACATAGCATAGGATCAAGTGGAGATTTAAGAAGTGTGCTACCCATTATGCTACATGTTCTTCCCGAAACTCTAGGTAAAAATACATATGAAGCTGTATATTATGATGTTTATAACCATAATTCCCCAGGCGAACCATTGCTCGATGATAAAATTAGCGTCATAAAAAGATGAGGACAAGTCACATGAAAGCATTCATTTTTCTATTTCTTGGTATATTTGTATTTCCAAGCATACTAAAACTACAAGGAGCAGTTAAGCCTTTTGTTGATTTATTTGTTGCAGTTCTATCAATTTTAAGTATTATATACGGAATATATCTTCTATTTTAAATAGAAATCATTTACTGTTCATCATTTTAAAATACATATTTTCCTCCTTCTTTTTCATCGGAACGGCAGGCCAGCAAAGAATAAAGGTGTTTTGAAGCACCTCCTCAAAAAAACAATTACTCGGAATCGTCACTTCATATAAACTGGTCCGACCGAGATAGGAAGTGCTTTCAATATTTCGCGCAGTCCTTCTAACTGGCTATCCACATTTTTCCAAACATATGGGCGCAGCAAATCTGGAACCGTTAAACCACTGTCCAAAACAATTGTGATAATTGCAAAATTTTTATCTTCTCTAGTCCGGTTGAGAGCGTAATCAATTTCAGTTGCTAAAAAATCTTCATCCTTAAAATTTTCAGTGATAAAGAAAACCACAGCACAAGAATCTTGAAAACCTTGCAGAATACCACGCTCTAGCTTAGTTCCGGCGACCATTGCATCTTCATCAATCCAAGGGTCAAAACCGAGCAGCTGGAGCGTTTGCTTGTAATCTCTAACTATATTGACTTTATCTTCAGACTTGTGACTTAAAAATATTTTCATTGGCCTCAATCCAAACATCATATCATGCTGTTTTAAAAGAAGGTCTAGTTCTTCTGTGAAATTTACGTCTCTGCCATCGTTATTGAAAATTATAACACCCCCATCACGATCAATTCCAGCATATTTTTTTATATTTTCTCTTACTACATTAATATTCTGGGAGGTTATTTCTGAAAATCCGATAATTGATTGTGGTAAAGCTGAGCCGCCGCTTGTATTAAAAAAATTAGGTGAGTTATTTTTTAATGAAAGAATTATCCAGTCATTAAATGTGTAAAAGACTAAGACATAACCATGGATGAGTGGCCATACAGAGAGATATTCAGGCCTCTTTGCTTGGACAAGATTTTTGTATTGTTTTGTGATAATATCTTGAGCAAATTCCGATATCGTAACCATCTCAACCCTCACTTAATAATTTCTTATACTGTTTTGGTTAGTTATTCAAATCGTCAGAATCTATGGGGCAGAGCGTGGGGCAAATTTGCCCCACATACGAAAAAAGCACTTACATTTCATGTAAGTGCTTGATTTTTCTTGGCGTCCCCAAGCGGATTTGAACCGCTGTTGACGGCGTGAAAGGCCGCTGTCCTGGGCCGGCTAGACGATGGGGACGTCTGAGTGCGTGTTGGCTGGGCTACGTGGACTTGAACCACGATTAACGGGACCAGAATCCGTCGTCCTGCCAATTGAACGATAGCCCAACGCGCGAAAAACTGTTTAGTAAAAAGCCCACCGACTGTCAACAAAAAAAATCACCGTTTCGCGTATATTTTTCCACATTTCTTTTTTTATCTGCAAATACAGTTTATTGCATATCCAACGAATGGGCGGTGTTTTGCCTTGGAAAGACTGGCGAGGAAGCTGGTCCGGCATGTTCCCGCGGAGTGAAGCCGCAGGAGAGCGATTTGTGGAGGGAGCGGCGCGGCTGGCGGGCCTCCCGCTTGACACCGGTGGGGCGGGCAATGCACAATACGACACTGTGGACGTACCTCCCCTACGAAAAAATCTTGTCTGTGTCCTTCTCGGCCTGTTGCTGACGGGCTGCGGATCGCTTTTCTTTCCGAACGTCTCCCTTTCCTCCCCTTGGCATCCGTATTTCGACGTTTCTTTTGATAGGGAAACGGCGTCTGGTTGCACGGTGTTCGCGCACCGTCTCGACGAGCGCGCTTCCGCCTGGTGCCCCGTGGAGCAGGGGAGGGGGCACCGGATTGAGAAACGGAAAACGTATCTCAGCCCCCGACCAGAACGGGGGTACGCCGGAAACGCGCCCGTTCTGCTGTCCGGTATCGAACTTCCCCACCCGTCGTTCCGGTCCCGCGCCGTAGGCGGCGTGTCGGAGATGCCTCCGCCTTCGCCCGCGCCCATCGCTTCCTGCCCGCGCTCCCCGCCGGTTTGAACGCTTCCCCGTGAAATCATGTACGGCGTCGTTTGTTCAAACCACAATGGCACTCCTCCGTATCTTCGGAGGAAGGAGCGTGTATGTTTCTTGATTTTGCATGGGTGACTGAGCCGACCGCATGGGGCGGGCTGGGCACTCTCGTGTTGCTTGAAGTCGTGCTCGGCATCGACAACCTCGTTTTCATTTCCATTCTCTCGTCCCGGCTGCCGGAGGCCAAGCGCAGGCATGCCTTCACCGTCGGCCTTTCGCTTGCGCTGATCATGCGGTTGGTCCTGCTGTCCACGGTGGCGTGGCTGGTGGGGCTGACGGCTCCGTGGTTCACGGTGTTCGGGCACGCCTTTACCGCGCGGGACGTGATCCTGTTCGTGGGCGGCTTCTTCCTTTTATTAAAGGGGACGATGGAGCTGCACGAACGGCTGGAAGGGTTCCAGCCCGCCGAGGACAAGCCCGCGCATCAGGCTGTGTTCTGGCAGGTCATCACCCAGATCGTCGTGCTGGACGCCATTTTCTCGCTGGATTCGGTCATCACCTCCGTGGGCATGGTCAAGGAACTGTCCATCATGATGATCGCCGTGGTGTTCGCCGTGTTGGTGATGCTGCTGGCGTCCCGGCCCCTGACGCGGTTCGTGGACAGGCACCCCACGGTCATCATCCTGTGCCTCGGCTTCCTGCTTATGATCGGCCTGAGCCTGATTCTGGAGGGCCTCGGCTACCATATCCCCAAAGGCTATCTCTACGCCGCCATCGGTTTTTCCATCGTCGTGGAGGCGTTCAACCAGTTGGCGCTGCGCAACCGCCGGAACCGGATCACCACGCGCGGCCTGCGCGAATCGGCGGCGCGGGCGGTGCTGGAACTGCTCGGCGGCGTGCCCGTGCCCGGTGGGGAGACGGAACGGGATATGGCCGCACTGAGCTACGACGACAAGCGCGACAAGGTGTTCGGGCCGGAGGAGCGGGCCATCGTCGCCCGCGTCATCCGTTTCGGCGGCAGGACCGTCCGGTACATCATGACGCCTCGGCACAAGGTGCAGTGGCTCGACAGCTCCGACACGCCGGAGCGTCTCCTTGCCGTGGCGGGCGCGTCGAAACAGGCGTTTCTGCCGGTGATGCGCGGGGATACCGACGAAGTGCTCGGCGTCGTGGACCTGCGCGAGCTTTTGTGGCGCTACCAGAAGACGGGACGTTTTTCCCTTGAGGCGTCCGTAGTTCCGGTGCCGATGGTGTTTGAGCACACCGGCCTTCCCGACGTGCTGGACGCCTTCCGGCAGCGTCCGGCCCCTATGGGCATCGTGCTGGACGAGTACGGCAGCGCCGTGGGCGTCGTCACGCCCATGGACATCCTGTCGGCCATCGCCGGGCACATGGGCGAGGTGGCGTCCGAACCGGAGGCGTTCCGGCAGGCCGATGGTTCGTGGCTGCTGCCGGGCCGCATGGCCGTCGACGAGGGGCTGCACAGTCTGGGCATCCAGCCGGAAGAGGAACTGAGCTGCGCCACGATGGCGGGTCTGCTGCTGGAACGTCTGGGACACATCCCCACGGCGGGCGAGAGCCTTTTCTTCTGGGGCCGCCTGTGGACCGTGGTTTCTCTGGACGGGCTGCGTATCGATCAGATTCGGGTCCATCCGCAGCGTCCCGTGCCGCCGGCGGAAAAACGATAGGATTTCCGTTTCGGGAGAGGGCGGGGCGCGCTATGGATTTCTTCTTGAAAACAGTATAATCCCATAAGGATCAAAGGGGATACCCGCGTTTCCCGCCGGAGCTCCTCCGGGCGGTGCGGTGATGCCCGCTTTTTCTGATGAAAATACCCCTTTGGGGGATTGTATGGTGGGGCGTTTCTGAGCAAAAGGATCGGCATGCCCGCTCCGCGGCGTTCCGGAGAGGGCGCTTCACCAAGCATAGAGGTATGACGATGAAACGGAGTTTGTTTCACCTGACGGTCATGGCGCTGGCCGTGGCCTGCGTGTTCGCGTGGGGGGGGCTATCGTCCGCCCGCGCGGAATATACCGGGCCGAGGCTGCGGTTCCGGCTGGCGCATCCTTGCCCCCCCGGGCACCATACGACGTTGGCGTTCGAGATGTTCGGGGACATCGTGGCCCGGAAGTCCGGCAACAAGATCAAGGTGCACGTTTTCCCCAACGCGGTGCTCGGGAGCGACGTGGTGATGATCAAGGGCGCGCAGAGCGGCGGCCTCGAAATGGCCGTCAGTTCCAGCCCGAACCTGACGCGGTTCGTGCCGTCGCTCATGGTGTTCGATCTGCCGTACATCACCAGCCCCGAGTATCAGAAGAACCTGTACGCCTCCGTGGACCACGGCGAACTGAGGACCTATTTCCAGAAGAAATTCAATGAAGTCGGTCTTGAGCCGATCATGTTCTGCGAATACGGCTACCGTGATTTCTTCAGCGTGAAGAAGCCGATCCGGTCGGTGGAGGACCTTGCGGGCATCGTCGTGCGGACCACGGCCTCCCCCGTCGAGACCGAAGTGGCGAAGGCGCTGGGCATGCGTCCGAAAACGCTGGCTTGGGGGGAAACCCATACCGCCCTCAGGGAAGGCATCGTCGAAGGGGAGGGCAACACCTTTTCCTTCCTGCTCAATGCGGAACATGAGGACCTTCTGAAGTACGGCTTCATTTCCCGCCACAACTACGGGATGCAGATTTTGAGCGCCAACAGGCAGTGGTGGGAACGGCTCGACCCGCAGGCCAGACGGATCATCCGCGAGGCGGCGGACGAGGCCCTGAAATACCAGCGTGAGGTGCTGGCCCCGCAGTCCGAGGAACAGGCCCGCAGGCGGTTCGAGCAGGACGGCATCGTAGTTGTCCAGCCCACGGACGCGATGATGGACGAAATGCGGCGCAAGACGCGCCCGGTATGGGACATTTTCCGGCGTTCCGTGACCCAGGAACTGATCGATCTCGTTGCGGAGACGCAGCACGACAGGCGATGAGCCCGCCGGAGAGGACGACGGCGTTCCTTTCCGGGCTTGTACTTGTGCCGCAAGGTCGCTATTCTGCCGGGATGGCGGCGGGGATGCCGGAGACGTCGTTTCCGCGGCGTTCCGCCCCGAACGGCCAACCGTCTCGGCATACCCAAAACGGCAACGTCATTGTTCCGTTTACTATTGTAGAATTGCTTTCTTTTTGAAACGATTGTTGTCCCGGAATCGATGACAAAAATCGCTTGGCAGAACCCTGTTCCTTTTCTCTGGTCGTCCGTCAGTGGGGGAACGGCGTTTGCCGTTGCATTGGAGTCCTTGTGAAAAAAGGCGTAGTTGACCCGTCGATGGAACCGCTTGCGGAAAAAGGCGTTTGGCCTTCCGGCGCGCGTACCGTTCGGGCATTGCTCGGTACGGCGCTGTTGTCCGCGATTTTCTTTTCATGGTTGTGGCAGGCGTTCCGTCTGTACAACACGCCGGGGCTTGTGCCTTATAACGACGAAGCGGGGCAATTGTTCCACCTTCCGCTGTTCACCGGGGCTCTGTTGCTGGCCTACGGGGTCCGGCTGCGGTTCCGCCCGGAGGCGCAGGAAGGCTGCGCGCCCATCGTGGGCCGCACGAGCATGCAGTGCCGGATTGTGACCCTGCTGCTGATGTGGACTCCCGTGCTGCTGATGGTGACTCCGGCGGTCGACGAACATTCCGTCTGGGTCCGTTTCGGCGGTCTGGCGATCAGCCTGTTCGCCGGGATGGGGGCGGGCATCGCGGCCTGCCGCATCGGGCTCGGGCTGTGCCGGTTCACGTCGGGGCAACTTGTCCTCGGGCTCGGTCTGGCGAGCGCGGTGACGCCGGTCTGCAACTACCTCGTCCTGCTGTTCCCCGAACCGTACTGGGTGGTTCCGGCCTTGCTGTTTCCGGTCGTGTTCGCCCTGCTGCCGTGCGACGACGGCGGCCTGTCCGAGGACGAGAAAGAGCCCTATCCGTTTGCCCGGATACCGCTTTTTTTCTGGAGCGGATGTCTGTTCACCGCATTCAGCGAAAGCGCCTATTACAATCTGTCCGGCGCGCTTGAGCCGGTCATGCCCTCGCCGAGTCTGAGCGTGCTGAGCCTCGTCGTGCTGGGGAGCCTCTCGGCCCTGCTGGTGCTCGGGCAGGCGCACCGTTCGCCGATCTGGTACGCGTTCCTGCTGGTGATCCCGGTGCTGGTCGTCGGGTATACGGCGTGGCCGCTGCTGCACAGGGAATCGCCCGGCCTGTCGCTCGGCGGCCTGCTGTTCGGCTACACCCTGCTCAACATCTATATGATGACGGCGTTCCTGCACACGGCTTCCTACCGCCGGGGGCGCGGACGGTTGCGATTGCTGGCCTTCGGCCTCGGAGGCATCGCGCTGGCCTCGTGGGTGGGCAGTCACAACAGCGGCTGGATTGCGGAGAGCATCGCCCGGGGCGATTCGCTCAACTCGCTGTTCGCGTTTCAGGCGTTCGCCATTCTGGCGGGGAGCTTCATCTTTGTGGTGTATCTGGAAAAGGTGGGCTTTTTCCGACTGGCGAAGACCGAAACGGCGGAGGCCGGGCGCACTTCCGACAAGCCCTTGCCGAGTACGCCCCAGTCGCTGCTGGAATGGCCGCTGGAGGAACTGGAGGCGCATTTCCGGGAGCTCGGCCTGACCCGGCAGCAGGCGATGATCGCGGCCTTGCTCGCCCGCAAGACGCCGGACGCGACCATCTGCGACAACCTGAACATTTCGCCGAGCACCCTGAAGACCCATATCCGAAACATCCACCGCAGGCTCGGGATCAGCAGCCGTCACGAACTGGCATGGCTGGTCACGGCGAATCCCGCCGGGGACGCGCCGGGGTCGGCAAACCGTTAATCGTTTCAGGGTGGGGCGAACGGGGCCGGTTCCCGCCCGGCTTGTTCAGGAAACGCCTTCATAAACGAGCAGGGCAGTTCCCTTTCCCAATATCTGCATACCCTGCGCCGGGGGCTCCGTGCTGGCCGCGCGCCGCATACGCGGCGATCTCGAATACCCAACGGCGGCGCGAGGGAAAAGGGCGTGAAATCTCCCCTCAGACGCCTCCTTTTGGAGGTCTCCCGAACGTTTTTGTCGCCGGACGCCTCCGTCGGACGTCTCCGCAGAGGGGCCCGCGAACTTCGCCTTCGGGGATGATGCCGTGGGGCCAAACAAGGCCGCCCCCTCGCGGCGGAACCGGGAGGGGGCGGCGGCACATCTCCCCGGAGGGGCTAGCCTATCCGCAGTACGGCCTTGATGGCCTTTCCCTTGTGGGATTCTTCAAACGCCCTGTTGATGTCCGCGAAATCGTAGAACGTGATCAGCCGGTCGAAGGGGAAGCGCCCCTGCCTGTAATAGTCGAGCAGTTGCGGGATGAACAGCTTGGGGATCGCGTCGCCTTCCACGATGCCGATCAGGGATTTGGCCTCGCCCATGAGTTCTTCCTGAACGTTGATGGTGAGGTCGCCGGTGACGCCGAGCACCACTGCCGTGCCGAGGAAGCGCAGGCTCGCCAGTGCGGTCTTGATGAGCGCGGGCACGCCCGTGGTGTCGATGGCGTAGTGCGCTCCGCCTCCCGTGATTTCCTTGATGCGTGCGGCGATGTCGGGCGTTTCCCGGCGGTTGACGGCGTGGGTGGCTCCGATTTCCTTGGCCAGTTCGAGGCTGCTCGGCGTGCCGCCCACGGCGATGATCCGGGCGCATCCGGCGATGCGGGCCGCCATGATCGCGCTCATGCCCACGGTGCCGCAGCCGAACACCGCCAGCGAGGACCCGGCCTTGGGCCGCAGGCGGTTGAGCACGGCTCCCGCGCCGGTCTGGATGCCGCAGCCGAGGGGGCCGACGAGGGCGAGATCGATGTCGTCGTCCTCGACCTTGATCACGCTGTTCTGGTGCACGACGGCGTGGGTGGCGAAGGAGGACTGGCCGAAGAAGGAGGAAAGCGTTTGCCCGTTCTGGGAGAGGCGGGAGGTGCCGTCGCTCATCACGCCGCCGAAGTTGATGGCGTTGAAGTTTTCGCAGGCGTGCTGGTGCGCGGAAAGGCAGTTTTGGCAGTGTCCGCAGAAACCGAAGGAGAACCCGACCCGGTCGCCGGGCTTGAACCCGGTGACGCAGGGGCCGACCTCCTCCACGATCCCACAGCCCTCGTGCCCGAGAACGGCGGGCAGCGGAACGGGGATCATCTGCTGTTGGGCGGCTTCGTCCGTATGGCAGACCCCGCTGGCGACGATTTTGACGAGCAGTTCGCCTTCCTTCGGCGGAGCGAGTTCGACGTCCTCGATACGGAAGGGCCGGCCTTTTTCACGGATGACGGCGGCTTGAATCTTCATGGCGTACTCCTTGCTGTTGGGGGTGGCGATCAGAAGCGGTATTCGGTCTGGACGCTGATCCAGCGTTCGGCGGTGAACTTGTCCACCACCCACTGCGCGTTGAACCGGCCCACGCCGGAGGCCTTTTCGCCGCCGAACATGACGTGCGGCTCGTCGTTGATGGACTGGTCGTTGACGTGGACCATGCCGGTCTCCAGCCGCCGCGCCACCTGCATGCCGTGGAACAGGTCTCTGGTGAACACGCTTCCGCTGAGCCCGTACCGGGTGTCGTTGGCCAGCGCGACGGCCTCGTCCTCGTTCCGGGCCCGCAGGATGCAGCAGACCGGCCCGAAAACCTCGTTCGCCGCCGCGGGCATGTCGTTGGTGACGTCGGTGAACACCCACGGGGAAATCACGTTGCCCTCGGTCGAGCCGCGCAGGGCCACGGTCGCGCCCGCGTCCACGGTGCCCCGGATGAAGCCCTCCACGCTTTTGACCTGCGTTTCGCTGATGATCGGTCCGATGAAGGTTTCGGGATCGGCGGGATCGCCCGCCTTGAGCCGTTTCGCGGCCGTAATAAAAGCCTCGGTGAAGGCGTCGTGGACGGCGGCGTCCACGATGACGCGGTTCAGGGCCATGCAGACTTGCCCCTGATGGAAGAACGCCCCGAACGCGGCGGCGCTTGCGGCCCGTTCCACGTCGGCGTCGCGCAGGACGAGCATCACGTTGTTGCCGCCCAGTTCCAGCGATACGTCCTTCAACAGGCCGCTGGCGAGCCCGCCGATGCGGCGGCCCACGTCGGTGGAGCCGGTGAAGGAGATCAGGGACG
This sequence comes from uncultured Bilophila sp., assembly GCA_902373525.1. GTDB lineage: Bacteria > Desulfobacterota > Desulfovibrionia > Desulfovibrionales > Desulfovibrionaceae > Bilophila. Next base: position 42,883 of record CABKMN010000005.1, on the reverse strand, counting down.
GCACGGGATGCGAGACGAAGGCGTCGCCGATTTCCGAACCGCGCCCGGCGATCACGTTCACGAGTCCCTTGGGGAACCCGGCCTTGTCGAAGCATTCGGCGATGAGGAACGCCGATGCGGGCGTGTCCGAGGCCGGTTTGAGGACCACGGCGTTGCCGGTCGCCACGGCGGGCACCACCGAGCGCATTGCCAGCACCAGCGGGACGTTCCACGGGGCGATGGCTCCGACGACGCCCTTGGGCGTCTTGTAGATGTAGTTTTCCTTGCCGGGAATGTTCGAGGGGAGGATTTTGCCGTCCATCATGAGCGGGAACCTCATGGCTTCCTTCACGATGTCGATGCTGGTGAAGAATTCGAAATCGGCCTTGGGCCGCGTGGAGCCGCCTTCCTCGATCATGCAGGCGTAGACGTCGTCTTTCGCCGCGCGGATGGCGTCGGCCAGACCTTCCAGCATGGCGCGCTTGTGCGCGGGAGTGGTCGCGGCCCAGTCCTTCTGGGCGTCGGCGGCGGCGCGGTAGGCGTCGTCGAGGTCCTTTTTTCCCGCCGAACGGTAGGTATACAGGATTTCTCCGGTATAGGGGTTGCGATCGGTCAATTCCGCCTCGCCGGACCCCGTTCTCCATTCACCGCCGATATACTGTTGCGGGTACGCTTTCATGCCTTTCTCCCTGCGTCGTAGCGGACAAACGTGAAGAAATATGTCTCCCCTGAGGAGATGCTCCCGACCGTAGCGCCGTCCCGTGGTTATAGATGTTGCAGGCGCAACAACCGCCATACTTCACAAGGAAAAATAACGCCGGGACCTTCCGGGGACGCACGGACCGAAAGCACATGAAGCCGGTTCCGGCGGCGCGGCGGGCGAGCTGGGGAAAACGGATTTCCGGCACGGCGGGCGACGGAACACGGCCCCGCGGAGTTCACGCCGCCTGCGTCCGATGGCGAAAGCGGGCGGCAGCGATACGGAGCGCCCTCCCCCGGACGGAACGGCGAATGCGTTTTGGGGGAGAGTCCGTCTCCCCGGAAGGGCCTACCGGTGCCGGATTGAGAGGTGTCCTTCTGGAAGCGTGGCTTGACGTATGCGGACAGGCTCTGAAACGAAAGGTGAGTACGGACGGTCCCGCGCCGCGGCGGGAGGCACCGTCTGAATATGTCGGAAAGGCTGAGAGGACCGTGCCCCTGCGGGACTTGTCGGCGTGGGTGGTTCCGGGACAAGGCGGTACCGGTGTGCGTCGCACGGAAGCCGTTCTTCCCGCCGGAGGGTATGGAGAAGCCGAGCGTATCCCACCGCGGGGACCGGGACGCCTTGGAGCCGGGAATGGCCGTACCCGCGGTGAAACGGAACGGCCCGCCCTGAACAAGGCTCCGGGGCGGGCCGTCGTTGTCGGGATCAATACTGGATGTAGGCCACGTGGGATTGCAGATATTCGAAGAGGCCGTGCTTGCCGTCCGCGCCGCCGATGCCCGACTTGCGCCATCCGGCGTGGAAGCCCTGCATGGCTTCGAAGTTTTCACGGTTGACGTAGGTTTCTCCGAACTTCAGGCGATTGACGGCTTCGAGCGCCCGCGAGAGGTCGCGGGTGTATATCGAGGAGGTCAGGCCGTATTCGCAATCGTTGGCGAGATCGACGGCTTCGTCGAACTCGGAGAAGGTGAGCATGGGCAGTACGGGACCGAAGACCTCCTTGCGGACGATCTCCATGTCCTGACGGCACTGCCGCAGCAGGGTAGGCTTGTAATAATAGCCGCCCGGCCTGTCGAGCCGCTGGCCGCCGGTGACGACTTCCGCGCCTTCCTTGACGGCGGTGGCGACCATGCCCTCGATCTTTTCAAGCTGGTTGCGGTCGATCTGGCTGCACATGTCCGGGACGGGCGTGTCGAAGGGATCGCCGACGACGACCTGTCCGAATGCCTTGGCGAGCTTTTCCGCGAAGGCGTCGGCCACGCGTTCGTGCACGTACACGCGTTCCGCGCAGTTGCAGACCTGTCCGCTGAAGATGACCCGTGAGGCCACCACCGCCTTGACCGCAAGATCGAGGTCCGCGTCCTCGCAGACGATGGCGGGCGCCTTGCCGCCCAGTTCCAGAGAGACCTTGGTGATGTTGGGAGCCCCGGCGGCGATGATTTTCTGTCCGGCCTCCACGCTGCCGGTCAGGCTGACCATGTCCGTAAGCGGGCTTCCGGCAAGGGCGTTGCCGAGGGTAGAGCCGCCGCCGGAAACCACGTTGAGCACGCCGGCGGGCAGATCAAGCTCCGCGACCAGCCGGGTGAACGCCATGACGGTCAGGGGCGCAAGGCTGCTCGGCTTGATGACGGCGGTGCAGCCGGTCAGCAGGGCGGGCGCCACCTTGCGCGCCATGACGAACAGAGGGAAGTTCCACGGGCAGATGCCCGCGACCACGCCGATGGGCTGGCGGAAGAGAAAGATGTTTTCCCGATCCCGGTCGCTCTGGATGATTTCGCCCTCGTATATGCGGGCCCATCCAGCGTAATAGTCGAAATAGTCGGCGGTAAAGTCCACTTCCACCTGCGCGAGGGGCGCGACTTTCGCCTGCTCCGAAGCCAGAAGGCGGGCGAGGTCTTCCCGGTGTTCGCGGATGACGGCGGCGAACTGTTTGAGGTAGCCCGCACGGGTGGCGGCGGGTACGCGGGACCACGCGGTTTGCGCCGCCTTCGCGGCTTCAAGCGCCTGTTGCGCGTCCTGTTCGTCGCCGTCGGGGACCTGTGCGATGATTTCACGGGTGGAAGGGTTTTCCACGTCGATCCACCGTCCGGTCGATGTGGGAATCAGTTTGCCGTTGATGAACTGCTGGTACGTCCGCATGGCGTTCTCCTTAACAGGCTTGGGGTCTTTCGTCGGCTCGCCGGAGGTGGCCGCGCCGCGCCCGGCGGGTGCCGGTCGGCGGAAACAAAAAACGGCTCTGACGCGGACGGCCGCACGGAAGGAATCCGCCCAGCCGTGCTTCCAGCGTAAACGATGGGCAGGGGAAGGTAAAGAAAAAGATCAAAATCTTTGCTGTGTTATTGTGCACAAGGTCGGTTGTGCAGCGATGCCGGAATGATAGCGCCCCTCGCGGGCGGATGCGGCGGGACGTTTTGCGCGAGGATGCGGATTCCGGTCCCGTTTCGGAAGAAAAACGGAAGGTTGCCCGTGCGCCGATGTTGTTCGTTTCTTCGCTTGGGCGCATCCCGAAAGAAAGGCCCTTACGCCCCGAGAGGGTGTGGAGGGCCTCCGGCTTGTCTGGCTGGGGGCGGTCGGGCGGGAGTGGGGCGGCTTTCCGAGAAGAGGCTCTAGCCGCGTCCGGTTGAGGGGGTGTCGCACCCTTCCCATGCGTCGGGAAGGACACGGGTGAAGCGCCGCCAGTCCGTGGCCCGGATATCCTCTTCCGTGAACGCATAGGCGTGCATGTCGGCGAATCCGGTTTCACCGACGAACCCTCCGTACAGCGTCTGCCCGTCGCGGACAGCGACGAACCGCGTTCCATATCCGGGCCGGGAAACCAGTTCGCCGCGCTCGGCAAGTTCCATCGCTTCTTCAAATCGCATACGCCCTCCCGCCGGGCGATCCCCGGCCTTCTTCCGCGCGGGATGCGTCGAGCTGCGCGGAAAGGCAGAGTGCCACGAAGCCCGGCGAATGGCAAAGGGACGCGAAGGGGCCGCCCGTTGCCGGATCGTGTGGACCGGGATTGACTGGGTGCGCCTCGGAAGCGTAACGACATGCCCGTTCATCAAAGAAGAACCACCAGTCAGCGGAGGCGTCATGCAGGATACACCGGAACGGGTTCCGGCGAGAACCGAATTTTTCCGGGGGATGCGGGAATCCGTGCCCGTACTTTTGGGCACCCTGCCTTTTGCGCTCGTGTTGGGCGCGCAGGCCGCACAGAAAGGGCTCAGCGTCATAGAGGTGCCGCTTATGACCGGGCTGAACTTTGCGGGCGGATCGGAATTTGCGGCGATCCAGTTGTGGACCTCGCCGCCGCATCTGTTGCTGATCGCCGCCGTAACGCTCCTGATCAACAGCCGCCACCTGCTCATGGGGGCGGCCCTGACGCCGTGGCTGCACGGGCTTCCCAAGCGCAACGTGCTGCCCGCGCTGTTCTTCATGTGCGACGAAAGCTGGGCGATGGCCTACGCGGACGCCCAGAAACGCGTTCGGGACGGGGCGCGCAATCCTCTGAGCCTGCCCTATTATCTGGGCGTTTCGGCGAGCATGTACGGCGTCTGGGTCAGTTGCACGACGCTCGGGGCTCTCATCGGGCCTTCGCTCGGCGATGTGGAGTCCTACGGGTTCGGCATGGCCTTTCCGGCGGTGTTTCTGGTGCTGCTGCGGGGCATGTGGAAGGGCTTCCGTTCCGCGCGGCCGTGGCTGGTGAGCCTCGTCGTCGCAGCCGTCGTCTACCTGCTGGTTCCGGGAGCCTGGTACGTCGCCGCGGGAGCGGTTTCCGGTCTTGTCTCCGCCTACTGCTGGGGAGGAAACAATGGTTGATTTCGCGTCGTTGTGTACCATCGTGGCGATGGCGGCGGTCACGTATCTGACCCGGACGCTGGGATTCGTGGTGCTGCGGAACAGGACCCTGAGCCTCCGCGCGCAGGCGGTCATGGAGGCCGCGCCCGGCTGCGTGCTCATTGCCGTAATCGCGCCTTCCTTCGTTTCGGATCGTCCGTCCGAACTGCTGGCGCTGGCGATCACCGTAGTGGCGGCGAGCCGTCTTTCCATGCTGCCCACGGTGCTCATCGGCATCGCCGCAAGCGGGATTCTGCGGCATGTGCTGCCGTAATCGCGGCGCAAGGACCCCGTAGGACGGCTCTGCCCGGACCCGGTTTTCCATAAGGCATCATCGAGAGGTGGTGCCTTATGTTTTTTTGGGGGCCGTTGCGGATTCGGCGGACGTTCTCCGCAATACGCCGCCTTTTCAGCGTTTTTTACTTGAATAGGCCTCGTTTCGGAGAACCGTAAGGCCCCTCGTCCCGTCCGCAGCGGGGCTCCCGGAAGGGAAGAAGGAGCCCGTCAGCGTTTCTGACGGCGGCGCGTTTGGGGCCTTCCGCAAGGCGTTGCGGAAACGGGTGCGCCACATGTCGGGAACCGCCGGCACGTTCTCAGCTTCGCCGTTTCTGCGGAAGCTGCGCGAGCACGATGGCGCAGAACATGAACACGCAGCCCACGGTTTCCCGCGTGCTCAGATGCTGGTTGAGGAGAATCAGGCCCGCAAGCACCGATACGACCGATTCCAGACTGAGGATCAGCGAGGCGACCGTGGGGTTCATGCCCTTCTGGCCGACGATCTGGAGGGTGTAGGCTACGCCGCTGGAGAGCACGCCCGCATAGAGGATCGGCTTCCACGCGGCGAACAGTTGCGACAGGTCCGGCGATTCGAACAGCAGCATGGGGATCGCGCAGAGCCCGCCGCAGACGAAGAACTGGATGCAGGACATCTTCACCCCGTCCGCGCGCAGGGTAAAGAAGTCGATGATCAGAATGTGGATGGAGAACAGGATGGCGCAGACGAAGATCAGGAAGTCCCCGAATTCCACGGTCAGGCTCTCCGTGATGCACAGAAAGTACAGCCCGACGAGGGCCAGCAGTACCCCTATCCAGACGAACAGCCCGCACCGTTTTCCGAACAGCAGGCCGAGAAGCGGTACGATGATGATGTAGAACGCCGTGATGAACCCGGCCTTGCCGACGGTCGTGTACATGATGCCGATCTGCTGGAAACAGCTGGCGACGCAGAGCATGACGCCGCAGCATACGCCGCCCAGCCACAGGGTCCGGTCCCGGAAGAGGCCGGTTTTCGGAACGGCGCGTTCCGCCCGGCGGGCGGGGTTCAGCCTGTTGAGGATCGCGATGCAGGGGATCAGGAAAAGGCCCCCGATGACGGAGCGCACGCAGGTGAAGGTGAAGGGGCCGACGTAGTCCATGCCCACGCTCTGGGCGACGAAGGCCACGCCCCAGATGATCGCGGTGAGCAACAACAGGAAGGAATTGCGGAGTTGGAGGCTGTTCATGGCGGTGTGATAGCCCCGGAAGAGGGACGATGCAACACCGTTCGCAGGGAGGCGGGAGCGCGGAGGGCGTTTGAACGGGAACGGTTCGGAGCGGGAAACGGGCGTTTCCGTTTTTTGAGGGGCGTCCCGCTGAAATGCCCATGACGGGGGAGGACGCAACCCTTTTTCCGGGCGCTTCCGGCCTTTGTTTATGAGGAAATGCCCCGGAGGCTGAAAAGGCCGTTCCATGAGGAACGGCCTTCTGTCGGAGCGGCGATACGCCGCGCCGCGGCACTGTCGTTATGGTGCCGTTACCATGTATGCATATGTATTTTCTCTCTTACCTGGATGTGTTTTTGCTTCGGTCTGGAGGCGTTCTTCGCGGGATATCCCAAAGCGATATAACACGGCATGACATAGTTGTCCGGGTGTCCGATAACTTTTTGAATATGCGCGGATTCTTCGGCCATAGGAATACGGGTCACGCCAAAGATTCCCTCAGATGCCGAGGCGAGCAATATGTTTTCAATGCAGCACCAGATGGAGGCGAAATCGTTGAGGGAGCTGAGCGAGCTTGGATGGAGCAACGGCTCCCGTACCTTGAAAAAAGGAAGTATCAGGCATCCGGCATGATAGAGCATGGAAAACTGCCTTGGCATGGCTTCGTGGTACATGTTGCGTTGCACCTCGTCAGTCAAGCCGAATCCATCGAGCATGTTATCGCACTCATCCCGGCTGGTCATGTCCTTTACCCGCAGGACCTTTGCCCGTTCCTCCCTGTCGTTGATGATGACGAACTCCCATTGGCGGAGGTGGTTGTTGCTTGGCGCCTTCAGGCCGGCGTCAAGCACCCGCTCGATAAGGCTCATTTCAACCGGTTTGTCCTCAAAATCCCGAACGGTTCTCCGAGTCGCAATCGCTTCATAAACGTCCATCGTTGCCTCCAGCTTTGGGGTGTGGAAATGTGACGGACAAGCTATATCGTCAGGAATCGGACAACAGATTGTCATATTTCTTTTTCATCAGACGGATTTTTTCTTTCAGGGCATCCCGCAGGCGTAAAGGTTCGATGACTTCCAGACCGTCGGCGAAGGAAAGGAGGTAGCCTGTAAGCCATTCGTTGATGGGCATCGGTTCGTCTATCAGGAACGTGCCGTCCGGCTGAGGGGAAATGTGCTGTTCCGGGAATTCGTCGAAAACCCTAAAGGCGTGTTCAGCCTTCACACGAAGGACAACCCGCTGCAATGCATAGCTGGTTGAATAGTCCGGCGTTGCCATGGGATCAGTCTGCATGACCCGCTCAAATCGCTCGTCCGTCACGCGCAAATCGCGGATGCGTGAAGCCCGCAGTATCGTTTCACGGTTTTTTTTTCGGTCAAAAACGCAGACATACCAAGCACGTTCCCGAAACAACAGGCATAAGGGTTCCGCGCATCTTTCTGAAATACGGTTTTCAGAGTTGAAATAGGTGAACGTGATGACCTTTTTGCCAAGAATCGCGTCTTTCAGCCGGTCAAACTTTTCCTTGCCGAAGCCTGAAGCGCACCATGAGGAAAAATCCACGCGCAACCAGCCGTTTTCCGCTTTTTTTCTGAACAGCGCGGCGAACTTGTTGAAAGAGTCGTTAGCGTCAGCGTATCCCGTTCCTCGTAGGGCTTGCAGGCCGTGCAGTATATCGGTCCGTTCCTGTTCAGTCATAAAGGTCTTGTCGAGTGTGAACTCCTTGAGCAGTCCCACCCCACCGCCATATCCCCGGCTGGAACATATCGGAATGCCTGCAAGACTCAGGGTATCCAAATCCCTTTGAATCGTTCTTACCGATACGGAACAATGTTCCGACAGTTCTTTCGCAGTCGTACACGATCCATTCATCAATAAGAAAATGATCTTGAAAAGACGTTCAACGTGCATCAGATACTACTCTTGCAATAGACTATCCTTGGTATTGGGCCGCGTCTTTGTTCCCGGCTTTCGTACAGCCGGACTTCAGTTGCAACTCCATGTACTTGTTTTGTCTTTTTATCCTTGTTCGGTCAAGTTGGAATGATGGTCCACGGTTTTAATTCAGCGTAGGCGCAAAGAGGTTGCCTTGATGGCGGCATTCGGAACGAAAGGGCGGCGTCCGTTTTGATCAGCCTTTGCTTTCTCGGGAACTCGTCCGGCCCGCCAAGTCCGGCGGGCCGTTTCAGCAGGCGGCGTTTTCCGCTCGGTAGAAGCGCCCTGCGGAATCGGATTCCGCCGCGCACCCCGGCGCGGCATTTCGCCGGACGAGCGTTTCTGTGGGGGAGCATCCGGGGAAGGGCGTTCGGAATGCAATGCCGCACGCAGCGGGAAACCGGCTTTGAGGGGCCCCCCGGGGGAAGAGACGGAATTTTTTTGGCGAAAAGTATTTTTTTATAAACGTTCAATAAATATAAACGATGGAAACGGGTTATCGAGAGCTCCCTGCAGTCCCCGTTTTGAGTGTTTGGGGGAGGTTATACACAAAAAACAATTTTGTTTCGCCATATTAGAGAAACGAAACGCTTTGGAGCAGGTGACGCCGCCTCCCTGTTTCCGCCGATTGTCAAACGCAGGGGAGTGGACTAAGAGAGAGTCATTACTGCTATCGAATGACGGCACGAACGGAAAAAGGCCCGTTTCGGGCGGACCGGCGGGCGTTCCGGCCTTTCAGCAAAGGAGACGAGCATGGTTACCCCTTTTCCTCCGGTGAAGACATTCCCCATTCCGGCGGCGTATTTCGGTATGGTTCTCGGCATCGCGGGCATGGGGACCGCGTGGCGCATCGCCGCGAAGGTGTGGCCTGTTCCGGGATTTGTGGGCGAGGCGCTGATGGCGTTGGCGGGGATCGTCTGGCTGGCCCTGTCGCTGGCGTTCATCGTCAAGTGGGTGTGGTTCCGTCCCGCCGCGCTGGCCGAGGTGGGCGATCCCGTCCAGTGCTGCTACATCAGTCTGTTTCCGGCGACGACCATGCTCATGGGCGCGGCGGTCATGCCGTATTCGCGGACGGCGGCGCTGGCTTTCGTGATCGTGGGGACGGTGGGGCAGCTCGGGTTCGCCGCGTACCGGAGCGCCGGACTTTGGCGTGGGCTGCATTCGCCCGAGGCCACCACGCCGGGCGTCTACCTGCCCACGGTTTCCGGCAACCTGATCAGTGCGATCACGCTGGGCGCGCTGGGATATGCGGACTGGGGCCTGCTGTTTTTCGGCGCGGGCCTGTTCTCGTGGCTGAGTCTGGAAGGCGTCATCCTGCAACGCCTCCGCACCCTCGGGGCCCTGCCCAACCCGCTCCGTCCGTCCATCGGCATTCAGCTTGCGCCGCCGCTGGTGGCCTGTGAAGCCTATCTGTTCGTGAACGGCGGCCAGCCGGACCTCTTCGCCCAGATACTGTTCGGCTACGGCCTGCTTCAGCTCCTTTTCCTCGCCCGGTTGCTGCGCTGGACCTTCGAACAGCCTTTCTCCGTGTCCTTCTGGGCGTTTTCGTTCGGCATTTCCGCGTTGGCGGTGTCGTCGCTGCATTTTCTCGCCCGGAATCCGGAAAGCCCGGTCGGAATGATGGCCCTGCCGATTTTTCTGTTCGCCAACGGGGCCATCGCCCTGCTCATTCTGGGCACCGCCCTGCGCATCGTGCAGGGGAAGTTCCTGTTGGGTCCGCCTCCGGCGGCAAAGTAGTCCGCACGGCCCTCCTCCGGTTCTTGGGGGAGGGCTTTTCGTTTTGTGAAGGACAGGTTACGGAAACGCGAACGGGATGGTCATGCAGACGGCCCGCAGCGGAGGATGGACGGGGAGCGGATGTTTTCCGCCATGATCACGCCGCCTTTCAGTTTCATGGTGGAGATGAAGAAAGGGAGGCCGCGAGGGCAAGGACTGCGTGGGCATGCCGGATTTCGCGCGGAAGAGGCGGGAAAGGGGAGAACGGGAACGCCGGAACGGCCGCACATGGCCGACCGGGCGAGGCGCACCGTATTTCGGTCCGCGAGGTTGTCAACTCCGTGCATTGTACTCCGTACCGTGCAGGCTTCCGGGAGAATGGCGGCGCTTGCCGGAATCCTTGTCGGAAGAGGGCGGAGACGCGAGGCTGCGGTCATGCGGTCCCTTGCCGGTCGGGAGGGGGCCCCCATCGGGCAGCCTTCTTGATAAGGGGGGACGCTCGGTATAAGCTCTTTCCTCCAGCCGTGCGAAACGGGAACTGTCAGGTTGTCCGAAGCCGGTTTTCCGGGCTTGGTGAGGCATACGGTCGTGTTCCCGCAGGCGGTCCGGGAACTGTCTCCAACATCGGCCCGTCAGGGTACAGGGTGGTATCATGATGCGAAACGTTTCCCGTCAACCGGACTCGGATTGCTCGGACTGCATCGCGCGGGTCGTTTCCGATGAGATGGACGAGATCATCTATGTAAGCGATCCCGTGTCGTACGATCTGCTGTTTCTGAACGCCGCCGGCAAGAAGCAGATGGGGCTGACCGACATCAGGGGCAAGTGTTACCGGCTGCTTCAGCGCCGGGACACCCCCTGCCCGTTTTGCACGAACGCCTTGTTGACCTGCGACGCCTTCCATGTCTGGGAACACACGAGCCCCGTCAATCATCGGCATTATCTGCTCCGGGACAAGCTGATCCGCTGGAAGGGACGTCTTGCCCGGCTGGAACTCGCCGTTGACGTCACGGAAAGCGAAAACATCAGCGAAGCGGCCCGGCGCAGGCTCGGCATCGAACGCATCCTGATGGAATGTATCCGCATGCTGGGCTCCGAAAAACATTTTTCGCAGGCCGTCCATATGATCCTGTCCCACCTCGGGGAGCTGCACGAGGCGGATCGCGCCTATATCTTCGAGCATATCGAGGGCGAGGGCGGCGCCCACATTTTCAACAATACGTTCGAATGGTGCAGGAAGGGCGTCGCCCCGCAGAAGGGCATCCTCCAGCATGTCGCCTGCAACGACATCCGGTTCTGGATCGAGGGGTTGAGGCAAGAAGGCTGCATCGTTCTGGATTCCGTCGAGTCCCTCAGGGAAACATGTCCGGAGGCGTACGCCGTCATCAAGCCGCAGGACATCGAGAGCCTGATCGCCGTGCCGCTGCTTCTGGACGGTGCGGTGACGGGATTCATCGGCGTGGACAATCCCCGTCGCAACCGGGACGATCTTTCCCTGCTGCGGTCGCTGGCCTATTTCACGACCAACGAGCAGAAAAAGCGCAGTATGGAAAGGGAACTCCGGTGGATGAGCTGCCACGACGCGCTCACGAAGCTGCACAACAGGAACAGCTACATGCTGACGCTCAAGTCGCTGGAGGCTTCCCCTCCGCGCGTTCTCGGCGTGGCCTTCGTCGACCTCAACGGCCTGAAGCGCATCAACGACCGGCACGGGCACGGCGCGGGAGACGAGTACATCAGGGCCGTGAGCGCCGTGTTCCTGCGGCATTTCAGAGCCGAGGACCTGTTCCGCGTCGGCGGGGACGAATTCGTTTTCCTGTGCCCGAACATCGCGAAAGAGGTGTTCGAAGGGAAGATCGCCGCGCTCCGAAAGGAAGTGGACGAAACCTACCCCGGCGCGCTGTCCCTCGGTTGTCTGTGGCGGGACGATGCGCTGGACGTCATGGATATGGTGCGGCAGGCCGACGGGCTTATGTACAAGGAAAAGGAACGGTTCCACGCTCACCCGTAGGCGTACCGCGGTATCGCGGGCGGATGCCGGACCCGGCTACAGTTCCTTGGCGAACATGCTCAGGAAGGCGATGCCCAGAAATCCGCAGCAGAACAGGACCGCCCGTTCGGCGAAGGCGAAGGTCAGGGCCGTCCCCAGCGCCGCGCCGAAAATGAAGAACAGGATGATCGCGTAGTAATTGACGATGCACTTGGCGGCGGTCGGATCGCGCGAGCGAATGTAGTGGAAAATCTGCTCGGTCGCGCTGCGCAGGTTGCCGGTACACATCGTGGTCGCTACGCTGTGCCCGTTCACTTTTCTGAAACTCTCCACCTGCACGGCGCACACGAAGGAAATGAGCACGTTCACCGCCGTATCCCCTGCCCCGGAAGGCATGAAGGCCGGAAAGAACAACAGCAGCATCTCGAAAAACACGACGATCTGCCGCCAGTGCAGCAGGTCGTATTCCTTGTAGCGCGATCGTATCCACTCAGTGAACAGAATGCCGAACGCAAAGGCCACGATGGGGAAGAAATAGTCCAGAACGTTCCTGAAATTGCCTTCGGCGAGGTTCAGTCCGAGCAGGACGATGTTCCCGGTCTGGGCGTTGGCGAAGACGTGGCTTCTGGTGATGTAGGTATACACGTCGAGGAAGCCGCCGGTCAGCGCCAGCAGGGCGTACAACTGGAACGACTCCGAAACCTGAATGTGTTTGGTGTGCTTCATCTCCTCAACTGCCGGACACGGAGTTCGCGCGGCGGTGATTCCGCCGTCTCCGGGGCCGAAGGGCGCTCCCGAAGGCCCCGCATCCCGAAAGGACGCGCGGCGGATGAAGACGTAAATCCCCTGTCCTCAAGAGTCAAGCAAAAACAGCCTGCTACGCCCACAGGGCCGGAGAGCTTCCGTCGGTGGCGGTTCCGGCGTGTGCGTCTGCGCGGTTCCTGAACGCCTCCGTGGGTCCGTACTGGCCGAGACTCCGGGTGCGGAGCCTCATTCGTCAGAAGAGATTCCCGAGCCGCTTGGCCGTACGCGGCGGGAGCCCTTTCAAGACCGTCCCGCACGCGCTGTGAAGACGGCGGGTCATGACGGCGGGCCTCCCGTTCCCGGCTTTCGGTTGTCGGTTTATGGAGGAGGGCGCGCAGAGCCCGCAACGGAGTGCCGTGCCGCAACGGAGCGGCATGGCGTCGTCGCGCGCGACGGCTGCGGGTATCGAACGGGGAGAAGAGCGGGGACTGCGGACGGGAGGGGGAACCGGCGTTGCGGAGAGTGGTGGGGGCGCGTCCGCCGTGAAAAAATGCCCTGCCGGGCGATTCCGGCAGGGCGTCGGGCGGCCTAGTTCGCGGGAACCACGGCGCCTTCGTACTTCTTGTTCATGAAATCCTTGACCGCGTCGCTCTTGAGGGCCTTGAGCAGGGCCTGTAGCTCGGGACGGTTTTCGTCTCCGGCGCGCACGGCGAGGATGTTGGCGTAGGTCTTGGCGGCGATGGAGTCGGCCTTTTCCGCGGCGAGGGCGTCGGCTACCTTGAGGCCGCCGAGGATGGCGTAGTTGCCGTTGATGATGGCGAGGTCTACGTCGGGCAGGGCGCGTACGAGCTGGGCGGCTTCGATTTCCTCAATCTTGAGCTTCTTGGGGTTCTCCGCGATGTCGCGGCGGGTGGCGGTGAGTCCGGCGCCGTCCTTCAGCTTGATCAGGCCGTTGGACTGGAGGAGCAGCAGGGCGCGGGCCTCGTTGGTCGTGTCGTTGGGAACGGCCACCATCGCGCCGTCCTTGAGATCGGCGAGGGACTTGGTCTTTCCGGCGTAGATGCCGAAGGGTTCGTAGTGGACCGTGCCGAGGGAGACGAGCTTGGTGCCCTTTTCCTTGTTGAAGTCGTCCAGATAGGGCTTGTGCTGGAAGAAGTTGGCGTCCAGTTCCTTGCCTTCGAGCGCCATGTTGGGCTGCACGTAGTCGGAATATTCGACGATCTTGATTTCATAGCCCTGCGGCTTCAGCACGTCGTTGGCAACCTTGAGGATTTCCGCGTGCGGGGTCGGGGACGCGCCGACGTTGATTTTGGTGGTCTGGGCCGCGTTGGCGGAACCGGCGGCGACGACGAGGGACAGGGCCGCGGTCAGGAGCGCGGTACGGAAGGTTTTCATGCTTTCCTCTCAAAAAAGGTTATAGGGTGAAACGGTCCCCGGCGGCGGTGCCGCGAGGGAAGCCGATCAGGACACGCGGCGGTCGCTCCGTCTGGTCGCCCAGTTGCCGAAGCTCTGGAACACCTGCACGATGACGATCAGCAGGACGACGGTGGCGAACATGATGTCGGTCTGGTAGCGGTTGTAGCCGTACATGATCGCCAGCTTGCCGAGGCCGCCGCCGCCCACCGCGCCGGACATGGCCGAGTAGCCGAGGATCGTGGTCGCGGCGATGGCGCTCCCGTTGATGAGCGAGGGCGTGGCTTCGGGGATGAGCACCTTCATGATGATCTGCGTGGTCGAGGCGCCCATGGACTGGGCCGCCTCCACGACGCCGGCGTCCACCTCCAGCAGGGAGGACTCCACCAGACGGGCCACGAAGGGCGCGGCGGCGATGACCAGCGGCACGACCGTGGCGTTGTTGCCGATGGTCGTCCCCACCAGCACGCGCGTCAGGGGGATGACCGCGATCATGAGGATGAGGAAGGGGAACGAGCGGGTCAGGTTCACCACGACGTCCAGCACGGCGTAGACCATCGGGCGGGGCGTGATGCCGTCCTGACGGCAGATGACGAGGATCACGCCCATGATCATGCCGAAGACATACGAGAAAAAGGTAGAAACCAGCGTCATGTACAGCGTGTCCACGACGCCTTCGAGCAGCATTGCGATGGTGTCCTGATCAAACATGGTTCATTTCCTCCAGCATAAGCCCCTTGGATTCCGCGAAGGCGAGGATGCGCCGTACGACGGCTTCGTCGTCCGGAAGTTGCAGCACCATCTGCCCGAAGGCCGTGCCGCCGATGTCGCGGGTGTCCGCGTACATGATGTTCACCGGGACGCCGCATTCCAGTACGAGGTTGCCGATGACCGGTTCGAACGAGGAACGCCCGTTGAAGATGATCCGGTACAGGCGTTCGTGCGGCATCCGCTCCGGCTGCATGGCTTCGGGGATGACCAGCTGGCGCGCCTCCTCCGTGCGGGGGTGGAAGAACACCTCTTCGACGGAACCGGATTCCGCGATCCGGCCGTGGCTGATGATGGCGACCTGATTGCAGATTTTTTCGATCACGCTCATTTCGTGCGTGATGATGACGGCGGTGATCCCCAGACGGCGGTTGATGTCCTTGATCAGCGAGAGGATGGATTCCGTGGTGGCGGGGTCGAGCGCCGAGGTCGCCTCGTCGCACAGGAGCACCTTGGGGTTGGTCGCCAGCGCGCGGGCGATGGCGACGCGCTGCTTCTGCCCGCCGGAAAGCTGGGAGGGGTAGGCGTGCGCCCGGTCCGACAGCTTCACCAGTTCGAGCAGCTCCCCGGCCCGCTTGCGGGCTTCGTCCTTCTTCACCCCGGCGAGTTCGAGGGGGAAGCAGACGTTCTCTTCGGCGGTGCGCTGCATGAGCAGGTTGAACTGCTGGAAGATCATGCCCATGGAGCGCCGGGCGATCTGGAGGTCACGGGAACCCAGACGGCACATGTCCCTGCCCTCGAACATGACGCTGCCGCCGCTGGGGCGTTCGAGCATGTTGATGCAGCGCACCAGCGTACTCTTTCCCGCGCCGCTCTGGCCGATGATGCCGAAAATATCCCCTTTCCGTATGGTCAGGTTGATGCCTTGCAGGGCATAGACTTCGGTGTTTTTGCTCTTGAACCGTTTTTCGAGGTCCAGAATCTGGATGATGGGTTCCGTCATGGCTTCTCCTGTTCTGTTTTCCATCAGGAGCTACAATAGTAGCGTGGGCCCGCATCGTCAAACGCTGCGCGCGACACTATTACCTACTTTTGGCGCTTTGAGAACGCCGGAGAGGCTTTTTTTTAGGAACAAAATTTTCCGTGTGATTCCCGATGGATCGGAAGGACGGTTCCGTACCGGCGCGGGCCGTTCCCGTCCGGAGGGGGCCTCCGGGGCGCGGGCCGCACCGGGGAGAAGCCCCGGAAGGCCGGGACGCGCCCGCCCCGTCAGATGTCGATGGCCTTCACGTGCGGGTTGTCGCTGAGCAGGGACAGGAGCCGCGTGCGGCTGTAGCCCTTGGGCAGCTTGACGTAGATGTCCAGCGAAATGATCCCGTTGCCGTTGTTTTTGGCCCTCAGGCAAAGGATGTCGAGCTGGTGCCGCAGGAGCGTTTCCCTGACGGCGGCGATCCCGTCGCCGGTGTCTTCCACCTCCATGCCGATGTGTTCCTCGACGGGGAAGTCGAGCCACCGGAAATTTTTGTGGAGGAGCATCTGGGCGACGATGATGAGCAGGCTCGCCGCGATGCCGAGGAAGTACAGGCCCGCGCCCACGGCCATGCCGATGCCCGCCGTGGCCCAGACGCCCGCCGCCGTGGTCAGCCCGCTGATCGTCTGGTTGCGGACGAAGATCATCCCCGCACCGAGGAAGCCCACGCCGGTCACGATCTGCGCGGCGATACGGGAAGGGTCGAGGGCCACGCCCTCGAACGCCGTGACGTCGGCGAATCCGTACTTCGACACCACCATGATCAGCGCCGCCGCCAGCGCGACGATGAGATGGGTGCGTATCCCGGCCTCTTTCAGCCGGTTGTTGCGTTCGTAGCCGATGAGCGCGCCGCATACTCCGGCGATGAGGATACGGAAAAAGAATTCGATTTCCAGAAGGAGCGTGATGTCCATGCGGTTGCCTCGGTTTTGGGAAAGCCTTTTCTCTCGTGTGGCAGGTCAGGCTCCCCGCGTCAAGCGCTCTCGTCCTTGAGGCCGTGCAGCACGTCGAACAGCGTGGGGATGTCGATGGGCTTGGAAATGTGCCCGTTCATGCCCGCTTCCAGCGATTTTTCCACGTCCTCCTCAAAGGCGTTGGCCGACATGGCGATGATGGGGATGGTCCGGGCCTCTTCGGTATCCAGCATGCGGATGCGCCGGGTGGCTTCCAGCCCGTCCATCACCGGCATCTGGATATCCATGAGGACCGCGAGATAGGTTCCGGGCGCGCTGTTTCGGAGACGCTCCACCGCCTCCAGCCCGTCCCGCGCCGTGTCCACGCGCAGGTTGCGGGACTCCAGCAGCGTCTGGGCGATTTCGAGATTGATGTCGTTGTCCTCCGCGAGGAGGATGCGTTCGCCGGAAAACGTCTCCCGCCGTTCGTGCTCCACGGAGAGCGGCGCGTCCTGCGTTACGGATACCAGAAAATCGTATATATTGGAGGGGAGAAGCGGCTTTTGGACGAACCCGTCCACGCCCGCCCGTTCGGCTTCGTCCCTGATGCCGCTCCAGTCGTAGGCGGCGACGGCGACGCACAGGGCCTCCCTGCCGGGATGGCGGCCCCGGATGGTTTCGGCAAGGGCGATTCCGTCCATGTCCGGAGTCTGGCGGTCGAGGATCGCCAGCGTAAACGGATCGCCGTTCGCGGCGGCGTCGGCGAGGGCGGCGAGCGCGTCCTCGCCGGAAAGGGCCCATGCCGCTCTCGCCCCGAAGCGTTCCAGCAGCCGGACCGCATAGGCGCAGGTTTCGCGGTCGGCGTCCACCACCAGCGCCCGCATGTGTCGGAAGCGGTTTTTCGGCGTCAGGGCTCCGGGGCGTTCCGAAGCCAGGTCCAGCCAGAGGTGCGCGGTGAAGGTGCTCCCCGCGCCGGGCTCGCTCTCCACCTTGATGTCCCCGTTCATCATCCGGGCGTAGTTCCGGGCGATGGCGAGGCCGAGGCCCGATCCGCCACGGTTCCCGCGCTGGTGGCCGTCCTGCTCGAAGGGCTGGAACAGTTTGTGGAGAAAGCTCTTTTCCATGCCCGTGCCGGTGTCTTTGATCGTGAAGATCAGCTCCTGCGAGGTTTCGGCCAGTTTGCCCGTTCTGACCGAAAGCTCCACCGAACCGGAGGCGTCCGTGAACTTCAGGGCGTTGCCGAGCAGGTTGATGATCACCTGATTCAGCTTCAGCTCATCCCCCGCATAGGCTTCCCGCAGGTCCCCCGAGGCGGTGACGTGGAAGCGGATGCCCCGTTTTTCGGCTTCGGCGTAGAACATCGTGGTGATGCTCCCGATGAACGCGGCGAAGTCGAACGGCTTCTTTTTCAGGACCATTTTGCCGCTTTCGATCTTGGACATGTCCAGAATGTCGTTGATGAGGGAGAGCAGGAACTGCGCGGACAACTGCACCTTGTCCAGACAGTCGGCGACCCGCCGGGGATCGTCCGCCGACTCCTTGGCGATGGCGATCATGCCCATGATCGCGTTCATGGGCGTTCGGATGTCGTGGGACATGCGGGAAAGGAAGTCGGATTTCGCCTGATTGGCGCGCTCGGCCATTTCCAGCGCGTTCCGCAGCATGTCCGAGCGCTCCTCCAGCTTTTTCTGGAGTTCCCGTTGTTCGGTGATGTCGGTGATGTCGATGTAGACCACCAGATAGATGGGATCGCCGTCCGCCCAGTCGATGCAGGTGGCGTTGAGCTGGAACCACGCATCCTCTCCCGCCCTGTTTTGGGCCTGGACGGAGAAACGGACCGGGCGGCCTTCGCGCATGGCGGGAAAATGTTCGCGGACGGCCCGTCCGTTGCGGTCCGTATCGACATTAACGAGCCCGTACGCCGCGCCGTCTTGGGGCCGCTCGCCGAAGAAGTCGATGAACCTGTCGTTCGCCTCCACGAAGCCGAAGTCGCCCACGGTGCCGCCGACCTTGAACTTGGCGATGAATCCCGGAAGGTTGTCGTAGGTGATCGACTTTTCCATCTGCGTCTGGACGAGATCGGTGACGTCGGTGAAGACGGTGTAGACGACGGGCAGGCCGTTGATCCGTTCGTTCGTGAACGTGCCGACCAGATGGGTCCACATATGGCTTCCACCCTTCTGCGGCATGCGGCAGATGGTTTCGTAGCGGCGTTCCGCGCCGTTGAGCGCCTTCATGACGACGGCGACGATGGGTTCGAGCAGTTCGGGGGCGTCGCGGAAATATTCGTCCACATGGTTATGAAACAGCCGCTCGTACTCTTCCTTGGGGTAACCGATCTTCTCGTAATAGAAGTCGTTCGCCCAGATGACCGTAAAGTGTTCGTCCAACAGGTGCTTGCTGACGCTCACATGCAGTGAGCTCATCAGCGTGTTGTATTCGTAGTCCAGTTTCTCCAGAGCGGATTTTTCGGTTTGACTCAGAAAGGTCAACATACCGTACCGTGCCCCTTATTCTGCATCCAGAATGTGCTATAGGAAATATGGCGGCATTGCGATGCGCGTTTTGTCGCCTTTCTTTGGAAAGCGATACGTCCCGTAGGTGAATGGCGCCTTTCCTGTGAAAAGATGCGGAACATGACACGCATAAGTCTATAAAAGCATGTAAGATAAGCTAGATAGAATGCTTTGGGAGCATACCCCCGTGCATGGCAAAGCACAAGGGAATCCGTTGCCGAGAGGTACGCGGATAGGGCGCCGGACGCATTCCCGTGCCTTTCCCGTTCACAGGGAGGCCGTGCGGAACCGGGGCGCGGAACAGGCACGGCGCAACGGCTCTGCCGTCCGGCAGTGCCCGGCCCGTAGGAACCGCCGCGTTGGCTTCGCGGGCGGGCATCTTTCCGGTATGCGGAAAGCCGAAAAAAAGCCCCCCGCGCGTGCGGTGGGGCCACGCATGTGGGGGGCGAGACGGTGGTGAAAGCCCCCTGCGGGTGCGGGGGCCGGAGCACGGTGCGGCGTCGGGCTAGGAATAGAGGATCAGCGCGATGAATTCGAGGTCTTCCGTGCCGTTGTTTTCCAGCATGTGCTCCTCGCCGTCGCGGCAGATGGCTACGTCGCCGGGGACCACGTCCCGAAGGGTCCCGTTGTCGTCGTACAACCCCTTGCCCTTGAGGATGTAGTAGACTTCAAAATCGTTGACGTGGCGGTGTTTGCCCACGGAACAGCCGGGCTTGAGGATGCAGTGGTTGAAGACGCGGCCCTTGCCCGCGAACTCGCCGTCGTTGAGCAGCAGCGACGCGAGGACGTGTCCCTTGCCCGCCTTGAGGGGGGCGTCCATTTTTTCCAGTTGGTCGTAATGTCGGATCATGGCTCTCTCCTTTGAGGGTTATGGGGTCGTATTTCCGTGAAGGTGCGGGGATCGCCGCCGAGGTCTTCGTCGCTGTCCGGCGCGTTCGGACGCAGGTTGCTGAGGGATTTCGCACGCGCGGCGTCCGGGTCCCCGAAGGACGTGGGCCGGATTTTCGACGAGACGGGCACTTCCGCGCGCGGCACGCCGCAGTCCCGCGGCTTTCCCGGTTTCGGCTTCGCCGCCGGACATGGCCGCCGAACCGGTATGCCGGTAGCCGTCCCGCACGGCCCGGCGGACCGCCCGGATGCTTTCGTCCCCGTGCGCCGCGCAGCGACCGAACCCGTACCCCGGCATGGGCCTGCCGTCGCTCGGGCGTCCCGCTCCGAAATGGTGCAGATACTCATAGGCTTTCCCTTCAGAGCGTGGAATAACAGGACCGTTCGGAATCATCCGCCATATGGGGAAAAGGCGCAAGCCTCCCGCGCGGGGCGTTCCGGGTTTTCGCCGTAACGGCATTCATAAGGAGCATGCCATGATCGAACGTACGCTTTCCCTGATCAAGCCCGACGCCGTAGCCCGGAATCTGACCGGAGAGATTCTTGCCCGCATTCAGCGGGCCGGGCTCGGGATCGCGGCGCTCAAGATGACCCGCATGACTCGGGCGCAGGCCGAAGGCTTTTACGCCGTGCACCGGGAGCGTCCCTTTTTCGACGGCCTTGTAACCTATATGACCTCCGGCCCCGTGGTGTGCGCCGTGCTCGAAGGTGAGGACGCCATTCGCCGGTATCGGGAACTCATGGGCGCGACCGATCCGGCGCAGGCCGCCGAGGGCACGCTCCGCAGGCTCTACGCGCTCGACCGCGAGAGGAACGCCGTACACGGTTCCGACGCGCCGGAAACCGCCGCGTTTGAAATCGGCTACTGCTTCAGCGCGCTGGACATCATGGCCTGAGCGGACAGTTCACCGCCCCAGAAAGGCCAGCGCCATCAGGACGACGAAAAGCAGGATCAACAGGGTGGTGATCACGATGTCGCCTCCGAAGCAAGGCCCCGGTCCTCCGGGGCCTTTCGTTTGACCGTGTCCGAAAAAACGGTTGATGCGGCGGAGGCCGGAACCCCGTTGCCGCAGGCGTTCCGATGCCCTCCGCCGTGGGCCGACGCCTGCCCCCGCGCATCCTTCGGGAGCGTACGGGCTTCGGGCAACCGCAACCGTGAGCACGGCCTTTCGGTTACATGCCGAACCAGGTGTATCCGCTGTAGAAGAGGACCCTGCCGCAGATTTCTCCCGCCCAGATCAGCAGGAGCAGGACGCCCGCGCGGATGTGGATGGGGCAGGGGCAGAAGAGGCGGTTTTCCGAAAGTGACTGCCGGAACCCGTTGCGGACGAACAGCAGCGGCCCGAGCGCGGCCCCGGCGAGCAGAAGGGTCAGGTACCACGCGATCAGCGTCGTGCAGAGCGGCGTCTGGGCGAGCATGATCTGGAGGGGGAACGCGAGCATCTGGAAGGAGAACGCCAGCACGATGAGCACCGGATGCCAGCCGAGCAGCAGTCCCCGGCGGGCCTCGTCGTTGTCCCGGACCCTGAGCGCGTCGAGGAACAGCAGGGTGATCGCGCCGAGCAGCAGGCTCGTGGCGAGGAAGGTCCAGAACGTCGCCAGCGTGTTCCAGAACGGTACGGTGGGCAGGGTGTAGACCCGGCTCATGACGTAGACGAGCCCCAGCCCGAGGAACGAGGTCAGCCAGCGTATCCAGGCGTTGAGGGTGATCAGCCAGAGCAGCAGCCCCGCCCCGAACAGGCCCACGAACAGGATTTCGCGGCTCAGCCACGAGGTGCCCACGTTGGTGATCGTGTAGAAGCTCACCGCCGGATCGGAGAGGTGCCCGAGCGAGGCCAGCGCCCCCGCGCCGAGCAGGATGCAGGCCACCCACGCCTTGGTCCGCGAGTCGTCGGCGGTGCGGTTGGCGAAGGGGGAGAGGAGCATCAGCATGCCCGCCGAAGCCTGCCCCAGAATGGTGAAGATGACGAGACTCCAGTAGCCTTCCATGCCTAGACCTCCTCGGGGTTGCTGATGCGCCTGCCGCGCAGCCCTTCGTTGCTGCCCAGCGGCTTGGAATGGCGGTTGGGCGCGCAGATGAAGTGCGGGTGCGTCAGTTCCGGGCTCGGGAGCGGCGCGATGGGGGCCTGTTCGCCGTAGCGGGCGCGCAGGTCGTCGTATTCGCCGTAGTCGAGGGCGCGGCACGGGCAGGCCGCCACGCAGGCCGGAGGCTGCCCCTGTTCCAGATAGTCGCGGCAGAAGTCGCACTTGGTCATTTTTTTGCGTACGGGGTCGAACTGCGGCGCGCCGTAGGGGCAGTTCCATTCGCAGTAGCGGCACCCCACGCACCGCTCCTCGTCGATGGACACGATGCCGTTTTCGTCCTTGTGCATGGCCTGCGTGGGGCATCCCTCGGCGCAGACCGGGCGTTCGCAGTGGTTGCAGGACAGGGAGACGTAGTAGGCGAAGACGTTCTGCTCGTAGGCGTCCCCGACGGGGAGCCATTCGCCGCCGGAGAACTCCAGCACCCGCCGCCACAATACGCCCTTGCTGAGATTGTGCTTGTCGATGCAGGCGATCATGCAGGCCTTGCAGCCGGTGCACAGTTCCGAATTAAAATAGAATGCCGGATTCTTGATCATGTGGTCCGTCCTTTTCCGGGAAAACGGCGCGGAAGCGGGCCCCCGGCGGGGGCCGCCTCGCGGGAGGGTTACGCTTTTTCGACCTGTACGAGATTGGTGTGGTGCGGGTTCCCCTTGGCGAGGGCCGTGGGGAGGAGCTTGGTCAGCACGTTGACGCAGCCGTTGGTGTCCTCGCCGGCGGCGTTGGGCGTGTGCCACGCGCCTTCGGGGAGCGAGACCACGCCCGGCATGATGCGCGGCGTGAGCTTGGCCTTGACGTAGGAGACGCCCCGCCCGTTGTAGACCTTCACCCGGTCCCCGAAGCGGATGCCCCGCGCCCTGGCGTCGATGGGGTTGATCCAGAGTTCCTGCGGCGCGACCTCCTGCAACCACCAGCAATTGCCGTAGGTCGAGTGCGTACGCTGCTTGTAGTGGTGCCCGATGAGCTGGAGCGGCCACTGCTTGCGTTCCGGGCTGATCGCGCCTTCGGGGTTGGGGACGTACTCGGCCAGCGGGGTGATGGACTGGCCGGGGAGCAGGGTCCACGTTTCCGCGAGTTCCGCCAGCCGGGGCGAGTAGATTTCGATCTTCCCGGACGGCGAATCCAGCGGATGGGCTTCCGGGTCTTCCCGGAACGCCTTGTAGGCGATGTGGTTCTCGGGGAAATACTTCTTGTAGACGCCCATCTTGAAGGCTTCTTCAAGGGTGGGCGGCAGTTCGGGCACCGCCTTGCGGGATTCCTCGTACAGCCGTTCCAGCCACTGGTACTGGGTGAGGCCCTCGGTGAAGGCCTGTTCCGTGCCGAGTTCCTTGGCGACGCCCGCACAGATGTCGTAGATGCTTTTGGCTTCCCCGAGCGGTTCGATGCACTTGTTGTCGAAAATGACGTAGGCGATGTTGCTGTCGCCGTCCGTGGTCCAGTCGTGTTCCTCCAGATTCATGCAGCTCGGCAGCAGATAGTCGGCGTACCGGGCGGAAGGCGTCAGCGTGGTGTCGATGACCACGATGGTTTCGCACTTCTTGTCGTCGGACAGAATGGGGTGCATCTGGTTGATGCCGCCGTGCTGGTTGGTCAGGCAGTTGCCCGCGTAGTTCCAGATGAACTTGATGGGCGCGATGAGCCGTTCGCGGCCCCGGATGCCCGCCGTGGTCGCGGTCATCTTGGTGTAGTCGTCGATGGCCTGATACCAGTTGAAGCAGGACACCTCCGTCTTCACGGGGTTCTCCAGCGTGGGGAAGATCGCCATGGGCAGCTTGTACCCGGCGTTTTCGCGCGCGCCGGTGTTGCCGCCCTTGATGCCCACGTTGCCGGTGAGCACGGCGAGCATGCCGATGGCGCGGGAGATGGTTTCGCCGTTGGTGGTGCGCTGCGGGCCCCAGCCCTGACAGATGAAGCACGGCTTGGCCCCGGCGATTTCGCGGGCCAGCTTTTCGATGCGGGCCGGAGGGATGCCGGTGATGCGCGACGCCCATTGCGGGGTCTTGGGCGTCTTGTCCGGCCCCTCGCCCAGAATATAGGACTTGTAGGACGATCCGGCGGGCGCGCCTTCGGGCAGGGATTCCTCGTCGTAGCCGATGGTGTACTTTTTGAGGAACGGCTTGTCGATGAGGTCTTCGGTGATCATCACATAGGCCAGCCCCGCGCTGAGGGCGGAGTCCGTGCCGGGGCGGATGGGAATCCATTCGTCGCCCACGGACACGACCGTATCCGTGTAGCGGGGATCGATGATGATGACCCGCGTGTTGCGGGTGAACCGGGCGTGCTGGAGGGTTCTGGCCTTGCATCCGGACATGCGCGTTTCGGAGGGGTTGTTGCCGAAGAAGACGGCGAGTTCGCTGTTTTCCATGTCCGACAGCGAGTTGCCGTCCACCCAGCTTCCGCCGTACAGGTAGGGCATGCCCACCGTGATCTGGCAGGTGGAATAATCGGAGTAGTGGTTCAGATAGCCGCCCACGGTGTTCATCAGGCGGGCGACGGCCGTTTCGGCGGGAGGCCAGCTCTTGCCCATGGTGCTGCCGAGCGCGCCGGTGCCGTAGTTCAGGTAAACGGACTCGTTGCCGTAGGTTTCCAGCGTGCCGCGCAGGCGTTTCCCGATGTCCCGGAACGCCTCGTCCCAACTGATGCGCTCGAACTTGCCTTCCCCGCGCGCGCCGACGCGGCGCAGGGGATAGGGGATGCGCTGCTCGGCGTAGACGCGCTGACGCATGGAACGCCCGCGCGGGCAGGCGCGCAGTTGCTGCATGCCGTAGCGGTCGTCGCCGGTGTTGTCCGTCGAGATACGGGTGATCACGCCGTCCCTGACGTGTACCCGCAGCGCGCAGCGGCTGCCGCAGTTGACGTTGCAGGAGTTCCACAAAATGCGTTCCTTCCCGTCGCCGTGCGGCACGGGAAGTTCGGCCAATGCTTCGTCCGCATTGATGATTTCGATGGAGAACGGGAAAAGGGCCGATGCCAGCACCAGTGCGCCCCCCTTGATGACGTCGCGCCGTTTCAGCAGCGCGTCTTCGGGAAGATGAGATTTCCGCATGAAACCCTCCGCAGAATTGTTCCCGGACGCCCTCGGCGGGCGGACGGGAGAAAAGGGATGCATGCAGTATAGGGCATCGGAACCGCGCTTCGCCATGATTAAGCGGCGCAACGCAAAGGGGGAAGGCCGAAACCTTCCCCCCTTGCGTTGCGCCGCGGATGCGCCGGCTACTTCCAGAACTTGTCGAGGTAGCCCTGAATGAAAACGAAGAACACGATGAACGGCAGGACGTACTTGACGTACAGCCGCAGCCCCTGCGGGAACATGAGGCCCTTGCCGGAGTCGGCTTCGGCGATGAAGTTGTCCCAGCCCCATCCCTTCTTGTAGCAGCAGAAGAACAGGAACACCATCGAGCCGAGCGGCAGGAGGTTGTTGCTGACGATGAAGTCCTCCAGATCGAGGATGCCGGAGTTGGGTCCGAAGGGCTGGATGTCGGACAGCACGTTGAAGCCGAGCGCGCAGGGCAGGGAGAGCAGGAAGACCAGCACGACGTTGACGGCCACGGCCTTCCTGCGGGTCCAGTGGAGTACGTCGATGGCGTAGGCCACGATGTTTTCCAGCACGGCGATGACCGTGGTGAGGGCCGCGAAGCTCATGAAGACGAAGAAGAGCATCCCCCAGAGCCGACCGCCGGGCATGCTGTTGAACACGTTGGGCAGGGTGACGAACACGAGGCCGGGGCCAGCGCCCGCGTCCACGTTGAAGGCGAAGCAGGCGGGGAAGATGATCAGGCCCGCCATCAGGGCCACGAAGGTGTCCAGAATGAGGATGTGGACGGATTCGCCGGTCAGGGAACGCTGCTTGTCGATGTAGCTCCCGAAGATGGTCATGGCCCCGATGCCGAGGCTCAGGGTGAAGAAGGCCTGTCCCATGGCGGCGTAGATGGGTTCCCAGATGCCGTGTTCGAACATCCGGTGGAAGTCGGGCTTCAGGTAGAAGAGGATGCCCTTTTCGGCTCCGGGCAGGGTCACCGAACGGATGACGAGGAAGATCATGATCACGAGCAGGCAGCCCATCATGAGCTTGGTGATGCGTTCGACGCCCCGTTGCAGGCCCATGGAGCAGACGAGGAATCCGGCGAGGACCGTTACGGTCATCCAGCCGACCTGATCAAGCGGATCGCCGAGCGTCCCGCCGAAGAACGCGCCGATCTGTTCGGGCGTGAGGCCCGAAAGCTGGCCCGAACCCATATACCAGCAGTAGGACAACATCCAGCCGGTGACGGTCGTGTAGAACATCATGAGCACGTAGCACCCGATGATGCCGCCGTAGCCGTACAGATGCCAGAACGTGCCCTTGGGCTCCAGCTTGCGGAAGGCGACGCCGATGCCCTTTTGTGCGGCGCGGCCCACGGAAAACTCCATCACCATGATGGGAAGGCCAAGAATCACAAGAAAAATGAGATAGATGAGGACGAAGGCCGCCCCACCGTAGGCTCCGGTGATGAAAGGGAAGCGCCAGACGTTCCCGAGGCCGATGGCGCACCCAGCCGACAGCAGCAGGAAGCCCAGACGGCTCCCCAGTTTTTCGCGTTCGATATCCTGTTCCAATGTCGTTTCCTCCTTGGGTGTGGAGGCATGAATAGGTGACTTTCGCCCCTGAGGCAAGAGGGCATGATTTTGCGGGTCAGCTCCCGGAGACCCGCGAGCAGCCGGGGCCGCTGATCACGCTGCGTCCGCCCGTCCCCGGCGAAACCTGTATCTGCGTGCCGATGCGCTCCTTGAGGGCCTGCACGTGGGAGATCACGCCGATGAGCTTGCCGTCGCGGTGCAGCCCGGCGAGCGTGTCCAGCGCCGTGTCCAGCGTGTCCTCGTCCAGCGTGCCGAACCCTTCGTCCAGAAAGAGGGAGTCCACGCGCACGCTCTTGCTCGCCATCTGCGAAAGCCCGAGGGCCAGCGCGAGGCTCACGATGAAGCTCTCCCCGCCGGACAG
The DNA here is from genome assembly GCA_902373525.1 of uncultured Bilophila sp. Classification (GTDB taxonomy): domain Bacteria; phylum Desulfobacterota; class Desulfovibrionia; order Desulfovibrionales; family Desulfovibrionaceae; genus Bilophila. Next base: position 16,008 of record CABKMN010000005.1, on the reverse strand, counting down.
GTTCTTGGTGGAGCGGATTTCCCCGGCCTGATAGTTGTCGATGACGTCGAGCTCCAGCGGCTGATCGGCGTCGCGGAGCAGGAGATAACGGTCGGTCATGCGCCGGAGTTGGCGGTTGGCGTGCTCGATCATGATCTCGAACGTCAGCACCTGCACGAAATTGCGGTATTTTTTTCCGTCCGCCGATCCGATGAGATCGTGGAGGTCGTTCCAGCGGCGGCACTCGCGGCGCTGCGCCTCGACGGCCTCGGTCCGTTCCCGATGAGCCAGCTTGACCATCTGGTTGTCGCGGAGTTTCTGCCGGAGGCTTCCCACCGCTTCCTGCTCCGCCCGGAAGGCGTCCCGGAGCTCCGCCAGCGTTTCGTCCAGCTCTTCGCGGGGGCGGTCCGTTACCTGCCGTTCCCGTTCGGCGGCGAGCTGCCCGGCCTTGTCCTTGAGCCGGGCCTCCAGCTCGGTCCGCTCGGTGAGCAGGGCCTGTTCCCGCTGGAGCAGGGCGTTCCGGGCCTCTTCGGGAAGGGAGGCCTCCCGGTAGTCCGTTTCGTCGGCAAACCCGGAGGCGGACAGGCGGAGGCGGAAATCCTCCTCCAGCGGAGCAAGCTGCGCCAGTCGTCCGGTCATGCTCCGTTCCAGATTGTCCAGCGCGTTTTTCTCGCCTGCGAGGCGCTGCCGGGCCGTCTCGACGGTTCGCCGGGCCGCTTCGAGGCGTTTTTCCGCGTCCGTCACCAGCGCGTCGAGGCGGCGTTCCTCCGCTTCGGGGCTTCCGTCTCCGAGCCGCTCCCGCCTGTCGCGCAGCAGGGCGTCCCGTTCGGCGGTCAGGGCGCGCCCCGTCTCCCGCAGCCGGGCACGCTCGGCGTCCCGCTCACGCCATTGGGCGGCGAGGTGCTGACGCCCGAGTTCCTGTTCCGTGATCGCGCCTTGCAGCGTTTCGCGGCGTTTTTCCCGCGCCAGCCATTGATCGCGCCTGTCCGTCAGGACCCGGAGCAGGGATTCCGCCCCCTCTTTGGGGGCCGTCGGCTCCGGCATGTCCACGCCGTAGGGGCGCACGGCCTCAAGGGCGGCCCGGCGCAGGGCCGCGTAATGTTCCGCCGCGTCCAGACGCTCGCGCTCGGTGCGTTCGGCGTTCCGTTCCGCCTCCTCCTTGCGGTGCGCGGCGGCTTGCAGGTCGAGTTCCAGCCGGGCGGCGTCCTCGCGGGCGGCGTCCAGCGCCGTTTTGGCGGACTGGAACGCCTTGTCGGCCCGTTCCGCCTGCTGCAAAATCCGTTCGGCGTGTCGTAGCGCGGCTTCGTTGGCCTCGCGCCACGCCCGTATTTGCGGCAGCCGGTCCGCCGGATTCGGGGCCTGATCGGGCTGTCCCTGCGGAGCGGGGACCGCGCCGGGGGTCAGGCGTTCCAGCGCGCTCCGGGCGCGCTCTTCATGCCCGGCAAGGGCGGCGGTTTCCTTGGCCTGCCGTTCCGCCAGCCATTCGCGTTCCCGGAGGCGCCCGGCCTGCTCGGCCTGCACGGCGGACAGGTTTTCAGCCGTCCGTTTCTGGCGGGCCTTGACGGCGTCGAGGGCTTCCTTCACGCCGTCCGGGGCCGGAGGGGGCGTGTCGCGGACAAAGGGATGTTCCGTGGCTCCGCACAGCGGGCACGGTTCGCCGTCGTGCAGGTGCCGCCGGGCTTCCTCGAACGCCCGCCGCCGGTTGAGATCGGACAGTGCGGCTTCCAGCCGTTCCCGTTCCGCGTCGAGGCGGCGGGTTTCGTTCCCGAGCGTCTGGAGCTTTTGGGCGTTTTCGGCCTCGTGCCGGGCCAGCGTTTCCCGCCGTTGGGCAAGTTCGCGGAGCGCCTCCCGCGAGGCCGCCGCTTCCCGGAGCGCCTCTTCGGCCCTGTCCAGCAGGCCGCCGCGCGTGGTCGCCTCCATGCGCCGGGCGTGCCACGCCGAGACGTCCTGCCCGTCCAGCAGCGTTTCCAGCGTTTGCCGGTGCCGGTCGGCGGTCTGTTCGAGGCGGGCGAGGTCCTGCCGCCGCTGTTCCCGCGTGGCGAGCAGGGCGGCGTGGGCTTTGTCCGCCTCCCGTCGGCGTTCCGCGGCCTCGGCGGCGAGCCGTTCCTTTTCGTCTCGGGCCTGCTCCTGTTTGTGCAGCAGGCCGAACCGGGTCTGGAGCGCCGACAGGTTCTCGACGAGTCCCCGATCCGCATCGGTGCGGCGCAGTTCGTCGAGCACGTCCGCCAGCGCGGCCCGTGCTGCCGCGTACTGGCGGTTCAGTTCGTCGAGACGGGAACGCGCGTCTGCGGAGGCCGCGTCCCGATCCGCGAGCTCGCGGTTGAGGGCCGCCAGCGCCGCGTCCTTTTCCTGCCGTTTGATGTCGATGTCGCGCACGGCGCGCGTGAGTTGCAGACCCTGCTCCCGAAGCCCCCTGCACCGCTCGCGGTCGGCGGATGCGGCGTTGAAGGCGTTTTCGGCCTGTTGCAGAGCGGTTTCGCAGGCGGGCAGGGTGCTGCGGCAGGCTTCCCGCCGCCGGGCGTCCTCCGCGTGCGCCTTGCGGAGCGAGACGATGCCCGCGAATTCTCCGGCGAGTTCCAGCGCCTTGTTGGCTCGCTTCAGCTTGTGGTGATCCGGGCGGAAGGCGTCGATCCGGCCAAGGACGGACTGCCGCTGTTCCTCCAGCGCCGCCAGTTCCGTCTGGAGCCTACGGATGCCGTCCAGCCAGATCAGGGCCTGCTGCGTCCGTTCGGATTGGCCCGCGAGCTCGGAGGCCTTGGCGATGTGCGCGGTCAGGTCCGCGTTGAGGCGGCGTTCCTCCTCTTCGTCGAGCAGGTGGATGCCCGCGAGTTCCGCTTCCAGCGTTTCGAGGCGCTTGCGTTCCTCCACGACGCGCTCATGCACGCGCATGGACAGGGCGGAATAGATTTCCGTGCCGGTGAGCTGTTCCAGAATGGGTGCGCGCTGGTCGGGCGCGGCTTGCAGGAAGGCCGCGAAGCCGCCCTGCGCGAGGAGCATGGAGCGGGTGAAGCGGTCGAAATCCATGCCGGTGGCGGCTTCCACCTGCCCGGCGACGCCCCGGATGTTGCTTTCCAGCACGCGCCCGGAAACGGCGTCCGAAATCTCGTGGCGGGGGGGCTGCAAGTCGCCGTTGGGCTTTTTCCGGGCCCGCCACTGGCTCCAGTGGCAGCGGAACCGGCCCGCGTCCGTTTCGAAGGTGACTTCGGCGAAGCATTCCCCGGTCTGGCGGGACATGATTTCGTTTTCGCTCTTGGTCACGCGGATCAGGCGGGGGGTACGCCCATAGAGCGCGAGGCAGATCGCGTCGAGGACGGTGGTCTTGCCCGCGCCCGTGGGGCCGGTGATGGCGAAGATGCCGTCGGAGAGAAAGGCCGGGTGCGTGAGGTCGATGTCCCATTCCCCGACGAGGGAATTCAGGTTCTTGAAGCGGATATGGAGGATGCGCATGGCGTGTCCGTTAGTCGTCGGCGTTGGCCTCGAACAGCGAGGCGACGGTTTCCCGGTAGGCGAGCCGGAGGGCTTCCCGTTGCTCTTCGGGAACTTCATGGGCGGCGAGGCAGCGTTCGAACACCTCGTGGACGTCCAGCGTGTCGAGGGTGTCGGCGTCCTCGCGTTCGAGGGCGCGTTCCATCAGCCGGGCGTTCTTGACGCGCAGGACGGCCATGCCCGTGCCGTCCGTGAGCGCGTCGAGGCGTTCCCGCAGGTCGCTGATGAGCGCGTCGCCCGTGTAGACGATTTCGAGCCACGCGCGGCTCCCGGCGACGGCGAGGGCGCGCAGGCGGGATTCGATGCGGTCCCACGGGCCTTCGATCTGCTCCAGTTCCTGAAAGACCGGGACGGCGAGCGGGGTCACGGCGGCGCGTCGTCCGGCGAAGTCCACGACGCACACCTGTTTGACGCCGGTTTCCCCGAAGCCCATGGGGATGGGAGAACCGCTGTAGCGGCGGATTTCGGAGCCGCCGACCTTCTGGGGAAGATGCAGGTGCCCGAGGGCGAGGTAGTCGATGGTTTCCGGGAAACAGTCGGCGGTCACGCGGGCCAGCGAACCCACGTAAAGCTGGCGTACGCCGTCGCCTTCGGCGGTCTTGCCGCCCGCCGCGAACAGGTGCCCGGTGGCGAGCACCGGAAGGTCGGGCCGGGAACGCCGCGCCTCGGCCAGCGCGGCCACGGCCTCGTAATGCCGCCGGACGCCCTCGACCAGCTTGCGCTCCTTGTCTTCGACGCTTTCGCCGGGCTCCACCAGCCGGATGTCCCGATCCCGCAGGTAGGGGACGGCGCAGACGATGAGCTCGGGTTCGCCGTCCGCATCGCGCAGGGTGAGGATTTCATCCTCGGGGGTGTCCGTGACGGCCCCGACGACGTGTACGTCGAGCGCGCGCAGGAGCTCGCCGGGCGCGCTCAGAAACGAGGGCGAGTCATGGTTGCCCGCCACCACGACGACGTGGCGGCAGGTATCCATGACCCGGCGGAGGAAACGGTAGTAGAGTTCCTGCGACCGGTTGCTCGGCGCGCTGGTGTCGAAGACGTCCCCGGCGACGACCAGAACGTCGATGTGCTGTTGCCGGATGGTGTCGGCGAGCCAGTCCAGAAAGGCCGCGAAGGTTTCGTGGCGCTTGCGGCCGTACAGCGTGCGGCCGAGATGCCAGTCCGAGGTATGCAGAACCCGAAGGGTGTGTTCCATGTGCGCTCCGTGATCCGCCCGCAGGGGGCGTGCCGTTACAGATAGCCTGTGAGCGCGGAGCGGGCAAGGCCTCAGGGCGCGGCGGGCTTTTCCGGCTGGGGCGCGGCGACGGTGTGCGCGGCCTCTTCAACGTGACGCTTTTGGTACTCCTTCCAGCCCCAGTAGCCGCCTCCCGCGAGCAGGGCGGCGAGGCAGACGGCGAGCAGCGCCGTTCCCCAGACGGCCCAGCGGCTCCGTTTGCGGAAGGGATCGTTGTAGGAGCGGCTGGCGTTGGGCGGCAGGACCGCGGCGTCGGTCAGGCAGGAGCCGAGCAGGAAATTGATGGGTATTTGGCTGTTGACCGCCCATCCCGAAGCGTCGAGCACCGGGCCGAGCGTCCGGCGGCGGAGCTTGAGCCACGCGAGGAACATCGACGGCCCGGAGATGCACAGGAAGATGCCCACGAACAGGAGCGGGAACTGCCACCACGTCAGGGAGAACAGCGCGGCGGCGATGCTGGCGAGCGCGGTCCCGAGCGCGCCGAGGGCGAGGCCGATGGCCGCGAAGATGCCCATGCTCCGGCCGATGTCGAAGGGCTTTTCGTCCTTCTTCATGTCCGTTCCCAGTTTTTCGATGGATTTGGAGGCGTCCGACATGAGCGTGGCGTCCTTGGACGCCGCCAGCTTTTCGAGCTGGTCCGTGATCATGCGCCCGACCCGTTTGTAGGGCGCGAAGACGGCGGTGCGGATGCTGATGGGATTGTCCACCAGCTTGATCAGCGTGGCTTCCCAACTGTCGCCCTGCGTGTCCACGAAGACGCCGTGCCGCCCCGGAAACAGCAGGTTGGCGTCTCCCGCGGTGATCGCGGCGACGATGTTCATCTTTTGCCCGGTGTTGTTCCGTACGCATTCGCAGTAGGCGAGGCACAGGTGGCTCGGCTGGGCCTGTGCGGCGTGGCTGTTGATGTCGTCCACGCGGAGGCAGAGGTTGCAGCTCCGTCCGTCGATGAACAGCGTGCCGATCTGGAAGGTCGTGGGCCGCGAGAGCGCGTAGAAGTCGCAGAAGGACACGAAGTTCATCAGCAGCCGGTGCAGGTGGCTGTTGTAGAGGACGAGGCGTTCCGCGTCTTCGGTCGCCTTGACGGCTTCGGTCGCCTCGGCGTCCCGCCGCACGAGGGCCTCGAAGCGGGAAAGCACGTCGCCGGAGAGCAGTTCGTCCAGCCGTTCCGCACCGAGCCGTCCCGCTCCGGCGGCGGGTTCGCGGGCCACGATGTCCGCATACGGCGCGAAGCGCGCGAGCACCGTTTGCCAGTCTTCGAAACCAAGCGCGTCGCGTTCGCCGAGCAGCGGAACGATGACCGTATCCCGCAGGGCGTGTACCCGGTCGATCCACGCGGGGTTCAGCCCCTGTCCCAGCGGGAGCGGCTGATCCGCCTCGATGTGCGCGAGGGGCAGGTCGCGCAGGGCCGCGTCGTCGGCGTTGAGATCGTGATCGGCGAGTTGGGCGAAGACCGTTTCCGGCGCGTTGAGCGCGAAGGCCGCGCGGGCGTCGAATCCGGCGAGGCGGCAGCGGGTGAAATAGTCGTCGACCTTGTTCCTGAGGTCCTGTACGAGCCTGAAGCCCGCGTCCGTCGCGTCGCCGAGCGGGAAGGTGCGGGCGAAGGCCGCGAGTTCGTCGGACCATGCCTTGTTGTCCCGCACGTCCTGCATGAAGGCTTGCCCCTGCTCCAGCGTGGCGCCCTGTTTGCCTCCGGCGTCCGCCGTGCCGCCCGTGACGGTGACGACGTCCTCAATGAACCGGTTGACGTCGGGATCGAAGGACGGATGCGGCACCATGACGCCGTCGCCGTTGAAGGCGTCCTGCGCGGCGGCTTCGGTCGCCGCGGCCACGTCTTCCGGCGTCAGCGACGGCGCGTCCGCCTTGCCGAGCTGGTCCAGCATGCGTTTGGCGGCGGCGAGGGTATGGCGGCCTTCCTCCGTATCCTGCCGGATGTCGGCGAGAGGAAGCTCGGGGCGGCTTTCCGCCAGCAGGGCCGGGTTTTCAAGGCGTGCCGAGGTCCAGCGGACGGCGTCGAGCACTTCCTGAACCCGGATGCGCCCGTCCTTGTCCGTGTCGAGCAGTTCGAGCGTGCGGGCGTCGAACTGGAGTTTGTTGATGGGGCAGCTCAGGGCGACCCAGAGTTTGGGATCGAGTTCGTCGAGGTGCAGCAGTTCCTCGGGGGTCCGCAGGGTCACCTGATCGAGGCCGCCGATCCGGTGAAAGGTCCAGTTGAACGCGGCGTGCGTGGGCATGGGAAATCCTCCGGTCAAGACTGTTCTCGTCCGCTGTACGCCGGATCGGGCCCTTTTCAAATGAAAATGTGCCGGAGGGCGAGAGCGGGGGCCGTAGCCTTTTTCGTCGAGAAGACGTACAAGACGGCATCACGGACGGGGGAGGCTTCCCCCGAAGAAGAGCAACTCGAAACCCGAAGGAAAAACGATGCCGAAACTGCAAGCTGCGCGGATTACGCAATGCGGACTGGATTTCGCGGTGGTGCTGGTGGACCCCAAGCTGTTCATGAACCCCAAGGACGTGGAAGCCTTTTCGGAAGAGGCGCAGAAGCTGTTCCCCGACGTGCCGGTGGCGCTGCTCAGCCATGACGACCTCAAGGTGACGCGCTATCACGGCCCCGACGATGTGGTGGCCTTCCTCAAGCAGGTGCGGGTGATCAGCCTGCCGTGGGTGGAGTACACCATCGGCGAATAGCCGTGCGAAAAACGTTTTCGGAAAGGGGCGAGGCCGGTTGGCCGCGCCCTTTTCGTTATGGGGCGAGGAAACGCAGGGGCGCGGACACTACGCCGTCCAGAATGGTCAGGAAGCCGCTGCCGATGCTGTTGAGGGCGTTGGCGAGGATGCCGGTGGCGTTGAAGCTCCGCTGCGGCGCGTTGAGGCTGCCGTAATAGCGCACCGGAATGTTGGGGATGCCGGGGCCCGTTACGTTCAGCGCGTAGTCCAGCGTCCAGTTCAGCAGGTTGATGCTGCCGTAGCCCCGGACGGACAGCGCGCCGGAAAGGTTCAGGTCCCGCGTGGTGAGGACGCCCCCGGACAGGTTGCCCGAGGCGCTCAGCGAACTGAACCGGTTCAGCCCTCCCGGACGCCGGGCGTCGAGCTCGCCGTTGCGGATGATGAAGCTCAGCGTGCCGTTCAGGGCCGCCGGAATGTCCGCGCCCGAACGGAGGAGACCCTTGACGTCCGCGTCGAGGTCGCCCTTGCCGGACAGGAGCTGTTCCTGCCCGCGCTCCCGGCACAGGGTGAGCACGTTGACCGACTTCAGGGTGTAGCGCAGCCGGGCGAGCAGGCCGCCGGAAGCGGTTTCGGCCCGGAATCCCGCTCCGGCGGTGCCGCCCGCCACGCGGGCCTTGATGGGATCGGCGGTGAGCACGCCGTCCCTGATGGTGATCGGCGCGCTCAGGTTCTCGTGCGGGATGCGGGCGACGGTCAGGCGTTCGGCCTTGAGTTGTCCCTCAAGGTCCAGCGACTTGAGCCGGTTTACGTTCCACGGCCCACCGGATGACGTGTTGCCCTTGGAAGAGGGAAGATAGTCCGAGAGATTCAGCGCGCCCAGCCGGAGGTCGGCGTTCCAGCGCGGCGGCGTGCCCTTGAGGCGTTCGATCCGGCCCGAGAAACGGGTGGCGTCGACGGAGCCTTCCAGTTCGCTGATCGTCACGGCGTTGTCGTCCAGCCGGACTTTGGCTTCGGCACGGGCCTGTCCGGGCATCCGCGGGGAAAGGCCGGAGGGGAGCAGGTCCCAGCGCGCCAGCAGGGCGCGGAGGTTGTCGGTCGAACACGAGAGCGCCGCCTCCCAGACGGGCGACTTGTCCAGTTGGGAACCGCGTGCCGAACCGTTGAAACGGCCCGTCGCCCCCTTCATGTCGAATTGTCCCTTGGCGTTGTCGACGTTCAGCGCGCCGCGCCGGGTGTCGAAGGACAGCGTGCCGGTCGCCTGCGCGTTGACGCCCTTCATCGAGCCGTTGCCGGACGCGGGAACGCCTTCCGCGCGCAGGCCGAAGGGGCCGGAGGTGGGGAACAGGAGCGCCCCCGTCAGGGAGAGCGCGCCCTGCCAGTCGGCGGTGGTCAGGTTCGCCCGCCACTGCCCGGAATAGCCGTATTGCGGCTGCGCGCCCTGCGTCCGGCTTCCCGCGCCCTGAAAGGAGAGGCCGCCCTGCGAGAAGGCGAGCGGCCTGCCCGTGCGCGTAGGCGTGAGGGTACCCTTTTCGAGGCGTATCTCGGCGGAACCCTTGACGCTGGATAAAAACGCGGCGAGCGACGAGGGGCGGGCCGTGAGCTTCGCGGAGCCCGACAGCGTGCCCTTGACGAAGGCGTGGCCCGCGAGCGGGGTAACCAGTTTTTCCGCGTTCACGCCGTTGGCGGCGAGGGACAGGGACAGCACGTCGCCGGGAACGAGTTCGGCCTGCGCGCTGCCGCCGTACAGCGATCCGCAGCGGATGCCGATGCGGGGCTGGTCCGTATTGCCCGGATCGGGCATGATGCGGACGGAGGCGTCATTTCCGGTCCACTTCCAGAAGGCGGCCCGGCGAGCCGACAGCCGGATGTCGTAGTCCGGCCCTTCCGTGTCGGAAGGCTCGTCCCCGCCGACGAGCGGCGGAACCTCGTACTGCGGTGCAGAAATCCTGCGGTTTTCCAGTTCGGGGAAAATTCGGTTGATGGGCGCGTCCTGCGTCGTCATGTCCAGTTCGACCACGGGTTTGGCGAAATCGCTCACGCCCCCGGCGCCCTTGAACACGGTATCCAGCGCGGTGGCCTTGGCGTTGGTGACGCTGAGCCGTTTCGGGGTCAGCTCGAAGGGAAGCGTGCCGGTCAGGTCGTCCAGCGCGGCCTGCACGCCCGGCGGAAGGTCCCGCGCAAAGCCGAACCAGCGGGGCAGGCTCAGGCGGACGACCTCCAGCGTTCCCCGGAGCGTGGGGACGAGGCCGTCTTGCTCGTTCTTGGCAAGCAGGAACTGCCCGTCGAGGCTCGCGGCGTCGCCGTCGATTTTCAGCTCGGCTCCTTTGATGTCGAGCGCGGGGAAGGCCGTTTCGCCGAGGCGTTCGGGAAGAGAGGCTTCGGCGGAGAACGGAACGAGCATGTGGACGGGAACGGTCTGCCGTTTCAGGGAAAAGGCGCCGTCGAGGGACGCCGCGCCCTTGACGGTCAGGGTGTCCTCCCGCGCTTCGGCGGACAGAGTCAGCGCGAACCGGGGGGCGCCTTCGAAAGGCAGGGGAAACGCTGCGTCGGCGTTCAGGCGGAACGCGCGTTCCGACTCCAGCGTCACGTTGGTGAGCCGGAACCGGGCGTCCCGTACCGTGCGGGCCGGTTCTTCCGCCGTCCCGTACCATTCGGCGCGCTGGGCGGCGAGCGTCAGTTCGCCCGGCTCGTCGGCTTCGGGAAGGGTGCATGAGCCGGACAGCCCGGACAGCGACCACTTGGGGCGCAGGCCTCCTGTGGCCTTGGGCGTCAGCGCGGCGACGGTTCCGTTTTCCAGCGAAACCTCCATCCCCGCCAGTTGTGGGGGCAGGGCGATGGCGGACGGTTCGGACGGGTTGTCCGGCGTGCCCGTCGCGGGCGGGGCGGAGCGCCGCAACAGCAGCGTGGGGCCGTCGAGGCTGAGGCCGGTGACGCGCAGTCGTCCGTGAAGCAGTTCCCACCAGTCCGGGGACAGGGTGCACGCGTCGACGAACAGGGCCATATCGGGGGTGCGGAGCACCAGTTGTTCGACCTTGGCCGAAGGCAACGGAAACAGGGAGAGCCGCGCCTGCTGCGCCGACAGCGTCAGCCCGGCTTCGGGATGGGAAACGCGGGCGGAAAGCGCGCGGGCGAGCCACGCCGGGTCCTGATTGAAGGTATAGACGAGCAGACCGGTCGCGAGGATCAGCGCCCAGACGAGGGGGAGCAGGCAGAACAGAACGAGGGAACGCTTCATGGCCGTAGCTGTTTGATGTCGAGCCGCTTGAGATCGAGGTAGACCAGCGCGCCGCGGACGGGCAGGGCCGACGCCTTGGCGATGAGGCTCATATAGCGTTGGAGCTGGGCCTCGTGCGCGGGCGTCGGCGCGCCGGTCTTGTATTCGACGACGGTGATCGCCTTTCCGTCGTTCACCACAAGGTCGGAGCGGAACAGATTGCCGGATTCGTCGATGAGTTCCTGTTCGGGCGTTCCGTATTGCAGCCAGACCGGCGCTTCCGGCAGGGACGCGTACCACGCGAGCATGTCCACGACTTCCTGTTCCACGGCCTGCGGGTCGCGGATCGGGAGGGGAAAGGTCCGCAAGCCCTGCTGAAACGCCCGGCGGGCGTCGTCTTCGGGATGTCCGGTAAGCTGTCCGGCGGTTTGCAGGCATTCCAGACAATGGTGTACGAAAATGCCGCGCCGCTTTTGGGTGAAGGAAAATTCTTCCAGCGGGTTACGGAAAATACGCAGCCGGGGCAGCCAGTGCATGGGCCGCCAGCGTCCGTCTTCCCGTACCGGCGGGACGACCGTGGCTTCGGACACGTCGGGCGTATCCGGGACGTCTGTCGTATCCGGGTTCGGCGGCGTTGCGTCCGCGTCCCGTTCCGCCGGGGCCGCCGGATTCGGATGCCCGACGCCGGGCGTCCCGGTCTCGAAGACGTCCCCGGTCATGGGGAGCGCGCCGAGGAGCACGTCCAGCCCGTTGCCGAGTCCCGCGCCGTTGCGGCTGGAGGCCGTTTCGGTCAGGAAGGCGTACAGTTCCTCTTCCGCCCGTGTCCATGCGACGTAGAGCAGGTGCAGGGCTTCGCGGGCGTTGTCCGCCAGCGCCTTGTAGTGCTCGTAACCGGAAGCCGGGCCGCGCGGCGCGAGGACCGTCAGGCCGTCCACATGCGTCTCCACGGCGGGGCTGTCCGCGCGCGATGCGAAATGGTGCCACGGCACGATGACCACCGGGAACTGCAACCCTTTCGACTTATGCATGGTCATCACGCGCACCGCGTCGAGGGTTTCGGGCATGGGAGCCTTTTCCTGCTGTCCGTGCTTGTTCCAGTATTCGAGGAACGAGGATAGCGAACCGTACCCCTGTCCTTCCGCGACGTGAATGATTTCCAGAAAGCGGCGGACGAACGCGGCCTCGTCGGGATAGCGTTTCCGGATGTCGAGGCGTTCCAGCACCTCGCGGGTGACGTCGTAGGGCGTGAGCAGGCCCGCGTCGGCGTGGAACGGAGCGATCCACGCCTTCCAGACGTCGGGGAAATCTTCGCGGAAGGCCATGAACAGCGGCATGTTGCGGCGTTCAGCCGTTCTGCGGGCCGCGGCCCAGTCCTCAAGTTCCTGCGCGCCGATCCCGATGAGCGGGAGGAGTATCTGCCGTCCCGACAGGAACGTCCAGAAGGCCAGATCGTTGCGCGGGGAATCCAGAAAGGTCAGGAGCGCGGTCAGCTGTTCCACCAGCGGATGTTCCGCCAGCAGGAAGCTGTTGTCCGTGACTACGGGGACGCCTTCCTCCATCAGCCATCCGGCGACCTGCGCGGCCCGGCCGTTGGAGCGGACCAGCACGGTGACGTCGCCCCACGGGCGGCGTTCCCCGATCTCCCGGACGCACTCCAGCAGCCGGGCGTGGACTTCTTCGTCAAGGTCCTCGTTCTTGTCCCCGTAGACGCGCCGGAGCCGCAGGTAGCCTTCGGCCTTGCCGGGTGCGACCTGCTGTTCGGCGCTGTCGAAGCCTTCCCGGAGCAGCCTGCCTCCTTCTTCGAGAAGCGTTTCCAGCAGCGCGGACGGCGTATCCTTGGGAAGCATGGCGGAGAGCACCGCGCGGGCCGTGCCGGTTTCGGCCAGTTTGCCGAACAGGGTGTTGTTGGTTTCGACGATGGCCCGGCAGCTCCGCCAGTTGGTGGGCAGGGTGTCGATGTGCGGGGCCGGGGCCACGGCGCAAAGTTCCGTGTCGGAGCGGACCTCGTCGAACAGGGTGGCGTCTCCGCCGCGCCAGCCGTAGATGGCCTGCTTGACGTCGCCCACCCACGTCAGCGAGCCGCCGCGCGAAAGCGCTTCGAGGACGAGCGGGTGGATGGCGTCCCATTGTTCGCGGCTGGTATCCTGAAATTCGTCCACAAGGATGTGGGTCAGACTCGTCCCCAGACGGCAGAAGGCTTCGGGCACGCCGTAGTCGCCCGAAAGCACCCGGCGCGCCAGCCGGGGAATGAAGGTCGCCGGAATCGCCCCTTCGCGTTTGAGGAAGTCGGGGAGCTGATCGGCCAGTTCCTGCGCCAGTTCCACGAACGGCATGACCCGAAGCGCCCGGCGGAGAAGTTCCCCGTCGCTCTTCAGCTTGCGGACGGCCTCCTGAAGTGCGGTGAAGGCGGAGACGGCGTCATCGGACGCTTTCCCTTTGGACGCCTTGTTGAGGCATTCGTCCAGACAGCTTTTGTCCCACATGGCGGACTTGGGCGGCAGGGCGTTGGGCGCGTTTTTCCGGCAGGCGTCCAGCGCCTTGAGCAGGTGCGCGGATACGGCGAGTTTTTCCTCGGTCAGCAGGACCGCGAGACGCTCCGTCGCGTCGCGCAGATCGCGGATCAGGGCTTCGAGCCGCTCCGCGATGTCCGCCGGTCGGGCCAGCCCGGCGGCGCGGGTTCCCATGACCGGCAGGAGCAGGTCCGTCACCCGTTCGCGCAGGGCGTCCCCGGCGAGGAAGCCGCGCTGCTTGGAATGAAAGAAGACGTCTCTGCACGCGTCCGCCAGCAGGGCATGCAGGCGCTCGTCCCGCCGCGACTGTTCGAGCAGGGTGTCCAGCAGGGGCGCGACGGCTTCGTCCGTGGAGAAGACGGGCTCGAAGTCCGGCGGCAGGTCCAGTTCCAGCGCGGTGAGCCGGACGATGAGGTGCAGCAGGCTGTCGATGGTGCGGACGTTGAGCGAGCCGTACCGGCGCAGGATGATGCCCACCCAGCGCCGGGCCTGCTCGCGGGTCCAGCCGGGGGCGGACCGGCCCGTGCCCAGCGCGGTGTCCTTGAGGCGGCCGATGATGCGTTCCTGCATTTCGGCGGCGGCGCGGTTGGTGAATGTGACGGCCAGAATTTCCGGCCACCCGTGCGGCCCGGACCGCACGGCGCGACAACCGGAGAACGGGTCGCCGCCCGTCTCCGCCGCGTCCGCGAGATGGTTCAGGAAACTCGTGGTCAGTTCATAGGTCTTGCCCGAACCCGCCGAGGCGCGGATTTGCCTGAGCTGGGGCGCTTGCTGGGACATGTCGGCCACGGGAGACTACGCTTTTTCGCCTTCGGGCAGCATGCCGGTCAATTCGCCCTGTCCGGTCGATTCGAGCACGGCGCGCCACAGACCGGAGCGGATGTTGAGCTTGCGGCGTTTCTTGGTGACGAGTTCCAGCGGGATATGGACATAGTGGTCCATGATCTTGGCGACGACCATTTCGGTCCGGCCCGCCATCGCCGCGTGGACGGCGTGCTGGCCCAGAAAGCCGCAGTACACCCGGTCGTTGGCGTTGGCCGGAACGGAGCGGATGATGTAGCTCGGATCGATGTATTTGATGCTGAACGGCATCTTGTCGCGCAGGTATTCGGAAATGGCGTTTTTGAGCAGGCTGCCCACGTCGGCCAGCACCGGGTTGCCGGAGGCGTCGCGGGCCTCGTTGCGCTGGAGGAGGTGCTGTCCCGCCCCCTCGGCGGCGATGATCACGGCGTGGCTGCGCAGCCGCAGCCGGGCTTCCAGCGCGGGCAGAAGCCCGCCTTCCCCGTAAAGCTGGAACGGCGCTTCGGGGATGAGGACGAAATTGGCCTCGCGCAGGGCGAGGGCCGCCTGCGCCGCGATGAAGCCGGACTCGCGGCCCATGAGCTTGACGATGCCGATGCCGTTGGGCGTGCCCACCGCTTCCACATGGGCGCAGCCGATGGCCTCCGTGGCCTTGTCCACGGCGGTGTCGAAGCCGAAGGACTGGGGCACGAAATTGATGTCGTTGTCGATGGTCTTGGGGATGCCGATGACGGAGATGCGGATGTTGCGCCGCCGCACTTCCTTCGCGATGGCGGAGGCCGCCTTCATGGAGCCGTCGCCGCCGATGACGAAGAGCACGCTCACGTTGAGGCGTTCGAGGGCGTCCACGATTTCCGCCGGGTCCTGCGGGCCGCGCGAGGAGCCGAGGAGCGTGCCGCCGAACTGGTAGATATGCTCGACGCTGGCCGGGGTCAGCTCCATCACGTTGTGGTTGCAGGAAGGGATGAACCCTTCGAGGCCGTAGCGGATGCCGAGGACCGAGGGCGTCTTGTAGGCGTGGTACGCCTCAAGGACGATGGCCCGGATGACGTCGTTCAGGCCGGGGCAGAGCCCGCCGCAGGTGACGATGGCGCACTTGGTCTTGCCGGGATCGAAATACAGGTCCCGACGCGGCCCGGCTTCTTCGAGTTGCAGGGTCTGCGGTTCGCCGAGGTCTTCGTCGTACTCGTTGTTCACGCTCAGCAGGACGTTCCCGGTGTCCAGCATGCCGCCGTAGGGCAGGGGGGACGGGATTTTGGCCGGGCCGAGCGTGGCGATGGGGATTTCGCGGACGGGGATGCTGCATTCGCACATCATGACGTTGCTCCGGGATGTTTTTCAAGATGCCGGCGGGCGAAACAGCCCGTCAGGATGCCGCCCGCCTGCGCCACGTTGAGCGAATCGAACTCCCGCAGCATGGGGATGTGCAGAAGGTGGTGGCAGCGTTTGGCGACCTGCGGGCGGATGCCGTGTTCCTCGTTGCCGAGGACGAGCAGGGCGGGGGTGTGCAGAGGGGCGGTGAAGGCGTCGAGGCTTCCCTCGCCGAACGCGGCCCCGTAGATCAGGAACCCGGCGTCGCGGGCCTCGTCCAGCGCGCGGGAGAGATTCATGACCTTGGCGACCGGCAGCCGTTCGAGCGCCCCGGCGGCGGCGCGGCGTGCGCCCGCGCCCAGAAAGGCCCCGTTGTGGCGGGGGATGACCAGTCCGGCCCCGCCCAGCGCGTAGAGCGTGCGGGCGAGCGTGCCCGCGTTGCCGGGGTCCTGCACCTGATCGAGTACGAGAATGAGCGGCAGCGGGGCGTCGGCCGCCGCCGTCAGCAGATCGGAAAATTCGGTGAATCCGGCCTCGAAAAGCCGGGCGACGACGCCCTGATGGCCCGTCGGGCACAGGCGGTCGAGGCTCTGGGCGTCCGTCAGCGTGAACCGGACCTTGGCGGCGCGGCACAAATCAAGGATGCGGTCGGTGTCCTGCGAGCGGCGGCCCTTGCGGATCAGGACGGCGTCGATACGTTCGGGTTCGCGCTCCAGAAGCTCGATGACCGGCTTGACGCCGGAAAGCACGGCCTGTTCCCCGTCCTGCGAGGCGGGCGGCGTGATTTTTTCCGGGGCGGGGACGAGGGG
>CABKMN010000004.1 GCA_902373525.1 uncultured Bilophila sp. | reverse complement strand
AATGGCTTGATGCGTTCAAGCTGTTCTGTGGAAAGATAGAAAAGTTGGCTCATTGTGTCCTCCATGAGCACAATTAACCAACTTTTTTTGCAACTAATGAGTGCTGAGCCTAAGATAACGGTAACAGCAAGGCAGACAGCTGAGAAAAAGGTATGGGCACAGCGGTCATACCGGGTCGCGATACGTCGCCAGTCCTTCAGCCTGCTGAATGTATTTTCAATAAGATGTCGTTGCTTATACAGCGTTTTATCAAAGGAAAATGCTCTATTTCTGGTTCTTCGGGGTGGTATATAGACTGCCATCTCTTTGACTTTCAGGAACCCGCCGACGAACAGGAACAGCCTGTAGCCATGATCCCGCTTGCTGACGGTTCCGAGTTCCCGGTTCCCGCATCGTTGGCCGTGATCGGCATGACTCTGCTGACCGGATGCCTTTGGTTCGTCCGCGAAGAGCTGGCCGCCCTGATGACCAATGATCCCGCAGTGCGGGCTGAGGCGGTCCGATACCTCGTGTTCAATTTTTTGTCGGCGCCGCTTATGGTGGCCAATCTGGTTTTGATCGGCGTTTTCATCGGAGCGGGAGCCACTCAGTATTCCATGTGGAGTTACCTCATCTCCGTGTGGGGCGTGCGTTTGCCCCTGTCATGGTGGTTGGGGCATGTGGTTACGGCGTCTTCCAGCGGCGTATACTGGGCAATGGTCGTCTCGCAGCTTGTGCAGCTCGGCATGCTTCTCCAGGTGTTGTTCCGTACGGACTGGAAGCGCTTTGCCCTGATGTCGCCGAACAAGCGGGCATAGACAAAGGACTCTCTTTTGAGGGCAGCGGCGGCGTGGTTTCCCTTTGTCGGATGGCCCGCTTCGTCACCGTTTTCCTGCAAATTCCAAGAGAGCCGGAAAAGAAAGCCCCCGGCCGTGAGGAAGGGGGCTTTCCAACACTACGCCTCGACGTCCCGCGTGGAGGAAGCGTCTTCCTTCAAAGCCCTGCGCAACGCTTCGGGCAGGAAAGGAAGCAATTCCGCAATCTGCGTCGCCGGGTTCGGATTCGCCAGCAGTCCGGCGATCCGGCTGGCCCGCGCCGCCGTCAGGCACGCCTGCGCCATGCCCATGCCGCCGGCGAGCAATCCGGTCACAAGGCCGGTGACGAGATCGCCCGTGCCTCCGATGGGTTCCAGAGCGGGGACCTGCGGTTCGGACACGTCTCCGAGGAAATGTCCGTCGTGTACCAGATGATCGACTTTTCCCTTGATAAGCAAAAAGTGGGCGGCGTTGCCGTGCCGGTAGGCGCGTTCCACAAGGTCCGGGACGTCGCCGTCCGCCGAGAGCAAAAAGCCTCTGGTGTAGAAAGGGTGCGGCGCCTTTTCATCGGCAAGGAAGGCCAGTTCCCCCGCGTCGGGCGTGAACAGATCGTAGGCGTCGGCGTAGCCGCTCATCTTGGCGACGTACATGAATCCGGCGTCGGCCACGAGTACGGGCTTCGGCGTCAACGTTTCCAGCGCCATCAGGACGCGGTTGTGCCCGTCGACGTCCGGAAACAGATAGTGAAAGGTGATGCCCCGGACCCCGGACCCGTCCAGCGAGGCCGCAAGATGGCCGTAGAGCCTCCGGCTTCCGTCCCCGTTTCCGATGTCCCCCACCAGCAGGGCCGTGGGCGGTTCCGTTCCGAGCGTTTCGCATGCCAGCACCGCGGTTCCGAGCAGGGCGGGGGTCCCGCGCTGTACGGAAAGCGGGGGCAGGTTCCCGTTTTCCGGGTGCAACTGGCCGTCGTCCAGCCGCCAGCGCTCCTCGGTGAGAGGAAAGGAGGCGTCCGGCACCGTACCGCAGATCATCCACGCCATAGCCGTCTCGCCTCCTCAAACGCGCGTTGCAGGGAATAGGAGCAGAGCGTTTGCCCTTTGATGCGGGGCTCCTCGGCTTCTCCGATGCGTTGGCCCGTCAGCAGTGCCGCCAGATACGGCACGTCGGGACAGCCGCCGCCCGAAACGTTGACGATTTTCCCGGTGGCGCGCTCCACGGTGATTTTCATGTTCGCGGCCCGCACCATGAACCAGTCGCCGTATTCCTGAATCTGGAACAGGGAGACGGGTTCGAGCAGGGCGTCGCGCACGGGAACGCACTGGAGCGGTTCGAGGCGGGCCGCCTCCAGAACGCCGCGGACGAGCGGCTCCCGCATCAGGTCGAACACGATGACCATATCGCATCCCGTACGCAGCTCCGGGGGCGGCCCCTTGACCTCGACGGCGAATCCCGCTTCCCGCAACGTCCGCTCGGCCTGAATGACCTCGCCGGTATGCTGAAAAACGAGGAAGCCGTGCTCTGCGGACACGCCGGAAGATACGGGGGAAGCCCCTTTGTGAGGCTTCCCCTGAAACATCCCGGCCAGCCGGGAAAAGAAGGTTTTCACTTGCGGAGTTCCAGCCGGAAGACGCCTTCCCCTTCATTCTTGGGGGTGACGTTCCAGCCCTTTTTTTCGGCGGCGCGCGTAACGTTTTCGAGGCTGGCTTCGTTGTCCACCAGCACGTCCAGCGGATCGGCCGCGTTTTCGGCAATGGCCTGATGGAAGAGGACCAACGGCTGAGGGCAGGAAAGCCCGCGGGTATCGATGGTACGCATAACAATCCTCCCTTACGCTCTTTTGGAATGAACGAAACCGATAATCAGGCAGACGATGAAGCCGATGATGGTCGCCTGCATCCCGTATATGCCGATGCCCGTACCGGAGCTGGCGGTGCCCAGATTGTGGGCCATCGCCGCGCCGACCAGCATGCCGAGAGCGAAGATGCCCGCGTCGCTGTCGCCTTCACCCGCCATGAACAACTGGCGTCCGGGGCATCCCCCGGCCAGAGCGAAGGCCAGACCGGCGGTCACCATTCCCAGATAGTTCCACAGAAAGTCGCTGTGGGCCACGGGCTGGCCTTCAAAACCGAACTTGAGGCCGCCCGTCAGAGCGTTCGCGATGAAGGCGGCGGCGAACATGGCGGCCAGCCCGAGGAACAGGTGCGTATAGCGGAACAGGAAGAGATCACGGAAGGCCCCCATCGTGCAGAAGCGGCTGCGCTGCGCGATGACGCCGATCACGAAGGCCAGCCCCAGCGAGGCGATGAACGGCGCGTGCTGCGAGCCGGGGCCCTTCACGGAGTAGAACAGGGGACCGCTTTGCGGTTCTCCCGGAATTTGCGGGAAGATGAGGTAGAGCAGAAGCAGGCAGACGATGATGACGGGGAAGAGCGCTCCGGAAACGACGCTCTGACTGTTGCTGCGTCCGAGGGAATAGCCCCGCTTGAAGAAAAGCGTCCCGAACCAGATGCCCGTCGCCAGACCGGCGAGGCCGAGGACGGCGTTTCCGTCGCCGCCGGCGAGGCGCAGAATCGCTCGCCACGGACATCCCAGAAAGACCAGCGCGCCCATCGCGGCGATCATGCCGAGGACAAAGCGGACGATGGGGGCCGAGCCGCCGCGCGGCTTGAACTCCCGCGTAGCGATGGCGGCGACCAGCGAGCCGAGCACCAGCCCCATGATTTCCGGGCGCAGGTACTGGACGATGGCCGCGCGGTGCAGCCCCAGTCCTCCGGCCACGTCGCGTTCGAAGCACGCTACGCAGATGCCCATGTTTGCCGGATTGCCCAGCTTTTGCAGCCATACGGCGATCAGGCCGATGACGGCGCCCACGACGATGATGCCGGGCGTCGTTGCGAAGGGATTTTTCATGCTCTCCTACTCCTTCCCAAAAACGTTTGAGTGGATGCTCCATGCGTAGATGGCTCCATCCTGAACGCGGGAAAGAGAAGGAATGCCTATGGCCTCCCTTCGGCTGCACAACCGGAAGGGCGGCGGAAGGCATGCTCTTTCCGCGTCCGAACAGACAATGAGAACCTCACACCGTGGGTTCCGTTTGTCTTCAATCAGTTGCGCGTATACAGCATTGATGCACCACCCTTAGGATTGTCGTTCACGAGCGTTTCTCATGAACGGTTTCCTGTTACACTCCCGGAAGGCTTGGGTCAACCCGTGTACGGGCAAGTGCCTCGGAACGTGTGGGGTACGCCTTGGGCCCTGCGGCAGGGCGGACGCCTGCGATGGGAAAAACTTGCAGGGGGGGGCGGTTCTTCAGGGTGCGCCGTTTCCGCCGCAAAGAGCCGGACGATGCGTTGGGATGGAAACGCCTTGATGCTTTCCATTCCGAAAGGGACTGTCTGATTATCCCCACCCGTTGCCTTTTCCATGCGCGGGCACACGTATGAAACACCGCTGAGGGCGCATGTACGGCCGGAGGACATGAACCTTTTGGGGGAAAGCTGTTCATGAAAAGATATCTCCACATGATAGTCGCCTCTCGACATTAAGCAAAAACGACGACAGGCTTGCACGCTCCGAGAGCGTTTGGGGAAAGGGGGAAGCATGTATGAACCGTTTGTACGGGCGTTCCGTCCTTTGTTCAGGGAAAAAAGGAACTCCTTGTTTTGACGGCGCGTAGACATTCATGCAAACGGCGTTATATTTCTTCATACGCCTTGCTGTGTCCGCATGCGGTTTTTCCCCATTCGTTCGGCGGTCGGCGCCGATCACTGAATCGTGCCCCTTTTTCCCAAGAAAAGGGACGTGTTGTATCCTCTGTTATCCTGAGGAGCCCGGTATGCGCCTTTTTGCGGATCGAACCACGGCGTTGTTGCAGGTCTTTCATGTGATCGTGGATGGCCTGTACGACAGCGTGCCTGTTCTGTTGTCGTTCATGATTCTTGCCTTCGGCGCGGAGGAAAAGGATGCGGGCGTCATCCTTTCCATAGCGGCTTTGCTGGGCACGCTGGCCGGTCTGGGCACAAAGGGGTGTTCGCAGCGGTTCGGGTTCCTGCGTACGCTCGGCCTGATTTCCGGAGCCTACGGCTTGGGATACATGGCCAATACGTTTTCCCGGAACATCTGGTTTTCCGGATTCTTCTTCGTCATCGCCATGATGGGGTTCGGGGTCTTTCACAACGTGCGTTTTCGTACCTTACGGCGCGTACCGAACGGCGGCAGCTGGGCAAGGTGCTGGGCGATTTTACGGCCATAGGCGACATCGGCCGCATTCCGATCACCGCTTTCGCCGGATTTGCCGCGGCCTGGAGTTTCGGCGGCGTTCCCGGCTGGAGGCTGGTCTGCGCCTTGTTCGGCGCGGCGGCCTGCGCCATAACCCTCTGCCTGCTCTGGGCATGGTTGCGGAGCGGCGAGTCCGGCGGGCAGTCCCGGACGACGTGCCGGTCGCCGCAATCCTTGCTCCCCCCGCTGTCCCTGTTGCGGGAGCGACATACGGCGTCCACGGTTGTCGCCAACGTTCTGGACGGATTCAGCAGCGATCAGATTTTTGCCTTCCTGCCTTTTCTGCTGTTTGCCAAAGGCATGGACCCCAAGATCGTCGGCAGTTTTGCGCTCGCCTTCACGGTGGGCTGTTTCGTGGGAAAAACGGCCTGCGGGCGTCTGGTGGGGATTTTCGGTCCCCGCAAGGTGTTTGTGGTGTCCAAACTGCTGATGACGGGATTGCTGGTGGTGCTGGTGACGGCGCACTGGCTGCCCGTGATCATCGGTACGTCCATCCTGTTGGGCGTCGTTACCAAGGGAACCGTGCCGGTCTTGCAGACGCTGCTGGTGGAACCGGTGACGGACCCGCAGGTCTACGACGATCTGTTCGCCGTCAGCACGTTCGCGCGCGGCTCCACCAACATCGTGACGCCATTGCTGTTCGGGGTCATCGCGTCGGCGTTTTCCGCGGAATATATCTATGGAATGATGGCCGTTGTGGCCGTGATCGCCGTTTTGCCTCTGCTGGCGGTACGCGCCGGGCGCTGACGGGGAACCGTTCCTCATGGAAGGGAGCGGGCTCTTTCCGCTTGCGTGCGCTTCCGTATCGGAGAAGCCCTGCGAACACTGTGATGATCGGGTCCTATTCTCTGAAAGCCCCCCGTTTCTCCCGAAACGGGGGGCTTGAAGTATCGAGTGCGCACGAAGCCTTCGGCCCCCGTTTTTAGCCGGATGCGGACCGCGACGGGGAAAAGCGGGGGAGAGCGGTGCCCTTTCGTCGGACGGGAGGGGCGGAGGGACGGCGTTGCGTTCGCATGGCGGGTGATGTGCGTAATACGGCCCATAACTGTGTGAAAAAGAGATTGTTCAGATGTTATATGGCATCTATGATGTCATAAAGAGTTCGTATTCGATAAAGAAATGTTGAAAAGAGTATCCGTTTATAGATAACATCATTGACTCGTTAGACTTTTTTTATTATGTAAATTTCATTTTCTGAGTACACCTTGACCTCGCCAACGATATGAAACGAACGCAACAGCGGCGTATGGTGAGGTTTTTTCCGTTTGAAGGAGAGGACGCAGTTTCCTGCGGCGTTCCCCCTTTTTTGAAAAACCGGCACAGTTGGGCGCATGAGAAATGTCTCGGTATGTTTTTCATGGTTTGATGCCGGACAAGGTTGTATCCATTGCATTGAGCCTCTTGAGTATGATTGAGACGCATTCGCGCCTTACGGGGGCAGGGGAAGGCCGTTACGAGGAACAACACGCCCCGGCCTCCGGGCCGGAAGGCGGTTCCATGCAGCCGTCGCGGAGCCGGAAGGGACGCCCGCGACCATTCGGAGAAATCATGAGAAAGGTGTGTGCCCTTCTGATCCTGTGCCAATGCTTTTTCTTGTTCGGGTTCTTTTTCCCCAAGGGGAATCAGAACACGGAATACGACAGTGCTGCATTGCATCCCCAAATCCTGCTGACGGTTCTCGGGTTTCAGTATGCCTCCGAAAACAAGTCGGGCGTCGAGCGCGTCCTGAACCTGTATGCCGAGGCGCACCCGGATGTGCTTATCAGCTATGAAGGCATTCCCCTGAGCAGCTATTTCCAGATTCTGAACCAGCGGATCAAGGTGGGCAGCGCGGACGACGTATTCATGGTGTCCCCCGAGCGGGCGCGGGGATACCTCGCGGAAGGGCATCTGCTCGATCTCTCCGGTGCGGCGACCTTGCCGTCCTTTCGTCCCGATGTGCTCGCCCAGATGCGCATGGACGGGGCCGTTCCCTATATGACGAACAGCCTTGGAGCGTTCGGGCTTTTCTGCAATTTGAAGTTGTTGAACCGCCGGAGGATGGACGTCCCCAAGACGCTGGAGGCGTTTCTTGCGGCTTGCGAAACGTTTCATCGCGCGGGGATCACGCCGCTGGTCGGCGGGCGGGAATCGTTAAAGGCGTTGGTCGTCGCCCAGAGTTTCGAGCAGGCCGTTTCCGGGAACGCCGGACCCTTTTTCGACGCGCTCAACGCGGACCCCGAAGTGCTCCAAAAGGCGTTGAGTCGGGGCTTTGCTCTGTTGGCCCTTCTCCGGGACAAGGCGTATCTTGATGTGAGGAGCCTGACCCGGCTCCGGGGGGGCGAGGCGGACATCGCCTTTGCCGGAGGCGATCAGCCTTTCATGCTCGGAGGGATATGGAATTCCCCTCCGCTCGAAAAACTGCATCTCGATTTCCGGTTCGCCGTATTTCCGTTCCCGGTGGAGGGAGGCCCCGTCGCCGTTCTTGGGCTGGATACGCCGCTTGCGGTCAGTGCGAACAGCCCCCGGAGGGAACAGGCGAGCCTCTTGGTGGAAAAGCTGACCTGCCCCGATCTCGTACGGACGTTTACCGATGGGCAGGGACTGTTCAGCCCGCTGAAGGATGCGCCTCTTCCGGCGGACAAGGCCGTCCACCCGCTTTGGAAAAGCGTGAACGAGGGGCGGGGCGTGTTCCGTTCGGACGTCAGATTGCGGGGGCCGGTGTGGGAAAGCCTTGACGTCGGCGTCGAGCGGATTCTCTCGGGGGCATCCGCCGAAGAGGCGGCGGAAAGCGTTGTACGGGCCGTGCTTGACAACCGACGGACAGGGAGCGGCAGCCAGCCATGATTTCGTTACGAAAGCAAAATTTTTTCATAGGGTCCGTCGTCGTACTGCTTTTTGCGGCGCTGTGCTGGTTCTCGTTTGACTTCATGCGTTCCGTGCAGCGTTCTTTGTGGGACAATTCCGTCAAGAACATCATGGAGAGTACGGCGCGCGGGGCGAGCGTGCTTCAGAGAGGGTACGTCAAGGACATCGAGATGCTTCGGATGCTGGCGAACGAGCTGGAGCAGGAGCCTTCCACCAACGTCGAGAGAATCCGCAGGAAGCTGAAGACGTTCCTTTCCAATACCGGCAGTCTTTCCGCGCTCATTTTCGAGGACGGGACCGGCTATGTGGACAGCGGCCTTGCGGTTACGCTCTCGCCCGAGGAACTGGCTACGGTCAGGGAGCTGCATGATGACAGCGGCCTCCTGTTCCCGTACCGGAATCGGGGGAACGGTCGGAGGACCTTCACCATTTATGCGGCAGTGGCGTTTCCCAACGGACCCAAAGCGTATCTGTTCAAGGGGTACAGCGTCGAAACCCTGTATTCGGATTACGCCTTGTCCTTCTATAACAACACGGGGTTTTCCTATGTGGTGGCGCCGAACGGCGACATCGCCATGCGTTCGGTCCATCCGGCCAGCAACAAGACCTTCGCCAACCTGTTCGACATCATCGGTGAGAACGGGAACAACTTCAATATAGTGGAATCGTTCCGCAAGTCTTTGAAGAGCGGGAAGACCGGCATGGCGGTCTTCAACGACAAGGACGGTGAGAACGTGTTCTGCTACGTCCCCATGCCCCGGATGGGCGGCTGGTATGTCGTCTCCATCGTCCCCAACGAGGAGATCATGCGGGAGGCGTACTCGATCACCCGGAAGACGCTGTTCATCTGTTTTCTGGTGTTTGCCGGGTTCCTCGTGGCGTTCCTCATCTATCTGCGCCTGAACCGCAGCTATGAGAAGGAAATCCGGGCGCTCGCCTACAGGGACCGACTGACGGGCGTACGCAATCTGACGAAATTTCGGATCGACGGCAACGCTCTGCTGGAGGATGCGGAAACCCCGCGTTATGCGGTCCTGTCTCTGGACATCCTCAATTTCAAGATATTCAATGACGTAATGGGGCATGAAGAAGGGGACGCGCTGCTCAAAGCCTTCGCCGGAATGCTGAAGAGCGAAACGTCGCACTCGGCGCTCATCGCGCGCGTGGTGGCGGATACGTTTCTGGTGCTGTTCCCCTACGAAGAGCGGGACGAACTCCCGGCCTATTGCGAAGCGCTGTTGCAGGCGATCAACGCGTTCGTGTTGTCCCGGGGTCGGAACTACCGGATCGAATTGCGTTGCGGCATTTGCTGCGTAGAGGACAGCGACGCCGCCCCGGATATCAATACCTTGCTCGACCGCGCCAACATCGCCTTGAAAGCGATCAAGACGAAGGGCGCGCCGCTGTGGAACTTCTACGATCACACCATGCGCGACAGGCTGCTGCGGGAAAAGGAACTGGAAATGCGTATGGAAAAGGCGCTCGTTCAGGGCGAGTTCCTTGTCTACGTGCAGCCGAAATACTGGGTCCAGAGCCGGGAGCTTGCCGGAGGCGAAGTGCTGGTGCGGTGGAAGAGCGCGGATCAGGGGTTTCTGTCGCCCGGTGAATTCATTCCTCTTTTTGAGAAGAACCGGTTCATCGTCAAGCTGGACCAGTTCATGTTCTCGTCCGTATGCGCCCTGCTGCGGCGCTGGCTGGATGCGGGCGTCAGGCCTTGCCCGCTTTCGGTCAACATTTCGCGCGTGCAGTTCTATACCCCTGATTTTGTGGAAACCTATATCGGGATAAAGGACACGTACGGCATCCCCGACGGATTGTTGGAACTGGAATTCACCGAGAGTATTTTCTTTGAGAATGTGGAACTGCTCAACGCCGCCGTGCGCAAACTGAAGCGGGCGGGCATATCCTGTTCCATCGACGATTTCGGAACCGGGTATTCTTCGCTCAACGTGCTCAAGGACCTGCCCGTGGACGTGCTCAAGCTGGACGGCATGTTCTTCCGGACGCTCAAGGAAGACGAACGGGCCAAGATCGTCATTCGGAACATCATGCGGATGGCGGGGGAACTGAACATGGCCACGGTCGCCGAGGGCGTCGAAACGCAGGAGCAGGTGGCGTTTCTGGAAACCACCGGATGCGACATCATACAGGGATATGTGTTCGCGCGGCCTATGCCCGTTGCGGAGTTTGCCGAACTTCTCGGCCCCTCGGAGGAAACCCGATAGCGCCGCGGCGGACGGAAGGCCAGACGGCGGGACGATGCCTCACCGGACGAGGGCTTGGGGGACTTCCCCCGCGGTCGACCTGTCCGGGACCTCCTGAAACGGCGGGTTCAGAACACGCCAACGTACCGGCGAGTGTCTGTGGCACTCGCCGCTTTTGGGTGTCGGCTAAGCCGCGGAACTTTTTTGTGGAAGAGAGAAAGGCCGAAGGCGCACCGAATCCCGGTTTCGGGCCGTCGAAAGCGGAGGGCGAGAGATTGCCGGAAGGAACATTCGGGAAGAGATGCTTTTTTTCGCAATACGCCGGAACAAGCCATCTCCCGTTCCGAGGGGCGGGGATGGCTTGTTCCGGGTAGGTGTTTCGGAGTCAGTTGGCTTCCTTCATCCGGCGTTCGACCTTGCTCATAAGCAGCGGGGAAAGTACGCCGACGACGCACAGGACGATGAGCACCCAGCAGATCGGCGTGGAAAACAGGATGGAGGGATCGCCGTCGCTGATGAGCAGGGAGCGGCGCAGGCCCTTTTCGCCGATGGGGCCGAGGATGAGCCCCAGCACGATGGCGGCGGCGTTCAGATCGAACTTGCGGGCCAGATAGCCGATCACGCCGAAGATCATCATGATGATCACCTCGACGAAGTTGTTGTGGATGGCGTAGGAGCCGACCACGCACAGGAGGAAGATCGAAGGGATCAGGATGGCGTCGGAAAGGCGCGAGATGCGGGCGAAGCCCTTGCAGCCGAGGAGACCGATGCCCAGCATGAAGAACTGGACCAGCACGAACCCGGCGAAGAACGTATAGGTCATCCCCGCGTAGGTGGTGAACAGCTCGGGGCCGGGCTGGAGGCCGTGGATGATGAGCCCGCCCATGAGCACGGCGGTAACGGATTCGCCGGGGATGCCGAGCGTCAGCGTGGGGATGAGCGATCCGCCGGTCACGGCGTTGTTGGCGGATTCGGACCCGGCCACGCCTTCGATGGAGCCCTTGCCGAATTCTTCCTTGTGCTTCGAGAAGCGCCGGGCCTCGTTGTACCCCATGAAGCAGGCGATGGAAGCGCCCGCGCCGGGCAGGATGCCGACGATGTTCCCGATGAGCCACGAGCGGATGATCGTGGGCGAAATCTTTTTGATCTCGGCCATGCTGAGGCCGAATTTATCCTTGAACGCTGAGGCGTTGGCGCGTTCGACGATTTTCTTTTCAGCGAGGATCAGCACCTGCGACATGGAAAAGAGCCCGATGAGGGCGCAGGTGGTGTTGATGCCGTTGTAGAGCGTGCTCTGTCCGAACATGAAACGCGGGACCCCTTCCATAGGGTCCATGCCGATGGTGGAAAGCAGCAGCCCGAACACGCCGGACATGAGCCCCTTGAGGATCGATTTTGAGGACACGCCCGCGATGATGGTCAACCCGAAGAGGGAAAGCCAGAAGTATTCGGGGCTTTTGAATTTCATGGCCAACTGCGCCAGCACGGGAGAGAAGAAATAAAGGGAAAGGCAGCTCAGCAGGCCGCCGCAGAACGAGGCGAAGCAGGCGACCGTCAGCGCCTTGGCCGCCTGTCCGCGCAGGGTCATCTGATACCCCTCGATGGCCGTCGCCGCGGACGCCGGAGTGCCGGGGGTGTGGATCAGGATGGCGCTGATGGAACCGCCGAAGATGGCCCCGCAGTAGATGCCGCCCAGAACGATGAGGCCCGTGGCGGGGTCCATGCCGAAGGTGACGGGCAGGAGCAGGGCCACGCCCATGGCGGCCGAAAGTCCGGGCAGACAGCCGATGGTCACGCCCACGACCGTAGACACGAACATGGCGAGAATATTGACGGGGCTGAGGGCATGGACAAAGCCCATCCCCATGAGAGCCAGAGTTTCCATTCGGATGTCTCCCTATTTGAACAGAAGGCCCACGGGCAGCGGGACCTTGAGGAACAGCGTGAAGACGGCGTAGATCATCACGGCGAGGACTCCCACGGTGATG
This sequence comes from uncultured Bilophila sp., assembly GCA_902373525.1. Taxonomy (GTDB): domain Bacteria; phylum Desulfobacterota; class Desulfovibrionia; order Desulfovibrionales; family Desulfovibrionaceae; genus Bilophila. The sequence continues at coordinate 108,648 of CABKMN010000004.1, read as the reverse complement.
ACGAGGTGGCGCACCGGAACGTGCAGGAACAGCATGGTTCCCACAAGATACGCGACGCTGGCGATGTAGAACCCGGCGAAATACATCAGCACCATATACCCGATGCAGCCGAGGACCAGGCCGGTGAACTGGCCGACCAGAAAGCCGTTGAACACGTCCGACAAATCGCTCTGGATGCGTCCGCCCTGCCTGTACAGCATCCAGACGCACCGGACGAGGTACAGGGTGTTGAGCCCAAAGAGACCGCCGATGAGGCACAGCGGATACGTCTGCGCGTCGGTCTTGAGGTCCAGAGTCATGACAAAGAAAAACAGGCAGATCGCATAGATTATCGTCACGACGCCGATATCGGATTTCTTCATGGACAATCCCGATTGCTTCAAAAGAACGTTCGACGGCAGAAAAAAGGACGGCATGCCGCCGTCCTTTTTTCGTACCGGGCCTTTACTTGTACAGCTTGGAAACCACGTCGCGGCAGAACACTTCCTGCGCGGCGATGAGTTCGGCGAGCTTCTTGTTGTCCATGTAGTCCATGCTCAGACCGGCCTTCTTGTGGGCTTCCACGCAGGCCGGGTCTTCCATGGTCTTGCGGAAGGCGTCGACGTAGAAGGCGACGACGTCGTCGGGCGTTCCGGCGGGAACCACGAGGCAGCGCGCGGAGCCGTACCATTGGTCATAGTAGCCGAGTTCGCCGAGCGTGGGGACGTCGGGATATTCGGGCAGGCGTTCCTTGGAGAACACGCCGAGGATGCGCAGTTCGGGCTTGTCGCCGCTCACGAGGTTGGCCACGTCGGCCACCTTGGCGCAGGAGAAGTGGACTTCGCCCTGACGCAGCGCCAGCAGCTGGTCGGCGGTGCCGCCGTAGGGGATGGCCTTGTACTTGAAGTCGGCGGTGGTGGCGAGCAGCTGGGCCGCCGTGTGGTTGGAGGCTTCCACGCCGTTGGTGGAGCAGCGGTAGGTGGGCTTCGCCTTGCAGGCGGCCACAAGGTCCTTCAGCGACTTCCACGGGCTGTTTGCGGGAACCACGACCACGCCGGTTTCGGTCAGGTGGTTGCAGATGGGGATCACGTCCTTCACGGCGAAGGAGGAACCGGGCTGCACGGCCAGCGTGGTGAACGTCGGCAGGTTGATGAACCCGATGGTCTGGCCGTCGGGTTTCGCGTTGACGAGTTCGGTCCAGCCGATCTTGCCGTCGCCGCCGGGGAGGTTGTTGATGATCAGCGTCTTCCCGACGTATTTTTCGGCCTGCGAAGCCAGCAGGCGCGCGCCGGTGTCCGTACCGGAACCGGCCTTGTAGGCCACGATGACGTTCACGTCTCCGCTGGGAGCCCAGGCATGGGCGGAAAGCGGCAGCGCGAGGAACGAGGCGACGAGCAGAGCGAAGAGTTTTTTCATGATTTCCTCCTCAGGAAACATTCCAATGGGTTACCCTCTATTCCTTTTGATCGTGCGAAGCGGTCCTTCAGCAAATAAGGAATATGCCATGTCCCATAGCGTCGTTGGAGTGTTTCGTCAAGGAATGTCGACAATAACGCTCTGTATTGCGTACCCTTGGCGAAGCCCGCTTGGTCCGGCAAATGCGTCCGTCGGACGGTTCCGGCACGGCGTTCCTGAGGAACGGCCTGTGTTGCGTTGGCGTCTCGTTGGTTCCGGGAGTGACGCGGATGCTGCAAAGGATCAATGGCGGGCTTGTGCCTTCCCGGGCGTCAGGAAGCGGCGCTTGTGACGCCAGAGAACAGTCCGCGCCGTGTTGGTCGGCGTTACGGGAAGGGGCGCGCCCTGCCGCCGAAAAACAAGGCCGCCCACAGCGTCGGGGCGGCCTTGTGCGTGCCTTGTTATCGGGAAGGAGCGGCATGTCGGCGTTCCAGCCAGACAAGCAGTTGCCGGCAGAAGGTGTCTATGGCCTCAGGCGTGATCTCCGTGCCCTCAAGGATGGTGTACTGGTTCATGAGCAGGGCGGGCGTCGCGTTCGCAAAGCCCTGTCGGGCGATTTCAAGGCCGCATCCCACGCAGGTGATCCGGGCGGCGATGCCGTACTGTTTCAGGTGGCGGCGGAGTTCCCGTTCCGTCTGCGTCAGCCGTGCGCCGTCGAGATCGAGGATGCGGATGTTGATGTCGGGTTGCGTCATCGGAGCCTGTCCTTATGGTTCGTGAGGAAAAGATTGCCCCGGCTATACCGCTTCACGGAGGTCGCCGCAACCTGCGCCGGGCGGTGCAGAGAGGTTCCGCGCCGTATCCGGGACGATCAGGCCTGCTCCTCCAGCACCGGGGAGGCCGCCGCGGCGAACGCGCACCATCCGAGTCCCGAACATAGAATGCCGATGAAGAAGGGCGGAATGCCGGCGGCGACGGAGCCGAATTGCGGCCCCCAGATCGAGGTGGAGCTGTAGGCCAGCAGATACCAGCCGAGACAGGAGAAGAACCCGAAGGCGGCGCTCGCCCAGGCGGCCTTGGCGTTGCGGCGTCCGAAGACCACGAGCGCAACGTAGGGGACCAGCGCCATCGCGCCTACGATGCTCCAGCTCGTCGTGCAGAGCAGGGCCACGAGCTGACCCTTGATCTGGGCGCAGCCGCCGCTGACCAGCACGCAGACCGCGATGCCGACGAACCACGAAAGCCTGTTGCTCGGGCGTCCGCGCAGGTCTTCCGACAGGGCGGAAACCGCGATGTGGTAGATGCCGGTCGCCGTGGAAAGCGACGCCGAGACGATGGCGAGGACGAAGATTTGCAGGGCGAACTCGGGGAGCAGCATCTGTACGAGCTTGGGCATCACCTCGTCGGGACTGCTGACCTCGGGAAGGATGAGGCGCGAGAGCGCCGCCGCGAAATAGGCCCCGCCCACGAGCACCGTCAGAATGAACATGGCGAGCGGGGTGGTCTTCTTGAGCTGGCGCGGGTCCGCGATGGCGAAGTGCCGTTGGATCATCTGCGGCTGTGCCCAGACCGCGATGGACGTCACCACCACCAGCGACAGGATGAACAGCCCCCGCTCGCCCCCGGACAGGGAGACGAACCCGTTGTTGGCGAGCGTGCTGGGGGGCAGGGCCGCCAGTGCCTGCATGCCCTCCCACGGGCCGCCGACCTTGGAGAAGATGGCCCAGACCAGCATCAGCATGCCCACGAGCATGACGACGCCCTGCATGGCCTCCGTATACAGCACGCCGCGCAGGCCGCCGATGAATACGGTCAGGCCCACGACGATCGCCACCAGCCAGATGAGCGCCCAGACGGGCAGGGGAAGGATTTCGGCGAGCAGCAGCGCGGCCCCCTTGATGACGGCGGAACCGTATACGCCGAGGAACAGCGCGAAGACGAAGGCCAGCGCACGGGTCAGGCCGGGCGCGCCGTGCCCGAGGCCCAGCAGTTGCGCCGGGGTGCGCGCGCCGAGCCGTTCCTGCCACCGCCGGGTGGGCCAGGCGAGGAAGCGGTAGACGGCCCAGGTGCCGAGCCAGACGTTTCCGGCGGCGACGAGCAGCATTTGCAGGCCGTAGGCGTGGGCGAGCCCGCCGAATCCGACGAGGGCCACCGCGGAAATGTAGGTCGCGACATAGGCGAAGGCCTGCACGCCGAAGCCCACGGACCCGCTGAGCACGGCGTCCTTGCTGCGCCCCTTGTGCACGAGAAAGGCGAAGACGAGGAAGTACCCGATCCAGAGCAGCAACTCAGCCATGACGGCGCTCCCCGTTCCGGCCTCTGGCCGGTTTCACATTGCGGAGCAATCCGTACAGCGACATGGAAAACGACACGAACATGGAAATGAGGGCGATTCCGACGGCTCCGTCCATAGGCAGGTTGCTGAATACGGCGAACATGGTTTTCTCCCGGCGGTGAAAGGGTACAAAAAAAGCCACCGGCCTTGGGGTCGGTGGCTTGTCCTTTACGAAGGAAGCTCAATGTGTCGTGAAACGTCTTTTACGCACAGCACATCCGATCCGGGGCCAGCAGCGAGTGCTCCGGGTAATAATAGTAAAAGTGCGTAAACGAAAAGATCATGTCACAACTCCGTGAAGAGAAAAATCGCACGAAACGGGATGGCCCGTCAAGAGAAATAACGGCTTTTTTGTCATTGCGTTTGCGGCGGAGAAAGAGGATGCTGGGAAAACCAGCCCCGGAGGCGCGCCAGCTCGGGCAGGAAGCGGGTTTCGATCTCCCGCAGCGTGTTCCTGATTGTTTCTGGCGAGTTGTCGCGGACGAGGTCGCTCCGGCGCGCGAGCATGTCCATCCAGATGTGGCCGTTGAAGATCATGTGCCGCCGCCAGGCCGCGGCGAGGACGGCGGGCGGGGTGGGGCACGTTTCGCCGAGGGACTGGAGGCGGGCCTTCATAGCCTTCCAGCCCGCTTCGACGGCGAAGCTCATACGCCGCGCCGCGCCTTCCTGCTCCAGGAGCGAAGAGGGCGGCAAGAGGACGGCCTCTTCCAGCAGAGACAGCGCCGTCAGGAAGCGTTCCAATGGATTGTCGTGGTTCATGGCGTGGCTCCGTCACGGAAAGGGCTGAAGGCGCTACTATACAGCGGGCAAATAATAGAGTACGCTATTTCACCCTTGGCTTGAATTATCTTTCGTCCATTCTTAATAAGGAAGCGTTGAATGAAGTCCTCATGCATGAAGCTGGTGCCGTTGCTGAGCGCCGCATTGCTCGCAGCCTATCCCGTTGGTGACGTCTTCAGTAAGGAACAGGCCGCTCCGGTCCAGGCGACGGCCGGGAAACGGGTGTCGGGTGAAGTCACCTTGAAGGAGTCCGTCGAGGCGACGCTGAAGTCCCACCGCGGTCTCAAGGTCATGCAGGAGAATCTCGACGTTGTACGCCATGAGCTTCGTAAAGCCAAGGCCGGATGGGGCCCGAGCGTGGACGCCGTGGGCCGCACGGGGTTCAGCCGCCTGAGCGATACGACGACGCGTCCCCTCGGGGCCGATAAGGACATGTACAGCGCGAACAGCGTCAGCCTGACCCTGACGCAGCCCCTGTGGGACGGCTTCGCCACCCGCAGCCGCGTCCGCAGCGGGGAGGCCACGGTGGATTCCATGACCTACCGCGTGCTGGACAACGCCACGAGCTTCGCGCTCGACGCCATCATCGCCCATGTGGACCTGCTGCGTCGCCGCGAAATCCTTGAGCTGGCGCAGGCCAACGTGGCGCAGCATCAGGACATCCTCAAATCGCAGAACGAGCGCGTCGATCTCGGCGCCGGTTCCACCGCCGACGTCACCCAGACGAAAGGCCGTCTGGCCCGCGCGCTGAGCACGCTCACCGATGCGGAAGCGTCCCTGCGTGAGGGCGAAGCCTCGTACATCCGCCTGACCGGGACGCCTGTTCCCGCCGATCTTTCGGAAGTGTACGTGCCCGCCTCCGTCTATCCCGATTACGACAGCGTGCTCGGCGTGGCGGAAAAGAACAATCCCAAGCTGAAGGCCTACATGGCCGACATCAAGGCCGCGCGCGGCGAAAAGGAACTGGCGGAATCCGCCTATCATCCCAAAATCAATTTTGAAGCCGGCCCGTCCTATTCCGACCGCGGCGGTCCGGGCAACCAGTGGACGTCCGGTCTGGACGCCCAGCTCGTCATGCGCTGGAATCTCTTCAACAGCGGCGCGGACAAGGCGGGGACCGAAGCCGCCGAATCCCGCACCCGTATGGCTACGCAGACGTTGTACAATTTCCGCGACGAACTCGCGCTGGAAATCGAAAATACTTGGACGCGCTACCTTGCCGCCAAGGAGCAGAAGAAGTATTACGAAGAGGCGATTGGGTATAACCGGGAGACGCGCGACGCCTATCTGGAACAGTTCAAGCTGGGCGAACGCAGCCTGCTTGACGTGCTCGACGCGGAAAGCGAGCTTTTCAACTCGTCCACGCAGTACGCGACGGCCAACGGCAACGTGGTCGTGGGCGCGTACAGATTGTATGCCCTGACCGGCATGTTGCTTCCCGAACTGGGCATCAAGGAAGACCCTTTGTATGAATCTCCCAGGGACCAGAAGGAACAGCGTTCGTTTCCTTTAGATTGAGGTCCGTATGGTCGATATGATCGAGCCCCCGAAGGGGGACGAGTCCGGCAGGCCCGAATTGAAGAAGGCGACGGCCCCGTTGGTCAACGAGGGGCTGTCGCCTTCCGATGTGGATTTTATTCCGCCTCTGGTGCATAGCCTCGTCACCTTGCTGCGGCTTCGCGGCAAGTCGGTGTCGACGGCGTTTATCATGGCGGGGCTCGCCGGTACCGGGCGCGTTTCCCCCGGAGCCTGTCTGCACGCCGCCAAGCGCGCGGGGCTGGAGGGGAAAATCGTCCACCGGAAAACCCTTCAGGAGATTTCTCCGCTGGTGCTGCCCTGCATCCTGCTGCTGTCGCGGGATCGCTCGTGCGTGCTCACGTCCCTGAAGGACGGAAAGGCGGAGGTGATCTTCCCGGAAACGGGGGAAGGCGTGCAGCCCGTTCCGGTGGCGATGCTGGCGGAAGAGTATACCGGCTACGCCATTTTCGCCACGCGCGAGGCCCGGCTGGACCAGCGCGCCGACCGAATCCGCCTGCTCAAGGGCAAGCGGTGGTTCTGGGACGTCCTCCTGTACTATCTGCCGATCTATCGCCATGTGGCCTTCGCCAGCGTGGTCATCAACCTCATCGGCGTCATCAGCCCGCTGTTCGTCATGAACGTGTACGACCGCGTCGTCCCCAACAACGCGGTGGACACGCTGTGGGTGTTGGCCATCGGCATCCTGATCGCCTACGGGTTCGACTTCGTGCTTCGCAACCTGCGGAGTTATTTCGTGGACGTGGCCGGGCGCAACGCGGACGTGGTGCTGTCCAGTCGTCTGGTGCAGAAGGTCCTGACCATGCGTCTGGACGCCAAACCCGAGTCCACCGGCGCGCTCGTCAACAACCTGCGCGAATTCGAGTCGCTGCGTGAATTCTTCAGTTCGTCGACGCTGCTGGCGTTCATCGACCTGCCGTTCCTCGTCGTGGCGATGCTGCTTCTCGCCTACATCGCCGGTCCGCTGGTGGTCCTGCCGCTGTGCGCCATTCCGCTGCTCATCGTGGTGGGCATCGTGTTGCAGGTTTCGGCCAAGCGCACGGCGGAGCAGGGGTACAAGCAGAACATGCAGAAGAACGCGCTGCTTGTGGAACTGGTCAACGGTCTGGAGACGTTGAAGTCGTGCATGGCGGAGAGCCGGATGCTGCACCTGTGGGAACAGGTCGTCGGCGTGTCGGCGAAGGCCAACAGCGTTTCCAAGAAATACAACAACCTCGCCATCACCATTTCCACACTGGTGACGCAGTGCGTTTCCGTGGGCATGGTCATCTGGGGCGTGTACCGGATCGCCGACGGCGACATGACGATGGGCGGCCTTATCGGCGCGAACATTCTGGTCGGTCGGGCGATGGCCCCGCTGATGCAGATCGCGAGCCTGCTCACCCGCCTCCAGAACTCCCGCATGTCCCTTCAGGCGCTCGACCTGCTGATGCAGCTTCCCTCCGAAGGCCAGAACGACGGCGAGTACGTCGATTTCGGGAAGCTGGAACCGTCGTTCTCCTTTGAAGACCTGTCCTTCGCCTACCCGGGGGCCGAGCGTCTGGCGCTCGCCGACATCGCGTTGTCCATCCGTCCCGGAGAGAAGGTCGGCGTGGTCGGGCGCATGGGGTCGGGAAAGTCCACCCTCGGCAAGATGCTGATAGGCCTGTATCAGCCGCGTGACGGGGCCGTGAAATTCGGCGGCGTGGACATCCGGCAGCTTGCGGAGGCGGACCTTCGCGGGCGGGTGGGGTTCCTGCCGCAGGATGTGGTGCTGTTTTACGGTACCGTGCGCGACAACATCGCGCTGGGCGATCCCTGCATCAACGACCAGATGATTCTCCGGGCCTCGACGCTGGCGGGCGTGACCGAGTTCATTCGTTCCAATCCGGCGGGTTTCGGCGCGCAGGTGGGCGAACGCGGCATGTCCCTGTCCGGCGGGCAGCGGCAGGCCATCGCGCTGGCCCGGGCGCTGGTCAGGGACCCGGACATTCTGGTCCTCGACGAACCCACCAGCAACATGGACAACGCTTCCGAACAGATGATCAAGAACCGGTTGCGGACCATGCTGGGCAACAAGACGCTGGTCCTGATCACGCACCGCCTGAGTATGCTTGAGCTTGTGGACAGGCTTGTGGTCATGGAAGGCGGGCGCATCGTTGCGGATGGTCCGAAGAACGACGTGTTGCGCCGTCTGCGGGAGCAGCCTGCTCCCCGGACCGAACAGTAAGGATTGTGAGCCATGTCGCAGCAAGCTCCGCAACAGCCCCAACGCCCGAGCGATCCCCGCCTCCGGTCCATCGGATCGGACGAGATGCCTTACGTCAACGAAGTGGAGGCCGCGCTGGCGCGCAAGCCCCGGCTGGGTCCCCGTTTCCTTTCGCTGGCGGTGGGGACTCTGTTCCTCGTGCTGGGCGTGTGGGCCAACTTCGCTGAAATCGACGAGGTGACCCACGCCAACGGGCAGGTCATTTCCTCGCAGCGCACGCAGATCATCCAGAACCTTGAAGGCGGCATTCTGGGGGCCGTTCTGGTCGGCGAAGGCGAAATCGTCGAAAAGGGCACCCCGTTGGCCCAGTTGGACAACAAATTGGCGGAAAGCCAGTACCGCGACGCCCAGAACAGGATTCTGGAAAACGAGCTGTCCATCATCCGGCTGGAGGCCGAACTGAACGGGGAACACCCGGTCTTTTCGGAAGAGGTGCTGGCCGCGCATCCGCAGGCCGTCAGCGACCAGATGGCGATGTTTCAGGCGCGCGAGTCGCAGCAGCGGGCCGAGATGGGCCTGTTGGAATCGCAGTATGAGCAGCGCAGGCGGGAAGTCGAGGAACTGACGGGCCGGAAGCGGCAGACCGAGCGCAGTCTTGCGCTCGCCGTCGAGCAGCGGAACATCGCCGCGCCGCTGATGCAGCGCAAGATTTATTCGCGCGTGGATTATCTGGGGCTCGAACAGAAGGTCGTGTCGCTGCAGGGGGACATCGAGTCGTTGGCTTCGTCCATTCCCAAGGCGCAGGCCGCCGCGGAAGAGGCGAAACAGCGCCTGACGCTGCGCAAGGCCGAGATGGAGGCGGAGATCAACGCCGAAATCACCAAGCGCCGCACGGAACTCAATTCTCTGAAGGAAACGCTGGCCGCCGGCGGAGACCGGGTGACGCGGACGGAACTGCGTTCGCCGGTGCGCGGGACCGTCAAGCAGATTTACATCAATACGGTGGGCGGCGTGGTCAAGCCCGGCGAAGCCATCATGGAAATCGTGCCGCTGGATGATACCCTGCTGGTTGAGGCGCGGGTCCGTCCCGCCGACGTCGCGTTCCTGCACCCGGGGCAGAAGGCTATGGTGAAGGTTTCCGCGTACGACTTCTCCATTTACGGCGGGCTGGAGGCCGAGCTCGAACAGATCAGCGCGGACACGATCGAGGACAAGCGCGGCGACTTCTACTATCTGGTGAAGGTACGCACGCGCAAGAATTCCATCGTCTACCGCAAGGAGCACCTGCCCATCATTCCCGGCATGGTGACCACGGTGGATATTCTGACGGGCAAGAAGACCGTCCTCGACTACATCCTCAAGCCCATCTTGAAGGCGCGGCAGAACGCTCTGCGGGAAAGGTAAATGAGCCGCTGGAAGGGGTTGCGTGTCGCTGCGCTCCTGCTGATTCTGGCGATTGGTCTTGTTCTGCCGCTGCCCGGCGCCTTCGCTTCGGATGACGAGGATGCCGTTTCGCTCCGTGGGGGCGTGGGATCGCTGCTTTCCGGACGGAACAGGCCGGGCGTTTCCGCCGAAACGCGCCCCGGACCGCGTTCGGAGCCGGGACGATCGGGATTGTCCGCTCCGGCGCCGGACTCCGCATCGTCTCCTCCGCAGACGGCCTCCTCCGAGGACAAGAGCGGCGGCAAGAGCATCCGGCTTTTCGGAACGCTCGAAATGCGGAGCAAAATAGGGAAGATGCCCAAATGGACGTCCGTTCTGGAAAAGGAGCGCGCTCATCCGGGCTTTACGGATGATCGGGTGTTTCCCGGTCAGGGGACATGGAAGACGATCAAGGCGAAGCTGGCGAAGATGCCGCCCGCCGAGCAGTTGCGGGCCGTCAACGCCCTGATCAACAGATGGCCGTACCGTACCGACATGGACGTATGGGGGGTCATGGACTACTGGGAAGCGCCCGTGGATTTTTTCCAGAAGTCCGGCGACTGTGAGGATTTCGCCATCGCCAAATATTTCGCGCTGCGCGATCTGGGCTTCCCCGCGTCGAAGATGCGGATCGTGGTGCTCAGGGATACGTTGCGCAATCTTGAGCATGCCGTTACCGTCGTGTACCAGGACGGCGACGCGTGGGTGCTGGACAACCTGAGCAATGCGGTCTTGTCGCACAAGCGGCTTTCGCATTACCGGCCGCAGTTTTCGGTGAACGAGGAATACCGGTGGGCGCATCTGACGCCCGGCGGTTCCGCCCGGACAAAGACCCGGCCGGGACGCTAGGTATCGCAGGGCGGCTGAAACGGAGCGTGCATTGACCATGCAGACGTATGGAACGGATAAAGAGAGGGGCGTTATGGAACACGGCATTCCCCAGTCGAATGCGGGGCGCAAGTCCGCGGCGTACAAGCGTATGCGATGGTTCATGGCCGTCATACTCGTGCTTGTGCTGTGCGCGGCGGCCAGTCTGGCATGGTTCAACATCAACATGGCGGAAACCTCCCTGCGGCAGGATGTCGAGCGTCGGCTGCAATACACGGCCCAGAACAAGGCGAACGCGCTTTCGTTGTGGTTCAACTCGCTCCAGAATCAGGCCAGCCGTCTGATCAGCGCGGACCTGTTCCGCCTGTTCGCCTCGGAGGTCAACGGACTCGGAAAGGACCTCGCTCCGCTGTTGAAGGCGTCGGGGGAAACCGAAGCGGGCGGCGACGAATTGTCGCAGTTGGCATCCCAACTGCCGCTCATGAAGAATCTGTTGCAGGAATTCGTTTCCTATTCCGGTTTCCTGTACGCCCGGATCACCAATACGGAAGGTCAGACCTATCTGTCCACCGACGTGACTCCGCGCTCGCTTTCGCTGGACCAGCAGGACGCCGTCAGGCGGACCGTGGAAACCGGAAAGCTCAGCATCCTGCCCGTCCGCAAGACCCCCAACGGGCTGGTCCTTGATCTGGTCGTCCCCATCTTCGCCCCGCAGTACGTTGAAAACCGGTCGGATAAGCCGGTGGCCACGCTGCTTCTGTCCGTCATGGTTTCCTCCCGTCTCGGTGAAACGGTCGAAGCAGTGAAGGGAGAAACGCCGTTCGGTTCCACGCACGTTTTCCAGATTGCGGACGGCAGGCTTCAGGAGCTGTTGCCCCTGTCGGCGGACATTCAGGCCATGCCCGGCTGGACGCTGGGGCCCAACGACGCCCTTCCTTTCGAAATTCGGAAGGCGGGCGGCGGGAACGGCGACGTGTACAGCATCGGCGTCAAGATTCCCGAATTGCCGTGGCTGGTCGTGCAGGACGTGCAGGTGGCCGCCGCGCTCAAGCCGTTCGTGGCGCAGCGCAACGCGATTTTCGTGTGGGCAGGGATTGCCGTCATGGTGGTTCTGCTGGCGCTGCTCGCCATCTGGTGGTGGCTTGTGGGGCGCAACGCCCGCAACGTCAGCGCGGAACTCCTTTCGCTCTATCAGGTTTCGAATCAGCAGAAGCAGCTTCTCGACGGGATCAACAGCGCGCTGGTGGACGGCATCGTCCTGACCGACAAGGGCGGCATGGTCCAGTACGCCAATCAGGCCTTTGCCCGCATGGTCGGACGCTCCGACGAAGAGGTCGTGGGCATGGATTGCGCCGCGATCTTCGGGTACGACACCGCGTTGCGCCTGTACAAGCAGCTCGACGTGGCCATCCAGACCGAAAAGCCGTTCCTGTTCAAGGACGTGATCTGGCTCCAGTCCCACAAGTACCACTATCAGGTGACCTGTTCCCCGTATCGGAGCGAAAGCGGCGCCGTCACGGGCACGGTTTCGGTGTTCCGCGACATCACCCAGCTTGTCGAGGCGCAGGAGCGCAACCAGCGCATGGTCCGTCAGACCATCGCCGCGTTCATGCACGCCATTGAGGCGGTGGACCCCTATCTGGGCGGTCAGTCCTCGTATATGGCGAATCTCGGCGGCGAGCTGGTCAAGGAACTCGGCCTCGGCGATGAGGACGAAAGCACCGTGCGGACGGCCGCCAGCCTGTCGCAGATCGGCAAGATGCAGTTGCCGCGCGAACTGCTCACCAAGCCGGGCGCCTTCACCCCCGAAGAGCGGCAGATGATGGAACGCCATGTGGAATACGCCCGCGAGACCCTGAAGAACATCAACTTCGAGCTCCCGGTCGTGGAAGCCATTTCCCAGATGAACGAGTTCATGGACGGTTCCGGGTATCCCGACAAGCTGCACGGCGACGCCATCGGCATCCACGGGCGCATCCTCGCGGTGGCGAACACGTTCTGCGCGTTGATCCGGCCCCGTTCGTACCGGAACGCGAAGTCCGTGGACGAGGCTCTGAACATTCTTGAGTCCGAGTCGTCCAAGTACGATCAGCATGTGGTGCAGGCGCTGCGCGAATACCTGAAGACGCCCTCCGGGGAAAAGTTCATCAGGGGCCTCGCGGACGAAAACGCCTGAGGCGAGACTTGCGGGGGCTGACCATGCGTATCCTTTTTCTGCATCACACCTTCCCCGGACCGTTTCGGTATCTCGCGGCCCGGTTGGGGATGCTCCCCGACACGGAAGTGGTGTTCCTTTCCGAGCGGAGCCGCCGGGATGTGCGCATCCCCGGCGTCCGTCAGGTGACGGTTTCCGGCATTCAGCCGGTGGCCGTCGCGGACAGGACGGAACGCGAACTGATGCAGTTGCTGCGCTACGGCTCCCGCTTCGCCAACGCCCTGCTCAAGCTGCGGCAGGACGGGTTCGAGCCCGACATCGTGTACGCTCATCCCCGCTGGGGATGCAGCTTTTTCGTGCAGGATGTTTTCCCCGAAGCCTTCCATGCCGTGTATGCGGAATGGTACTATACGAAAGGTTCCAACTACACCTTCTTCACGCACGGCGCGCCCCGTCCCGGCGTGGAGTTCGCCCAGAGCCGCATCCGCAACCTGTCCCAGCTCAACGCGCTGGCGGAGTGCCAGTTGGCCGTGACCTCGACGAACTGGCAGCGGGCGCAGTATCCCGCCCCGTTGGCCGAGCGTATCCATGTCGTGCATGAAGGCGTGGATACGGACTTCTTTTCCCCGAAGGCGGGCGAGCGTTTCCGCATCGAAGGCTGTGATCTGTCGGCGGCAAAGGAACTGGTGACCTTTTCGGGCCGGGGGCTGGAGCCGTTTCGCGGCTTCCCCCAGTTTTACAGGAGCCTTCCCCGACTGCTCGCCGCGCGCCCGGAATGCCATGTCCTGATCATGGCGTCGGAGCGGCAGGGCGGCGACGAGTCCGTTTCGTTGGAGGGGCTGCGCCGGGAGGTGCCCGTCGATCCGCGCCGGGTGCATTTCGTGGGCTTCCGTCCGTATGAGGAGTACCGGCGGTTGCTGCGGGCTTCGACGGTCCACGTCTATTTTACGGCCCCGTTTGCGCTGTCGGCGGGACTGTTCGAATCGATGAGCTGCGGCTGCCTGCTGGTCAGCTCGGATACCGAGCCGGTCCGTGAGGTCGTCCGGCACGGCGAAAACGGTTTCCTGTGCGATTTTTGGGATCACGACATGTTGGCCGACATGACCGCCGAACTGCTGGCCCGCGCTCCGGCGATGGACTCCGTACGCGCGGCGGCCCGCGAACGCATCATGGAGGCGTACAATCTGAAAGTGCAGATACCGCGCCACATGGATGTGCTGCTTTCGGCCTATGCGGACTGGAAAAGGCGGCATCCCGGCGATGCGGCGTTCCGTTGACGCAACAAGGCGGCTTCCTTGCGGGGAGGCCGTTTTTTTGTGCGGATAGGACGGGAGGGCCTGTTGTGTTTTTGACCGGAGCACGTCATACTGAAATCATGGATTCTTTGGGGCGGGAACCGTGCGTTTCCGTTTCCGAAAGACGGTAACTTGGAGAGGAAGCAATGGAGACGAAAGGGAAGAGACCTTCTCTGGTGTGGGCAATACTGTCCTTGGTGCTGCCCGTGGCGATGATTTTGTACGGCACGCTGGTCGTCGGCGTCCGCCCTCCGGTCCTGCCGCTGCTCGGCGCCGTGGCGCTGGCCGGGATCATGGCTCTGAAGACGGGCTACTGCTGGGAAGACCTGCAGGAGGGGATGTTCGAGGCGCTTGGCCGCATCCAGATCGCGATTGCGATTCTGGCGATGGTGGGCATGATCATCGCGACGTGGCTCGCGTCGGGCACGATCCCCGCCATCATTTACTGGGGCCTGAAGCTGATCGCACCCGAGCATTTTCTGCTTTCGACAATGGTCCTGTGCTCCGTGGCCTCCATCGCCACCGGAACCTCCTTCGGGACGATGGGAACCATCGGCGTCGCGCTTCTCGGCGTGGGGCAGGCCTTGGGCTATCCCCCCGCCATGACCGTCGGGGCCATCGTTTCCGGCGCGTACCTCGGCGACAAGATGTCGCCGGTTTCGGATTCCACCAACATCACGGCGTCCGTTTGCGAAGTGCCGCTGTTCGATCACATCCTGTCCATGCTCTGGACCACGGTCCCGGCGTTCGTCGCCGCAGGCATCGTCTACACCATCATGGGGTTCTCCTTCGCGCAGGGGCAGACGGCTTCGCTGGACAGCCTCAACGCCATCCTGAGCGGTCTGGAGGCCCATTTCAGTCTGGATTTCGTGGCCTTCATCCCGCCGATTCTCATGATCGTGCTGGCCTACAAGCGGTTCCCCGTGTTGCCGGTCATGCTGGTCTGTCTGCTGAGCGCCGTGGTCATCGCGGTCTTCGAAGGGGTGGCCTTCAACGATCTCGCCAAGATGATGACGTCCGGCTACGTCTCCAAGACGGGCATCAAGCAGCTTGATCCGCTGCTCTCGCGCGGCGGGCTGATGAGCATCATGCCTACGGTCCTGTTGCTGTGTTCGGGCATGGCCTTCGGCGGCATCCTCGAACGCTCCCGCGTTCTGGAAGTGCTTCTTGAAGCCGTCCTGAAGGGCGCCCGTTCCACCGTCCGGCTGGTGAGTTCCGCGCTGGCGGCCGCCTACCTCATCAACTTCGGCACCGGCAGCCAGATGCTGGCGGTCATCGTTCCGGGCCGCGCCTTTCTCGAATCCTTCAAGAAGGCCGACATCAGCCCGCTGGTGCTCTCGCGCACCTGCGAAGACGCCGGGACCATCGGTTGCCCGCTGGTCCCGTGGAGCGTCCACGCCTTTTACATCGGCGGCGTGCTGGGCGTCAGCGCCTTTGATTTCGTGCCCTACGCGTTCCTGAACTGGTTCGTTCCCATTTTCTCCATCCTGTGCGCCCTGACCGGCTTCGGCATCTGGCGTCTGAACGGCACGCCGGTCCACCACGGCTCCCGCAAGTAGAGGTTCCGCATGTCGCCCATCAAGAATGTCGTTTTCATCATGCTGGACACGCTCCAGTTCAACTATCTGGGATGCTACGGCAATACGAGCGTCAAAACGCCCAACTTCGACCGGTTCGCCCGGCAGGGGGTCCTGTTCGAGAACGCCTACAGCGAAGGGCTGCCCACCATTCCTGTCCGGCGAGCGATCATGACCGGGCGCTTCACCCTGCCGTATGCCGGGTGGAAGCCGCTGGACCTTGAGGACACGAGCCTGACCGACATGCTGTGGTGCCGCGAGGTGCAGACGGCGCTGGTCTACGACACGCCGCCTATGCGCCTGCCCAAGTACGGTTATTCGCGCGGGTTCGACTATGTGAAGTTCTGCAACGGACACGAGCTGGATCACGAGACGTTCAGCCGGGTGCCGCTCGATCCCGCCGTGAAGGCCGAGGACTATCTGTCGCCCGGCATGCTGCGCCGAGGCGAGGACGGGGAGTACGACGGCGCGTCGAAATCGTTGATCCGCGAGGCCGAATGTTATCTCAAGCAGCGCCAGTTCTGGAAATCGGACGCCGACAACTACGTCAGCGTCGTGGCGCATGAAGCTGATGACTGGCTGCGCCGGAAGCGCGATCCGAAACGCCCCTTCCTGTTGTGGGTGGACTCCTTTGATCCGCACGAGCCGTGGGACCCGCCGTCCGTCTGGGAAGGCAGGCCGTGCCCGCACGACCCGGATTACCGGGGCAATCCGATGATTCTGGCTCCGTGGACCGAAGTGGCCGGCGTGATGACCGAAGAGGAATGCGCCCACATCCGCGCCCTGTACGCCGAGAAGGTCGAGCTGGTGGACAAATGGATCGGCAGGCTTCTCGACTCCATCCGGGAGCAGGGGCTCTGGGACGAAACGATGATCATCATCGCTTCGGATCACGGCCAGCCGATGGGCAACGGCGAACACGGGCACGGCATCATGCGCAAGTGCCGCCCGTGGCCGTATGAGGAACTGGTCCATGTGCCTCTGCTGATGCACGTTCCCGGCCTTGAGGGCGGAAAGCGGATCAGGAGCTTCGTCCAGAATGTGGACATCACGGCGACGATTATGGACGCGCTCGGCTACGGAGAGGGCGCGCTCGCGGAGGCCGGACATGAAGGCATCCGTACCTACGGCATGGAGGACATGCACGGCGTCAGCCTGTTCCCGGTCATGCGCGGCGAGACGGAGACCGTGCGCGACGTCGCCGTTGCGGGATATTACGGCATGTCGTGGTCGCTCATCACGGAGGATT
The DNA here is from genome assembly GCA_902373525.1 of uncultured Bilophila sp. Taxonomy (GTDB): domain Bacteria; phylum Desulfobacterota; class Desulfovibrionia; order Desulfovibrionales; family Desulfovibrionaceae; genus Bilophila. The sequence continues at coordinate 91,909 of CABKMN010000004.1, read as the reverse complement.
GGTCCTACATCCACTGGCTCAAGAACGACATCGACACCGACGAGATGAACCGGCTCTTCTACGACGGTTCGGGCAAGGGCGGGAACGCGGGCAAACAGTCCGCGGAGCTGGAGATGAAGGAAGAGATGTGGACCTGCGTTCAGGGGGCCGAAGTGACCGTACCCGAGCAGGACGAACTCTATGATCGGCGCGCCGATCCCTTCCAGTTGCACAACCTTGCGGCTGAAAAGCCGGAGAAGGCCAAGGAACTGCTTCAGCGGCTCAAGTTGTACATCGGCGAACTGCGGACCCTTTAGCGTCGCTGCAAGGCGTTGCGGGCGACGAGGCGGCGAAGCAGCGGCCCGCCGCAACGCGGCATGGAGGCTGCCGAGGGCCGCACCCTTCGACGGAACGGCCCCTTAACGTTTTCAAGGGGAACCGTGTTCCATGCCGACCGCGTCAGAAAAAATGGGCGGGGAGGATTCCCCGCCTTTTGTTTGGAGTATGTTTATGGCGGAACCCGTTTACGCCGCCCTCGACTTTGAAACCGCCGACTACCAGCCCGACAGCGCCTGCGCCATCGGACTGGCGAAAGTCCGGGGCGGCGAAGTCGTGGACACGTTGTACAGCCTCATCCGGCCCCCGCGCAAGCGGATCGTGTTCACATGGGTGCATGGGATTACGTGGAAGGACGTGCAGGACAGCCCCACGTTTTCGGAATTGTGGCCGCAACTGGCGGCGTTTCTGCACGACGCCACGCACCTCGTGGCGCACAACGCGCCGTTCGATCGCCGGGTGCTGGAGGCCTGCTGTCGGGCCAACGGCATCGTCCCCCCGGACCTGCCGTTCATCTGTACGTTGCAGGCGTCGCGGAAGCGGCTCAAGCTCCCTTCCCACAAGCTGGACGCCGTGTGCGCCCATTGCGGGATTGCGCTTGATCACCACCATGCCGGATCGGACGCTCTTGCCGCCGCCCGCATCCTCATCCATCTGCAAAAGGAACAGGGCGGGCCGGTCTGATCCGGTTCCCGCCCTGTCCGTCAGTCCGTGTTCGGCGCGGCTTCCCAGCGGACCGCGTTCTCGATGCGCCGGGACAGTTCGCCGAGCCCGTCGCGGGTCTCGGCGGAAATGGTCAGCGCGTCGGGCCACCGCTCGCGCAGAATCGTCCGCATTTCGTCGTCCAGCCGGTCCCATTTGTTCAGGATAAGAAGGCAGGGAACGTCGTTCAGCTCCATGTCCGAAAGGATGCCTTCCACCGCCGCGATCTGGCGATCCAGTTCGGGGTGCGAGGCGTCTGCGACGTGCAGCAGCAGATCGGCGGCTTCCAGTTCCTCCAGTGTGGCCTGAAAGGCTTCGGTCAGTTCTTTCGGCAGATTGCGGATGAATCCCACCGTATCCGCAAGCACCAGTTCGTGTTCCTGCGGGAAACGGAGGCGGCGGGTGGTGGGGTCCAGCGTAGCGAACAGCTTGTCTTCGGCCAGCACGTCCGAACGGGTCAGGGCGTTGAGCAGGGTGGATTTGCCCGCGTTGGTGTAGCCGACCAGCGCCGCCACGGGCAATCCCTGTCGGGCCCGCCGCGCGCGGGTGAAGGCCCGCTGCTGGCGCAGCCCGTCCAGTTCCTTCTTGATCCGGGCGATGCGTTCACGGACGCGGCGGCGGTCCGTTTCCAGCTTGGTTTCGCCGGGGCCGCGCCCGCCGATGCCGCCCATGAGCCTGTCCATCGCCCGGTTCCTGCCGACAAGCCGGGGCTGCGTGTATTTGAGCTGCGCCATTTCCACTTGCAGCTTTCCGGCCCTGGTCGTGGCGCGCTGCGCGAAAATGTCCAGAATGAGCTGCGTCCGGTCGAGGACCTTGCGCTCGGTGACTTCCGAAAGGCTGTTGAGCTGCGCGGGCGTGAGCTCGCCGTCGAAGACGATCAGCGACGCCTGCCCCTGCAACGCCAGCACTTCGAGTTCCGCCAGCTTGCCCTTGCCGAGGATGTGCCGGGGATGGATGCTCGCCACCCGCTGGATGAGGGTGCCGGTTACGACGATGCCCGCGCTCCGCGCGAGTTCGCGCAGTTCCTCGATGTGCATTTCCTGTGTGGCGCGGGGGAGGGCGGAGACGGACACGAGCACGGCGCGGGGGCTGTCCCCGGCCTCCGAGGCTTCGGACAGCACGCGCCCGAGTTCCTCTTCCAGCGACTCGGCTTCGGCGTTGAAGTCCAGCTCGACGCGATCCCATGCCGTCGGCGGATGGACGCGGTACGGAGTGCTGTCCGCGTTGGGAGGGAGCAGGTGCCCGCTCTGGAAACTGACGGGATCGCCGTAGTCGTTCACGGTGAGCACGGAAACGCTGTCCAGCCGCAGGAACAGCATGTCCATCAGGTCTTCCTGCGACAGACCGTCCGGGGACAGGTGCGTATGCATCAGGCGGATGCCCCGCAGGCGTCCCGACCCGCCGCGTCCGCGCGGCAATTCGGGGATCAGGATGGACGCGGGATCGCCGACGATGACCATGTCCACCTTGCCCTGCCGATCGATGACCAGACCGATCTGCCGTCCCAGCGAGCGGGAGAGGAGGGCGAGTTCCCTCGCCTGTTCCGTGGTGTAGCCGCCCCGCACGGGGTAGCGCCGTTGTCCCAGACGCGTGAGCGCCTTCATCTGGCTGGGTTTCAGGCCAGCCGTGTTGCCTTCCAGTCGTGTAGCTATGGTCAGAGCCTCGCGTTGAATCGTTCAGGAAAAAAAGCGAAAAGGGAAGGGCAAGCCCTTCCCTTCGTCACCGGTTAGAACGGCACGTCGTCCATGCCGCTGGCTTCGGAGGGGAACGCGGGCCCCAAGTCCTCGTAGTCGTCCTGCCGCTGCTGCTGCGGACGCTGCGGGGCGCGGTTGCCGCCGTTCATGCTGCCGCCGCCCGCCGGAGCGGGACGCCGGGGCGCGCTGTAACCGCCTTCGCTGCCGCCGCCCATGCCCTGTTCGGAGCTGCCGCGCTTGTCGAGGAACTGGACGCGCTGGGCCTTGATTTCCGTGGTGTAGCGGTCCTGCCCCTGCTGGTCCTGCCACTTGCGGGTTTGCAGGCTGCCCTCGACGAACACGAGGCTGCCCTTGCTCAGGTACTGGGAGCAGTTTTCCGCGGCTTTCTGGAACACCACGACGCGGTGCCATTCGGCGCGGTCCACGCGGTTGCCGTCACGGTCGGTATAGGATTCGTCCGTGGCGATGTTCAGCGTACAGACCGGCGCGCCGCTCTGGGAATAACGCAGTTCGGGGTCGCGCCCGAGCCTGCCGATGATCATCACTTTGTTCAACATGTCAAAACTCCTTGCAACATGCCCTGAACGCTCAGGGTTTGGGCGCTTGCCCGTTCAGCTTGGCGAGTTCTTCTTCCAGCGCATCGCTCAGGGTGTTGGCCTCGCGCGGTTCCCAGCGGAACAGCGCGTCTTCCAGCGTGTCTTTCAGATGCACGGCCCGCCCGATGCCGTCCCGGAGCGCGTCGGCGACGGCATCCGGCCAGTCCTCGAAGGAGAGGCCGTTGTCCAGCGCCGTCACGAGTTCCAGTACGCCGCGCTTTTCGCCCGGCTGTGGAGGGCGGGGCCACGCCAGCGCCGCCAGCCCCGGCCATGCGCGGAGGACGTCCTCTTCGGCATACGTCCACGCGCTGACGCGAATCTGGAGCAGTTTGCCCATCTATTCCTGTTCCTGCCATTCGGTCTGGACTTTCAGCACGACCTCTTCGATCTGCTGGAGCTGATCCGGCGGGCAGATGCCGATCAGCGGGCTTCCCGCGTCCACGTTTTCGTTGTGTTCGAAATACACGGTGTAGATGAGCCCGTCCGGGCCGGTGTAGTACAGCGGCATTTCGCGCTTCATCCGCGAAACGATGAACAGTTCCATGCCCTCGTAGACGGAGACGGAACGGCATCCCGACACCTTGATCTTGGTGTCGATCTGCGGAACGAAGTAGTACTTGGCCCGCTCCGGGGCCACGAACAGATGGAGCGCCTGCTTGAGCAGGATGCGCAGCACCTCTTCCTTGGAGAGAAAGTGCCGGATGGTGGCGAGCGGCGTGCCCGCCTGCACGAAGGTGCCTTCCAGTTCGGAATGGACGGCGCAGACTTCGCCCTTCTGATCCGCCGTGAGCGGTTTGGGGTTGCGTTCGCGTTCGATGGTGGCGATGAGGGTTCCCGGGCGTTCCTTCCAGGTGCCGTTCGGGCCGATCACCTTGTCTCCCAGCTTGAGCGAACCGAAGGTCACCACGCCGGTGTGCGGAGCGGTGATTTCCAGTTCCTCGAAGGGGGAAGCCTTGATTTCCTCAAGAAGGCTTGTGACGTCTAGCATAGAATATGACTCTCTTCTTGCAAAAGGGAATACCGGCGAAGCCGCCTAGCGGTAGTACAGGTTCCGACCGCCCATGGTGAGCAGGACCTGCTTCAGGTTGGCGCGCGCCTCACGACGGTCCCATACACCCTGAATGTGCCCCCGCGCCAGAGCCTTATAGGCTCCATGATAATGCGGCTCGATGTCCATGCCCGTGGTTTCCTTGATGACGCCGCGACCGGCGAAGCCGAGGTTCGACGAACGCATGGCGTACTGGTAGGGCGAGCAGCCGAGGAAGCTCGCCACGGGACCGGCGTAGGAGTTGGTGTCGTACAGTACGGTGTACAGGCCGCCGGCGTTGATGTAGCGGCGGACCGCCACGGTGCAGCGGGGCATCTGGATGACGCCGTGCGTGCCTTCCTGAATGCGGATGCCCGCCGTGCCGTGCACATAGGACAGCAGGGGGTAGCGCTTCTTCATGGCGAGCTCGGTGGCTTCCACGAACTTGGTGCCTTCGGCGGAACCGACGGAGCCGCCGCGGAAGGTGCCCACGAACAGGGCGACGATCATCTTGGTGCCGTCCAGCTTGGCTTCGAAGGTGATGCAGCCGCTCTTGAGCTTGGTGCGTTCCCGCGCTTCGGCGAGGCGCACGTCAAAGCCTTCGAAGTTCAGCGGGTTGGTGGCCTCCACTTCGCTGTTGAACTCACGGACGGAGCCTTCGTCGAACACGTTCTTGACGAACCATTGGTATTCCATCGGGAAGTGATGCCCGCACCACGTGCAGACGCCCGCGAATTCGCCGTACAGGTCCGGAGCCCACAGATCGAGGCAGCCGTGGGTGGCGGCGTTCGGGCAGGTGATGGCGCGGTCTTCCTGCGCGCGGGGGCTCACGTAGGCCCATTTGCCCTTGCGGGATTCGGTTTCGTCCCAGTCGGACAGGGTCGTGAGCTTGCGTACGGTTTCCGGTTCGATGCCCGGGCGCTGATCCCGGGGGATGCGGCAGAAGGGCGCGGTGAGGCGACGCTTCAGCAGGTGCAGCTCGGAGGTCATTTCGTCCAGCAGATAGGCGAACTTGCGTTGATGCTTGGTGATCAGCGCGTACTTGACGCGGGCGGAGAGGTTGCCCCACGATTCGCGCACGCTGTTCCGCATCTTGTTGAGGAAGGGGCGGCGGTCGATGTACGCGCCGCGCGACATGCGCAGGAATTTCTTCTGGCGGCGCACCATGAGGCGTTCGCGGGCGCTCTGACTGAGGTGCCAGCGGATGTACATCTCGTCGAGGTTGATGTCGTCGCGGCTCAGGCGGCGGAGCACCATGCCCCGGAACAGCCCCGTACCCCGTACGGACAGCACGGCTTCGTCGGTGGCCCGGATGACTTCCTGCCGCAGCGAGCGGAAGAATTCATAGTGATACGGGCGCGCGCCGAGGCTCGGCTCCTGAATGATCCGGTCGATGTAGCCGAAGCGCAGGTTGTCCTCGGCGGTCATGTGCAGTTGCGTGGCGCAACGTTCGATGAGCTCGGGGGTGGCGCGCTGACCGGCTTTCAGACGGCCTTCGATGGCCGCCGCGCCTTCCGGCGAGATGACCGAGTAGTAGCCGTGCGACAGCATGAGGCGACGGTCGGCCAGCGAGATGGCTTCCGCGCCGCCGGAGCCGCCTTCGGAGAAGACCGCGACCATAGGCACGGTGAGACCGGCCATTTCGTAGAGGTTCTTGGCGATCTGCTGCGCCGCGCCGGGAGTGTCCTCGATGGGGAAGGAACCAGGAGTGAAGACGTAGGTATGGATCGGAATCCCTTCGGTTTCCGCGACCTTCATGTATTGGAGGGCCTTGGAGTTGCCCCACGGCTTGACGGAACCGCCGTTGCGGAATTCTTCCCCGTGGCCCTTTTCCTGACCGATGACCATGATGAGCTGGTTGTAGGTCTTCTTGCCGCGGCGGCGGGTGATGGTCGCGCGGGCGATGAGCATGCTCGGGTCGATGCTGTGCTCTTCCTGCCCGCCGATTTCCGTGAAGTTGTCGTAGACGTTTTCAAGGATGTCGCGGAGGCAGATGCGCTGGGGATGGCGGACGATGCGGACCTTGTCCATGGGCTGGAGCTTGGTTTCCAGCTTGCGTTCCATGAACGTGAACAGCTCCTCCAGCGTGGAGAGTTCGGCGGCGGGGTCGGCCTGAATGCCTTCCGTGGCGCGACGGAAGAACTCGTTCAGGCGGTTGTGCAGCAGCTCGATGTCTTCCGGGTGCTTGCCGTCAAAGATATCCCGAATATAGTTGAGCCGTTCGCTCAGGTGGTGTGCTCTTTTTTCGATATCCATGCTGTATCCAGTAATCCGCTAGAAGCGGAGAATGCGGCCCGTATTGGCCCGGAGGAAGTTGATGTTGGACTTCAGTTCGCCGGACTGGTTTTCGCCCTGGAGGGTCAGCTCGTCGAGGAACTGCATGCCGCGCTCTTTGGCCTGTTCGAGGTTTTCGCCCCAGATGATGGCCAGCGCGAGGTTGGGGTCGAATTCCGTGGGGATTTCGTAGGGTTCGTCCGTGGGGACATGGGTGTGCATCTTGAGCCACGGGTGGCTCGGCCAGCCGAAGGCGTCGATGCGGCCCACCCACGGGGTGAAGCGGTTGTCGGGGTCTTCGGCGATGAGGCGGTATTCGATGCCCACGCCCTCAAAGGTGACGTCGTCCTGCGTGTAGCCGAGGGGCTCGCCGAGGCCGATGCGGATTTGTTCCGCGATGATGTCCACATCTTCGCCGCGCACTTTGGAAATCCGGGCCGAAACGCCGTTTTCCACCTGAATGCGGGTGTTCACTTCCATAAGGAAGGGGCTGCCGTCCTTGGTGACGATCCATTCCCATGTGCCCACGTTGTCGTAGCCGACCTTGCGGGCCAGCGCGAGGGAGTGGCGGATGATGTCTTCCAGCAGCTTGTCCGCGTCGAAATCGTATTCGATGGACGAGGAGTCGAAGCCGGGGGCGACTTCGATGCGCTTCTGGAGGCCGGTGGACTGGATCGAACAGTTGCGGGTGCCGAAGTGGACGGGATTCTTGCCGCTCCGGTCGGAAACGATCTGGACTTCAAGGTGGTTGAAGCCGCAGATGCGCTGTTCGATCAGCACGCCTTCATCCTTGAACTGGCGGAGCGCGTAGTTGCGGATGCGCCGGTACACGGAGCGGAACTGATCGATGTCGTAAACTTCCTCGATGCCCATCCCGCCGCCGCCTGCGGAGGCCTTCACGAGCACCAGCGGACGGGTGATGCCCTGCTGGAGCTGGAAGTCGTAGAGGTTGCGGGCGATCTTTTCGGCTTCCATTTCGTCGTAGATGGGACGGTCGGAGCCGGGGACGGTCGGCACGCCGAGACTGCGGGCCAGACGCTTGGTGTTGATCTTGTCGCCGAGTTCCCGGATGACCCGCCATGAGGGGCCGATGAAGATCAGTTTGCGCTCGCGGGTCGTGACCCTGCGGGCGAAGCGGAAATCTTCCGCAAAAAAGCCGTAGCCGGGATGGATGGCGGTAGCCCCGGCATCGTCGGCGACGGACAGGATTTCGTTGGCGTCGTGGTAGGAGGACACCTGATAGAGGGATTTTTCCCCACCAAGTTCTTTGGCGATGCGTACGTGGCCGGAATGGATATCCTCAGCCGTATGCACGCACACGAATTCCAGACCCAGCTTGCGGCAGGCCTGAACGATGCGTACGGCGATTTCTCCCCGGTTGGCTACGAGGACTTTATGTTCTGTTTTCTCCACCGTTGTACCTCATGCATGATTTGTGGGCTCAGGGGGAGGCGTCCCTTTCGGCAACGCTGTTCCGCGGCAGTTCTTTTGCCGGGCGGGGCCCCCGCCGCAGACGCGGACAGCGCCTGCGGGTTTGCCAGTATCGCCTAAATCATGGCTGTTAGCAATCGTTCTGCGAGGGGTTCCGGGATTTTTTCGTCGGAATGGAAGCCTTTTTGCATAGGGCCCCTGCGCGTGCGGAAAGGCCGTTTCGGGAAAAACTTGCCGCAGCCGCGCAAAAAAGTGTACGAACGGGGTTTACTTTTGGTATGTGTGACCCCATGTTGAGGCCTGAATCGTTGCGCGCGTTTGCGGCGGGCGGTTTCCCGTACCGGGGAACGCTGCGGAACGCGCTTCACTTTCTGTCCAGAATTGAGGAAATGGCATGGAATCTCTGTTGGAACGTCTGTCCGCTCTGCTGTGGGTGCCGTCGGGGCTCGTCGAAGCGTGGGGACAGCTGGTTTTGTTCGCCGTCCCCCTTTGCCTGTATCTTGCGGCGGTCATGCTGCCTTTCGTGGTCCTTTACGGCCTGATCCGCGCCCATTTCGGCAGGAGAAGCCTGATGGAACGCTGCTCCCGGCAGCAGGCCCGGTTCGCCAATTTCCTGAACTGGCTGTTTCTCGTCTGTTTCGTCGGGCTCGGTGTGGTCAAGGCCGTTCCCTACGACACGCTGGCCCCGGTGTACCGGCTGGCCCTGTACGTCTCGGGCGGGCTGCTGCTCGGCGGGACCGTCCTCTGGACCGTCGTGGTGGCGGCCTGGAAGCCGCTCCGCAAGTGGCCCGTGCTGCACGGCGTGCTGGCCTTCGTGACCGGGACCTGTCTGGCGTGGATTCCCATCATCGCCCTGATGCTGGGCCGCGTTTATGCTCAGGGTACGGAACTGCCGCAGGAGAATGACGTTCAGACGCTGATCGCCCTGCTGCTGCCTTCCCTGAACGATCCTTTCTGGCTGTATTTCGGACTGCTGCATTTCCTCGAAGTGGCGGCGGCGGGAAGTTTCGGGCTGTGTTGGCTCCTTGTGCGGCGGCGCGTCGATGACTTCGGGCGCGACTACTACGTCTTTGCCGCGAACTGGTGCGGCGAATGGGCCGCATGGGGCGGCTGGTTCGTCCTGCTGCTTACGGGCGGCCTGTGCGCCATGCTGCGCCTGCAGGGGCTGCTGCCTTTCGAAAGCTCGGACGGCCTGATCGTCTTCGTGGTCGCGCTGTTCGTTTTCCTGCTTCTCCCGGCCATCCTCTGGACCGTGATCGCCCGGAGCGCCACGCCGATGCGCCACAAGATCGGTATGGTCGTCTCGCCCCTGCTCCTGTTCGTCGCAGTGGCGAATATCGGCGTGTTTGTGGGCCCTCTGCTGTTCCCGACCTCCTGATTTTTTCACGCCGTCCGTTCCCGTAAGCCGAAGGGCATCCTTGAGTCGAAGGATGCCCTTCGGCGTTTTGAGTACCCACGGGAGAGGGCGCATCCTTATTAAACGCCATCCGAATGGATGTCGTCGCCCGTTTCCGCCGCACCCGCGGGATACGCTCAAGCTGCCGGCCCGGATGGAGCCCGCCGAGGCCGTTTCCGCCGTACCTGCGGGATGCGCGCCGTACTCCCGGAATGTGGCGGTTCCTTGCAGGAGGGCACCGTGTCCTTCGGCGCTGACGGCGGGAACAGGGCGTTGCCCCGCGGCATGTTCACGTATCCCCTTGAAGAACGCGGCGGCATTTGGGGGCGTCGGCAAGAGCGGAATGGAGGCCGGGGCTGAAGGCGGGAATCAATCCGGCCCATCCGGTCGCTTCCGTTCTTTCCGCATCAGCTCCTGATTCGGCGGCGTGATCCGCTGCGGATTTTTTCGGACAGCGCCTGCTCCGTCCGGGAAAAGCGAACGTTCCCGCGTCGCGTTCCTGTTGGCTCGGAGCGCAGGGCGCAGCCAACATTGTTGGCGGCAAGCCGCCCCGGATGGCCCTTCTTCTTCGGAGGGCGGTTCCCCTGCGCGCCAACGGCAAGAAATATATGCCGCATCGTTTGTTTTTTTCACTTGTCTTTTCGTACGGTTCCGTTCATATTTCCATGAGACCCCCAACAGGGGTTCTTGGCGGATCGCTTTTTGCTATGGAATGCCATTGACGCGGGACGGCACCGCTTCATGCCGGTTCCCCTCCGCATCGCCAAACAGCCCGTTCGGGCATCTTCTCTGGAGGAAATGATGGAAGCGAATCCTTATATCGAGGCATTGGGCAAGGCCATCGGCACGGAGCTTTCCCTGTCCGCTTCGGGCAGCGTGGGGTTGTCGCTCGGCGGGCGCAATCTGCTGATCCGGTGGGTGGAGACCACGCGCTCGTTTGTCCTGTACGCCGAGGTGGGCGCGCTCAACGGCTGGCGTTCCGACGAAGTCTGCCGCCGCCTGCTCATCGCCAACTTCCTGCTCATGGAAACGCAGGGTGCGACGCTGAGCTACAACGACGCCACGGGCATGGTCGGGCTGAACTATCCCGTGCCGGTCTACGGTCTTGATGCCGATGCGTTTGTGCGGGCCGTGGACAACATCGTGACGCTTTCCGAGGAATGGAAAACCCGTCTCGACGCCTTGAACAGGGAACAGGAAGAAGCTGTCGAGCGGGCGCAGGAGGCCATCCTCCACGCCGAAGAGGCTCCGGCCGAAACCGATTTTACCGTGCAGTCCATGCCGTTTCTTCGAGTCTAGTCCGGGGCGGGAGGGCGCTTCCGAATTTTTTCCATATTAGAAGCAGGAGTGAATCATGCCTGTTACGCTCGAACATTTTTTTGCCAATGCCAACGCCGTCAGCGATACGGCGCGTGTTTTTCTTCAGAACGGCGGCGAGGCCGTGGGGAACGCCACGTCCCTGCACGGCATCCACAAACTTTCTTCCAGCGCCAAGGCGGCGGAGAACCGGGCGACCGTCACCGCCTTCATGAACGCCTTGGAGGCGTCGCCGCAGTTCCGCAACATCAATCAGGACATGCGCAACATGCTTGACGAGCGTCTGGCCGGGGGCAAGCCGCTTACCGCCGGAGACGTCAGGCTCGTGCGTGATTCCGTACTGCTCGATCAGGCTATGACGCTCGGACGGAATTTCGCCGCCGACGGGACGATCCCCGCCGGACACGGCACTTCCTTCGCGCAGTTCGCGGTGGTGCGCAACATGGACTTGAACACTCCGCAGGGCATCGGGCAGGCTGTGCACGCCTATCTTGCCGAAAAGGTCATTCCCCAGAATCTCGGGGAACTGACCACGCTGACCGAATTCGGCAACCGCAGCGAGGCCATGAGCAATGTCCTGCGGAAACTCAGCGAACCGCTTGCCGGGGCGGACGGCTTTTTTGCGCGCGCCTTGCGGGCGGATATCGAACAGAACGGGCCGACCGGAGCCTTCGAACGTCTTCAGCGGAGCTTTCTTCAAGGCAACGCGGGGAATGCTGCTCTTCTTTCCGGAATGAACGACGAACTGTTCCGGCAGGTTCCGCTGCTTTCTAACAACAAGGACATCATGGCCGCCCTGCGGGAAGCCCTGCCGTCCGTAGGTGAAGGCAAGGTGAACGGCCTCGCCATGTCCCTTATCATGTCGGAAGCGCCGCTGACGACCCCGACCCAGCGGCGTGAGGCCATCGTCGCCTTCCAGATGCGGGAAGCCGTCAAGAGTGGGACGCTTCATACCGCCATGACCGACGCCGGGCTTCCGGAAAACTTCGATACCGCACTCGGCAATCATCCCGAAGTGGTCAGAGCCGCCAAGGCGTTGCTCGCCGCCGAGCCCGGAACCGTACCCACGCAGGCCCGGGTCGATGAGGCGTTGAACCTTGCCGTCCGCCGGTTCGTCGAGGACAGGCTGCCGTTGCTCCGGGAACTGGCGATCATGGGGCAGGACCCGCCCGCCGGACTCAATCCGCCGGTGACCGCCGAAACCATGCCCCGTTACCTCAACGCCATGCTCGAAGGCGACGCGATGCTTGAGCCGCTCCTCAACGACAGCGTGGACACCACGGACAGGGCCTTCCTTGATCGGCTGGCGGCCCATGCCGAAGCCCTCAATTCCGCGACCCACAGTTTCCGGGGTGACTTCGGGGCCGACGACGTCGCCAACGTGCTCAAGAATTCCGTCGCCATGTTGCTTGCTCGACGCGGGGTGACGCAGGACATGCTTCCCGCGATCATGGACAAGGCGGTGCGCAAGTTCGGGGCCATCGCCAATGATCTTTTCACGTTGAACGGAGCCATCCAGCGCGGAGCCGGAGGGGCGGCGGGCATCGCCTTCATGCGGGAAGGCATGACGCTGTTCCGCAGCCTTGAGGGGCACGGTCGTGTCCTCATGTCTCTGATGTCCCGTGAGCAGCAGGTGGAACTCGGCGTCGCCGTTCCCGGCGATGTGGACCCGCAAAGCGAGGACATCCATAGGCAGGACGGCGAGTTGAAGGCCGCCTTCCTCGAGAAGAGGTTCGAGGCCGCGGGTGATCCGGACGAGTTGCCCAACACCTTCCGCGAGTTCGTGACCGATCACGGCCTGCCCTTCCTGCCCATGCGCCCCGAAATCGTCGAGCGTCTGGCAAGGCGGCAGGAAGCCGATCTTTCGTTGAAAAATACGCGGATTGTGGATGGCCTCGTCGACGAGTTCATTCCCGAGAATGGAAATCTGATTGAACCCCATACCCCGGAGTTCCTCGCTCTGTTCGACGCCGCTGAGGAAGGGGCGCTGGACGGGCTGGACCCGGCGCTCGTCGACGCCCGGTCGTTCAGCCTCGGCGTGAAGGAGGCGACGCGAGCCCTTATCGGAGAGGCCACGGCCGCCGGGCGCGAGCTTGATCCCGCGGAGGTCCGGCAGGCCATCCGGGAGGCCATCGGCGGGGGGCTGCTGGCGCTCAAGGCCACGCTCGACGCCATCGACGCGCTCCCCGACGCGGACCCGAGGCATCCCGACACCACGTTCAGCGCGGCGGACAAGGCCGCCATGAAGGCGGTGGCCCAACGTTACGGCGTGCGCGACGCCAACGCCGTCGGCGCAATGTTCAAGGCCGCGGCGAATACGCCGATCGCTTCCGGTTTGATTGGGCTGGCCGACCTTGAGGGGGCGCCCGAGCGTTTCGTCGAGGCGATGGTGGACCTGGCGACGGCCTATGCGGACAAACGCGGGGAGTTCGCCGGGCCGCTTGAAGGGGCCGAAGACATGCTGCCCATGATGTGTTCGTTCGCCCTGCGCGGCTTGTCGCAGGAACAACTTGAGCACGTCGTCGCCAACCTGCGGACGGATACCGCCGCGAAGATCGCCGGGACATGCATGTATGCCGTCACGCGGCAGGAAAATCCGCGCGGCAACATGGTGCTCATGAGCCTGACGCAGGTCATGACCAAACTCATGGAGATTGCCGGAACCGAGGCCGGAATGGACGTCGAGATGGCCCCGTTGGCTTTCACCGACGAAATCGACCATCTTTCCGAGATGCCCCGAAGCGCGGGCGCGCCGCTGGAACGGCTGGCGCGGCTCGCCCCCGGCGTGATCACCGAGTTTGACGTGCGGATGTCCCGCCACGGCGGGGAACTGACCCCACAGCAATGGGAACAGCTCAGGGGCGTGAACGAACAGCTTGGGCGGACGGCGGAAGGCGGGCACCTCAACTTTCTCCTGCCGTACTGGGTGGAGTCTTCGGCGGAAGACCTGCTTGCCGCGCTGGAGGCCAACGGCGGCAGGCCGCTTTCCGATCGTCAGCTATGGGAGGTGATGGTCGGCGGCCCGATGCCGCGCGGCGTCCGTTCCGGTCATTTTACGGCGGATATGGAACGGGTGGTGGATCAACGGTACAGGGCGTTGCTCCGTGCTGCGGCCCCGCATCTGCACGACGCGCAGGTGAACAGCGCGATCATCATGCAGGCGACGACGGGGTTGAACCCCCGCAAGCTGCTCGCGCTGGCGCAGCCGCACGCCCGACTGACGCGGGACGACGTGAGCCTGCGTATCGACATGGGCTCTCTGAGCGCCGTCACCCCGGAGAACGCCTACGGCCTCGTGACCGACTTCCGGCGGCGCGGACAGAATACGGTCATGCATTTTGAAGATCGGAACGGGAACGGATTCGAAACGTCTCCCTTTGACATCCCGGATGCTCAGAACACCCCGGGCAATCCTCACTTCGTGAGCATCATCGCCCGCGTGCGGGGAATGACCCATTCCGAGGCCCAGCTTGCCCGCGTGATGCAATGTTTTTCGCAGGCTCCGCTGATCATGCCGCGCGTCCTGAGCACCTGCTTCCCCGGCATCGAACTGAACGAACACGGCAACTTCTCGGTGTCCGCCGTGGAGCAGCGGGACGGGACGGTGCTCGTCGACATCCATTCCGATCCGACCCTGCCCCTCCGGCTGGACATGCAGTTTCAGGTAGAGCAGGACGGTTCCCACACCTGCACGGCCTTTGAGATGCGGAGGCCGTAACCCGGTTTCGAACCGGAATCGGTGGGAAACCGCCGCTCGCCGCCATACGAAAGGGACGCTTTCCGCGAGAAGGCGTCCCTTTTGTCTGGAAAGAAAACTTCCCGCTAGGCGGGAGGTTCCCAACAGTTTATAGCGTTGCGTGTATGATAAAAACTCCTTTTGCTTTGTCGGCAAGGTGTTGCGGTCTGGCAACTGCAAGACGACAAATCAAAAACCGTTGCCGTCCTACACGGATGCGCAGAGAACGGCGAAGCCGCCTCTCGGCCTCTTAGGGGCAAAACAACGGCCCTTGCTGTTTGCGCTGATGAGCCGGAAGGGAGCCGGACAGGGAACGCCCCGGACTACGCGGGATGGGACGGAACGGCTTTCGGATACCGGCTATGCAAAAAAACATCCATAAAGCGAACGGTGCGGCGCGCGTTCACGCCGCACGACGAAAAGGCGTATTGTATGCGGCAGTTCCTGCGGAAGAGGCGGAAATGCCGCCCTTCCGGCAGCAGCCGTCCGTCGTGATGGTCCGAAATGGCCCTGACGGCAAGTTCCGGTGAGCGGAAAGGGACTACTCCGCTTCGTTCATGCGCAGGAGCTTTTTCCTGAGCCCTTCCCGGGTGATGCCGAGGAGTTCCGCCGCCTTGCTCTTGTTGCCGTCGGTCCGGTCCAGCACTTCACGGATCAGCCTGCGTTCCCTTTCCTGAAGGTTGTAGCGCAACGGATCGGTTTCGCCCGGAGCCGTCGCGGGCATTCCCTCCGAGGACGGTGCGTCGGATTCCCTGTCGAGCAGATGGCATCTGACTTCATCGGGCACGAGGCGGGACGAGAGATCGGACAATTCCACCCGGTCGCCGAGGGTCAGCGACGCGGCCCGTTCCATTTCGTTGTTCAGCTCGCGGACGTTGCCGGGCCAGCCGTATCGGAGCAGTTGCCGGCATACGGCGGGGGAGAGGGAAAGCCGGGGGCGTCCCATGTAGGCGCAATGGCGTTCCAGAAAAAGCTGGGCCAGCAGGAGGATGTCGTCCCCGCGTTCGCGGAGGGGCGGAATGCGTATCTCTGCGACATTGATGCGGTAATACAGGTCCTCGCGGAATTTCCCGTTGCGGACGGCCTCCTCCAGATCGACGTTGGTGGCGGCGATGATCTTGATGTCCACGCCTACGGGTCTGGAGCTGCCCACATGCAGGACTTCCCGTTCCTCCAGCACCCGCAGCAGTTTGGCCTGATTGGGAAGCGTCATGTCCGCCAGCTCGTCCAGAAACAGCGTGCCGCCCGAGGCTTCCTCGATCAGCCCCTTGCGGGCGTTGACGCCGGTGGCGATCCCCTTTTCGATGCCGAACATTTCGCTTTCGAACAGGGAATCGGGAATAGCCGTGCAGTTGACCGCGACGAACGGCCCTTCGCAGCGGGGGGAATTGAAGTGGATCATCTTGGCGATGACTTCCTTGCCCGCGCCCGTGGGGCCGAGGATGAGCGTGTTGATCGGCCTGTGGGCGATGGTCAGGGCGAGCTGGACGATGTTGCGCATGGCTTCGCACTGGCCGATGATCTTCTTGGTCTGGTAGTTTTCCTGAAGCGTCCGCATCAGGTTGGTGTTGCGCTCGGAGAGCAGCCGATGGGCTTCCTGCAACTCCATGTTGCGGGCCTTCAGGTCCTCGATGAGTTGGGTGCGGTGGTATTCCCGGCTTTCCACCTTGACGAGCATCATGCCGAACGCCTCCGCCAGCCGGACATAGTCTTCCGGCCCGGAACCCTCGCGGGTGAGGGCGAACAGTTTGTCTTCACTGGCGGGGCGGCCCCACGCAAGGTCGTCGCAGAGGTTGATCAGGTTTTCCAGAAACGCCTGTTCGGAGAGAGGGGGTTGCGTCACGTCGGTTTCCTGTGAATGCGTCAATTGCGTTGCAGAGATTGCACCCAGCGCAGAACCTCGGCCACCGGGCCGATGAGGTCCTTGGGGATGTAGGCGTTTTCCGTTCCGCTTTCAAAAAGGCTGCGCGCCAGCGGCACGTTCCGCATGATGGGGATGCCTTCCTCTCTGGCGACCTGCATCATGCGCTGGGCCAGAAAGCCTTCGCCCTTGGCGAGGATGATGGGGAGCGGCGTCCTGTCCTTTTCATAGTCCAGCGCCACGGCGTAATGAGTGGGATTGGTCACGAGCACCTTCGCCTTGCGGACATTGCCCAGCGTGTTCTGGGAGAGCATTTCCTGATGGAGCTGTTTGCGCTTGCCCTTGATCTGCGGGTCGCCCTCCATCTCCTTGTACTCCCGTTTTACTTCATCTTTCGACATCATATGACTCTTGGCGTATTGCCATTTCTGAAAAAGATAATCCACCGCGGCGATGATGCAGAAAACGCCGGCCGCCATGAGCAGCAAATCCTTTACGGCCATGCCGAGGACTTCCCACATGGTCCAGATGGTGCCTTTCTGGATGGCGAACAGCGTGGGGAGGTGATCCCGCATGACGACCCAGACCGTGACGCTGAGGACCACGACCTTAATGACGTTCTTGAGGAATTCCACGAGGTTCTTGAGCGAAAAGACTTTCTGGAACCATTTGGCGGGGCTGACGTTTTCCAGTTTCGGCATGGCGGCCTTGAACGCGAACAGCACGCCGACCTGCCCCAGATTGGCGATCAGGGCCACGGCCATGACGATGCCGACGATCGGGGCGACGACGGACAGCGCCGCGAAGAACGTGGCTTCGGCGGCGCGCGGCGCGGCTTCGGCGTAGGGTTCGGACATGAGCCGCATGGGGATTTCCATCATCGCCAGCAGGGTTTCCAGCAACTGCCGTCCCGTCGCGACGATATAGACGGACAGCGCCAGCACGGTCAGGGCCGAGGGGACGTCCTGACTTTTGCACACGTCGCCCTTTTCCCGCGACTCGCGGAGGCGTTTCGGGGTCGGCTGTTCGGTCTTGTCGCTCATGGCAACAGCATCCTAAGTTGCTGGACGTCCTGTTTGATCCCGTCGAACAGGCCCGCCGCATTGGACAGCAGCATCATAAAATAGAAAAGCATGAGGAAGGCCGCCACGCCGCTCTTGATGGGCATGGCGAGCACGTACACGTTGAGCTGCGAGGCGAAACGGTTGATGAGGCCGAGCGATACGTCGGCGAGCAGGCAGGCCACCACGATGGGGCCGGAAAGCAACAGCATCATGAGCATGAGCCAACCCACGCGCCCGGCGAAGAACAGGGGAACGTCGATGTCCCGGAACACGTTGAGCGGGATGAGCCGGGTAACGGGCCAGATTTCATATGAGGCGTAGACCACGCCGAGCAGGGTGAGAAACGCGCCGGTGGAGAAGAACAGATAGACCGCGCTCTGGAAAAAGAAGGAGCCGAGCGGGGAGGTCTGTTCGCCGGACAGGGGATCGGCTCCGTCGGCCATGGACGCGCCGCGCTGGTTGTCGATGAAAAAGCCCGCGCACTGGATGGTCCAGAACAGGATGCCGGACAGGTAGCCGAGAAACAGGCCGATGAGCGTTTCCTTGAGCAGGATGGTCCCGTAGAGGGCGGCGGTGGAAAGCGTCAGGCCCTGCGATTCGGGCAGGCCGGCGACGATGGCGGGATGCAGCACAAGGTAGCAGGCGAACACCACGGTCATCCGCAGTTGCCCGGTAAGGATGTTCCCGCCCATGAAGGGCGCTACCTGCACGAGCATGAACAGCCTCGGCATCCCCACCAGCAGCGCCAGCAGGTTTTCGAAGACATGCAGCTCGTTGAACAGTGCCTGATAATCCAATGCCCCTCCAGAGAGAGGGCAGGCCGTCCCCGATGGGCTGGGCGGCCTCCCGTTCTCATTGTATCATGTAGAATCTGCTGAAAATCTCGTTTGAATAGCGGAGGATTTCTCCGCTGAGCCAGCCCCCCATGAGGAAGAGGGTCAGGACGACCGCGATCAGCTTGACGCCGAAGGTCAGCGTCTGTTCCTGCAATTGGGTGATGGCCTGAATGAGGCTGAGAAGGATGCCGATGAGCGAAGCCACCACGATGGGCGGCATGGACAGCATCAGCACCAGATACAGGGCTTTCATGGCGTAATCGACGGCCGCTGATTCCATAAGGGTCCTCAAGGCGTCCGGTCCCGCACCGGGGAGGAGGGACGAACGCCGTTTTGTGCATGGCTCTGCCGGGAAAACGTGGCGCGTCCTGTTAACGGCAAAACAGCCTGTCGCGTCGTAACGCATCCGGGCTGACGCTTTCCGTCTCCCTATGATTCAAGATCAAGAACGTCCGCGCCATGCGGCGGACACGACGGGGCCTTTTCCGATGCCGCCGCAGGGCGCGCGTTTCAGCCTTCTCCTTCCCGCTCCGGCCGCTGAAGGTTTGGGAGGCGGGGAGGGCGGTCTTTCTTCAGGCGGGCCGCCCTCCCCGATGTTCCGACGCTACAGCCTGATTCGGCTGACGGGCTGGATCGAGATTTCCGGCGTGATCTCCTGATAGGAGACGACGGGCAGGCCGTAGTGTTCGCCTTCGATAAGCCTGCGGACGTAGCGCCGGATATCCATCGAGGCCATGAGCACGGGTTTCTGGGTGCTGGACTGGTATTTCCCGGCGGCGTCGGACACGGCGCACAGGAAACGCTGCGTCGTATCGGGATCGAGGGCGAGGAACGCCCCCGCCGAGGTCTGCCGGATGGCCTTGCGGATGGTTTCCTCCACCGAGGGGTCCATCAGGATGGCGGGCAACATGTTCTGGCCCTTGGAATACATGTAGCTGATCTGCCGCTTGAGCGCGCTGCGGACATATTCGGTGAGCATGACCGTATCCTTTTCCTTGGGGCTCCATTCGATGAGCGCTTCAAGGATGTTGCGCAGATCGCGGATGGAAATCTGTTCCTGCACCAGCCGCTGGAAAATTTCCGCGATGCGCTGCGTGGGCAGCAGGCGCGTGGCCTCGCGGACGAGGTCGGGCGCGCGTTCCTCCATCTTGTCGAGCAGGTATTTGGCCTCCTGCATGCCGAGGAAGGAGGAGGCGTGCCGCGCGAGGATCAGGGAAAGGTGATAGGCGAGGATGCGGGCGTGGCTCATGACGCTGATGCCCACGCGCTCCAGCAGGGCGGCCTTGGATTCGGGGACCCAGAGCGGTTCGACGTCGGGCAGGAATTTCTCCCCGACCTTGTACTCCACGCCGAGCATGGACAGGTTGTCCTGCGTGTCGCGGGCAAGGACCATGCCTTTTTCCAGTTTCCCGCGCGACATGGGGATTTCGTTGACGTTCAGGACGTAGGTAAGCTCGGGCAGGCCGGGATTGGGCCGGATGTTGATGCCGGGGAAGGGCACGCCGAGATCGAAGTAGAGGGCGCGGCGCAGGTTCGCCAGTTCCTCGTTGAGCGAGGCGTAATCGAGGGATGCGCCCATGTCCCCGGAAATGTCGAGGATGATGGGGACGGTGGGCGCGAACTCGTCGCGCTGTCCGGCGGCTCCGGGCTTCGGCTTGGGCCGGGCCGAGGGCGTCAGCGACTTGGAGAGTTCGGCCTTGGGGTCCCGTTCCTGCGGGGCGTCCCCGAGACGCTTGAGCACATAGCCGATCCCGGCGAGGACGGCCGCCAGCGTGAACAACTGCGGCTTGGGGAAGCCGGGGATCAGCCCGAAGAGGAACACCAGCCCGCCCGCCATGAGCAGGGCCTTGGGCTGTGCGAAAATCTGAAGGCCGATCTGCGATCCCACGTTGTCGTCGGAGTCGCCGGTACGGGTGATCAGGATGCCCGCCGAAATCGAAATGAGCAGGGAGGGAATCTGCGAAACCAGCCCGTCGCCGATGGTCAGGATGCCGTAGACGTGCAGGGCTTCCCCGGCGGTCATGCCGTTCTGGGTGATGCCGATGATCGTACCGCCCACGATGTTGACCACGGCGATGATCATCCCAGCGATGGAGTCGCCCTTGACGAACTTCATGGCGCCGTCCATGGCGCCGTACATCTGGCTTTCCTGATTGACGCGGGCGCGGCGGCGCTGCGCCTCCTCCATGTCGATGACCCCGGCGCGCATGTCGGCGTCGATGGACATCTGCTTGCCGGGCATGGCGTCGAGGGTGAAGCGCGCGCCCACTTCGGCCACGCGTTCCGCGCCCTTGGCGATGACGAGGAACTGCACGATGGTCAGGATGAGGAAGACCACCGCGCCGACCACAAAATTGCCGCCGAGCGCGAACTCGCCGAAGGTGAAGATGATTTCGCCCGCATCGGCCTGAAGGAGGATGAGGCGGGTGGTGGCGATGTTGAGCCCGACCCGGAACAGGGTCGTGAACAGGAGCATGGTCGGAAAGACCGAAAAGTCCAGCGCCGTGCGCACGTACATCGACATCATGAGCATGATGAACGACAGGGCCATGTTCGCGCCGATGAGCGTGTCCACCAGCGGCGTGGGCAGGGGGACGATCATCAGCCCGATGACGGTGACGAGCAGAAAGACGACGCTGATGTCGTTGTGGCGCGTGACGACGCCGACGGCGGAGCTGGCCGTGGAGAACAGGCTCATATGCGTTTGCCCATGCCGTTGACGGGCGGCTTGGCGAGCGATGATCCGCCCGCAAGGTACAGATATTCGTTGACGGCGGCTCGCGCCTCGTCCTTGCGGCCCTGCTGCCAGAGGGCTCGCGCCCGGAGCAGGTACAGGGCGGCGTGCCGGGTGGAGAGCGTCCGCCCGTCCATGACCCTGTGCAGGAGCAGGAGGGCCTTTTCGCCGTTGCCGCGTTCCGTTTCAATGGCCGCGAGCGTGGCGAGGGCACGCAGGGTCACGGCGTCGGCCGGTTCGGGGGCTTGCGCCGCCAGCGCGGCGAACACGGTGACGGCGCTGTCGATCCGCCCCATGCGGTAGTACAAATATCCCAGAATGGACAGGGTGGTGCGTTGTTCCGAACTGAGCGCCACATCAGCCCCCTATCATCAGGCCCATGTAGGCGTTGAGCAGTTCCTTGTTCTGGAGCAGGGGGCCCAGTTCGTCACGGACGAACGCCCGCACCGCCGGGTCCTCGGCATCGCGCAGGGCGTCCATACACCCGGCGAGGTTGGCGGAAAACACGTCGGGCCGGAGCAGTTCCCCGTCGCCCGCGTCCGGGCACAGCGCCTGTTCCACAAGATGGTGGGCGTTGCTCGGGGAATACAGTTCCTCAAGCCCGGCTTCGCGCAGGACGTTGGCGGCCAGCGGGCGGGCCGTGGGCATGCCGGAAGGATGCGCCGTCGGGCTGTCCATGACGCTCTGGATGCCGAGCGAGGGATCGAGCAGGTTGATGGTGGGCATTCCGTCTCCTTTGCTTCACAAAATCGTCTTGACGTGAGGTGCCGCCGCGTCAGTTTCCGGCGACCGTGTCCATGATTGCGGCGAGGAACCGGACGGCCTGCTCAATGCCCGCCGCCGTCGCCTCCCGTTCCGGGAACCGCGTGAGCAGGACGATCCGGCCGTCGTGGACCCCACCGGACAGGGGCAGGGGATCGGCGTGGCGGTAATGGCAGCGTTCGAGCACCCGACGGGGGGCCTTGGCGTCGTAGTCGGGCACGGGGCGGGTCAGGTAGACGAGCAGTTCCCGGTCATGCCGTCCCGGCCGTTCCGGGCCGCGCTCCAGATGGAGCCGTCCGAGGCGTTCGACGTCGAGCGCTGCGAGTCCCCTTTCCGAAAGGGAAAAGTCGGGCATCCCCATGCGGCGGCCGAATTCGGTGATTTCACGTTCGATCATCACGCGTCTCCAAGGTTGGCGAGGTATTCGTCTTCGCGCTGGATGGCGTTGTCCACGGCTTCCTGCACGGCGTCGAGGACTTTCATCCGTCCCTGCTCGCCGTCGAAAAGCCGGACGGGCAGGTTGCGGGTCATGTTCAGCAGTTCCTGAAGGAAAAGCACCTGCCGCTCGATGTCCGGGGCCTTGGCCTTGGCGGCGATGCGGTCGATGTGCATGGCGCCGAGGAAGTTTTCGTTCCGCAGGTTCACCATATCCCCCAGCAGTTCCATGGGCGTCAGTGCGGCGTCCGCGACGCCGTGGACGCTTTCCCAACGCTGGAGCAGGCGTTCGCACTGGACGTGCGTGCTTTGCAGGAGCCGGACCTGTTCGAGGTTGGCGTGGACGTTTTCGAGATGGGTGGTTTCCATGCTCGGCACGTCCGTGGCGAGGTCGTTGCTCAGGGCGTTGAACAGAAAGTCCATAGCCTTGTCGAATCCCACGTCGCCGTATTTTTCATGGATGTGGGCAAAGGCGGCGTTGACGTCCGTGAAGTCGCAGACGGTCTGACGGTACAGGTCGCGCAGGTTGTCGGTTCCGTCCAGATCGGCATACCCGGCTGCGGCGAGCGCGCCCTGAATGCCGGAGCGTATCCGTGGGCCGTGCTCGGCTTCGAGTTCGGCGAGGCCCTGCCGGACGTCTTCGAGAACGGCGGGATCGACGGACGGATCGTTCGACAGGCTTTCCAGCGCGTCGGAAAGGGCGGCGTAGGCGTCGCTGGGATCGGGAAAGCGGTAGAGCGCCTCGCGGGCGGCTTTTTCCCGGCCTTCACGGGCGCGGAGGCTGTCCTTCAGCCGGTCGATGTCCTGAGCCTTTCCGGCCTCGTGCATGAGGTCCTGATAGAGCTTCACGCGTTCGGCGAGGGATTCCTCGGCGCGTTCCCGCTCCTTGCGGTCCTCAAGTTCGAATTCGTCGGTCGTGTCCGCGGCAAAGGTCAGTTCCTCGGCGGCGTCGGCGAGCAGCGACATGGGGTCCTCCACCTGCACGGCGGCGTTGCCCATGAGCGAGCCCGCGGCGAGGGCGCCCGCCGAGGAGGCGGCACCCGTCGCCATTTGCCCCATCTGATTGTTGACGGAAAAATCTATGGACATGCCACCTCCTGCCCGGCACCGGGCCGGGAACCATGCCCGCCCTCGATGCCGAAATGCGGGACACGCGATTCCATGAATCGGCTCATGCCGATCCGCAAGAGATCATGCGAGAACTATGCCAATGATCTGACTTTAAATATCACAGGCCGAAGTGTCTTACAAGCATTCAGTTTTCGATTGATTTAGGCAACCCACTGTAGTATTTTTCAGTAATAGCTCCAGAAAAAAGGTGCCGACAGCGTTGGGGGGAGGGACGTGCGTTCCCGCCAACAATGTTGGCCGATGAAGGCGCGGCAACGGAGCCGGAAGGCGTCTGAAGCCCGCAACCGCTTGTTTTGCCGTCTTGGCATGGAACCTGCTAGAAACGGGTCAGAAACGAAGAGGAGTAACAGCAATGGCATTTACGGAAAAAGACCTTCAGGCTCAGGAAGCGCAGCTCGAAGCGCTCAAGGACGAGCTTTCCCGGCTCAATCAGAAGTTCGACGCCCAGTTGAAGAACATGGGGCTGACGGAAGATGACCTCAAGCGGCAGGAAGCGATGACGCCCGAAGTGGAGGCGCTCGTCGCCAAGGCCAAGGAAGAGGCCCGGCGCGCCGGGGAAGCCCGCAAAGCGCAGGCCGCCCTGAACAAGCCCTCTTCGGGCAAGGCTCCCGGCACCGGACGCCGTGGCGTTGTTCGTCTTTAATTTTTAAAATACAGGAGGTTCCTATGAGTCAGGTTGGTGGAGTCGGCGGTTCGGGAAGCGTCAGCGGTGTGGACAGCCTCGGCACATGCACGAGCGTCAACTTCGTGTTCGCCAAGTTGCAGATGGAACTCGCCGCGTCGGCCAAGGATTCGGCCCTCGGCTATATCAAGCAGGTCCAGAACGCGCAGGCGGAACAGAAGGAAGTGGCCGATATGCTCCAGCGATGCCGCCAGCTTCAGGCGGACGCCAAGAGTTCCGGTGGGTGCACCACGATGCCCGACGATATCGTGAATTTTATGAACAAGAACAATCTCGCCTATGACAAGACGGGCAACGACAACTTGCACAATGGCGACGAATGGGACGTGGCGATCCAGTCCCTGCAATCGTACCAGGAAACCATCGGTACGGACATCCAGACCCTGATGGTGTATGTGCAGGACTTCATGGGCCAATACAACTCGTATACGCAGGGTGCGAACTCCGCCATCCAGTCCGGCATGCAGACGCTTACGGCTGTGGCGCGGGGCCAGTAACATCCTTTTCCGCCGCTGCGGCTATCCCCGGAGGGGGCTTTCATGGCAGAACAGAACACTACGCAAGTTGAGCTTACTCAGGAAGAAATCGAAACCATGGTCAAGGCCGTGCTGAACGGGGCGACCATCGGGGACGTGTGCAACGTTTCGCAGGAGATGCTGGAGGCCCTCTACGGCCTTGGGTACAATCTGTACGCGTCCGGCAACTATAAGGATGCCGAGGCCGTCTTCGCCGGATTGTGTTTGTACGATCACAACGATCCCCGGTTCTGGATGGGGCTTGCCGGAAGCCGGCAGGCCAACGGCAAGTATCAGGAGGCCGTGGAAGCCTACGGCCTTTGCACCGCGATGGAAGCGCTCGCCAGTCCCATCCCCATCGTGCAGGCCGGTCTGTGCTATCTCAAGATGGGCGATCGGGAGAAGGCCAGAGGTTCGTTCGTCACCGCCCTGTCCATGGGCGATGCGGACAACGCCGAGCATCAGGCCGCGCACGGCAAGGCTTCGGCCATGCTCGCCATTCTGGAACAAGCCGGGAAGTGAGGTCGCCATGCCCAATTCAGTCGATTTCCTCGGCGGAACGAAGTTTATGGAGCTTGCCGGAGGGCTGGAGGTCAATAACCTTCAGGAAGCCGTCCGAAAAGCTCTGAAGGAGATAACCCTCCCGGACGTGTCGGATTCTTCCTCCGGTTCCGCGTCTTCCGCTTCGGACCTGCCCACGTTGGCCGCGCCCACGGCGGGCGGACTTTCGCTGGAAACGCTGGCCCGGATGATCGGCAACGAAACGCGCACGCAGGCCACCAAGGACGGCGTGGCCTCCATCGAAGCCAAGGGCGAGGAGCGCGCCGAGGCCAACCAGAAGAAACTCGAAGAGATCATGGATCGGCTCGAATCCATGAAGTCCAAGGGCATTCTGGATATTTTCAAGGAAATCTTCAGTTGGGTCGGCATGATCGTCGGGGCCATCGCCAGCTTCGCCACCATTGTGGCCGGGGGGATGACCGGAAATCCCCTGCTCATTGCGGGTGGGGCCGTCATGCTTACCATGTCCGTCAACAGCATCGTGAGCAAGGCGACGGACGGCAAGGTCAGCATCAGCGCGGGCATCAGCGCCGGGTTGCAGGCCGCCGGGGTTTCCGAGGATGTCGCCAACATTGTCGGACTGGTCTCCGAGCTGGCCATCACCGCCGTCGGCATCGGGCTTACGCTGGGCGCCGGGACCGCCTCTTCGGCCGCCAATACGGCCAGTACGCTGGAAAAGGTTGGCAATGCCGCTCTGAAGGGGATGAACATCGCCTCGGGTGTGGCGCAGATGGGAAGCGGCGCAACCGGGATCGCCGGTGCCGTGTACGATTACAAGATTGCCAACAGTTTTGCCGACACCAAGGAACTGGAGGCCATTCTCGAGCGCATCCAGCAGGCGCAGGACATGGAGCTTGATTTTCTGAAGGGCATCATGGAACGCGCCGAAAAGATGGTCGAGGACGTCAACAACATTGTTGAGGATTGCAATCAGTCGCAAACGGCCATTCTGACGAACGTGGCGCCGAGCATGGCCTAGAGAAGGGCCGCATCGTCGTCTTATACGGTCAGAAACGCCGCTGAACGCGGACGGCGGATACCCTCGGAGAGGGCGTTCGGCATGGTCCCGGCGGGCGTTTCAGCCGTCAGGGAAAAACGCCGGCGGTCTGCGACCGACGGGGCGGCCCTCCGCCGAAAGGTACGGAGGGCTGTGCTGCCGCTTGTAGGCCCATCCGGGAGTTTCCGGCGAGGCGTCCGTTGCGGAAAGGCCCGCCGCCTGACCGGCCGGAGGGTCGCAATCAAGAAAAGGATACAGTTATGTCAGGAATACAGGGATTATCGCCCGAGCAACAGCAAGTCTACAATCAGTTGATCAGTGATGCGGGAAGCGTCAATGTTTCGAAGGTGAAGGTGGACGCGAAGTTGCAGGAAGTGATGGACGCCGGACTTTCGTTTCAGGAAGCCGCGGATCAGGTCCGCAATGATCTGCCGCCGCTCCCCGCGCCGCAGCCGACGGCCCCCAATGCGCTCGGCGGCTGGGTGGGCGTGGCTTCGCCGATGGCGAGCATCAACGCCCTGATCACGGAATTGAGCGCCGAACAGCGCCGGGAAAACCGCGAGGTCATGAAGGCGCAGACCGATACTATCGTCGCCTCGATGGAAAATCAGGCTGATGAAATACGCAAGAAGGCCACGGCGCAACTGGCGTGCGGCATCGTTTCCGGGGCGATCAGCATTACCACCGGCGGTATGATGGTCGGCGGTACCATTGCCGGAAATCTCGGTAAGCTGGATATGAAGAACAACACCGCCGGAATGGGACTTGGAAACCTCGGGCAGGGCGCGAGCGGTATCGTTTCTTCCGTCGGTGAATTCGTCGGCGCGCAGTACGACGCGGCCATGAAGGAAATGGAGGCCGATCAGGAACGGATGCGGGCCAGCCGCGACGCGTTGAAGAGCATCAACGACAGTCTGTCCGAAGTGATCCAGAAGTCCATTTCCACGCAGGACGCCATCCAGCAAAACATGAACCAGACACGTTCGCGGATTCTGGGGTAGGAAAATGACCATGCCTGTTGACGGTATCGGCACGCAGCGGATTGCGGATATTTCCGTAAACAACGTACAGGGAAACGGCGGCGGTGCGGCTCTCGGCAACGCCATGAACACGCTCTCGGGCGCTTCGGGAAAGGCGGTCACGCCCGCCGGGCCCACCGTGACCGAGCGGGACAGCGCCGGGAGGAGCTACGCCTTCACGCCGTATTATGCGAACACGGGGAACAAGATGGCGTATCTCGAAACCCGTTCGCCGTCCGGCGTCGTTTCGCATATGTCGTTGAAGCAGGAGCAGCTTGACGCCTATTGCTTCCGCAAGGGCATTTCCGTTCCGAACCTGCAATACAGCTAGGGCGTCCGCCATGAACACGAACAGCGAACAGCAGGATCGTTTTCTGGAAGACTTGTGCGCGTGCTCGGAGGCGTTGTCCGTTCTTGCGGAACGTCTTGAAGCCGAAGGCCGCCCGTGGGACGCACTGACCGACGCCGAGCGGCGGCAGGTCGAGGCCATCGGCAGGCGGGTGGAAACCGTGGATCGCCAGCTTGACGAGTGCGCGAAGGAGCGGCGTCTGGACGGTGAATTGGCGGCCCCCGTCACTCGCGGCCTTCGCGTATGATTGACAGGGACTGGAG
Source organism: uncultured Bilophila sp. (assembly GCA_902373525.1). Classification (GTDB taxonomy): domain Bacteria; phylum Desulfobacterota; class Desulfovibrionia; order Desulfovibrionales; family Desulfovibrionaceae; genus Bilophila. The sequence goes on along the minus strand of CABKMN010000004.1, from coordinate 64,212 downwards.
AAGACCGCATAGTTTCCTTCACAGGAGGCAGCATGGCTTTATTGCAAGAATCTGCGGATGCCATCACCTCGGCGGCGGGCTGGAGGAAGGCTTCTCCGGACGCGCGGGGCGTTTTTCGTTTCCGTCTTGAAGGGGAGCTGGACATGGAACTGTTCTCTCCCGATGGCCGGACGGGTATCCTGCACGCGGATTTGGGGCCGCTTCCGGAGGCCGAGCGGGACGCCGACGAGTTGCTGCGGAAATGCGCTTCTCGGGCCGTCGCCGCCGCCCGTACCCGGCGGACGGTGCTTTCGGTGGAAGAGGGCAGGCTGTCGCTGCACCTCATGGTTCCGCTGAACGCCGCCGCAGCCGAGTCCATGCCCCGGCATGCCAAGGATTTTCTCAATGACCTCGCATGGTGGAAAAATCAGGTACAGGGCGGGGCGGCGGCTTTGTTCTCGCCGTTCTCGTTTTCCGGCATGCACTGGAGTATGGGACGCTGATGCGGCTGTGCGGTCTCTTTTCGCTGATTCTGATCCTTGTTCTGGGGGTGTGCCTCGCGCCGTGTCCTTCGTTCGCCGCGCGGGGAGGGTTTGCGCAGCCGTATACCCACTATGCCGATGACGAGGACCTGACCTCCATCCTCACGAACTTTGCGCGCTCGCAGGGGCTCGGAGCCTCCTTTACGCCCAGCGTGGTCGGCAAGGTCAGCGGGCGTTTCGACGCCGTGCCGCCGGAAACCTTTCTGAAAGGCATGCAGGCGGCGTTTGGCGTGACGTGGTACCGCCTCGGATCAACCTTGTATTTTTACAACGAATCCGACATTTCCCGTACGTTCATCACCCCGAAGGTCATGAGCGCGGAGCGGCTGTTCCAGATGCTCCGGCAGTCGGCCGTGTTTTCTCCCCAGCTTCCGGCGACGCTGGCCCCCGGGGGCAGCATGATCGTCGTGACCGGTCCTCCGGCGTATCTCAGCCAGATCATGGCCGCCGTGACCGCCTTCGAAGAGGCCCAGACTTCCAATTTCGTCATGAACGTGTTTCCGCTCAAATACGCATGGGCGGAGGACATGACCGTCAACAGCATGGACAAGACCGTGACCATTCCCGGCGTGGCGAGCATCCTCCGGGCCATGGTCACGGGATCGCCCAACTCGGCCACGCGGGTCACGCAGGATACCGCTACGGTCGGCAAGCTCTCCGGCACCGGGCTTGCGGCGCAGGGCCGAATGACGCCGGTGGCCCCGGAAACCGTTTCCGCGCCGCAACAGGACGGGCAGGCTCCGTCCGTTTCGCAGACTGTCACGCAGGTCAACATCATGGCCGATCCCCGCGTCAACGCGGTGCTGGTCAACGACGCCGAATACCGGATGCCCTATTACGCCAAGGTGATCAGCGACCTCGACAAGCCCGTGGAGCTCGTGGAAATCCACGCCGCCATCGTGGACATCGACTCCGACTTCAAGCGTGATCTGGGCGTTACCTATCAGGGCGCGAACGCACGGAACAAGGGCTGGAGCACGGGCGGCGAATTTTCCGGAGACGGCGGCAAGTTTTCTCCCCTGCCGGAAATGGGTTCCCCGTCCGGAACGGGCATGAACCTTTCCACCATCTATACCCACGGGGCGGACTTCTTCCTTGCCCGCATTCAGGCCCTTGAAGCCGAAGGCGAAGCGCGGATGCTGGGGCGGCCTTCGGTACTGACCGTGGACAACGTGCAGGCCTCGCTGGAGAACACCAGCACCTATTACATTCAAGTGGAAGGCTATCAGGCCGTGGATTTGTTCAAGGTCGAGGCCGGGACGGTCCTGCGCGTGACCCCGCACATCATCCGCAACGAGCGCGGGCAGACCTCCATCAAGCTCGCGGTCAGCGTGCAGGACGACCAGAACGACGGCAACGATACGCCGTCCACGAGCACGGGCGTTCCTCCCATCAAGCAGACCAAGATCAACACGCAGGCCATTGTGGGCGCCGGACAGAGCCTGCTCATCGGCGGGTATTACTACGAGCAGAAGTCCACGGATGCCAGCGGCGTGCCGATCCTCATGCATATCCCGGTCATCGGAAACCTGTTCAAGACGACGAGCAAGGGAACCAAGCGCATGGAGCGCCTGATCCTCATCACGCCGAAAGTCATTCATCTGGATGAGATTCCCACCACGCCGGATCGCGTGGACGACCCGAGTTTCCACCGTTCCCCGACGCAGGCGGACTACGAGGAACGTGTCCCGGCGGCGCCGCAGAGCGGCTGCTCCCGCAAACGGCCTCAACTGGATCAGAGCGTGACGCCCGCCACGGCGGTTCCGCTTTCCGCTCCCGCGAAGCAGGTCCCGGTCGTCGTACGACCGCAAGCGTCGGCGGGTACTCCATGAGCGTGTCCGGCGTCGTTCTCTTTCGTGTCTTCTCTGGCCCCCATCTGGGGGCTGAGCTCGTCTTGCCTGCGGGAGACCAGCTCGTCGGTTCGGACGACTCCTGCGACATCATCCTTCAGGACAGCTCGGTCGCGGCCCGTCACGCCGCGTTTGCCATTGCGGTTACGGAAGAGGGGGCATCGGTGCGGATTACCCCCCTCGACGGCGACGTGACGCTGGAAGGGAAACCCCTGCCGTCCGACGGGGCGGACGTTCCGGAGCGCACGCCGTTCTTTCTGGGGCTGACCTGTTTCGCATGGGCGCTTCCCGACGAGACGGCGGACGCGTGGCGGCAGGTCGCCGCCCGTTTGCAGGAACGGCGTTCAACCTCGCCCGAAGGGAAGGCCGAAACGCCTCCGCCTCCTGACGAGGAAGACGTGATTCTGCTCGACGATCCGTTGGCACTGTCCGAAACGGGAGCGTCTCCGAATGCCAACACCGTTGGCAAAGGATGCTGGGGGAAACTGCGGTCCCTGCCGCCCCGAAAGCTGGCGCTGGTGTTTCTGATTCTGCTCGGCCTGTGCGGACTGACGTTCTCCTATGAGGGGCGTGTGCCGGATGCCGACAAGAGAGTGAAGGAAATACAACGGATTATCGCTGAAAACGGCTTTGCGACGCTGGTTGTGACGCCGCAGGGGCAGGGCGTCGTTATACAAGGCGTGCTGCTCAATGACGCGGAGCGGGCCAACGTGTTGCGATTGGCACAAGGTGTGCATTATCCCGTGTATCTCGACGTGACGGTCCGTGGGGATCGGGTCGATGCGGTCGCGTCCGCGTTCGCCAGCCGGGGCTTTTCGCTTGCCGTGCAGGAAAAGACGGACAACCCGCAAGACGGCCTGAACGTTTCCGGGTACATGAAGGACGGACTGGTGGAGGAGCGGGCCTTTTCCGCCGTCCGTGACGACGTGCCGGAATTGCGCGATGAAACCCTGTGGAACCGCCTGAGTCGTTCCATACGCCACGCCGACGCGGTTGAGGCCGCGTTGCTTCCGCGCCTGAAAGCGGCGGAACTGGCCTTCGTGCAGGCCCGGTATCTGCCCGGCAGGGTGGAACTGGCCGGACGGTTCGACGTGGACCAGCGCAGACGGCTCGACGAGGTGTTGGACAAGGTCAGGGCGGAACTCGGCGTCCCCGTGGTTTTCGAGGTCGTCGCCTCGTTCGAGAAGCCGCGCCCGCAAGCCGAAGCCCGGCGCGAGGCTTCCCCCGCGCCGTTTGCCTCCGGTGAGGACGGGGCGGCCCCGAGCGGCGAGGTTTCCGGTTTTCAGATCACCGGCGTCACGTTGAAGCCCATGCGCTTCATCAGCCTGAGCACGGGACGGCGCGTGTTCGAAGGCGGCCTGATGCCCGGCGGCTATGTGCTCGAGTCCATCGGCGTGAAGGAGTTGAAGCTCCGCAAGGATGGACGGATAATCGTGTATCGACTGAGAGGTTCCGATGAGTGACGCAATGGTTTCCGTGCTGGATGTCCTTGAGGACGATCCCCTCGGCAGAGGGGTGCAGGACATCCGGAACGAGATTCTGGATATGGATGCGGCCGTCAAGCGGCATATGGACACGGGGCTGGTCCCGGATGAATGGGCCGTGGCGCAGGCCGTCCGTGAGGCGACTCAGGCGGCGTTGCGCGCCGTGGACAAGATGGCCCGGTAATTCTCCAACCGTAGCGAGGAAGCCATGAATATAGGCAGTACCAGCGGAACGCCGGGATTGAACGTCAATGAACTGTTCAACAGCGGTCTCGACTCGATCAGCAAGAAGGGGCAGGCGCTCCAGACGAAGATGAACGAGATGCTCAGTCAGGATCAGGTCAGCCCCGAAGACATGATGGCCCTCCAGTTTGAGGTCGGCCAGTACAACGCGATGATGGAATCGCTCTCGTCCGTCACCAAGAGCATGACCGACATGATGAAGAGCCTTGCCCAGCGCACCGGCTGAGAATGTTGCCCGGCCGGCGCACGGGCTCCGGGACCGCACCCCGGACGTCCGGGCGCGGCTCCATCCCGCACTTGCCGCGCCGGACGGGATAACGCCGGGGAGAAGGGGCCGCCCCCCTTCTCCCGTTTGTCCGTCTGCGGGAAGTGCCTTTGCCCATATCCTTTTATGATTGGAGATTCGTCATGTTGTCCGATGCCCAGATCAGCCGCCTGCTTGATGTCGCCAATGCCGCGTGCCACACGGGAAACGTGGCGGACGCCCGGACCATCTACGCGGGCGTGCTCGCCCTCCGTCCCGGATTCGTCCCCGCGCTCATCGGCAAGGCCATGAGCCATGTCGTCGTGGACGATTACGCCGAGGTCGAACGGATTCTGAAAGAGGAAGTGCTGGCCGTCGCGCCGGACGATGCGGACGCGCTTGCCGTGCTCGGCCTGTGCTATACGTTGGCCGGACGGAACGATGAGGCGGAAGCCGTGCTTCTTCCTCTGTCCGAAGGCGAGGGGGCGAGCGCGGAACTCGCCGCCGGACTGCTTGAAAAGCTCCGGCGGGATCAGTAGGATACCCTGCGGGAGTTGCTATGGACATTTCCGGTCTGGGGGCGACGAAACTCCTTGAGGCGCTGGAAAAGCTCAATGTCTCCAAAGGGGCCGAACTGCGGAGCTCCGGCCCGCAGGGGCAGCCTCCGGCGGAGCTTGTGCGCGCCTTTGAGGACGCCCTGAACGCCCCGGCGGATCGGAATGCCTCGGAGACGGCGGCGCGCAACGCTTCCGGTCCCGTCCAACCGGCGGATGGTTCGTCCGGGCGGGCTGCGGGGGTTCCCGAGGAGGCCGTGGGCCGTCCGCAGGAGGTGCCCGCTCCGGAATGGCGCACCGGCGATGTGGAGCGCGTCGGGTTCCGGCGGGTCGAGGGGGCCGAAACGGCGCAGTCCGTGGAGATGCGCCCGGACGACTCCATACGGGAACTGGCCCGGCTGCTCGAACGAGTCGGCGGCGGGAACGCTTCCGTTGCCGAGCTGTACCGCCTGCAATACCTCGTCGGCATGCTCAGGGTGCAGGCGACCGGCGGTTCCCAACTTTCGCAGCAGGTCAATCAGGGATTCGAATCGTTGTTGAAGCAGCAGGGGTAGGTACGTGACGGAAACAGGGGACGGACATATGACGGATCACCATGCCGGAAAGGGGCGCTGGCTTCTGCTCCTCGTTTCGCTGATGCTTTGCGTCGCGCTCTTCGGCTGTCAGGTCGAGGTCTACCGCGGGCTGAGCGAGGCGCAGGTCAATACGATGTTGGCGACGCTCCTCAAACGGGGCATTCAGGCCGAAAAGATCGCCGCCGGAAAGAACGGGTTCACGCTGGCCGTCGATGAAAAACAGCTTGTCCAGTCCCTCGAAATTTTGAAGGAAAACAACCTGCCGCGGGCGGATTACGAAAACCTCGGCAAGGTCTTTTCCGGGCAGGGGATGATTTCCTCCGCCTCCGAGGAACAGGCGCGCATGGCTTACGCCATCTCGCAGGAACTGTCCGACACCTTTTCGCGCATCGACGGCGTGCTGACGGCCCGCGTCCACGTTGTCCTCGGCGGTACGGACCCCGCCGCCGATACGCGCATTCTGCCCTCGGCCGCCGTTTTTCTGCGGCATACCCCGGATTCGCCGGTGGTCAATCTCGTGTCCAAGATTCGCGAACTGGCGTCCAAGGCCGTCCCCGATCTGGAGTACGAACGGGTTTCCGTGATGCTGGTCCCGGTTCGGGAACAGGTGGCCGTGCCCATACAGCCCGCCCCCACGTTCCTCGGTCTGCCGTTCCTGCCGGAAAACGGGCCTCCGTACGCGCTGATCGGTGCGGGGATCGTCCTGCTGGCGGTTCTCGTCGGACTTGTGCTGGTCGGGCTTTCGTTGCGCGACATGTGGTTGCGGAACCGGAAGCGGGCGGCGGAACAGCAGGACGATCTGCCGTCATAACCTTGCAGACACAGCCGGACGGGTATGCACATACAGTTTTTTTCGGACGTAATGGTCCGAAAACCCGCGCTTTTCAGAGCCATGCTCGCCTTTAACGGCGAGCTGGACGCTCCCGCCGCTTGGGAATGTCCGGCGGAATGGGACGTACCCGGCCTTGACGCCGGTGCGCTGTGCGCGGAACTGGCGCATCGTTCACCCGTTTCGCTGGCGTGGCGGCTTGCCGGACCGGAGGACGAAGGTTTCTGGGACTTCGCGGACGAGTCGCGGCGTCTGGCCTTTCTGGATGCGGATACGCTGGCGCGTCTCGGTATGGTGTTCGGCGTCTGCGTCCATGCCGTGGAGATGGCCCGCATCATCACGCGGGAACAGGTGCTGGCCTTGCGCGAGGGGTTGGGTGAACCGCTGTACCGCTACGGCATCCAGCGCGGGCAGTACCAGCTCGGCAGCGTGCGGCAACTGTTTCTGACCCGCGACGTGCGGGAGCCGCTGTTGGAACGGGTGCGGCGGCATGGCCTGCTCGCCCTTGCGTTGTGCCGGGCGGAGTGGCCTCCCGCCTTGACGTCGCGGACGGCCCACGTTTTCCCCGAACCGGTTGAAGAGCCCGATCCGCCGTCTCCGGCGGTGCGGCGCGCCGTATGGGGCGGCCTGAAAAAAGTGTTGCTCAAGGAGGTTGCGCCGCAATGGGCACCCTGTTTCGATTGACCGGCGATTCGGTGTGCCCGTCCGCAGGGACGCGCGTGCTCAAGGCCGCGGATGCCGCCGCGTTGCTGGATGCCGCCGCGCTCCTCGACGCCGCCCGCGAACGGGTGGCGGACATGGAACGCAAGGCTCGGGAAGCCTACGAACAGCGCCGCGAGGAAGGCTACCGCGACGGGCAGGAGGAAGGGCGGCTTGAGCATGCGGAAAAGGTGCTGGAGACGGTTCTGTCGTCGGTCGAGTATATCGAAGGGATCGAGGCCACATTGGTGAACGTGGTTACGGCGGCGGTCCGTAAGGTCATCGGCGAGATCGACGAGAACGAGCGGATTGTCCGCATCGTCCGCAATGCGCTGGTCACGGTCCGCAACCAGCAGCGCGTCACCATCCGGGTGGCCCCCGCCGACGAGAAGGCGGTGAGCACGGCGTTGGCGTCCATGCTGGCCTCGGTGCCGGGGAGTGCCAGTTTTCTGGACGTCGTGCCGGATGCCCGTCTGGAGCGGGGCGCATGCCTGCTGGAAAGCGAGCTCGGCGTCGTGGACGCCAGTCTGGAAACGCAGCTCAAGGCGCTGGAAGGCGCGCTCCGATCCAAGATAGCCTCTTGAGGGGCCGGCTTCTCGGCTCTTGTGATGCGGAGCTCGCGGATGGTTCGCGGAATCCGGTTGCCGGGCGGTCCGGCGGATACGGGACGAGCACTCGGCTTTTGGCGCTTTCGGAGAAGGTTTTCCATGCCGCTGGGGCTGCGACGACAGGATGTTACAAACGGCTTGAATGAAATCGGGATGTCCTATGGCCTTTGAGTATATCGGTGCGCTTCTTGAGGAAGCCGTGCAGACGACCGCTTCGGTCGAGGTGCGGGGCCGTGTGGAGCAGGTCGTGGGAACCATCATCCGGGCCGTGGTACCGGGGGTGAAGGTCGGCGAACTGTGCATCCTGCGGAATCCTTGGGAGAACTGGACGCTCCGGGCCGAGGTCGTAGGTTTCGTGAAGCAGGTGGCCCTCCTGACGCCGCTCGGCGACCTACAGGGCATTTCTCCGGCTACGGAGGTCATTCCCACGGGCGAAATCCATTCCGTTCCGGTGGGGGAAGACCTGCTCGGTCGCGTGCTGAACGGGCTTGGCGATCCCATCGACGGCGGGCCGCCGCTCAAGCCCCGGACGCACTATCCCGTGTATGCCGAACCGCCGAACCCCATGATGCGCAAGATCATCGACCGGCCCATTTCGCTCGGTCTGCGTGTGCTCGACGGCGTGCTTACCTGCGGGGAAGGGCAGCGCATGGGGATTTTCGCGGCGGCGGGCGGCGGCAAAAGTACGTTGCTGTCCAGCATCATCAAGGGGTGTTCCGCGGACGTGTGCGTGCTGGCGCTCATCGGCGAACGCGGGCGCGAAGTCCGGGAATTCATCGAACACGACCTCGGGCCCGAAGGCCGCAAGAAGGCCGTGCTCGTCGTCTCCACCTCCGACCGTTCCTCGATGGAACGCCTCAAGGCCGCGTATACGGCCACGGCGGTGGCGGAATATTTCCGGGATCAGCAGCGGAGCGTCCTGCTCATGATGGACTCCGTGACCCGGTTCGGGCGCGCGCAGCGCGAGATCGGTCTGGCGGCGGGCGAACCGCCGACCCGGCGCGGCTTTCCGCCTTCCGTCTTTTCGACCTTGCCCAAACTGATGGAACGGGCCGGCAATTCCGACAAGGGGTCCATCACGGCGCTGTACACGGTGCTGGTGGAAGGCGACGACATGACCGAACCCATCGCCGACGAAACCCGCTCCATCCTCGACGGGCACATCATTCTGTCCCGCAAGCTCGCGGCGGCGAACCACTATCCCGCCATCGACGTGCAGGCCAGCGTCAGCCGCGTCATGAACGCCATCGTGGCCAAGGAGCACAAGCAGGCCGCGCAGAAGCTCCGCAAGATTCTGGCGAAGTTCGCGGAAGTGGAACTGCTCGTGCAGATCGGCGAATACAAGAAGGGATCGGACAAGGAAGCCGACGACGCGCTGGCCCGCATCAATGCCGTGAATACGTTCCTCAAGCAGGGGCTGGATGAGAAAAGCACCTTTGAGGAGACGTTGAAGGCGTTGTACAAGGTTGTGGCCTGAGCGTGGAAGCGTATCCGCTGGCCCCGCTGCTTAAGGTGCGGGAGTATCGGGAAGACGCCGCCAAGAACGCCCTGCGCGCCGCCGAGCGGGCCGTGATCGAGGCCCGCGAAGAGGTCGAGCGCTGCCGCGAGGAGCTGGAACGGTATAAGGTCTGGCGGCTGGAAGAGGCGGATCGCCGTTATGAGGCCATCATGGGAAAGGCCCAGAGCCTCAAGGAACTGGATGCGTTCAAGGCCGGGCTCGGCGCTCTGGCGGACGGAGAATTGCATCGCGAAGAGGCCGTCGCCGCCGCGCTTGCCGAAGTGAAGAAGCGGGAGGCTGCCGTGCTCAAGGCGCGGGAAGCCGCGCGTCTGGCGCAGCATGAGACCTCCAAGATACTCGCGCACCGGGATATTTGGAGAGAACAGGCCAAGCGCGAGGCCGAACGGCGGGAAGATTTGGAAATGGAAGAATTCAAGGTGATGCCGCAAGACACGGAAAGTGAGGATTAGGGCGGCGCTCGGGAAACGGCGGGGAGGTTCGCATGTCCGATTTCATGAAAGTGGATGTGTCCCGGTTGGGACAGGCCGCCGAAGACCGCACGGGGGAAGCCCGTGCGACGTCCCCGTCCGGAGCGGATGTGGACGCCTTTCAGCGGGCCATGCGGCAGGGCGGAATGCCGGACGAAGGGCGGGACGGGGCGGACGAGCGTGAAGCCTCCGGCAAGGACGTTTCTCCGGATGAGGAACGGGCCGCTCCGGACGAGTCTTTCCCGCAAACCGTTTCGCAGATGACGAACCCGCTGGAAAGCCTGTTCGCCGGGCGCATGGGGCAGCCCGCATCCGTTGATCCGGCCCCGAACGACGGCCCGGACCTCGGCGCGCTGGCGGAAAAACTTGTGGAACGGATACTCGTTTCCGACCCGGTCGAGGGCAGGAGCGAAATCCGGCTCATGCTCGGCAAGGACGTGTTGCCGGGGACGGAAATCCGCTTGCTGCGCGGGACCGACGGCCTGTTGTCGGTCCGTCTGGAAACCGATGACGCGGCCTCGTTCCAGACGCTGGTGGGGGCGCGGGAAGCGCTGAAGACGCAGCTCGAACGCTTCGAAAAAAATGGCGTCCGCGTCGAGGTCGTCTCCGAGCGGGACGGTGCCGATGCCGAGGACGGCGATGCGCGGCGGCGGTCAAGGGGGCTGTTTATCGAACCGGATGAACGCGCCTGACGCTTTTCCGCATCGGCTGCCGGCTTTTTGTGGAAGAGGCCAAGACGCTTGCGTCCGCCCGGTGCGTTCTCAGTGGAGCCCCTGCCGGGACGGTGTCCGTAGCTTGAGGGATAAGGCGTTTCCGGTTGGGCCCGCCACGGAAGATTGAGGCCGGTATTTCACCGGGTTTTGTCATGAAGACCGTTCCGCACGGGGAGCGGGCAGAGGAATATATGGAGATACGACCTTTCCGGGCCCCGGCGCGTTCGCCGCTGGAGGCACACGTTTTCAACGTGCTGTGCACGCGGATGCAGCCGTGGTCCGTGCCGTTGGCGGGCAGGGACTGCACGCTGGAGGCCGAGGCCTTTGCGGTGCCGTTCCGGCCCGTGTGCGCGTTTGACGTGCCGTGCGGCGAGCGGACGTGGCGTGTGGAGCTGGGAAGCCTGCGTTTTCTCGCCCTGCATCCCGCACTGGCGGACGTGCCGCCCGAGGCGGCCTTGCCCTCAACGCTTCAGCTTGCCGTTCTGGAACTGCTGGCGGCTCCGCTTCTGGAACGCGCGCAGGCACTCATGGGGACGCCGTTGGCGATCCGCGACGCCAGGATGACGGACGCCGAAGAACCGGTCTTTTGCGCGGTCCCCCTGATCCTGCGGGTTCCGGAGGCGTCGGCCCCCTCCGGCTTCACGCCCGTGCCCATCCGCCTGTGCCTCCCGGATCGGGAAAGCGCGCTCGATTTGGTGGAACGTCTGGACACGCTCCCGCGCCGCCGGGCGGAAGGGCTTGCCGCCGCCGTGCCCATCCCGGTCAGTCTTGAGGCGGGGCGGATGCGCCTTACTCTGAGCGAACTGGCGGGCCTCGAACCGGACGATGTCCTGTTGCCGGAACGCTATCCGGCGCGGGAGGGTCTGTTGACCCTCCGCCTGTGCGCCTCGCCGTACGCCCGTTCGTACGCCTGTACCGTTGAAGGGCCGTTCGCAACCATAACTTCTGTCAATCCCGCTCTGGAGGAATCCATGCCCGAAGCAAAGCAGCCTGCGGACGCCGCCGCGCCGTCCGAACGTGCCGATACCGGCGAACTGGAAGTGACGCTGACCTTTGAACTGGAGCGCCGCCTCATGACGGTGCGGGATGTGGAAACGCTCGCGCCGGGGTATACGTTCGCGTTCGGCGGCGACGCCCTCGCCCCGGTCACGCTCTGCGCCAACGGCAAGGCCATCGGTACGGGGCGGCTCGTGGACCTCAACGGCACTCTCGGCGTGCAGGTCGTCACGCTCGGCAAGGGCGGAGAGCAGGCATGACGGGCGTCAATCCGTTGTACTTCATCGTGGGCATGGCGCTTCTCGGCCTTGCCCCGTTTTTTCTGATGATGGTTACGTCCTATGTAAAGATCGTGGTGGTCACGTCGCTTGTCCGCAACGCCCTCGGCGTGCAGCAGGTACCGCCCGCGATGGTCATGAACGGACTTGCCATCATCCTGAGCCTGTTCATCATGGCCCCGATGATGACGAGTACGATGGAGATCGTCGAAAAGATCAGGCTCAGTCCCGATCCGTCGCCCGCCGAAGTCATCGGCGTCATCGACAAGGCTTCGCCGCCGCTCCGGAAGTTCCTTTCGGACAACACCGACGACGCGGTGCTCCGGGCGTTCATGGGCACGGCCAAACGCATCTGGCCCAAGGAACAGCACAACAGGATCACCAAAGACAACCTTCTGATCCTCGTGCCCGCGTTTACCATTTCGGAACTGACCAAGGCGTTTCAGGTGGGCTTCCTGCTCTACCTGCCGTTCATCGCCATCGACCTGATCATTTCCAACATTCTGCTGGCGATGGGCATGATGATGGTGTCGCCCATGACCATCTCGCTTCCCTTCAAGCTTCTGCTTTTCGTGACGCTTGACGGGTGGCTCAAGATCAGTCAAGGATTGCTCTTGAGCTACAAATAGCAAAGGAAAGGTGTATGCAAGCTGTCATATCGGAACAGGGGTGCGTCAGCATCCTTGCGCTTTCGGGAAGAATGGACGCGACTACGGCGAGCGTCTTCGACGAAGCCTGCCGCTCGCTTTTGGACGGCGGCGCCAAGAAGATCGTGGTGGACCTCGCCGGAATAGAATACATCAGTTCCGCCGGGCTGCGCGTCATCCTGACGATGGTGAAGGCCAGCAAGGGCGCCGTGGCGACGCTGGCGTTCTGTTCCATGCAGTCGATGGTCGCGGAAGTCTTCAAGATTTCCGGGTTCAGTTCCATGCTTCCCATTTACGCCACGCGCGACGAGGCCGTCAGCGCCCTGTCTTGAGGAGGCGATCATGGCGACGCTCAGCGTTCCCGCCAGTCTTGAGCAACTGGTGCATGTCAATACGTTCATCCACGAGCATATCCCCCCGCAGTATGCCCCGCTGACGCCGCAGGTGGAGCTTGCCGCCGAAGAGCTGCTGGTCAACGTGTTCAGCTACGCCTACCCGGACGTGCCGGGTGAGGCGCGGGTGGATTGCCGGGAAGTGCGGCTCGACAACGTGCCGTATTTCTGCTTTTCGGTACGGGACTGGGGGGCGCGGTTCGATCCCTTCCTCGAAGCGCCGGAGCCGGATATTTCTCTCGGCGCGGAGGAGCGTCCCGTGGGCGGGCTCGGCATCCACCTGATCAAGTCCATCGTCGCCCACTATTCGTACAGCTACTACGACAGGTCGAACTGCATCGAACTGTACTTCGCGTTGCCGACGTGATCCGTTTTTCCTGTTGTTTCCTGATGCTGGTCCTGCTGTCCGGGACCGCGTCGGCGGGCGTCATCCTGAATGAGGAAATGTCCACGGACGAACGCCCGGCGCAGCGTCTCCAGCGCGTGCGGCCCGGACAGACGGGGCCTTCCGTTCCCGCCGCGCCGCTTCCTTCCGAAAACCTGCTTGATCGCATGGACATCTACGCGCTGTCGCCGCACGCGGCTTCGCTGGCCCTGCCGCGCATGGTGTCCCCGCAGCTTGTCCTTCGCGCGCATGCGGGCAAGGGCAAACTTCCGCCGCCCTCCGTCTGGAAAGCGCTGGTCGCCAAGGCCAGCAGCCGCTACGGGCTCGATCCCCGGCTCATCGCGGCGGTCATCAAGGTGGAGTCCAACTTCGAGAACATCGCCGAATCCGACAAGGGCGCGCAGGGGCTCATGCAGCTCATGCCTCAGACCCAGCAATACCTCGGCGTCGTCGATCCCTTTGATCCCGAAGCCAACGTGGACGCCGGGAGCCGTTATCTGCGTCAGCAGATCGACCGCTTCGGCAGGATCGATCTCGCCCTCGCCGCCTATAACGCCGGGCCGGGCAATGTCATCCGCTACGGCGGCATTCCGCCTTTTGCCGAAACGCGGGCCTACGTCAGCAAGGTCTTGGCTCTGGCGGAAAAGCACCCGGAATGAGGAGCACGGAAAAGGCGTTCCGTTCCGCCCGGAACATGCCGGTTTCTTTCTCCGGTGCTCCCGCTTTCTGAGAGAGCGCCCTCAGCCGGTACGTCGTCTCCGCTGAGGCTTTCCGTGTTCCATCATGGCCATCCCCCCGCCCGCCTTTGCGTCAGCGTTTCCCTCCGAGGTATTGGAGGCACAGGATGGTCATGTCGTCGGAAGCGGGGGTGCCGTTTACGTGTGCGGCAACGTCGTCGAGCATGTGGCGGAGCATGCGCATGGGTTCGCGGGAGGGCGACGCGCCGAGCGCCCGGAACATCGCCTCGTTCGAGTAGATTTCGTTGTCGGCGTTCATGGCCTCGTTCACGCCGTCCGTGTAGAGGAACAGGGATTCCGTGGGCTGGAGGCGGGTATGGAGCAAGGTATAGTCCATGCCTTCCATCACGCCGACCACGGGGCCGCTGATGCCTTCGAGCCACGCCGCCGAGCCGTCCGGGCCCAGCCGGAGCGGCGGGTTGTGCCCGCCGTTGGCGTAGAGAAGTTCCCCGCTGGCGAGATCGAGCACACCGATAAACAGGGTCACGAACATGCATTTGGCGTTGTCGCGGGCAAGGTTTTCGTTGACTTCGGCCATGAGCCGTTCCGGGGAGGGACAGTCGGCGGCGCGCGAACGGATGAGCGTCAGGGTCATGCTCATGAAAAGGGAGGCGGGCACGCCCTTGTCGGAGACGTCGCCGATGACGAAGCACAGGCGGTCGTTGTCGAGCATGAAGAAATCGTACAGATCGCCGCCCACTTCCCGCGCGGGCACGAGGCTGGCGGCGAGGGAGAAGCGCCCGGCGGACACGTCCGGCGGCAGGGGTTTGGGCAGGAATCCCATCTGGATTTCCGTGGCCGCGCTGAGTTCGCCTTCGAGCCGTTCGCGGCTGGAGGTCGCCTCCATGAGTTCGCGGACGCGCGAACGGAGGGTTTTATCCATGAACATGAGCGAGTTGGCGAGGCTGGCGATTTCCTCCCCGTGCTTGCCGTCCGCGAGCGAGGCGAGGAGCGGGGTGGGCCGGGCGTCCTCCATGAAGTCCTGCTCCGGGAGCTTGCGGGCGTAGTCGCCCAGTTTCGCCAGCGGGGAGGTCAGGCGCGTGACCATAAGCAGGGCCAGCGGCAAAATGATCAGCATGGCCGCGAGGATGCCGCCGATAAGGATGAGCGACAGGTGGTTGCCGGGCGCGCGGACCTCGTCGGTGTAGGCCACGCCCGCGACGTACCAGTCGAACGGTTTGACGTGGCGCACGAAAAGCAGCGCCTCACGATCCGGCGGGGCGTCCCTGAGTACGGACGTGATGGAGGCGAGGACGGGCGTGTCCGGCGTGCGGGCGGCGGCGCGCAGGTCGTCGATGAGCGGCCTGCCGGTGAGGGGATTTATGCCGGTGAACGCGTCGTTCAGGGTATCCGGTCCGATGACGGGTTTGCCGTTGGCGTCGGACACGAACAGGAACCCCGATGGGCCGAGCCGCAGGGACGCAAAATCCCGCTGCAATTCGCGGATGCTGTGTTCTTTGAGCGTGCGTTGGTGTTCGTCGAGGTGGTCGATGCCGGTCCACAGGCCGACGAGGAGCCGCTCGGCGGGCAGGTAGAAATGGGAGCCGTACAGGCGCTGCCGTCCCGAACGGCTGTCGCCCTGCACGAGACAGGTGGCGGGCAGCCCCTTTTCCGCAAGGGCGAGCATGGCGGGGCCGACCGGCCTGTCCTTGAGGTCGATGAAACGGTAGGGATTGTCGTCCGGGCCAAGTTCGCCGCGCACGAGCCGTACGGACTGATCCGGCCCCGTGACGATGAGGCTGACGCCCTCGGGCAGGGGAAAGTCGCGGAGGAAGGCGAGCGGATCGGGGGCCTTCCATGCCAGCTCGGCCATGATGGATTCAAGCGCGCCGAAGCTCTGTTGCAGGGCGACGGCCTGATCCGCCTTGTTGCGGAAAAGAATCTGGTAGCGATCCATGACGTTGAGGGTGGCGAGGGCGACGGTATTCTCGCTGCTGCGGCGCTGCGCCTCCAGCATGCTCGTTTCCACGCTGAACATGGAAAACAGGCCGACCCCCACCGCCAGCAGGATCAACGATCCCGCGACGAGCAGCACCAGTTTGTTTTTTGTGGAAAGTGTCATCGGAGTTCCTTCCAGCGCGGCCAGTGTCCCCGCCCTGTAGACCTCTTCTAACATCCTTTTTTGATGGACGGAATACGTAAAACGGCGGCTACGCCAGTTCCAGCGTGATGCCTTTCCAGTGTTCCGCGGCGTCGCGCAGGGCGGTTTCCCATTCCGGGGGGCGGTGTTGCTCAGGCACGTACTGGAGGCACCATTCGGCAAGGCTGAACGGCAGCACGTCCTCAAGCGGAAGGTTTGCGAGGAATTGCAGTTGCGTCCTGTCCAATCCCCCGGCTGCGGCCATCTCCAGCATCCCGGCGGGGAAAAGCCCGCGTGAGGTTCGGGCCCGTACGGTGACGGCGAAGGCCGCCAAGGCCGTTTCCGCAGGAAGCGGAGGAAGCGGTTCCTTTCGTTCCGCAAAGGTTTCGCATACATGCCTGATCATGGTCGGGAGATAGTTCACAAGGAATATCCCGCCGTAACAGCGCAGCCCGTGCTCAAACACCAGCGTCATGTACGAAACGAACAATCCCGGATAAACGAGGCGATCACGCAAGGCTTCGACGACGGCTTCGGGCGTGAACGGCAGACGGACCCCCGTCCCCTCAAGGCGGAGTTCCCCTTGCGAGGACGTAAGCCGCAGAGGGTGACGCCGTCCGCGTTCGTCCGTACCCCAGAAAAAGACGGTCCCGTTGCTCTCGGTCCGGGGAAGCGCTTGCCCGGCTGCCGCCTTGGGGCTCCAGCATCCCCGGACGCCGGCCAGTCGCCGCACCAGACTTTCGCGCAGGTGGGGCACGAACAGCGCCCGATGCAGCAGCGAGTCCGAGCGCTCAAGGTCGCGGAACAGCAAGGCGCGGGCCACTTCCTCAAGCTCCAGATATACGACCACGGGCCGGGAATCGGAAAAGCGCTCGGCGCACAAGCGGGCGTTGACGCCGGTCGCCTGTTCGCCGAACCGTTCGAGCGCCAGCGTTTCCGGGGCCAGCATGTGCCGGACTACGGTATCCAGCCCTTGCTGAATATAGGGATGTGAAACGTGCCAGAGCGGACGGATGGCCCGTACGTCCCGCTCCGTCAATGCCGGGGCG
Organism: uncultured Bilophila sp.; assembly: GCA_902373525.1. Lineage (GTDB taxonomy): Bacteria > Desulfobacterota > Desulfovibrionia > Desulfovibrionales > Desulfovibrionaceae > Bilophila. The sequence continues at coordinate 47,342 of CABKMN010000004.1, read as the reverse complement.
TTCAGTTCCACCGTGTCCTGCCATGCGCTCCGAAACAGCGGGAACCGGATCGGCTGCCCTTCGGGAAACGCCAGCATGCCGCGCGGATAGGCCGAGCTTTGCAGGCTTATGCCGCCGCAGGAAAGTACGGGAATCACCGTCCCCCGTTCTCCGGAGGCCAGACGGTCGAGGCCGAAGAAATGCACCGCCTGCACCATTTCCGGGAGGCAGTCGATGCCGTGCAGATTGGCGGACAACACGGCGTTGCTTCGGGAGAAAGAGGTCCTGAGCGCGGCTTCCGCTTCCGGCCCGAGGCTTCGCGCCGTCAAGGCCGCCATGCAGTCGATGGCTTCGGCGGAGGCGGCCATGCGTCCGGGCCGATCCGCCGTTCCGTACGTCGAAGCGGCGATGTCGCCCAGCGTCATGCCCTCCCACCGGGAAAAACAGGCGGGCAGGTACGGAAAGGCGTCCCACAACGGCTTGAACAGAGGGTTCTCCATGAGAGCGGTCAGGGGCGTCATGAACCGTCCTTTGCCGGGAGACGTCCCAGCAGGGCAAAAAGAAGATTCAAGGCGACGAAAACCGCCGCCATGCCGAAGAGCCCGGAGTTCACGCCCCACAGGGCGATCACCTGCCCGAGGGTGACGGGGCCGAGCATTTGCCCCAGCCGTTCGGCGACATTGTAGATGCCCATCGTCCTTGCGGAGCCGATCCGTGCGGCGGCGGGCATTTCCAGCGCATACGTTCCCTGCGCGCTGGCGACGATGGAATTGCACAGAGCCAGCAGAGCCACGGAAACGAACGCCGCCGTCAGGCCGTCGAAGAACAGCAGGGCCGCGATGCCTCCGATGCAGAGAAAGCCGCCCGCCACAAGCCACGCGTGCTTGTCCGCGGAGTTGTCCACGGCTTTCCCGAACAGCGGGCCGAGGTAGATGATGACGAGGCAGAATACCAGAAACACGCGCCCGATGCCCGCCGGACTGACGCCGCCCTGACTGAGCGACACCGGGATGAAGAACTGGAACAGGCATACCGTCACGAACGCGCAGGGGAAGATATTGCCCAGCAGCAGCCCGGTCATCCTTCTGTCGGTGAAGAAGGCGGCGAGTTCTCTCAGCGCGATCCGGCTGGAGCCGGACGCTTCGGGCACCCACGGTTCCCGCGGCATGAGGAAACGGAGGAGTACGCCGATGCACCCCATACAGACCGCCGAAACGAGGAACGCGGACGCGTAGCCGAGATTGTCCGCGATGAGGCCGCCGAAGGCGCTTCCGCACAGGAATCCGGCGTACAGGCCCGCGATCATGGCGGAAAGGTTTCCGGCCCTGTTCTGGGGAGTGGAGTGCGAAACCACGAAAACCTGCCCCGCAAGATTGATCAGCCCGTAGCCGAATCCCGATCCGCCTCTGGCGAGGATGTAGGACAGAGAATCCGTAACCAGCCCGCTTGCCGTGTTGCCGAGGGTCACCAGCAGCGCGCCCCACAGGAGCAGCGGACGCCAGCCCCACTTCTGGCTCCAGAACCCGCCCGCAAGGATGGCGAGCCCCACCGTGCACATTTCAAAGGACAGGGGAAGACCCATCACCACATCGGCGGGCAGCCCCAGCAGGCCGAGGTCCATTTCCGCGATCCGCAGCGGAATGAAGGACGCGGGCAGATCGATGGCGAACATGCACAGGAAAATGATGGGCCGCATGATCCGGGGCGAAAGGGCGGAGCGACCTCCGACGGGCTCCGTGTTCCGGTTCATGGTTTGGAGGGGCACCAGTTCGAGCATGAACAGCATGGCGATGATCATGATGGTCAGCGTGTCGTACGCGATGGACCGAAACGCCGCGCCGACGAACCGCTCGGAGAGGCCGATGTCCACGGAGACCGTGCGCCCGTCGGACAAGGGCACCGGAACGCCCGCCCTGAGCGCCGCTCCCGGTTCCCCCGTCGTGTAGGCGGTTCCCTCCGTGTCGCGAACGGTGATGGACTGCGCCCACGGCAGCGTTTCCCGCATTTGCGCGAGATACTGCCGGATCGAGGGTACTTCCCGCAAAGCCAGCCCCAGATCGTCGATGTGCCGCACGTCCTGTCCGATGTATCGGCCCAGTTGTACGCCCGCTTCCCGCGCATTGTCTTCGAGAAAGGAGCCCACCGGACCCCGCAGGAAGAAAAGGAAACAGAGCTGGCTGACGATGAGGGGGATGATGAGGCAGCCCTTTCCGAGTCTCGGGAACGGCGGCCTGCCTTCCCGCAGTACCAGCAGAATGAACAGGACGCCGCCCAGCGCGGCGATGCCGAGAAAAAGCAGTCCCTGTTCCGAGGCGGCCTGCGTGAGGCGTTTCGTCATGGACGCCTCGTCGAAACCGGCGATCACGCTGCCCACCGGCTGGCCCGTTCGATCCCGGACAGGCTGCACAAGCCAGATCACGCCGTCGGCGGTGAACTCCTTCACCTCGTTGCGGAGCGTCTTCAACGCGCTTTCCCGCTGGGGGACCGCCGGGGCCTCCATGCCGTCGACGGGCCATGAGGCGATGTCTTGTCCTTCGGCCCCCCGGACGACAAGACGGCTGACGCCCGAAACCTCGCAGAAATGGTGGACGCGGCCTCCCATGTTCTCCACCCGTTCCGGGGCTTTGCCGAACCGGGCCAGACGCGAAAGATCAAGTCCGAGCTTCTCGCAGGCGATGGCCTGCACCGAAAGGAGGGACAGCCGGTACGACTTGTGCAGCGTGGCCAGCGTGAGGATGCCGTACAGGAACTGTGCGGCGAGAAGCGCCGCAAGCCCTCCGACAAGCATGCGCCTGCGTGACGTTTCCATGCTTACTCGCCCGCGTTCTTGATGTCTTGATAGATGGCGTCGGCGGCGAGGAGTATCTCGAAGGGCGGGTCCCAATAGATGCGGCGGGCCATTTCCAGATTGATGGCGAGTCCGATGGCGCTGTCGAAGACCTGTCCCACACTGCGGGGCAGGGCTCCGTTCATGACCTTGGCCACGGCTTCGGCCCCGAAGCGCCCTTCGCTGGAAAAGCTGCTTTGCGAGAGGCTCATCAGTACGCCGAGCTTGGTTTCTTCGATGCCGCTTTGCGAGAACGACGGTACGCCCGCGTCGATGATGGGCTGGAGGAGTTCCTTCATCCGGTTCCATTGGACGCCCGAATTCGTGGTGAGGTATACGGCGTCGGACGTTTGGGCGAGCTTGGCGACGCACTGGCGCAGGTTGGCGAAGCTCTGATCCGCCGGAACGTTCAGTTCGGTGGTGCAGCGTACCAGCTCGATGCCGAGTTCGTCGGCGGCTTCCTCAATGGCGGCCAGCGATACGTCGGAACGCCCTTCCGGCGTATCCTCATAGGGAACGCCCAGTTTTTTGAAACCGAAAATATCATGAAAGACGGCGAGCTGCCGCTTGTAGCGCGCCGGATCGATCTGGGCGTGCACGTTGTCGCGCCCGGAATCCTCCAGCGAGGACGCGATGCCCGCCTGAACGGCGTCGGTGACGGACATGGAAAAGACGGGCACGGAGATGTCCGCCGTAGCCATGTCCAACCCGGCCCATGTGCCGAAGGCGAAAATCATATCCACGTCGCCCTTTTCGCGGATGCGCCTGAGCAGGGCTTCCTTGTTGGCGTCACGTCGTTCCTTGTCCCAATGGGCGGAATAATAGCCGTCCTTCAGAAATTCGAGACGGTCGCCCCCGGCATGGTCGGCCAGCCAGTCCCAGATGGGACGGGTGTCGTCCGTACCGACGGGAACGGGGACATCCCCATCGGTGATGATTCCCAGTTCGGCAAGCCCCTTGGCGGTAGCGGCGAGGATGCGCTGATAGTCCGTGTACCCGCCGCCTTCGATGTAGGCGACGCGCCATTTTTTGGCGGGGACGGCCTGTTCGGCGCTCCCCTGATGCCGGGGGCTTCCTTCCGCCGCCCATGCGGAACCGCACGAAAAGGCGAAGAGAAGGCCGAACGCCAGCCAGACGTGAAAGAGACGAAAGCGATTCATAACGCCCCGATTGTTTGTTGTAGCATCAACCCGATGTCCGGCCTCGTGCAAAGGAGGGCGCGGGGTATCCCGTTGCCGCGGTTCCTTTCCGGACGCTGATATTTTTGGAACCGCCCGGATTCTTTTTACCTTCATTCCCTATCCGTTGCAAGAATCATCCCGCGGCGGTTTCCGGTCTTTTCTCAACCCCCGAAAGCCCGTTCCGCCCGCCGTCGCGGGTTTTGCGCGGAACGGCTGGCCGTAGCGCCGGCGACAACGGGTTGGGGCAGGGCCGCGGACCCGGCGGAAAAGGTGCGGCCGGGTCCGTTTCGGCTCCCCGGAAACCTCAGTTTGCAGAGGCAAGGGCCGCCCTGTACTGGAGTGTCCTTTCGCGGTTCCCGGACTGGACATGCGCAGCCGTGAAATCGCCCAACGTGATGCCCCGGCGTTGCATGACGGAGGCCTCGTCAACGATCAGCCTGAGTTCCGACAAATCATAGCTGGAGGCGGAAGGCAGATGATCCTTTTGGGCGTTGTAGCGGTCGACGGCCGCCCGTCCGAGGGTATGGGCCACTTCAAGCCGAAAACCGCCGTCTCCGTATTGTTCGATGTCGGCTTCGACGTCGCGGATCATCGCCTCCGGTACGCCGTGCTTTACAAGCACGGAGCGGGCTTCGGCGGCAGTGTCCAGATGGAACACGCGGGTGCGTTCCGCTCCCTCAAGGGTTCCGTTTGCCGATGTCGAGAGTTCCCACCGTTCTTCAAAACTCAGGGACAGCAGCGTCTTTTCAATCTCGCTGTGGGCGAGTGCGGCGTCCAGTAGCCGCCCCGGCGTTGAAGGGCCTTGCGCCAGAGCCATATCCGCGATGTCGCGGGCGTGGGCGGTGGCGGTTTCGGGAAGGAACGACGCGCTTGCCGTGATTTCAAGCGAGCGGCTGACGGTCTTGGTGAGGGTGACGTGATCGCTGTTCCGCGACGTTTCCCAGGCACGGCGAGCATGAGGGTGGTGCGTCCGTAGGGCATCGACCAGAAGCCGTTGGGATCGAGCGTGCGGGGGAGGTCGGCGGGAAGGGACGCCTCTGAGAGCCATGTTTCAACCAGCGTACGTGTGTTCATACAGTTTCCTGCCAATTGTTTTGGCGATACGGCCAGATGTTGCATGGGGAACGTCAAAAAAGGTGCCTGCGCGTAACACATCGAAGACGCAGACTACCGGGATTTCCTTAAAATACCGGTTGAAAGAACGGTAACACAGGAACGGAACCGGGCAAAGTCCGTACCGGCCTTTGAGAAATGCAAGCTGCATGCCGCAGCGGATGCGTTCCGCATTTTCCACTTCTCGAAACGGCTCTCTTTTCCCAAGCAAGATTCGGGACTCATTCCGGGCTTCGGCGTATCGGACCGTACCCGTGTGGTGAGGTCTTGTTTTCATTGTTTCGGGAGAGGATACGAAAAAGCCCCAATCCTTGCCGAGGGGGGGAGAGGGGCTTTTCCGTGAAAACGTTCGGGGAGAAACCGGTGTGCGCGATAACGTCGCGCAATTGCGCCGAATAACATACCGTCAGGCAGAAAGAACGGTGAGGACATGATCCGGTCCGCGTCGGATTGGAAGAGGTGCCGTTGGGTTTTCAGGCGAAAACAGGGGAGAACCGACGCAGACGCCGAAAGGAGGAGCCGTTGTGACGCATTCCCGCTTTGGAGCGTACGCAACACCGTTTTTTTTCTTTGCTTTTTCTATCCAGATCGCACACGAACGGGGATTGGATAACCGCAACGCGCCGTTGAAGGGGAGTGGGGGAGAAGAAACCCTGCTGAGGAAGGGGTCTCCTCCCCCCCATGAATCGTTTTATTTGCCGGGGCTGGCGATCTTCTTCTTGCCCGCGGTCTGATACCGCTTGAAGGCGTCCAGCTCGGCCTTGCGCAGGCGGATGGAGTGGGGCGTCACTTCGACCAGTTCGTCTTCGCGGACGAAGTGGAGCGCGTGTTCCAACGTCATGGGACGCACGGGCGTCAGGGTGACGGCTTCGTCCTTGCCGGAGGCGCGCATGTTGGTCAGCTTCTTTTCCTTGGTCGGGTTGACGTCGATGTCGTTGTCGCGGTTGTGTTCGCCCACGATCATGCCTTCATAGACCGGATCGCCGGGAACCACGAACAGCTGCCCGCGCGGTTCCAGATTGAAGAGGGCGTAGGCCACGGCGTTCCCGGAGCGGTCGGAGACGATGGAGCCGGTGAAGCGGCTCGGGAAATCGCCGCGATAGGGTTCGTACCCGGCGAGCAGGGAGTTCATGATGCCCGTGCCCTTGGTGTCGGTGAGGAATTCGTCGCGGTACCCGATGAGCCCGCGGGACGGGACGGAGAATTCCAGACGGACGCGGCCCGTGCCGTTGTTCACGCAATTGACCATGCGGCCCTTGCGCTGGGCGATTTTGTCGGTCACCACGCCCATGAAGGCTTCGTCGCAGTCGACGTACAGCTGTTCGATAGGCTCAAGGACCTGACCGTCTTCGTCCTTCTTGAAAATGACCTCGGGACGGCCCACGCACAGTTCGAAATCTTCGCGGCGCATGGTTTCGATGAGGATGGCCATCTGGAATTCGCCGCGGCCCTTCACGATGAAGCTGTCCTTTTCTTCGGGCTCTTCAATCTTGATGGCGACGTTGAGCAGGGCTTCCTTGAGCAGGCGGTCGCGGATTTTGCGGGACTGGACGTTCTTGCCTTCGCGTCCGGCGAGGGGCGAGGTGTTGATCGTGAAGCGCATGGCGACGGTGGGCTCGTCCACGCGGAGGCGGGGGAGCACGCGGACGGCGTCCTTGGTGCAGATGGTGTCCCCGATGGCGAAGTCTTCCATGCCCGCGATGATGACGATGTCGCCGGGCATGGCGGTGGTGATGTCGACGAGGCGCAGGCCTTCGTAGGCCTGCAGGCGGGTCACGCGCAGGGGAACGGGAACGCCCGCCTCATTGACGCAGACCAGCGCGTCGTTGGAATGCACCTGCCCGTGCAGGCTGCGGCCCACGGCGAGGCGGCCGAGGTATTCGGAGTAATCGAGGTCGGAAACGAGCATCTGGAACGGTTCGTTGGGATCGTAGGCCGGGCCGGGCACCACTTCGAGAATCGTCTCGAACAGCGGAGAGAGGTCCACGCGGGGATCGTCGAGATTCCGCATGGCGACGGCGTCGCGTCCGATGGCGTACAGCACGGGGAATTCGAGCTGCTCTTCCGTCGCGTCCAGATCGATGAACAGGTCGTACACTTCGTTCAGGACTTCCTGCGCACGGGCGTCCTTGCGGTCGATCTTGTTGACGACCACGATGATCTTGAGGCCGCGTTCGAGGGCCTTGCGAAGCACGAAACGGGTCTGCGGCAGCGGGCCTTCCGCCGCGTCCACCAGCAGGATCGCGCCGTCGGCCATGGACAGGGCGCGTTCGACTTCGCCGCCGAAGTCGGCGTGGCCGGGAGTGTCGATGATGTTGATCTTGACGCCGTTCCAGCTCACGGCGCAGTTCTTGGCCGAGATGGTGATGCCGCGTTCGCGTTCGATGTCCATGCTGTCCATGATGCGATCATCGACCTGCTGATCGCTTCGGAAAACGCCGCTCTGGCGGAAAAGGGCGTCCACAAGCGTGGTCTTGCCGTGGTCAACGTGGGCAATGATGGCGATATTACGAAGTTTTTCGTTGCGGGTGAGCTCGTTCAAGAATGTATCCTCATGGAGATTGGCCGGACGAGCCGGAAAGGCAGGCCGGAAAAAAAGATGGGTCAGTGCAGACGGAATCGGAATCTGTACACCGTTTGCCTCCGATTCGCAAGTAACCGCAAAAACATCCCCTCGGAACCGGGGGTGCGCCGCCGCTCCCGAAAGGAAAGGAAAACGTCCCCTGTACGCCGGAAGAAAAACACGCTAGGTTTCGTCCAGCAGCCTGAAACGGCATGCTTTTCCGCGCACCCCGGACGCCGGGACATGCGGCGGGCCCGGAGTGTACGGACAAGACGGCGAGGTACGGACATGCCTGTGGAAATCGAACGAAAATTTCTTGTCAAAAACGATGCATGGCGCGGACTGGCACAGGGAATCCCCTTTCGGCAGGGATACTTGCAGACCTCTCCATGCACGGTGCGCGTCCGCACGGAGGGCGGGCGGGGCGTTCTGACCGTGAAGGGGCGGACGCGGGGCTTCAGCCGGGATGAATTCGAGTACGAGATACCGTTTGAGGATGCCGACAGAATGCTGGACACGCTGGCGCAGCCGCCGCTTATCCGCAAATGCCGGTACAGGATTCCGTACAAGGGATTCGTCTGGGAAGTGGACGAGTTTTTCGGCGACAACGAAGGGCTGATCGTCGCGGAGATCGAACTCGCCGACGAAGTGCAGTCGTTTGAAAAGCCCGACTGGATCGGTGAGGAGGTCACGGGAGATCGCCGCTACGCCAACTCGTCGCTGGCGAGCCGCCCGTTCCGCCGGTGGGAGCAACGCTAGGCGGCCTCGCCGTGCCGCAAAAGAAGGGAGGAAACCGTGGTCCCCTCCCTCCGCGTGCAAGGCGTTTCGCGCTATTTGCCTTCCTCGTCCTCAAGCCCGAACTGTTTGATCTTGCGGAACAGGGTCCGGCGGTCGATGCCGAGGATTTCCGCCGTTTCCGCCCGCTTCCAGTCGTTGCGGCGGAGCGTTTCCAGCAGGTATTCCCGCTCGAAGCGGTCCAACGCCGAGGCCAGCGGTTCCTGCGGAAGCTGCGGCCTGTGCTCGGCGTCGCCGTTCGCCGGGGCCATCTGCCCGGAACCCACCTGAAGGGTGCCGAGCTGGACCTTGCCGAGCGTAAGATAGCGGTACAGGGTGTTGTGCAGCTCGCGGATGTTGCCCGGCCAGTCGTACTGCATGAACGCCTGCATGATTTCGCCGTTGAGGGCGGGCAGATCGCCCACGCGGGGATAGGCGTTGAGGAAGTACTCGATGAGCAGCGGGATGTCCTCCTTGCGCTGGCGCAGGGGAGGCAGGTGGATCGGGATGACGTGGATGCGGTAGAAAAAGTCTTCGCGCATCTTTCCGGCGGCCACCCGTTCGGCGAGGTTGCGGTTGGTGGCGGCGATGATGCGGAAGTTGGGGCGGTGCAGTTCGGAGCCGCCCACGGGGGTGAAGCCCTGCCCCTCGATGGCGCGCAGGAGCTTGGTCTGGGCGGAAAGGCTCAGTTCTCCGAGTTCGTCGAGGAACAGCGTGCCGCCGTCCGCGCGGTCGAGGCAGCCCTTGCGGTCCGCGAGCGCGCCCGTGAACGCCCCTTTCTTGTAGCCGAAGAATTCGCTTTCAAAGAGGTTTTCGGGGATGGCCCCGCAGTTCACCGCAATGAACGGCTTGTCGCAGCGGGCGCTGCACTCGTGCACGGCCCGGGCGGCCAGTTCCTTGCCCGTGCCCGATTCCCCGAAGATGACCACGCAGTCCTCGGTGGCTCCGGCGCGGGCGATCAGCTCGAAGACCTCGCGCATGGGCGGCGAATCCCCGACGATGTTGTTGAAGCAGCGGGCCTTGAGGCGTTCGCGGAGCTCTTCGTTTTCCTTGCGGATGCCGAGTTCGTTTTTCTGCTTTTCGGTGATGTCGTTGACGAGCCCCTCGATGGTGAGCAGCCTGCCCGCAGGGTCGAACGCGCCCGAGGACTGTTCCCAGACCCATTTTTCCTCACCCCACGCCGTGATGATGCGGTATATGAGTTCCCAGCGCCGGTGTTCCCTGAGGGCCGCGTCGATGGTGTTGCGGATGGTTTCCCGGTCGTCCTCGTGGGCGATGTCCAGCAGGCCGAGGTGCTCCTCGCCGGTGAACCGCTCCGGCGCGTAGCCCGTCAGGCCGAGCACGCCGTCGCTCACGAAGCTCACCGCCCGCCGCGCGTCCGGGATGCCGTCGCTCACGGTTTCCCGGTAGGCCAGACCGGGAAGGTTGTCGAGCAGGGCCAGCAGTTGGCGGCGGTGCTCGTCCAGTTCCTTGCCGATTTCGGCGTTGTGCCGCTTGAGCTGCTCGCGCATCTGCTTGTTCATGATGTGGGTGCGGACGCGGGCCAGCACTTCGGCGTCGTGAAACGGTTTGGTGATGTAGTCCACGCCGCCCACTTCGAAGCCCCGGGTCTTCTGGCCGGGATCGTCCACATAGGAAATGAAGACGACGGGGATGTCGCACCATTTGGGATCGTGCTTGATGTGTTTGCAGACCTCGTACCCGTCCATGTCCGGCATCATGACGTCGAGCAGCACCAGATCGGGAATCTGCTTCGTCATGTACTCCAGCGCCTTCGTGCCGCTTTTGGCGACGCCGAGCCGGTATTCCCGGTTCAGCTTGCTGACCAGAATGCGGAGGTTGGTGGGGTCGTCGTCCACGACGAGGACAAGGGGCTTTTCGTGTTCCGTTTCCATAAGCGGCTCCATCACAGCGACGCATCCGGGAGGGCGTCGAGCAGCGCCGACGCTTCGTCATAGTCGTAGAAGTCCACCGCGTGCTGGAGCTTTTCCAGCAGGGCGGACGGAAGGAACGTCAGGGGCGACAGCGCCTCCGCGACCCGCTCGGGATCGGCGAGGGCCAGCATGTCCTTGAGGTGTTGTATCTGCGCCTTCTGGTCTTCGGTCAAGGCCGTTACCGGGACCTGCTCCGGACACGGGCGCTCCGGTTGGGCGTCGGGCAATATTTCCAGCACGGAGGTCTGCACGGTGGCGAACGCCTCTTCCAGCGCATCGAGCAGCGGCGAAAAGGTCTGCGTCAGGGCCGTCATTTCGACGGCGGCGTTGTCGGATTGCTTGACGAACTGCCGGAGGGCCAGTTCCAGCGCGTGCGCGTCCTGCTGCACGGCGACGGCGCCCACGTTGGCGGATGCGCCCTTCAGGTTGTGGGCCTCGCGGATGAGCCATTCCCACGCCGGACGGCACAGGCTCTGCTCGGGGACCGTCGGGTCCAGATACAGCCCCTTGCGGAGCGCGGGGAGCGCCTCCGAGGTGTTGCGTACATACCCCCGCAGGATTTTCTGATACGTCTCGGGCGAGACGTTGAGCCGCTCCACGGCGCTGGCGTCGAGGCAGGGCGGAAGCGCGGCGCTGTTGTGGACCACCGGCGCGGGAGCGGGCGCGGCTTCGGCGGCCTGCTCCGGTTTGCGGGGCATGATTTTGTTCGGAAGCAGGGCCCGCAGGGTGCCGAACAGGGCCGCCCGGCTGAGCGGCTTGGACAGGTAGCGCGCGATGCCCGCGGAAAGCGCCCGCATCTTGTCCTCGTGCATGGCGTGCGCCGTGATGGCGACGATGGGCAGCCCTTCCAGTTCCGGCATGGTGCGGATGATGCGGGTGGCTTCGTATCCGTCCATGACCGGCATCTGCACGTCCATGAGCACGAGGTCGAAGTGTTCGCCCCGCTGTGCGCCCACCCGGAGTGCGTCGAGCGCCTGCTTGCCGTTGCTCACGATGGTGAGCTGCACGCCCGTGTCTTCAAACAGGGCTTCCATGATTTCCTGATTGGTCGGATTGTCTTCGGCGACCAGAATGCGGACGTCGTGAAAGAGCGGCGTTTCCATCGGCGAGGGCAGGGAGTGGAGCCGCCCCGAGTAGGCCACGAGACAGGGCTCGTTGAGGGACACGATGGATTCGTGCAGCCCGCGCAGGGTCACGAGGGACAGGATCGCCACCTGCCCGTCGTGCTGGGCGGCGTCCCGGTTGGAATCCGACAGGATTTGCTCGCCCGCGTGCTCGTCCATGAGGATGGCCGGGATCGTGCGCCCGAAGGCCGTGCGCAGCACGCGCAGGGCGTAGAGCGTGTTCGGCTCCGCCAGCTTGCGGTCGAGGAACAGCAGGTCAGGCTGCTTCTTGGGCAGGTCCTGCGCCTTGCGTACGGCCTCTTCCGTGGTGGCCGCCGTGACGGCGGCGATGCCGAGGGCCGCGAAGTGACGGCAGAGCACTTCCGTCTGGAGCGGCGAAGCGCTGAGCACGAGCGCGTGGATGGGGTCCGACGGCGGTTCGGGCAGATGCGCGGCGACGCCCGTGGCGGGCTGCGTATTCAGAGGGACGGAAAACGCGAACGTGCTGCCGACGTTGGGTTCCGACTCCACCCAGATTTCGCCGTGCATCATTTCGACGAGCTGGCGGCAGATGCACAGGCCGAGGCCGGTCCCGCCGTGGCGGCGCGTCGTGGAGGCGTCCACCTGCCGGAAAGGCTGGAACAGCTGGCTCAGGAATTCGGGGGCGATGCCCACGCCGGTGTCGCGTACGAAGCAGATGATCTGTACGCGCTGCTGGTCCGGGGCGTCGGGGAGCGGTTCGGCATGGGCCTGTTTGAGGGTCACGCAGATTTGCCCGCCGGGGCCGGTGAATTTTACCGCGTTGGTCACGAGGTTCATGATGATCTGCTGCAACCGCCCGGCGTCGCCGATCAGCGCGAGCTGCATGGTGGGCTCCATGTCCACCACCAGTTCGATGCCCCCGGCCTGCGCGTTGTGCAGGGCGACGGTGCAGACGTGGTGGACCACGTCGTCGAGCATGAAGGGGGCCTGCTCCAGTTCCAGATGGCCCGCTTCGATTTTGGAGACGTCGAGCAGGTCGTTGATGATTTCGAGCAGCGCGCGGGACGACTGGAGGATGGCCCGAAGATAACGGTGGGGCGGGGTCTTCTCCTTGAGCAGGGCGAGTTCGGCGAAGGCCATGATCCCGTGCAGCGGCGTGCGGATTTCGTGACTGATGTTGGCGAGGAACTGGCTTTTCGCGGTGGTGGCGGCGTCGGCGGCCTCTTTGGCGAGTTGCAGTTCCGCGTTGATGGCTTGCAAATCGCGGGTGCGCTCGTTGACCCTGTGTTCCAGTTCGAGGTTGGACTGTTCCAGCATGGCCCGGCTTTCCCGCAACTCCTTTTCGGCGCGGTCGTACTTGATCAGTTCCTGATTGAGCTGCGCCGTCCGGCGCGAGACCTGCCGCTTGAGCGAAAAGTTCCAGTACAGGACGAACGCGAAGACGGTAAACAGCACTTCGGCGGCGAACAGCATCATCCAGATCGTCTGCTTGGAGAACGCCTTCTTTTCGTAGGGCTGGAGCCACTTCTGGGCGATGACCCGGCGTTCCTCGGGCGTGACTTTCGCCAGCGCCTTGTTGATGATGCTGTGCAGTTCGGGCCAGTCCTTGCGGATGCCGAAGGCATGCCCGTACGGCGCGTCGATGACGCCCGCCACGCGGAGGTTGCGGATGCCGCTGTTGCTGATTTTTTCCGTAATGTTGAATTGGTAGTCGATCATGGCGTCGACTTCGCCGAACGCGACCTTTTGCAGGCCCTCAAGCGTGTTCTTGACCACCACGGGCGTGATTTCGGGATGGAGTTCCTCAAGGAAGTCGTGCCATGAATAGCGGTTGACGACGGCGACGCGCTTCCCGGACAAGTTCTTGAGGTTGTCGATGACGGGAGCCGTTTCGGGCTCGCCCTTCGCTCCCTGCCGGGTCACGATGATGCCGGGCAGCACGATGTAGGAGGGCGTGAACAGCATGTACTGCGCCCGGTGCCGGGTTTCGGCGGCGGCGATGTACACGTCGATGCGCTTGGAGGTGGCCATGGCGGTCGTGTCCGTCCAGTCGACGGGCTGGGCCACATGGAACGTCAGGCCGGTCATCTTCTTGAGCACGCGCAGGTAGTCGGGGCCGATGCCGGTGTAGTGCCCTTCGGCGTCGAACATTTCCATGGGATAGAAGTCGGGATCGATGCCGACCCGGATCGTGTGGTGCTTGGACAGCCAGACACGTTCCTGCGGAGTAAGTTCGTCGAAGATGGAGGGCAGGCGTTCCACCACGGCGTCGACCGGATCGACGTTCCGTTCGAACAGGTTGTCCTGCATGGCCTTGAGGACCAGAAAAACCTGGGTCGCCACGAGGAAGACGCCAAAAAGAAGCACTGTCAGCAGACGCACGCGGACCTCACGAAAGCGCTGTCGGATGTTCGGGGAAAAGCGGCCCGGGGCGGAAAAGGACAAGCCCGGAAAGTTCCTTGCGGCCTTTTCCGGGCTTGCGGCGCGTGGGCCTCGAAACTAGTTTTTGCCGATGGCCACCAGATACTCATGGGCGGCCGTCAGTACGTTCGGCAGAAGGATTTCGGCCGCCTTGGGATTGCAGTCGCCCATGGCGATGCAGGCCGACAGGTTGTCGCGGACGCGTTCCGCCTGATGGCGGGCTTCCGTCTGGGGCGTCAGGGTTTCCACATGGGCTTCGACTTTGGCGAGGGCCTCTCGGGCCTGTTCGATTTTCGGATTGGACATGGGCTCTTCCTTGCACATTGAAAGTTTTTCAGGGAGAAGACTATAACGCAGGCGGCGTCCCTTTTCAAATAAGATCATTCGGAGGTCTGTCGAGGGTTTTCCCCGGACACGTTTTGCGCGGCGCGTTCCTTGATGGCCGAGGAAAGTTTTTCGACGATGCGATCATACGTTTCCGGCTGATGCGGCACGCGGCAGTGGGAACAGTCCTTGACGCCGGTCGCCGTCCGGCGGGGCGCGCCGAGGCATTCCGGCAGGAAGTACAGGGGGCAGTAGCAGAAAAGGCAATTGAATGTTTCGGGATCGGCGTTCGGGTGGCAGGGAAAATAGGCGCAGGCCGTATTCCTGAAAAAGCGGGAACTGTTTTCCATGATCGTTTCCTTGCAGGAGACTCTGATTTTGGCGTGACCGCATTGACAGAATGCGGGGCTTCTTATATGCATGAATAAACATATCTGCTCAAAAAAGCAGAGATGGGGGTATGCGGACTTTCGGGAACCGTTTTTGTTTGAAATCGTGTCCGTCGGATGCGGCGGTTTCCCGCTTCGGGTACGCTTAAGCTACAAGGGAACGGGTGAAAAGGGAATCGTTTTCACCCGGATGTCCAGAAACTCTCCGGTTGGAGCCTTCGGGTCGGCCGCGGAATCAAGGAGTGGCGCATGATTTCCAAAACGCTCAGAGTGAACGGTATGTCGAAGACGCTGCTGGTGAATCCCGAAGATTCGCTGGCGGACGTGTTGCGCGGGCAGCTTCTGCTGACCAGCGTGAAGGTCGGGTGCGGCACGGGACAGTGCGGAGCCTGTAACGTCATCCTCGACGGCAAGCTGGTCCGTACCTGTACGATGAAGATGAAACGCGTTCAGGACAACGCCTCCATCACGACCCTTGAAGGCATCGGGACGCCCGAGCACCTGCATCCGTTGCAGCAGTCGTGGATGTTCCACGGCGGCGCGCAGTGCGGCTTCTGTACGCCCGGCTTCATCGTTTCCGCCAAGTGCCTGCTGGACGGCAATCCCGCCCCGACCCGCAACGAGGTGCGCGACTGGTTCCAGAGCCACCGCAACGCCTGCCGCTGCACCGGCTACAAACCGCTGGTGGACGCCGTCATGGACGCCGCCGCGGTCATGCGCGGCGAAAAGTCCGTCAGCGACATCCAGTATAAGGAACCTGTGGACGGGCGTACGTGGGGTTCCCGTCGTCCGCGTCCCAACGCCGTCGCCAAGGTGACCGGCACGCACGATTTCGGTGCGGACACCGGCCTCAAGATGCCCCCGAATACGCTGCATCTGGCGCTGGCGCAGGCCAAGGTGTCACACGCCAACATCAAGGGCATCGACACGTCCGAAGCCGAAAAGATGCCCGGCGTGTTCCGCGTGCTGACCCACAAGGACGTCAAGGGCAAGAACCGCATCACCGGCCTGATCACCTTCCCGACCAACAAGGGTGACGGCTGGGATCGTCCCATTCTCAACGATACCAAAATCTTCCAGTACGGCGACGCGCTCGCCATCGTGTGCGCCGACTCCGAGGCCCACGCCCGCGCCGCCGCCGACAAGGTGAAATTCGATCTCGAACTGCTGCCCGAATACCTGAACGCCCCGGACGCGATGGCTCCCGACGCCATTGAAATCCATCCCGGCACTCCGAACGTGTATTTCGAGCAGAAGGAAGTGAAGGGACAGGAAACCGCCCCCTTCTTCGCCGATCCCGCCAACGTGGTCGTGGAAGACGATTTCTACACCCAGCGCCAGCCGCACCTGCCCATCGAACCCGACGTGGGGTACGGCTACATGAACGAAGAAGGCAAGCTGGTCATTCATTCGAAATCCATCGGCCTGCACCTGCACGGCCTGATGATCGCCCCCGGTCTGGGCCTTGATTTCGCGAACGACATGGTCATGGTGCAGTGCAACGCCGGCGGCACTTTTGGGTACAAGTTCAGCCCGACGATGGAAGCGCTCATCGGCGTGGCCGTTCTTGCGACCGGCCGTCCCTGCCACCTGCACTACAACTACGAACAGCAGCAGCAGTACACCGGCAAGCGTTCGCCGTTCTTCACGACCGTCCGGTACGCCGCCGACAAGGCCACCGGTAAGATCAAGGCGATGGAAACCGACTGGAGCGTTGACCATGGTCCGTACTCGGAATTCGGCGACCTCCTGACCCTGCGCGGCGCGCAGTACATCGGCGCCGGTTACGGCATCGAAAACATCCGCGGCGTCGGCCGCACGGTCTGCACCAACCACGGTTGGGGCGCGGCGTTCCGTGGCTACGGCGCTCCGGAAAGCGAGTTCCCGTCCGAAGTCCTGATGGACGAACTGGCGGAAAAGCTCGGCATGGACCCGTTGGAACTGCGCGCCGTCAACTGCTACAAGCCCGGCGATACCAACCCGTCCGGTCAGACGCCCGAAGTCTTCAGTCTGCCGGACATGATCGACATCCTGCGTCCGAAGTACAAGGCCGCGAAGGAAAAGGCCGCCGCGAACTCCACGGACGCCGTCAAGCGCGGCGTGGGCATCGCCATCGGCATTTACGGCTGTGGTCTGGACGGCCCGGACTCCGCGGAAAGCTGGGCGCAGTACAATGAAGACGGCACCGTCACCATCGGCGTGTGCTGGGGCGATCACGGTCAGGGCGCCGACGCGGGCGCGCTGGGCACGGCCCATGAGGCGCTGCGTCCCCTGAACATCGCCGCCGACAAGATACGTCTGGTCATGAACGATACCTCCAAGGCCCCCGTGGGCGGCCCCGCCGGCGGTTCCCGTTCGCAGCTGGTGGTGGGCAACGCCATCCGCGTGGCCTGCGAAACGCTCGTCGAAGCCATGAAGAAGCCCGGCGGCGGGTTCTACACCTATGAAGAGATGAAGGCCGAAGGCCGCGAAGTGCGCCAGTACGGCAAGTGGACGACGCCGTGTACGTCTCCCGATGCGAACGCGCAGGGCGAACCCTTCTGCTGCTACATGTACGGCCTGTTCATGGCCGAAGTGGCGGTGGAAGTCGCCACCGGCAAGACGACGGTGGAAAAGCTCACCATGATCGCCGACATCGGCAAGGTGAATAACCGCCTTGTGACGGACGGCCAGTTGTACGGCGGTCTTGCGCAGGGTATCGGTCTGGCGCTTTCCGAAGACTACGAGGACATCAAGAAGCATGCCTCGCTCGTCGGAGCCGGTCTGCCCTATATCAAGGACGTGCCTGACGACATCGAACTGATCTACGTTGAAAGCCCGCGCAAGGACGGCCCGTTCGGCGCGTCCGGCGTCGGCGAACTCCCGTTGACCGCGCCGCACGCGGCCATCATCAACGCCATCTACCACGCCTGCGGCGCTCGCGTGACGCATCTGCCCGCGCGGCCCGAAAAGGTGCTGGCCGCCATGAAGAAGTAACCCGCTGAAAAACTGCGGAGAACGGCCCGGCCTTTTACGGGGCCGGACCTTGAAACCCTCCCGGTTCTTTTGTAACGAGGTACGTTATGAAAGCCGGGAGGGTCGTCTGGTATGAAAAGCCTTTCGGGAGGCCCTATGGAACAGGCGGATTTGCGGAACTGGGAACGACAATGCACGCAGGACGACATGCCGAAATGCCGGGCGGCCTGTCCGCTCCAGATGGATGTGCGTCCCTTTCTCGAAAAGATGGCGCACGGGGACGTCGCCGGTGCCCGCAAGGTGCTGGAACGGTATCTGCCGTTGCCCGGAGTGATCGGGAGGATTTGCGAACACCCCTGCGAAGGTGCCTGCATCCGTCAGGAACTTGGCGGCGCGCTTGCCGTGGGCGCTCTGGAACGCGCCTGCGTTTCCGCCTGTCCGCAGCAGACCCGTACCTTGCCGCGTCCTCCAAAGGCCAAGCGCGTCGCGGTGCTGGGCGACGGCATGGCGGGGCTGGTCGCGGCGTGGGACCTTTCTCGAAAGGCGTATCCGGTTGAGCTTTTTTATGAGGATGAGCGCCCCGGAGTCGGGTTGCTGGCGGCGTTTCCGCTTCTGACGCCGGAGGCGCTGGAGAGCGAACTCGACGCCCTGCGCCGGGGCGGCGTGACTTTTACCCGGCGGGTGCCGGACGAGGCGTTGTTGCGCGAAGCTGAAGAACGCGACGCCGTATTCGTGGACCTTTCCCGCGCGTCCGGGCTGGCTCCGGCGGCGGATGCCGTGGATGCCGTGACCTTGAACCTTGCGGCGGGCCCGGAGCGGGTGTGCTACGGTGGCCGGCCCGCGCCCGACGGACGGGCCGTCCCGGTCGCGTGGGCGGCGGAAGGCCGTCGCGCGGCGCTGACGCTGGAGCGGGTGATGACCGGCGTGTCGCTGACGGCGTCCCGCGAAAACGAAGGCGTGAGCGCAACGCGGCTGCACACGCCCATCGACGGGTTGGCGCCGCTCCAGCGGCAGGAGCCCGCGAATCCGGCGGAGGGCTATACGCCCGACGAAGCCCGGACGGAAGCCGGACGGTGTTTGCAGTGCGAATGCCTCATCTGCGTGCGCGAGTGTCTGTACATGCGGAAATACAAGGGTTATCCGCGCGTCTACGCCCGGCAGATGTACAACAACGCGGCCATTGTGAAGGGGCATCATCAGGCCAATACGATGATCAACAGCTGTACGCTGTGCGGGCAGTGCGAGGTATTGTGTCCCGAAGGTTTTTCTATGGCGGACCTGTGCCTGTCGTTCCGGCAGGATATGGTCCGGCGAGGCATGATGCCGCCTTCGGCGCACGAGTTCGCGCTCGAAGACATGGCCGCCAGCAACAGTTTGGAATGCGCTCTGGCGTTTGCCGGTTCCGAAAGCGAATCGTGCCGGAACGTTTTTTTCCCCGGCTGTCAGCTTGCGGGGGCGCGCGGCGATCAGGTGCTCGCCGTGTATGACGTGCTGCGCAAGGACCTCGGCGACGTCGGTTTGTTGCTGCAATGCTGCGGCGTGCCCGCGCAGTGGGCCGGGGAGGAACGGCTGTTCGGGGAAAGCGTCGAGCGGTTGCGGGGCGTCTGGGAGTCGTTGGGACGTCCTCGGGTCATCGCCGCCTGCGCTTCCTGCTGCAAGACGTTGCGCGACGCCATCCCGGACATGACCGTGGTTTCCCTGTGGGAAGTGCTGGATACGGAATGTTCGTCCCTGCCGCTCGGTAAGGCGGTCTGTTGTGAAGTCCCCGCCCTGAGTATCCATGATCCCTGTTCCGCGCGCCACGACGGCGTATGGCTGCGCTCCGTCAGGAGCCTGTTGGGCAAGAAGGGCGTTTCCTTTGAGGAGCCCCGGCTGTCCGGCGAAACGACGCCGTGCTGCGGATACGGCGGCCTGACATGGAATGTCGATCCGCAGCTCGCGTCCGCCATCGCCGCCGACCGTGCCGGTCAACTGGCGCACGACGCGATCACCTCCTGCATCATGTGCCGTGAGCGGCTGGTCGCCGAAGGCAAGCCGTCGCTGCATCTGCTGGACCTCTTTTTTCCTTCCGGAAATTCGCTGCGCGAGATGGCGGACGCCAAAGGGAGCGGGCTTTCGGCCCGCAGAGCCGGACGCGCCGCGCTTCGTTCGCGAGTCCTCGAACGGTATTGCGGCCAGCCGGTCGAGCCGGGCGAAGACGCAGGCGTGGCGGTGCGTATGACGCCGGACGTGCTTGAACGTATGGAAGAGCGTCACATCCTGCGGGAAGACGCCGTGCGGGTCGTGCGGCATGCCGAGGCCACCGGTGATCGGTTCCTGAACAGGGACAACGGACATTTCCTCGCGTCGCTGCGGCCCGTGCGGGTGACGTTTTGGGTGGAATACAGTGTGGAGGCGGACGGCTGCGTCGTTCACGACGCCTACTGCCACCGCATGGAAGTGCCCGGCACCTCAACTCCGGAAGGGCGCTATGACGCGGCCCGCAATCCGTTTCATCTGTAGACAGGAGGGAACGTCATGGCTATGGAACCGGAATACAGGCCGGATGCCGGGGATTGGGTCTGCGCCCGGTGCGGGCGCCCGCTGGAGCAGGTCAAGGTGCAGGTCGGATATCTCGGCAGTGCTTTTGACGTGTCGTTGCCGCGCTGTCCTTCCTGCGGTCTGACGCTGATCCCGAAATCGTTGGCGGAAGGCAAGATGGCGGAAGTGGAAGCCCTGTTGGAAGACAAATGAACCCGCTGTATCAGCGGGAACCGTTCCGTACGGCGACGGGCGATTGCCTCAGGCCGGGCGGCGTGGAATTGACGGCGCACGGGCTTGAGGCGTGCCGCTTCCGTACGGGGCAGCGGGTGGTCGACTTGGGATGCGGTCCGGGGGTGACGCTGGCGTTGCTGCGGGAACGCGGATTCCGTCCTGTGGGTCTGGACGCTTCGCCGTCCATGCTGGAGGAGGCCGCGCGGCGTGTCTCCGCATGTCTGACGGCGGGGACGCTCGAAAGGCTTCCTTTCCGGGATGCCTGTATGGACGGGATCGTCTGTGAGTGCGTGCTTTCGCTTTCGGAGGCTCCCGAGCGGGCTCTTGCCGAGATGCGGCGGGTTCTGCGCCCCGGAGGGCGGGTGTTGCTGACGGATATTCTTCTGCGTGAGGGTCCGGGCCGCAGGGGACGGGGCTGTGCGCGGGGGGCCGTCCCTCCCGCCGTGCTGGCCGAGCGGCTGGAGCGGCGGGGCTTGGCCGTGACGCTGTATGAGGATCATTCCCGACGTCTTGCCGAACTGGCGGGACGGTTGTTGTTTCAGGGCGTGGCGCGTTCGGAACTGATGGCATGGCTGGGGCGATGCCCCGAAGGCGCCTGTTCGGGAACGCGGCTGGGATATGGTTTGTTCGTTGCGGAGAAGGTATGAACGCATTGATGCTGGAACTGGTGCCGTGGATTCGCGAGGGGTATTGTTGCAGTCAGCTTCTCATGCTGTTGCTGCTGCGGCAGCAGGGCGTGGAAAACCCCGGCCTTGTGAGGGCTGCGGGCGGCCTGTGCCACGGGATGGGGCAAAGCGGGGGGGCCTGCGGCCTTCTGACGGGCGGGGCGGCGGCGCTCGGCTATCTGGCCTGTAAGGGCGGAGACGGCGAAACCACTCACCCGATGGCGGAACCGCTGATCAACGACTACGCGGCATGGTTTGCCCAGCGCGTCTGCACGGGAGCGTGTCGGGACGTTTCCTGTCCCTCCATTCAGGAGGAGACGGGGGGCGGCGCTGATATGACCCTGTGCGGCGATCTGCTGGCCGACTGTTGGGACAAGATGGTCGATCTGTGCGCCGCCTACGACATCGACATGCTGGAGGTGCGATGACGCGGCGTCCGCTTCCGTACCGCACGGAAAGTCTGTGTCCGGTCTGTCTGCAACGCATCCCGGCGGAATACCGGCGGGAAGGCCCGGACGGAGTTGTGGTCCTGCATAAGGTTTGCCCGGAACACGGCGCGTTCGCCGAGCCCGTGTGGCGGGGAGAGCCGGATTTTGGCTCGTGGGTACGGGACAAGACCCCGTCCCACCCCCGACGTCCGTTTACGGAAGCGGATCGCGGGTGCCCGTTCGACTGCGGGCTGTGCGCCGAACACGGCCAGCATACCTGTACGGGGCTCATCGAGATCACGGCGCGCTGCAACCTGCGTTGTCCCGTGTGTTTCGCCAGCGCCGGAGAGCAGGCCGAACCGGACCCCACGCCGGAGCATATCGCCTTTCAGCTTGATCGGCTCAAACAGGCTTCGGGCCCTTGCAACGTGCAGCTTTCCGGCGGCGAACCCACGATCAGGAACGACCTGCCCGAGATCGTTCGGATGGCGAAGGAGCGGGGCTTCGGCCTTGTCCAATGCAATACCAACGGACTGCGTCTGGGTACGGAACCGGGGTACGCGGCGAGCCTGCGGGCCGCCGGGTTGGATTCGGTATACCTGCAATGCGACGCCGCCGATGATGCGGCCCATGAAGTCCTGCGGGGCAGGCGTTGTCTGCCCGAAAAGCTGGCGGCCATCCGGGCGTGCACCGAAGCGGGCATCGGCGTGGTGCTGGTGGCGACGGTGGCGGCGGGCGTCAATCTGGACGGCGTGTGGAAACTGGTGGAGATGGGGTTGCGTCTTGGGCCGCAGGTCCGGGGCGTCCATTTTCAGCCCCTGTCGTCGTTCGGACGCTGTCCGTGGCGGGCCGACCGGTCGCCGCGGGTGACTCTGCCGGAAGTCGCCCGGGCGCTTGAGGTGCAGTCGCAGGGACAGGTCCGGTGGACGGATTTCCATCCTCCGGGATGCGAGCATGCCTTGTGTTCGTTCAGCGCCGTCTACCGGCGGACCGGCGAAGGGCTGGAACTGGTGCGCGGGGCGTCGGCCTGTTGCGACTGCGGGGACACCCCGTCCGCCGCGGAGGGCGCCCGCAAGGCCAAGGCGTTCGCCGCCAAGCACTGGAGTTCGCCCGAGGAGGTTTCAGACGGCGGAGGCGGGGACGCGTTCGACCGGTTTCTGGCTTCCGCCGGGATGGCGCAGCGTTTCACCCTGTCCTGTATGGCGTTTCAGGATGCCATGACGCTTGATGTGGAGCGGGTCAAAGGGTGCTGCATCCATGTGGTCAGTCCCGCCGGGACCTTGATCCCCTTCTGTCTGTACAACCTGACCGCCTTTGACGGGACGACACTGTACAGAGGGCGTTTCTGATGTCGCAACCGTTTCTGGATGACTGGATCGCCCGATGCTGCGGGCTGGAAAGCGTGGACCCCGGGGCCGTGCTGCGGTATCAGACGGGCAAAATCAACGCGTTGTTGCGGGATGTTGAAAGGCACAGTCTTTTTTACCGAAAACACTTGGCCGAGGTGTTCGTTCGGCACGGCGAAGCGATCCGAAGCGGGCGCTGGCCCGTTTCAAGGGAAGATATTGCGGCGTTGCCCTTCACGGCTCCCGGGGATATTGCGGAAAATTGGAAACGGTTCCTCTGCGTCCCCTTGGATGCTGTCGCGCGCATGGTCACGCTGAGCACTTCCGGTACGACCGGCGAACCCAAGCGGCTGGCCTTTTCCGTTGCGGACCTTGAGCGGACGCTGGATTTCTTCGCCCACGGCATCAGCGTTCTTGTTCGTCCCGGAGATACCGTGCTTGTCCTGCTGCCCGGAGCGGAACGTCCGGATGGGGTGACTGATCTGCTCATTCAGGCGCTCCCGCGTATCGGGGCGCGGGGCGTTGCGGGAAACCCGGCGGCGGAGACGGCGGGATTTCTGGCCGAGCTGGAACGGCACCGGCCCGACTGTCTCGTGGCGGCTCCCGCGCAACTGCGCCGGTTGCTCGAAGCTCTCCCGGAGCCCCCGAAGCTGCGGGCCGTCCTTTCCAGCGCGGAACCGTTACCCGAAGCGCTCGGCGCGGCGTTGGCGCGGCGTTGGAGCTGCGAGGTCTTTGATCATTACGGATTGACGGAAACCGGATACGGCGGCGGGGTGGAATGCCGTGCGCGGAACGGCTATCACCTGCGCGAAGCGGACCTGTTTTTCGAAGTGGTCGATCCCGTTTCGGGTTCGCCCGTGCCGGACGGGACGCCGGGCGAAGTGGTTTTCACCACATTGACGCGGCGGGCCATGCCGTTGATCCGGTACCGCACGGGCGATGTTGCGGCGATGCTGCCCGGGCCGTGTGCGTGCGGAAGCCCGCTCAGGAGGCTTTCACGCATCGCGGGCCGACTGCGCCGTACCGAAGCGGGAGTGGACGTCCATACGCCGTGCAAGGGATGGGCGGAAAATCGGGACGGATGATAAGGGCTTTTCTCCCGGCGGCCTTTGGGCTATGCTGAAAAAGGTTACGCCATTCGGGTGTTGCCGCTCAAACAGGGAGAACACCCCATGATCGCTTATCTTGAAGGGCGGTTGGCGGAAGTGTGCGCCAACGCCTGCGTCGTCGTCACTGAGGGCGGCGTCGGGTATGAAGTCTATCTGCCGCAGCAGACGTTCCTCCGGTTGCCGGAGCGCGGCGGCCTCGTCCGTTTTTATATCTGCCATATCGTCAGGGAAGACGCGCAGGAGCTGTTCGGGTTCGAGACGTGGGACGAACGCCAGACGTTCATCGTGCTGACGTCCATTTCCAAGGTCGGCGCGCGTACGGCGCTCGGCATCCTTTCCGCATTCCGGCCCGACGATCTGCGGAGGCTGGTGCTTGAGGACGATGTGCTGGCCCTGACGCAGGTTTCCGGTATCGGCAAGAAGAGCGCCCAGCACATTTTTCTGGAGCTCAAGTACAAGTTGAAGGTTGAGGAAATGCCCGCCGCCGCGGCGTTGCAGCTGGGCATTCCCGGCAGCGTGTACCGCGATGCCCTGACGGGGCTCGAAGGGCTGGGTTATGCCGAAGCCGAAGCCGCGCCCGTTCTGAAAAACATTCTGCACGAGGAACCTGATCTCGAAGTCAGCGAAGCTCTGCGTGCGGCCCTCAAAGCCCTTGCCCGCGAACGGCAGAAGTGATGTCCGATTCTATGTCTTCGTTTCTTCCTCCCGCCGATTTGGCGAAGGAGCTGTCGGCTCCGGAATCCGCGTCCTCGCCCGAAGAAAACATCCGTCCCTCAAGGCTGGAGGATTTCATCGGGCAGGAGGAACTGCGGGCGAATCTGCGGGTGTTTCTCAACGCCGCCCGGGAGCGCGGGCAGGCGATGGATCACGTCCTTTTTTACGGCAATCCCGGCCTCGGCAAGACGACGCTGGCGCAGATCATGGCCGCCGAACTCGGCGTCAACCTGATCTGTACGTCCGGCCCCGTGCTGGAGCGGAGTGGGGACCTCGCCGCCATCCTGACCAACCTTTCCCGGCACGATATTCTGTTTGTGGACGAAATCCACCGGATGCCCATTGCGGTGGAGGAAATCCTGTATCCGGCGCTTGAGGACTACAAGCTCGATCTGCTCATCGGGCAGGGCCCCGCGGCACGGACCGTCAAGATCGATCTGGAACCGTTTACGCTGGTGGGCGCGACGACGCGCATCGGCTTGCTTTCCTCGCCGCTGCGGGATCGTTTCGGGATCATCAGCCGTCTGGAATTTTACACGCCGGAAGAGTTGTCCCGCGTGGTCATGCGGGCGGCCCGGATTCTGGGCGTCTCCATTACGGAGGGCGGCGCGCTGGAAATCGGGCGGCGTTCCCGGGGCACCCCGCGCATCGCCAACCGGTTGCTGCGGCGCGTACGCGACTTCGCCGCCGTGTACGGCAAGGGCGTGGTGGATGAGGAACAGGCGTCGCATGCGTTGCAGCGTATGGACGTGGACGAGAACGGGCTGGACCAAATGGACCGCAAGCTGCTGCGCGTGCTGGTGGACATCTATGGCGGCGGTCCCGTTGGCGTCAAGACGCTGGCCGTGGCCTGTTCCGAGGAAGTGCGCACGATTGAGGACATCTACGAGCCGTATCTCATCCAGTGCGGATTCCTGAAGCGGACCTCGCGCGGTAGGATGGCCACGGCGAAAGCCTATAAACATCTCAACATGCTAGGATAGTCGTCATGCCCGTGGTTCAGCCCAAAGTGGAATTGCTCGCCCATACCCCCGAACCGCTGTCGCTAGTCTATGCGGCGTTCCGGCAGTGTTATCATGCCGGGTTCGTCGCCGACATGTGGCCGCGCCTGCTCGCCGGGGAAATCTCCCGGGAAAAGCAGGCGGCGTTCGTCGCTTCCATCATGGAGTCGGGACACGCCAGCCCGGTGGAGCACGTCAGCTTCACCTTCGCGCTCGGCGGGGTTTCCCGCGCGTTGACGCACCAGCTCGTGCGGCACCGCATTGCATCTTATTCGCAGCAGAGCCAGCGGTATGTGGACGGTTCCGATTTCGATTACCTGATCCCTCCGGAAATTCGGAAAAATCCCGAGGCATTGGAACGGTTTGAAGGCGTCATGCGGGAAATCGGTTCTGCGTACCGCGATCTCAAGGCGTTGTTGGAGGCGGCGGGACGTACGGGGTCCAAGGCGAACGAGGACGCCCGGTTCGTGCTGCCCCAGGCCACGGCGAGCAATATCGTCGTGACCATGAACTGCCGTTCGTTGCTGAACTTTTTTGAGCACCGCTGTTGTCGCCGGGCGCAGTGGGAAATCCGTCACGTCGCGGATGAAATGCTGGCGCTGTGTCGGCGGGTCCTGCCGGAAGTGTTCGGTGCGGCGGGGGCCAAGTGCGAACGCCTGCGTTACTGTCCCGAAGGCGAG
The DNA here is from genome assembly GCA_902373525.1 of uncultured Bilophila sp. Lineage (GTDB taxonomy): Bacteria > Desulfobacterota > Desulfovibrionia > Desulfovibrionales > Desulfovibrionaceae > Bilophila. Next base: position 21,100 of record CABKMN010000004.1, on the reverse strand, counting down.
AAGTTTTCGTGCGGGCGCTTCCCCGTCCGGAATGAGGGGAACTCATGAACGCGTTCATCCTTGCCGTATGCCGTTTGGGATTCGCCGGGTTGTCGCCCGTCATGCCGGGAACATGCGGTTCCGCGCTGGCGGCCGTGCTGGCTCCGTTCCTTTTTCTTCCGTTGCCGTTCGTCGCGCGTGTCGTGGTGCTCGTGCTCGTTTTCTGGCTCGGCGGCATGGCCGCCACGCGGGGTGAACAGCTTCTTGGCCGCAAGGACCCCGGAGAAATCGTCATCGACGAACTGCTCGGCATGTGGCTGGTGCTTCTGCCGTTCGCCGATCCGGGGTGGGCGAAGATCGGCGTCGCCTTCGTGCTGTTCCGCATTTTCGACATGTGGAAGCCGTGGCCCGTGCACGCCTCCGAGAGCTGGTTGCCGGACGGCTACGGCGTCATGATCGATGACGTGATGGCGGGATTGCAGGCTCTGTTGGTCATGTGGCTGCTGCACCTGATCGGCTGGCTTTCCTGAGAAAAAAGGTTTTGCCGATACGAAAAAAGTCCTCGTGAGAGGACTTTTCTGTTTGGGCGAAAGCTCATCTGGAGCGATTGCCGGAAACCCAATGCCTCGGACGGAATGGGAATAAGGCCGGAAGAGGGATGTTCCTCTTCCGGGTTGGTTCAGCGTACGGTTTTGACCGGAGTGAGGGCAAAGGGGAACGACATGAAGACGTTCCGGGCCACCAGACGCCAGCGGTAGGCGGCCGCCTTGAGCGTGGGGCAGTAGGTGAAGGCGTACCGCGTTCCCCCGTCCGTCGGAATGGCCTGTTGCGGCGTCAGTTCCTGCGTTTCGCGCGGGGTGAAGGGGCAGCCTTCGCAGGTATCCTGCGGCGTCTGCAATTCCTTGGGCAGCGTCGAGTCCGCCGAGGCCGCCAGCGGTTCCAGCTCGATGGAGAAGCCGTCCACATTTCGGGTCGCGCCGCTCATCAGGGCCGAGACGGCGAGGCACCCGTTTTGCGTAAACGCGGCGTCGGCCTTTTCCCATGTGAACAGGTTTTTCTTGTCCTGAGGGACCGGGTCTCCCTTTTTGCCGCATCCCGCCGCAACGAGAAGCAGGCAGCACAGTGCCGGTATGATCCAGTTTTTCATTGCTTGGGCGCTCCCCATAAAAGTTTCCATTCGGTGATCCGCTTGAGCGCCTCAAGAGGCGTCAGCGCATCGGGGTTGGTGTCGCGCAGCGCGACCAGAAGCGGATGATCCGGTTCCGATGGCGGGGGCGTTTCTTCAACGGGCTTTTTCGGTTTCGTTTCCGGCAGCGAGATGCCGGGCAGAAGGTTGGGCATGACCTGACGCACCGGTGAGGACCCCTTGTTCTGTTCCAGTTGCGCGAGGATTTCCCGCGCCCGCTGAACGACCGGATGTGGAACGCCCGCGAGCCGGGCCACCTCGATGCCGTAGCTCCGGTCCGAGGGGCCGGGGATCAGGCGGCGGAGGAACACGATTTCGCCGTTCCATTCCCGGATGGCGATGTTCATCGTGTGTACGCCGGGTATTTTGCCTTCGAGCGCGGTCAGTTCATGGTAGTGCGTGGCGAACAGGGTGCGGATGCTGCCGCCCGCCCGCTTGGCGAGCTCTTCGGCTACGGCCCATGCCAGCGCCAGCCCGTCGAACGTGCTCGTGCCGCGCCCGATTTCGTCGAGGATGACGAGGCTGCGTTTGGTCGCCTGCCGCAGAATCCGCGCGGTTTCCATCATTTCGACCATGAACGTACTTTGCCCCTGCGCCAGATTGTCCGAAGCGCCCACGCGGGAGAAGATGCGGTCGCACAGGCCCAGCCTTGCCTCCCGGGCGGGGACGAAGGAACCCATCTGCGCGAGCAGGCAGATAAGCGCGGTTTGCCGGAGCACGGTCGATTTGCCCGCCATGTTGGGGCCGGTGATCAGCAGGAGCCGCCGGTCTTCGTCCATGTGCAGGTCGTTCGGCACGAAGGAGGCTTCCCCGATGATGCTTTCCACAACCGGATGGCGCCCTTCACGGATGGTGATCGACTGCTCCGTGTGGAGTTCGGGACGCGACCAGTTGTGCCGCACCGCCGTTTCCGTCAGCGATTGCCAGTAGTCCAGCTGAGCCAGTATGTCGGCCATGAACAGAATACGGGGCCGCGCCGCCGCAAGGACGCCGCGCAACTGCTGGAACAGTTTGTATTCCAGAGACTTGCGTTTGTCGGCTGCGGAAAGCAGTTTTTCTTCAAGCTCCTTGAGCCGGACGGTGGTGAAGCGTTCCGAGTTCGCCAGCGTCTGCCTGCGGATGAAGTGTTCGGGCGGCGTCGCGCCTACGGCCTTGGACAGCTCGAAATAGTAGCCGAACACCCGGTTGTAGCCGAGCTTGAGTTTGCTGATGCCGGAGGCCTTCTGTTCTTCGTCGAGCAGGGCCTTGACCCGGTTTTCGCCGTGTTCCACAAGATCGAGCAGCTCGTCCAGTTCGGCGTTGTACCCTTGTTTGAACAGGCCGCCTTCGGTGATGAACTGCGGCGGATCGTCTGCGAGCGCCTTTTCGAGCGTGGCGGCGTGATCGTCCAGATTGTCCCAGTGCTCCACAATCCGGCGCAACGCGTGCGGCGCGTCCGTGTCGGGCGCGTTGACGGCTTCCCTGACCGGAGGGAGGGCCGCGAGGCTTTGCCTGAGGGAGAGCATGTCCCGGGGCGACGTCCGGTTGAGGGCGATGCGGGTGGACAGGCGTTCGAGATCGTACACTCCGGCGAGCGCGCTGCGCAGTTTCTTCCTGTTTTCGGGATGGGCGGACAGCCACTGGATGGCGTCCTGCGTTTCCTGAATGGGGGCGAGTTCCCGCCACGGGTTCCGCAGGCGTTCCTCAAGCAGGCGTCCGCCCATCGGGGTCTGCGTCGAGTCGAGCACATGGCGCAGCGTGCCCACGCCCTTGCGGCCGTCCAGCCGCCGGAACAGTTCAAGGTTGCGCTCGGTGACGTCGTCGATGAGCAGGTGCTGGCCGAGGTCCAGCGGCTCGAACGGCGCCAGATGCTTCGTATCTTGCATCTGCGTTTGTTCGAGATAGGCGAGCAGCGCTCCGCAGGCCTGCACCAGTTCCTTGCGATCTTCAAGCCCCAGCGCCCCGAGTTCCGCGACGGACTGCGCGGCGAGCACGCGTTCGGCGGAACGCTTGTAGTCGAAATGGCTCCGCAGCGGGACGCGGACGGGCTGAATGTCGGTCAGCCCCAGCGTTGCGGGAATGTCGGCGTCTTCCGGAAGCAGGAGTTCGCGGGGGGCGATTTTCTGGGCCCACTGCCAGAGTTCCTGCGTCTTTTTCACATGGAGCCCGGACCAGTATCCCGTGGAGACGTCCACCCAGGCGAACCCGCCGCGATCCGTGTCCGGATTCCAGAACAAGGCTCCCAGATAGGTATGCCCCTTGGGTTCGAGGCTCACGTCGTCGATGGCGGTCCCCGGCGTATAGACGCGGGTGACGGCCCGTTCGACAAGCCCCTTCGCGGCTCTGGGGTCTTCGATTTGATCGCAGAAGGCGATCTTGTAGCCCTTGTTGAGCAGTTGGCTGACGTAGCCTTCCGCCGCGTGCCACGGCACGCCGCACATGGGGATGGGGGATTCGGCATTGGGATTGCGCGAGGTCAGCGCGATCTGGAGTTCGCGCGCGGCGACTTCGGCGTCTTCGAAGAACAGTTCGTAAAAATCGCCCATGCGGTAAAAGAGCAGAGCGTCCGGATAGCCCTCCTTGATGCGGAGGTACTGTTCGAACATGGGCGTGACACGGGGAGAGGCTGGCTGTTGCTGGCTCATATGCGGCAAGAATGCCCACGCACGATCCTCCGGCGGAGGCCGTGCGTGGGCATGATGAAAGGTAAGGGGTTACGCCTGTTCGACGGTTTCGGAAGCAGCCTTTTTCGCGTTTTCCACATCGTCGGCGAGCTGGGCGGCCTTGGCTTCGGAGGCCTCAAGTTTCTTCTGGACGGCTTCGGTGCTCTTGGCGGCCTTGGCGAGTTCCTTTTCGAGGCTGCGGACGCGCATGTTGGCCACGGTCAGTTTGGCGGACAGGGACACGCGATCCCACATCAGCATGGCGAGAATGCACAGCGCCCCGAGCACGAAACAGATGATGAGCAGCGTATAGAACGGCATGGGAGCGGATTCGACCGGCGGGAGGAACAGCAGATCGAGTTTCAGCGGAACAGCCTGCGAGAACGCACCCTGGTTCTGCACGAAGAACATCATGACCAGGAAGAACAGAATGACCAGCAGCAGCACTTTGATGTAACGCATAGACCTCTCCTCATGCGGGTTTGCCCGGGCGCAACCGGGCGAAAAGGGGTTTGAGTTTGCTATAGGTCGAAGCCAGATGATCGGGAATGACCCGCGTTTCGCTCATCACGGCCATAAAGGAAGAATCACCGTTCCAGCGGGGGACAAGGTGAAAGTGCAGGTGGTCGCGGATTCCGGCTCCGGCGGCTTCGCCGAGGTTGAGGCCCACGTTGATGCCCTGCGGTTTGAAGAATTCCCTCAGGATGGTGGTGCACTGCTTGAGCAGGTCCATGATCTCCGTGGATTCCTCCGTCGTCAGCAGCGGAAGGTCCATGACGTGCCGTAACGGAGCCACCATGATGTGCCCGTTGTTGTACGGGAACTTGTTCATGATGACGAATGCGGTCTTGCCCCGGTACAGAACGAGGCGTTCCTCGTCGTGGGAAAGATCGTCCGGGGGGAGACAGAGAACGCAGGAATCCGGTTTCGGCCCCAAAATATAGTCCATGCGCCAGGGGGCCCACAGAGGATGTGTCATAAGACAGCTTCCTTCATTTGAGTGAAAAATCGTTTTTCACTCTTCTACACGGCAAGGGCTTGTACGGCAAGCCCTTGCCGCCGGTCACAGGACGTCAGCGCGTGTTTTTACGGCTCTGGGAAAAGGGGCGCGCGTCGGGAATGCCCTTTTCGATCAGCTCCTTCGCCAGTTCGAGCTGAAGCTCGCGGGTTCCGGCCCGGCCGTCCAGTTTCGCCGCCAGAACCCGGCGCATGATTGCTCCGAATTCCGGCCCCGGTTCCAGTCCCATCCCGCGCAGATCGTCCCCGGAGATGTCCACCTTGAATTGACGCCACTTGTAGATGTACTGGGAGACGCTGCCGCTGATCTCCTCATTGGGAGAACGCGCCATAAGGTAGAGGGTGCCTTCGAGGGGCAGGGGGGCGAGCAGGGCGCAGAGACGGCTGACGGCGTGGTCCTTTTGCCCGTTCTTTTGCGTGTCCCGATGCCAGTTGATGAGTTCCACCAGCGTCATGCGGACGCTTTCCCGCAGGCTCAGGATCGTTTCCCGGGCCGTGGGGTTCAGGCCCAGACGGTGCAGGATGTCCGCCGTTTCGATGGCGGGGACGGCGCTGCACAGCGCCATGAGGTAGAGCGTGCCGAGCTCCGGCGTTTCCTTGAAATAGAGGAGCCGGTACCAGTCGATCACTTCCCGCAGAGAGTCGAGGAGCTCGTTCTTGTCGGGCGTCAGAGTGAGGCTCGGATGGATCGCCGCCAGCACGCCGAGTCCGTTCAGGCGGCGCAGGCAGGTTTCGGGTTCGTCCTCCCGGAAGATCAGGTTCAGCTCGTGCAGGATGCGTGCGCCGGACAGCTTTTCGACCAGATTCAGGGACAGGGCGTTCTTGATGAGCTTTTCGCCCTGCGTGCTGATGTGGAACCCGTAGCGCTGCTCGAAACGTACCGCCCGGATGATGCGGGTGGGGTCTTCCACGAAGCTCAGGGCGTGGATGATGCGGATGGTCTTGCGCTGGATGTCGCTTTGCCCTCCGAAAAAGTCCACGAGACAGCCGAACTGCCCCTTGTTGAGACGGAGGGCCATGGCGTTGATGGTGAAGTCGCGCCGGAACAGGTCCATCTTGATGGAGGAGAGCTCCACGGTCGGCAGTGCGGCGGGATACTTGTAGTATTCGAGGCGCGCCGTGGCGACGTCGAGACGTTGTTCGACGCCGTTTTCGTCCGTGTAGATGACGAGGGCGGTCATGAACATCCGGTGTTCGCGGACGCGGCCTCCGAGTTTTTTGGCGAGTTCCTTGGCGAAGGCGATGCCGTCGCTCTCGACCACCAGATCGACGTCGTCGAACTCGACGGCGGGGCGGCTGAGCATGATGTCGCGGACGAATCCGCCCACGGCGTAGACGTTGACGTGCAGGCTGTCCGCCAGTTCCCCGGCGGTGTGCAGCATGCGCAGCATGGGCTGGGGGAGCCGCGTGGACAGCAGCTTGGCCAGATTGCGTTCACGGCCGCTGGTGTTGACCGGGATGGGAACGCCGGAGGGGTCTTCCACGAACATGTTGACGAGGTCGGTCCGGGTCACGACGCCGACGACTTCGTTTTTTTCCACCACGGGGACCAGACGCTGGTGCGCGCCCACGATGATTTTCATGAGCCGTTGCAGGGGGGCGTCCGGCGGGACCGTCAGGACGGTGCGCTGCATGTACTCCGAAACCGGCATGTCGCCCAGTTCGTGGGAAATGGCCTTCGAAGCGATCTGACACTCCATGTACCCGATGCAGTGACGGGTTCCGGTCCTGAAGACGGGAGCCGCCTTCAGGCCGTAGCGGTTCATGATCTGTTCCGCCTCCCGGATGCTCTGCCTGTCCTCGATGCCCACGGCGGGGGAGGACATGAGGTCCCGGGCCTGCTTGTTCGGGTTGACCTGCATGTAGAGCTGCTGGAAGATGGCGTCCTTGAGTTCGGGGATCGGGGTGTTCTTGACGGAGGCGGAAGCCGCGAAACGGTGCCCGCCGCCCCCGAGGTTCTTGCAGATTTGCCCCACGTCCACGGCGTCCACCCGGCTCCGGGCGACGACCTGCACCTTCTCTTCCATGTTGGCGAGGGCGAAGAGAACGTTGCAGGATTCCATTTCCATAAATTTTTGGGCGAGGTAGGCGAAGTCGCCCATGAAGCTGTCCAGCGTCGCTTCCGCAAGGACCACGCTGTAGGGGCCGACTTCATGGACGGAGGCCGAATCGAGGAGCTCGTTCAGTACCTTGATGTGGATGCTGGTCATGCCCGTCTGGACGAGATCGGCGATGAAGGGCAGGTCCATCCCATATTGACGCAGCCACGCGGCGGCGAGGAAGTCTTCCGTCTTGGTGGAGGTGTAGGTGAACGCCCCGGTATCGCCGTAGATGCCGAGCCCGAGGAAGGTCGCCTCCTGACAGGTCGGAGTGATGCCCTGTTCCTGCATGGCCTGACAGATGAGGGTGCAGGTTGAGCCGGTGGTGCCGATGCGGGCGATGTCCGCGCGGATGACCCTGCTCTTTTCCCCGGAGTCGGCGGCGGGCGTCGGATGGTGGTCCCAGACCTGCACTTCGACGCCGGGCAGTTCGAGAAATTCGTGTACGTGCGGAACGCGGGAACGCATCTGCGTATCGACGACGATGACCCGCCGCACGCTGGCGGGATCGATTTCCTTGGGCCCCTTGAAGGTATACAGAAACGCCGCCGTTTCGTTGAAGAACTGGTTCAGCGGCTTTTCCATGCTGCCCGGAAAGATCATGATGCCCTCGGGATGGAGCATCGACATCCCGATCATCGAGGACAGGGCGTCCCAGTCGGCATTGCTGTGGCAGGTGATGACGGTGGGGGCGGGGACCAGAGATGGTTTCATGCGGTTTCCTTTGAGGAGGCTCCGTCGCCGGGAAGAGGCGGCGTTTCGGCCGTGGCGTCGTCGGGATGGCGCGACCGGGGATGGTATTGTCTGTGGATGTGCAGCAGGCGCTCGGACTGGACATGCGTGTAGAGTTCCGTGGCGCTCATGTCCGCATGCCCGAGCAGTATCTGCACGGAGCGCAGATCGGCCCCGCCTTCCAGCAGATGGGTGGCGAAGGAATGCCGGAACGTGTGCGGGGAAATGGGCTTGCGGATGCCCGCCTCCAGCGCGTACCGCTTGACCAGTTTCCAGACGCCCTGACGGGAGAGCCCGTTGCCGGAGCGGTTGAGGAAGACCTTGTTTTCGACGGGCGTGAAGAGGGGCCGGACATCCCGGAGGTACTCGGCCATGCGCATGACGGCGGCGTCGTGGAGCGGGACGAGGCGTTCCTTGCTGCCCTTGCCGAATATCCGCACCACTCCGCGCTGGAGATCGAGGTCGAGGGGCTGGAGTTCGATGAGTTCGGAAACGCGCATGCCCGCGGCGTACAGCAGTTCCAGCATGGCCCGGTCCCGGAGGCCGAGCTTGCCGGTGGCGTCCGGCGCGTTGAGGAGCCGGGTGATTTCCTGTTGCGTGAGCACGTCCGGCAGGAGGGACGGGAGTTTCGGCGTATCGATGAGCGCGGCGGGATTGGAGGGAAGGGCGCCCCGGTCCACGCACCAGGCGAGAAAGCCGCGCAGGGAGGATATCCGCCGCGCAAGCGTACGCGCCGCGTCGCCCCGCTTGCGCAGCCAGGCGACGAACAGCGTGATGTTCTCGTCGTCAAGGCCGGTGAGCGGCGTCCCCAGTTCGTCCAGAAAATCGCGGAGCGCATCCAGGTCCTGCCTGTAGGCCGCGACGGTATTGCGCGACAGTCCCCGTTCGGCTATGAGTCCGTCAAGCCAGCGGGAAGCCAGCCGCGCCGGAAAAACGCCGGGCGCGTCGGCGGCCCGTCCCGCTTCCGCCGATGCGGATGGCGTCTTGGTTCGCGTGGTTGTGTTCATGTTGGCAGAATACACCAGACCATGCGGAATCGCAAACCGGTTACGTCTTTTGGAGCGGTAGAATGAACGAGAGGCACACCGCCTACGTGTGTATGGGGTCCAACATGGGCGAGCCGGAAACGAATCTGGCCTCGGCGCGCGAAGCTCTCGCGGCGCTGCCCGGCTGGAAGATCGAGGCGGCTTCGCCCGTCTATCTGACGGAGCCGCAGAACGTGCGCGAACAGGCGTGGTTCGCCAATCAGGTTCTCAAGGTATCCTGCGCTTCGGACATGACAGCCCCCGATTTTTTGGATATGCTTCTTGATGTGGAAAAGAGGCTGGGGCGTGTCCGGGACACCCCGGAAAATCCCGTGGTGCGTTTTGGCCCGCGCGTCATCGATCTGGACCTGCTCCTTTTCGATCGGGAACGCCGGGATACGCCGCATCTGACTCTGCCGCACCCGCGCATGCTGGAACGGGCCTTCGTGCTCGTGCCCCTGCGGGACATCGAACCGAATCTGCTCCTTTCCGATGGGCGTACCCCCGGAGAGGTGTTGCGTTCCCTCGCTCATGCCGTGGAAGGGAACCGCATCCGCCAGTAACGGCAATGCTGGAGTTGCACCATGTGGAAATGGTTGATCCTCGCGCTTGTGGGGTATGTGCTGTATCGCATGTTCATGAACGACCGCAAAAAGAGCGGTGAGGACAGCAAGAAGGAAAAGGAGCACCTCGTCGCGACCGGCGATATGGTGAAGGACCCCGTCTGCGGCGCCTATATCGATGCCGACAGCAACATCACCGTCCGGGACGGGAGCACGGTGCACCGTTTTTGCAGTTATGACTGCCGTGACGAGTTCCTGAGACGCGCCGGGAAACTGCCCGAAAAGACCGGGGGCGACGAATAGCCGTTCCGGGAACCGGGCGTTTCTTCATGCATACGACGGGAGGTGGAGTTTTCCGCCTCCTTTTTTATGACGGCTTCACAGAGTGACGGCTTCAGGGGGGCTGCGATCCCTTCGTCCAAACTCGGAAAGGCTTCTTTGTGACGGGTTACAGGGGCGTTTCCTGCGACCGGGAAGCGGCTTCCCGGTTCGCCTCCGGCTGGAGCCCCGAACAGAGGTTGAGGGCCCGTTCCTTGGCGCGGAGCAGGAGCGGGGTCATGGGGACCCGCGGCTGGGTATCGATGCAGGCGCCGAGGTACCCTCCGAAGGGGAGGGAGGTCTGGAAACTGTTGATGCGCTCCCAAACGCCTTTTCTTTTCCATGTGGGGGGCGGTCCGAGCAGCACCGAGCGGGCGTGGATGGTTCCCTCGGGGCATAACCGGCGGACCATGCGCGCCAGTTTCCACAGCGTCATGTTGTGGGCCCTGTGCCGGAATTCCAGCGAGGGCCTGTGCAGCATGCGCTGTATCTGGTACAGCGAACAGGCGTTCATGAATCCGACGATGACGCCTCTGTACGACACGCGGATGGCTTCCCGGAGCACCTGTTCCGGATTCTCGACGTACTCCAGAACGGTGAGCAGGGCCACATAGTCGAACTGGTTGTCGTCGAAAGGCAGATGTTCCGGTTGGCCGAGCTGGAATTCGGCTCTGTTCCCCAGACGTTCGCGGGCCATGTCCAGCAGTTCGGCGCCGGTATCGAGCCCGGTGACGTCGAATCCGTAATGCCAGAGCATTTCGAGAAAGATGCCCGCGCCGCATCCTATGTCCAGCAGGGTATGCCCGCGGCGGGGCCATTGGGAAATCAGTTGCTGGAAGAGACGGTTTTCCTGAGCGATGGCGTAGGTCCCTTCCGGCGTCGCATACCAGTCATGCAGGTGTCTGGCTGTTTCGGCGTTCCACATGTCTGCCTCCACACGTTTCTGTATTCCTGCGGGAAGAGTATCCTTTTGGCGAAGCGCAGGGAAGCCCCTTACTCGGCTTCGGGCCAGATGCCGCAAGGCCGCGCGGGGGCGTACCCGGCCCGGAAGGCGGCTTCGAGATTCGCGAAGCGCACCTGATTGCGTTTCGTCACCCGAGCGTCGCGGAGACAGCCGAGCGAGAAGAACCGCTTGCTGTTCCGGTTGCCGACATAGACGGCATGGGCCTCCGGCAGGCTCAGGACGTGTTTCCAGCACCCCGCGCGGGTGTCCAGCGCCTCCTTTTGCGCCGCCGTCAGCCGGTTGACGAGCTGAGCGGGCAGGTCCTTGTGGGCATAGAAGGACCCCATGCCTTCCCGGAGCAGACGTTCGTTCAGGGATTCCCCGGAAGGCAGCACGAGTTCGGCGACGAGCCGCTTGTACCGGTCCGTCGAGGCGCCGGAAAGCGGCAGGACCCGGACTTCCCGTCCCTGCGTCCGTTCGGCGGTGAACCGTTGCGCTTCCCGGGCATAATATTGGGGAGGCGTGCCCTTGGACCCCTTTTCAGGCGTATCGACCCCGGCGAGGCGCACGCGCTGCCCGGTGTCGAGCACGACGGTATCGCCGTCGATGCACTGCCGCACGGTGGCGGAAAAACCGGGAGCCGCCGGTGCGGCGGCCGTGTGCAGGACGAAAAAGGCCGCCACGAGGACGGCCGAAAAGATTCTGGCGTAACCGCGCATCAAACGTCCGCAAGCCAGCCGGAAAGGGCGTCCACGATCTTGCGGGCCTGTTCCGCGCTGGAAATGTTGAATTTGGATTTCTGGCGGTATTCTCCGCCGGATTTCTGGTAACGCCGGATGGCGTACTTGTCCGGGCCGTAGCCGCCGGTTTCCGTGTCCAGTTCCTGATAGCGGAACAGGATGGTCGTCCATGCGCCCTTGGAGAGGATCACCTTGTCCAGCTCCTTGATGAGTATCTGTCCGGATTCTTCGTATTCGATGGTTATTTCATCGGGTGTGCTGCTCATGAGGCTCCTCTTTTGACGGCGTTTCCGTCGGACTTCGGGAAAGGGAATGCCCCCCATTACCGTGTTTCAATGCCGCACGCAAGGGGATGGGGACGTACCCGCCCGATGGCGGAGGACGGCGCACGGCGGCGGCAAGGTTCCCTCTGGACAAAATTTTTTCTGTCGGTAACATAGACACGATGTGTCTTCAGGCGCCGTTCCGCAACGCCGTTTTGGCGAGTTCTTTTTGACAAGGAGATTTCATGAGCAACGAACCCGACAAGATTATTTACTCCATGATCCGCGTGTCCAAACGGCATGGACAGCGTGAAGTGTTGAAAGATATTTCCCTTTCCTATTTCTACGGGGCCAAGATCGGCGTCCTCGGCCTGAACGGCGCGGGCAAGTCTTCCCTGTTGAAGATTCTTGCCGGTGTGGATCAGTCCTTTGAAGGCAAGACGGTGCTCGCTCCGGGCTACACCATCGGGTATCTGGAGCAGGAACCGCTGGCGAACGAAACGCGGACCGTCCGCGAGGTCGTGGAGGAAGGCGCCAAGGAACTCGTCGATCTCGTCAAGGAATTCGAAGCGATCAACGCCAAGTTCGCCGAGCCCATGGAACCGGACGAGATGGACAAGCTTATCGAGCGTCAGGGGCAGGTGCAGGAGCTCATGGACGCCAAAGGCGCGTGGGACCTCGACTCCAAGCTGGAAATGGCGATGGACGCGCTGCGTTGCCCGCCCGGCGACACTCCGGTTTCCATCATTTCCGGCGGCGAGAAGCGCCGTGTGGCGCTGTGCCGTCTGCTGTTGCAGAATCCCGACATCCTGCTGCTCGACGAACCCACCAACCATCTGGATGCGGAATCCGTGGCGTGGCTGGAACGGTATCTCCAGACGTTCCCGGGAACCGTTATCGCCGTCACCCACGACCGTTATTTCCTCGACAACGTGGCGGGCTGGATTCTGGAACTGGATCGAGGCCGGGGCATTCCGTGGAAGGGCAACTATTCCTCGTGGCTGGAGCAGAAGGAAAAACGCCTCGAACAGGAAGACAAGAGCGAGGACGAACGCCGCAAGACCCTCGCCCGCGAGCTGGAATGGATTCGCATGTCCCCCAAGGGCCGCCATGCCAAGGGCAAGGCGCGCATCAACGCCTACGAGGCCATGCTCAGCCATGAAAGCGAAAAACGCGCTCCCGAACTGGAAATCTACATTCCCGCCGGTCCCCGTCTGGGCAAGAAGGTCATCGAGGCCGTGGGCGTCGGCAAGACGCTCGGCGACAAGACCCTGATGGAGGACGTGAACTTCATCATTCCCGCCGGCGCCATCGTCGGCATCATCGGCCCCAACGGCGCGGGCAAGACCACGCTCTTCAAGATGCTCGTGGGGCTGGAAAAGCCGGATACGGGCACGCTGACCGTGGGCGATACCGTCAAGTTCGCCTACGTGGACCAGCAGCGCGAATCCCTGACGCCCGGCAAGACGGTCTACGAGCTGATCAGCGACGGCGCGGAAACGATCAAGCTCGGCAACCGGGAAATCAACGCCCGCGCGTACTGCTCCCGTTTCAACTTTACGGGGTCCGATCAGCAGAAGAAGGTGGACGTGCTTTCCGGCGGCGAACGGAACCGCGTGCATACGGCCCGGATGCTCAAGTCCGGGGCCAACGTCATCCTGCTCGACGAACCGACCAACGACATCGACGTCAACACCATGCGCGCGCTTGAAGACGGGCTGGAGAACTTTGCGGGCTGCGTCCTTGTGGTCAGCCACGACCGCTGGTTCCTCGACCGCATCGCCACGCACATTCTGGCGTTCGAAGGCGATTCCTCGGTGGTGTTCTTTGACGGAAACTATTCGGAATACGAAGCCGACCGCAAAAAGCGTCTCGGCAAGGATGCGGATCAGCCGCACCGCCTGAAGTTCCGCAAGCTGACCCGCTGACGCGGAGTCCGCAGCATTTACTGAAAGCCTCCCGAACGACGACGTCGTTTCGGGAGGCTTTGTTTGGGGCGTCGGTGGCGACGGGACGGGATGTCCCGGTGCGGCGGTGCCGAGGGAAGGCGGCTACGCGAACTCGCGCACGGCTTCCAGCGAGCCCACCGCGCGGATGTCCACCTCTTCCTCAACCGGGACGGCGTCGAGGATGGGCTTGACCATGCGGGACAGGGTGCCCTTGGGGCCGACTTCGATCCACGAACGGACGCCGTCGCGCCACTGGTTGGCGATCGTATCGATCCACAGCACCGAGGAAACCATCTGGACGGCGGCGAGTTCGTGCAGGCTTTCTCCGTCGGTCACGGCCTTGCCGGTCACGTTGCTGTACACGGGGAAGCGGGGCCGGGACCAGGTCATGCCTTTGAGGGCCTTGGCGAGTTCCTTTGCGGCGGTCTGCATCAGCGGGCTGTGGAACGCGCCGCTGACGGGCAGGGGGACGGCGCGGCCCTTCTTTTCCTTGACGAGAGGCAGGGCGGCCTCCACGGCGGCCTTGGTTCCGCTGATGACGAACTGGGCGGGGGTGTTGTGGTTGGCGACGATGAGCGTTTCGCCGGTGGCTTCCGCCGCCGCACTGGCGATTTCGGCCACGGTTTCGCGGTTGAGCTTGAGGATGGCCGCCATCGCGCCCCGACCGTCGGGGTCGGCTTCGGCCATGAGCTTGCCGCGCAGGCTCACCAGTTCCAGCGTGGCTTCGGGAGACAGGACGCCCGCCGCCGCGAGCGCGCTGTATTCGCCGAGGCTGTGCCCGGCGGCGCAGGTTGGCGTCAGCTTGGAGGCGAGGGCCTGCCAGAGCGTGACGTCGACGACCGTCAGCGCGGGCTGGAGGTGTCTGGTGTCGGCCATGAGCGCCGCGTCTTCGCTTTCCCAGTAGACGGCGCGCAGGGGCAGTCCGCTGATCCGTTCGGCTTTTTTCCAGAGTTCCATGGCGTCGTTGGACGCCTCTGCGATGTCGCGCCCCATGCCGGGTTCCTGCGAACCCTGACCGGGGAAAAGAATGGCGGTGGGGAGAGTGGACATGATTGACCTCTACTTTTTGGGGGTTGGGGTCTGATTGACGGCTTTGAGCAGGGTAGGGAGATGACGCCGGACGAGGTCGAGTTCGTCGTCGCTGACGTTGGGCATGTCGATGGGCGGCGTCTTGGTGATCGCGTTGCCCTGCTGGATGATCGCCACGGCGGCCGCCGCACGGCCCATGACGCAGAAGAAGCGTTCCGGTTTCCAGCCCGCGGCCCGGACCGTCTCCGCGGCCGCTTCCGAATACAGCATGTCGGGTTCCCCGTTGTCGTTGACGATGGGGTGGGTCTTTTCCTTGTTGGCCTTGACCCATTCCCGGAAGCGGGGGAGCGTGTCGATGAACTGGTTGAGCTCCGTTTCCGTGAACGGAGGCTGCTGGTACAGGCCGTCCGCAAGGGCGGGGAGAGAGAACAGCAGGAGCAGAAGGCCGGAAAGGGCCAGACGGGAAAGGACATTCATAGGCACGTCGCTTGGTGAGGAGGTGACGGCGGCGGGTTTTCCCGCCGCCGGGGGAGCATCAATCGTACTTGATGGAGCTGATCTGCATGAGCTTGTTCCAGTTGTGATGCGATTCGATGTAGCGCATCGTGCCGGTCTTGCTGCGGATGATCATGGAATGGGTGACGGCGCCCTGACCGGAGAACTGGACGCCGCGCAGGAAGGTGCCGCCGGAGATGCCGGTGGCGGCGAAGAACACGTCGTCGCCCTGCACCAGCGTGTCGGCGTCAAGCACCTGCGAGAGGTCGATCCCCGCCTTTTCGATGGCGACGCGCTCGGCTTCGGACTGCGGATCGAGGCGGGCCAGCATGGCCCCGCCGGCGCCCTTGATGGCGCAGGCGGCGAGCACGCCCTCGGGGGTTCCGCCGGTACCCATCATGACGTCCACTTCGGAACGCTGGTCGACGGCCATCAGCGCGCCCGCGACGTCGCCGTCGGTGTGGAGCTGGATGCGCGCGCCCACGGAGCGGATTTCCTGAATCAGTTTCTGGTGGCGGGGCTTGTCGAGCACGAACACCACGAGGTCGTTGGTGTCCTTGCCGAGCGCCTTGGCGATGAGCCGGAGGTTGACGTGGACGGGCGCGTCGAGATCGATGACGTCGCGGGCGGCCTGCCCCACGACCAGCTTCTGCATGTAGAAGCTGGGGCCGGGGTTGTACATGCTGCCCGCGGGCGCGGCGCCGACCACGGCGATGGCGTTGGGACGCCCATAGGCCAGCAGGTTGGTCCCTTCGACCGGATCGACGGCGATGTCGAGGGCGGGGCCGGTCCCCATGCCGATCACTTCGCCGTTGTAAAGCATGGGCGCTTCGTCCTTTTCACCTTCGCCGATGATGACCTTGCCGTCGATGGGCAGGGAATTGAAGGACAGACGCATGGCGTCCACGGCGGCGCCGTCGCCCGAATTTTTGTCGCCGCGCCCGAGCCAGCGGGCGGACGCCAGCGCGGCGGCTTCGGTGACACGGACCAGATCAAAGGCAAGGTTGCGTTCCGGCGCTTCCATAAGGGACATATCGTTCTCCAGAAAAAGGTAATGGTTGCATGGATGCCGCCCTCATGTGCCGGGGCGGACGCATCCGCACGATAGATCAGGCGCGGCCCGGCTTCAAGGAAAAGCTGGCGGAGCCGTCTTTCCGCTGCGGGGGATTCGTGCTAGGGAAGCGCATGCCCAATCACACTTCCCTGCCCATTGAGGCCTTGTTGCCGGAGCTGCATGCGGCGCTCTCCTCCGGTACGCGCTGCATTCTTGAGGCCGCCCCCGGCGCTGGCAAGACCACGCGGGTGCCGCTGGCCCTGCTCGGTGCGGACTGGCTCGCCGGAAACGGTATCCTGATGCTTGAGCCCCGGCGTATGGCCGCCCGGAACGCCGCCCGGTACATGGCCGCCCTGCTCGGTGAAAAGGTCGGCCAGACGGTCGGCTACCGCGTGCGGCTGGAGAGCCGGGTAAGCGCCGCCACCCGGATCACGGTGGTCACGGAGGGCGTACTGACCCGCCTCTTGCAGGACGATCCCGAACTGCGGGGGATCGGTTGTCTCATCTTTGACGAATTCCATGAGCGCAGTCTCAACGCCGACTTGGGGCTTGCCCTCGCTTTGGATTGCCAGCAGGGACTGCGCGACGATCTGCGGCTGCTCGTCATGTCCGCCACGCTGGACGCCGGGCCGCTGCTTCGGTTGCTGGAACGGGATGCCGCCGAACCGGTCCCGGTCCTGCGGAGCGAAGGCAGGGTATGGCCCGTGGAAACCCGGTACAGCCCGCCGCCGCGTCCCGACATGCCCGTGGAAACGTGGGTGGCGGACGTGGTGCGCCGCGCCTTGCGTGAGGAGCCCGGAAGCCTGCTGGTCTTCCTGCCGGGAGCCGGAGAAATCCGCAAAGTTGAAGCGTTGCTTCACGATGTGCGGTCCGGGACGGTTTCCGTCTGCCCGCTGTACGGCGATCTTCCCGCTGCGGAGCAGGACGCCGCCATCGCTCCGGTCCGGGAACCGCAGCGGAAGATCGTGCTGGCGACCTCCATTGCCGAAACGAGCCTGACCATTGAGGGCGTCCGGGTGGTGATCGATTCGGGGCTGGCCCGCACGGTGCGTTTCGACGCGGGGACCGGCATGTCGCGCCTCGTTACGGAACGGGTTTCGCTGGCGAGCGCGGATCAGCGCCGGGGCAGGGCGGGACGTACGGAGGCGGGAGTCTGCTACCGGCTGTGGCATCAGGGAGAGGAAATCGCCATGAGCGCGCACGCCCGCCCGGAAATACTGGATGCGGACATGGCTCCGCTGTGTCTGGAGCTTGCCGTATGGGGCGTCGGCCAGCCTTCCAGCCTCTGTTGGCTGGACGAGCCTCCGAAGGAGGCCGTAGCGCAGGCGCTTCCCCTGCTGAGGGATTTGGAGGCCGTGGACGCGGCGGGTCGCATGACCGCCCGTGGACGGGCTATGGCCCGGCTTCCGCTGCATCCCCGGCTCGCGCATATGGTCTTGTCAGCCGGGGCGCTCGGTCTGGAAAGCCCGGCGTGCCTGCTGGCGGCGATGGCCGGGGAACGCGATCCCCTGCGGTCGCGGGATGCGGATATTCGACCCCGTCTGGCGTTGCTGGAACGCGGGGGCGCCGGAGCCCGCATCCGGGAATCCGCCCGCCAGATAGCGCGTCAGGCTTCGTTGGCGGCGGCGTCCTTGCCGAAAACGGCTCCGGGATTCACGGTGGACGAGGCGGAACAGGCCGGGGTGCTGCTTGCGCTGGCCTATCCGGATCGGCTTGCCCAGAAACGCGGCAAGGGCAGTTTTCGTATGGTCAGCGGGCGCGGCGGCTTTCTTGAGCCGGACGATCCGCTGGCGGAGGAAGAGGTGCTGGCAATCGGGGCCGTGAACGGCGGTTCGGGCAATGCCCGTATCTGGCAGGCCGCGCCGCTTTCGCTGGAAACCGTTACCGCGCTGTTCCAGTCGCGTTTCCGGGAAACGGAAGAAGTCGTCTGGGACCCGCGCGAAGAGGCCGTGCAGGCCCGCAGGCGTGTCGGCCTCGGCGCGTTTGTCGTTGAGGAACGTCCCCTTGGGGGCAAAGGGCTTGCGGAACGTACGGCACGGGCCGTTCTGGAGGGCATCCGGAGTCTCGGGCTGGGGTGCCTTCCGTGGACGGAGGAGCTGGAGCAGTGGCGTTTGCGTGTGCGGCTTGTGCGGGACGCGGACCCCGACGGCGGCTGGCCCGACGTGTCCGACGAAGCGTTGTTGCGGGAACTGGACGAGTGGCTTGAGCCCTTTGTACAGGGAATATCCCGGCGCTCCCAGTTTTCCCGGATCGATCTGGCGTCGGCCCTGCACGCGCTGCTTCCGTGGAACCGGCAGCGTGCGCTTGAGGACGCCGCGCCCACGCACATGGGCGTTCCTTCGGGATCGTCCGTGCGGCTGCGCTACGAATGCACGGCGGAAGGCGTCGTTCCCGTGCTCGCCGTCAAATTGCAGGAACTCTTCGGCATGCAGGCGTCTCCCTCCGTGGCGGGCGGCAGAGTGCCCGTACTGGTGCACCTCCTGTCCCCGGCGGGAAGGCCGTTGCAGATCACGCGGGACCTCAAAGGGTTCTGGAAAAACGGGTATCAGGCCGTCAGGGCCGAGATGCGGGGCCGTTATCCCAAGCACCCGTGGCCGGAGGACCCCTCCGCCGCCATGCCCACCCGGCTGACCAACAGGCGGCTGCAAAAGCGTTCCTAGAGCCGTTTCTCTCCGAAACGTTTCATCTTTCAAAGACCCATCCCCGTCGAGAGCGAAGCTTGAGGCAGCCCCCGGCAGCATTGCGCCGGGCGGATCGATCCGCCTGTTGCATTGCCTTTCCGCGCGTAAAGGCGAGACGCTCCGGCGGCTTGCGCCGTGGTCCCGAGGGGCGGCGGGAAGCCGCCCGGTATGCTTACTTTACTTTTGCGACTGTTGCGGTAGAATATCCGCTTTACGTCTCTCTTTATTAACCGTTCCGATTCGAGGTATTTTCATGCGCGCCGAACAGCATCTTGAGGCTTCATTCAGAGCTGTACTGAAAGATATGAACCTTCCCTGGCCGGACAAGGCCGTCATCGAACCGTCCAAAGACCCCAAACACGGGGACTTGGCGTCCAACCTCGCGCTGGTTTCGGCCAAGGCCGCCGGGATGCCTCCCCGCGAGCTGGCCGCGAAGATGGCCGAGGCTCTGCGCCTTCAGGACGCTTCCCTCGCGGCGGTCGAAGTCGCCGGGCCCGGTTTCCTGAACGTCACCTTCAGCCCCGATTTCTGGCGTGAAACCGTGCTGCGCGT
This sequence comes from uncultured Bilophila sp., assembly GCA_902373525.1. Lineage (GTDB taxonomy): Bacteria > Desulfobacterota > Desulfovibrionia > Desulfovibrionales > Desulfovibrionaceae > Bilophila. The sequence goes on along the minus strand of CABKMN010000004.1, from coordinate 1,833 downwards.
CGATGCCGCCGCCGACGGTTTCGGGAAGTCCTCCGTGGGCGACGGCTGCAGGGTGCAGGTCGAGTACGTGTCCGCCAACCCCACCGGCCCGCTGCACATCGGGCATGGCCGCGGGGCCGCCGTGGGCGATACGCTGGCCCGTATCCTGCGTTTCGCCGGGTACGACGTGACCACCGAATACTACATCAACGACGCCGGACGCCAGATGCGTCTGCTCGGCCTTTCCATCTGGCTGCGGGCCAAGGAATTGGCCGGGTTGCCGGTGGAGTGGCCCGAAGATTACTATCGGGGCGCCTATATCATTGATATCGCGCGGGAGATGATGGAAAAAGAACCAGACCTGGTTTCGCTTTCCGATGCGGAAGGGCAGCAGAAATGCTTCGCCTACGGCATGCGGACCATTCTCGACGGCATCAAGGCCGACCTGCGCGAATTCCGTGTGGAACATCAGGTGTGGTTCTCCGAGCGTTCGCTCGTGGATCGCGGTGCCGTGGAGGAAACCTTCGAACGTCTGAAGAAGGCCGGTCTTTCCTTTGAAAAGGACGGGGCGCTGTGGTTCCGGACCACCGATTTCGGCGACGACAAGGACCGCGTACTCCGCAAGTCGGACGGTTCCCTGACCTATTTCGCGTCGGACATTGCGTACCATGACGACAAGTACCTGCGCGGCTTCGATCGCGTGGTCGACGTCTGGGGCGCGGACCACCACGGCTATGTGCCCCGGATGCGGGCCGCCGTGCAGGCCGTGGGCCGGAAGGCCGACGATCTCGATGTGGTCCTCATCCAGCTCGTCAACCTGCTGGAGAACGGGGCGCAGGTCGCCATGTCCACCCGCGCGGGGCAGTTCGAAACGCTGGCCGACGTGGTCAAGGAAGTGGGGGTGGACGCCGCCCGGTTTATGTTCCTGTCCCGCAAGAGCGACAGCCATCTGGATTTCGACCTCGCTCTGGTGAAGCAGCGTTCCATGGACAATCCGGTGTACTATGTCCAGTACGCGCACGCCCGCGTGCGGTCCGTGCTGCGGAAGGCCGCCGAGGCCGGGCTCACGTTGCCGGAAAAGACGGATTTGGCCTTGCTGGCGCCGCTTTCCGAGGCCGAAGACTTGGCCCTGTTGCGTTTTCTTGATCGGTTCGAGGATGTGGCGAAGGGAGCGGCACTTGCGCTTGCGCCCCACCACGTCAGCTACTATCTGATGGAACTCGCCGGGATGCTGCACAGCTACTACGCGAAGCATCCCGTCCTTCAGGCGGGCGATCCCGCCTTGGCGCTCGCGCGTCTGGCGCTGCTCCGCTCCGTGGGGCAGGTGGTTAAAAACGGCCTTGAACTTCTTGGCGTCAGTGCTCCCGAGAGCATGTAGCCGCATTGCGAGACGGGCCCTGTCCTTTGGGCGGGGCCCTTCCGTTCCGGCTTCCGCGACGCCCCAGACAGCAGGATAGAACATGTCTCTGATGCCCTTTTCCAGTCGCTCCTCGTCGCGTTCCTCCGGAGGCGATAACGGCGAAAAAAAGTTGTCCAGCCGGAAGTATACGATCAGCCTGAGCTTTTCCGGCCTGATCACGGGCGGGATCATCATGATCATCGCCATCGGCTGGATTTTTGCCTTCGGCGTCATTGTGGGGAGGGGCTATAACCCCGAGAAGAAGATGCCGGAACTGGCCCGTCTGCTGCCGCCTCCTGAGGGGCAGCCCGATGAGGCCAAGGAAGCCAAGGGCATCCTGAAGCCGGAAGAACTCACGTTCATGACCGACCTCAAGCAGCCTCAGGCCGCCGCGAACGCCGTTCCGGGAAGCAAGCCCGATCCCAGGCAGGCGCGTCCTGCGGCCCAGCCCGCCG